>NZ_PVZB01000011.1 GCF_003002025.1 Paraburkholderia sp. BL25I1N1
GTTCCTGTTCTTCTTTGTCACGGTTGCTTCGGTCATAGGACGTTATTTCCGTTATCGTCTCATGACCTCGGCACACAGAAAATCTGACAGGCTCCGCACGAGCAGCGTTCTAGCAACTGAACCGTTGTTTCGAGAATCTCTCCGAGATACTTCTCCGCGAGTTCGGAATACCCCGCGCCACCAGCTAATGTATCGTAGAGAAAGACATCTAGTACAACATCGCCGTCTTTCCCCGCCTTTGGCAACAACCGGTGCCCCGCTCCAAACTCTGTTGCGTCGAGGTCCAGTTGTGGATGTCGACTTGCCGCTAATCTGAGCGCTTCTGCTATGGAGTACGCGGCGCTCTCCAACGTCCTTACGACCCTTCTTGAAGACAGGTCTGTCACTAGCGGTGACGATATTTGAAAGCGAAGTAAAACCAAGTCGGTATGAAAGTCGTACCCGAGAAAAACGTGTTCAGAATCACCATTACACTCCGTCGGCGCTTGTTTTGCGTTATATAGGTAGGGCCGCTTGTGTTTCCCAACCTGCGGCTTGATGCCGTCGAAAACGCTCGCGCAACCGCAATCAGAACACACAAAAAAGCCTTTTGATTCGCCGCCCTGCGTTAGACCCTTATTCACCGTAAGTAGCCTTCGGTCTGCCGCATGCGTGTAAATAAGCCGCTCTCCCGCCGACTTGAACGCAAACTCCTCCGCGTTTGTCGGTTGTGGAAACTGCGCCATGGTTGCGTAGGTGACGTCTTGCTCTCGGTCCTCCTCGGTTAGCTCCTTGGCATTCTCTGGACCAAAAATCTCGGGCGTAATCATCTTCTGCCGGAAAAGCTTCTGACTGCAGACAGGGCATACCGCTGGAATTGCGCCCTTCGAATGTGGGTCGTAGACAAATGAGCAATCAATGCACGCAATCAATTCTTTAGCGCTCTCAAACAGTTTTCGAGCTCGATTCAACTCGCCAAGTGGAGTACTCGCAAAAACTCCTCCAGACCGGTAGGTCGCTTTGTTGATAACGACGAGACGTCCGGGAGCATATTCGCTTAACGCTTGACCGGTCGATTGCTGAGGACGCTGCAGCACTCGAATCTCTGGAATACCTCGGGCGTTCGGCTCCCGCTTCTCGACTTGGAAGCTACATAGCTCGGTCGGGAACGCGTAGCTCGGAAGCAGGCCATGGAAGAACAGGAATTCCAAAAGGTCTGCGTGCTCGTCTACGAAAGTTGCCGAGACGGAATTGTCTTGCTCGCCATCGAGCGAATCGATATCTGCGGCCGTCTCAGTTGTTGCAGCGCTCGCTAACGCAAACAGCTTCTCTACAAATTGAGCTGCAACATCAGCTACCCATTGTGCTAACGAGCTAGTTGAAATCCCGAGGTTCGGCGGAAGCCATTGAGCAATTGCATCTCGCAGTTCGTGCGGAGGCGTGACGATGCGGTCTTTTATCCAACGCTCGAACCCGCGAAGATTGGGGGATTCGCTAGATGAGCCGTCAAAGAAGTCTCGCGTCGCGCCGAGAGATTTTTGCAACATCGCGCTCCCGGAGCCCTGGTGTTCGAGCTCGGTGAAAAAGGTTTGGATTAGATATGCATGTACGTGACGCCGGGCGATTTTGGCGTTTTGAACCTTTAGCTCTGGCGAGCGCGGCGCCCCTCTTACCATCGACCGCGGATTGAGGAAGTAGAAACTGTCATGCGGGCCGTTCTGCGAATAAGTGACCACAGATGAAACTGAAGCGCCGCGGCGACCGGCCCGGCCAGCTCGCTGTTGATAGTTCTCGCGCTGCGGGGGCACGTTTCTCAGAGCAACAGCGACAAGAGAGCCAATATCAATGCCCACTTCCATCGTCGTGGTACAGCTCAGAACATCGATAGGCTTGTCCTTGCCGGTAAGCAGAATGTCCTGGAAGCGCAATTCATGCTTTTCGGTGGTCGAATGAACACTTCTATGGTCGCGGTTGGATAGCTGAGCCGTATGTTCCTCGACGTACAGGTTGGCAACTTTGCCACTGGGCGATAGCGCTTCGATAACAGGATGGCGCCAATACCCCTTCCGTGCCACGAGATATCGGTCCTGCTTCGGGTCTGCCTCGCGAACCTCAGTACCTCCGCAGTTTAAGCAGCTTCCTTTGAACACGAGAGGCGAAAGCGAGGTGCAGGACGAACACTGAAACCATGTCTTATCGAGGTCGACAATCAACTGCAAGGCGTTTGGGTTCAGGAATAGACCGGACCGCTCCACCGCTAGCGCAGCCGACATAGCGTTCTCGATTTTCTGAACCACCGCCTCTGACAAAATACTTTGCCCAATAACCGAGTTTCTGAATCGCGAGTAAAACTTGCCGCTTCCTCCCCAGCTCTGTCGAGAAAAGCCATACGCTTTAGTTCTAGCGTACTCTTGGATATCGGCGTCGAACGCAAATTCGGACAGCATTTCCTCAATCCAGGCCACGCTGAGACTTCGGACGTCCTGTTCGCTGAGTTGGAACTCCGATAAGGCCGCAGTGACTTTCTTCAACGCATTCCGGCTCGGCTCAACATAACCGACAGTGGTGCCTGCCAACGAGTAATATGCGCCGCAAAGCAGTTTCAATAGGGCCGCTTTGTACCGGAACGGTGGCTGTCCAGGGTCATGCGTCTCCTCGAATGCATCCTCCAAAGTGTCGCACGCGGATTTGTACGTATCTACGTGCGAGTCGATAGTTTCGCCATCCGCGTCGAACATCGAAAGATTTTTTTCTGCCAGCGTCGCTATGTAGGCAAGATAGAGGCTACCGGTGGTCGGCTTAGCCTCACGGCCAAGCGAAGTCAGTCCCTTGACCGCAAGTGCTATCGTTTGCCGGAAGAGGTCCAATTCCATGTCGCGTGGCATGTCGCGCGCTAACCGGGCCGCCTTCTGACGACCGTCCGAGAATATAAGAACCTTCCTACCTTCATTTGGAAAGCGGTCTGAACGCGCTTTAGCCGCGGGTTGATACTTAATCTGCCCACGAACCAGCGTGGCGAATGGAGCTTCGCCCTTCGTCACATGGTCCATGATTTTCGAAGGGTCGTCTTTGGATGCGCGCGTCTTTCTCGAGCAAGCCGGGCACACGTCAAACGTCATGGATTTCTCGGCAAGCGGGTCCTTGTCGGGAAGCCAAACTGACCGAAATCCTTCAAGACTTGGCGGCCGCTTTCCCTCTAGGCGGCCGGTCGATATGTGTAGCCAGTATTGAACCGCCCTCACTCCCGGCTGAGGCTTTTCCTCAACGAACATTTCGACTTCGTACAGACTACGCTGCGAGTCCGGCGTCCACAGCCTATCGGGTTCGTGCCAAACGAACGTCTTCGTTGCGTCAACCCAACCTCTGATAAATGACGCGCCGCAATCGCGATGCGTCAAATATTCGAAAACTCGGGCGTGTCGTTGACAGCCACAACAAAGCAACGGCTTCGTGTGAAATGAACCCAGGATGGTGGGTGCACTGGCAGCAAGTCGCCCGCTGCAGTGCGGGTCGACGCACGCATACAAGCCAGGAAGGCCTCTGAAGAAAAGATGTAGGCGCGCCGGGAGTAGAGGGCGGCCGTCTTTGCTTCGACGCGCAAAGGCACACAGGGCCAGCAGGGAATCAAGCGCCTGTTGAGCCTGAGCGGTTGCGATGTCAGGGAAAATCTCGGCAGTGAGTTCAGCCAGACTCGCGGCACGTCCTGACGCCAGGGAAATCAACAATTGGGCCGGTCCAAACGTCCAAAGATGCTCGAACAGATAGTCACGTAGCTCGTCTATATTAGAAGCCGGCCTCTTCCATTCGAACGCAACGGAAAGGTCCGCAACGGCTTGCGACGCTGCCTCGGGTGTGACGGCATAAGTGGAGAGTGCAGATTGGTCGAAGCTTGCTAAGACGTGAGACTGTTTCGCAGACGCAGCGACCGGCAGTGGACGCTCTTCCGGTGTTCCTGTAACAACGACAAATTCTTGTCCTTCAGATGCTCCTGTTAGGTCTGTCGCGAAGGCCTTGATTTCTTCTATTGCCTTCTCTCCGCTACCCAAGCTTGCGCTTGTCAAGATAAAGCGTACGCGGTTTCGACCGACACCGAGCCTCGCTACTAGCCTCCGAAGAAGCAAGGCAACCTCTGCACCGCCCGCGCCACGATACATGTGAGCTTCGTCAAGAACGACAATTAGTTCATTTCGGTCGTCTGCTTTCAACCAATCTGAGGTTTGCTCGAAAATTCCGCGCTCAATGGGACGCATGAGCATGTATTCGAGCATCGAGTAGTTGGTGACGAGAATGTCTGGACATTCTCGTTGCATCTCGTCTCGCGTCATTAGTTCTCGGTCGCCTAGCTGAGTCTTGAGTCGCTTGCTCCAGTTCGGCTCTGGCGCGAGCTGTCCCTTCGACTTACCTCGAACTACTGTGCGTTGTCCGATGGCACTCTCGCCGTAGAAACCAATCATGTCTTTGCTAGGCCATCTTCCGATAGACTCCAGTTTTGCTTTGTCTTCCGGGGACGCTTCGAGCTTGTTGAAAAACTCGTCGAAAAGTGGCGCGATGTGCGTGGCATCCTTCTTCGGGCTTCGAACACCCGGATATGGAGTACGCCCGGTGTAGCTCCCGAAGCGAACCGGTCGCTCGCGAGACCCGCGAATCGTCTTGTTAGCCTCTTCATTTCCAACCAAACGTCGAATGCGGGCAACTTGGTCATTAACCAGCGCGTTCATCGGGTACAAAAGCAATGCTCTGAAGCCCGGCATTGCTGAAGAATTAGGCCGGTCCTGATTCTCTATCGCAAGAGTGCCGAGGATAGGCATCAAGAAGCTTTCGGTCTTACCGGAACCGGTACCTGTCGCTACCACGAGGTCGGCTTGTCTGTCGCCGAGGAATGCCGTTAGTGCCTCACATTGATGCACATACGGCCTCGGGTACAGGCCAACACCCTTTAGAGACGAAATTTTGGTTAGCGCGTTCTTTGCGACGGGTGGTATGCCGAGTTGCTCATACGCAGGTCCTTGGGCGTACACGGCTGTTGATTCGACGTACGCTTTCTGAGCAATCACAGAAGCTTGGTCTAGTAACATCGACCGTTCTGCAACAAGCGCGGAATCCTTGATGTGGTATTGCGCCTCGATGTAACGCTTCAATTCACTGTGGAGGCCAGATACGGTTTGATGGACGCCCTCGGAGATGTTTTGGTCTTCGCGCATTTTTTTTGGTTAGCTGGTGTGGATGTTGAGGCTGTAGCCCAATATGTCAAGGGCATTAGCGAGAAATGGATATAGTTTTGCAGAGAAGTAATACTTCTGCGGCCAAGGGTTATCGCATTCTGGAACTGGGTACATCCATCCGAGATGAAGAAGCTTGTTCTCTGGCTCAGGCAATGGCCACGATAGTTCTATACATATTTCGGGGCCACTTGTCTCGCATCGCACCGTCGGCCGGCAATTTTCACTGCTGCTCATAAAAGGCTGTAACCGGCGCGCTTCCTGCCTATCTATTCGAGCAAGAGACTCGACAGCGGGGAAATTCCCGGCACGCGCTTTCAGGTTACAAAGGTAGTATTGGAACGAAGGATTGCCATAAATGGACACGGCGCGGCGCGCTAGTCGGCGACCCAGCGGACCCGTACACTTAGCTACTGGCCCCCAGCTTCGCTCGTTTAGTACGAGAAGATTCTCTGCTTCGTCATCCAGCGGTCCGGTGAGCTTTATCGATTCAAGGAAGTCCGTGCTCCATGAGTGGGCGCTCTCTCGGGGTAGACCCAACCAGCTCTGGAGTGTTTGCTCCGGTACACCTTCAAACTCTGCGTCCAAGCTGCTAGACATAGTCAGGATGCGTGCTCGGCCTGCCTGCTCAATGTCCTTGCGTATAGCTTTAGGTAGCACGCGAGTTGCTCCGCCGCCAATAAGTAATGACATTGTGTCGTCGATAGCTAGAAGCCTTGGCGGTGACACAGCATACCCCCCCGTCGTGGCCCCCCATATCTCGTCCAGATGAACCATCGCATCAATTTCACCGGATACTGAGAACTCCTGCCCATCTCCGTCTGCATGCGCGAAGAGAGGTGCGACTCTACGCCGAACTTCCATCGCTAACTTTTGAGACGAGACCTCTGCTGGACCATCTTCCCCGTCCGAGATTGATGCGCTATCAACGACGCCGCGAATGTGCTCCGCAATCAGCGAAACCTTCGTTGCTTCTGGAACACCTCTGTACTTAAACTCAGCCTCTAGCGAGCTACAGAGCGATGCGAACGTGATTGCTTCGAATTTCATAGGTTTGCGTCTGAAGCTTGAGCAAGCACTGTTTCGATGACCTTCTCGTCAAGCCAACTGCTCTCCGTCCTCGTCAGCAAGTCTCGCAATACGCCCATTGGCATTCCATTTGTACGTGCCCAAGGGAGCAGCCAATGCATCAGGAAGTTTTCTGAGTGTTCTACGCCCGCAAGCTTGTCCAACCTGCGAAGGATAAGCAAAGCGTTGCGTGCAGTGCGTTCCCAAAGCTTGGTGGAAAAGCTGAAGTCCGGAAGTGAACGAATAATCTGTTCGATATCTTCATCCGTCTTGGCCGGTTCCACTAATTCCTTCCAGCTCGCAGAGTTCAGTCGTCCCGTCGTAACCGTAGCGTATTTGTTAGCTCGTCCCCAGATTAGCGCGTCTGAATCTATAACCGGACCAAGACAACATAACTCAGGACCCGGCGGTAAGACACCTGAGCCGTTCACGAAGGTTGCCAAGAGAGGGATGTCTGATAGGGAACTTCTAATACCAAGTTGGCTCTTTGCGACAGCGTTTGCGAGCCTGTCTCCGTATATCTCGAACGCTGACTTGTTCACTCCGACTACAGCAACGCATCCTGCGGGGGACGTGTTTTTTTTGAATTGCGAGAACACGAAATCCGTTTCCGAGCCGTCTTGCAGTCCAAGAGGGACCCGCCAGAAGAGCGCCTGACTATCACTTAGCGCCGCAGCCACTGCCTCGAGGACCAACTCAGCAAAGGACCCTGCGAACTGCACCAACTGACCTGCCACCACGCCAGTCAGCACAGTTGCGGCGACGAGGACTGAGTCATCCTTACGCACGCCAATAGCCGATAGATTTCGCGTAATTACGCTAAGTGCCGTCCTGGCATCATTGAACGATGTAACTGTCACATCCGATTGCTCTGTGGCCAGCCCATGTGACCTATACTGCACATCCGGGTGTCTGGTTAGCGTCGCACTGGCTGGCGCCAGAACGTGAGTCGCCGAAGAAGTAGCCGGCGTGGCCGCTCGTTCTTGCAGCGACGCAACGACATTTTCCAGGCGGAGGACCGCTTCTTGGTTAGCCGCGAGATTTGAGGTGAGGAACTCGGCCTTCTCCGTCATGTCGCCAAACCTCGACTTCCACTCCTCTGCTACCGTAGACAGACCTCTTTCGAGCTCGCTGACGTCCTGCTCAAAGGCCCGTGCCATCTCGCTGTTCCGCGACTGCACACTATCCTGCGCCGATTTCAATTTCGAAAAATCGGACTTAATCTCAGAAATCTGACTGAGCGAATCTCCCAGCTTGCGATGCAAGTTCTCGGTTTGAGCTCGGACGGCATTTGCAGAGTCACGCAGGTCTACGATTTCATTCTCGCGAGACTTCACTTGCCTCTTCAGGGACTCAAGTTCGGCAGGAATCCTTGCCGCCTTTTTTGCCTGTTCGAGCGCACTGCGTGTCGGTATCCAACTGACATCAGCCGTTGTTGTGTCCGTTAGCGGGAAGCCACTGAAAAGTAGTAGCTTTTCAACGTCTTCTCGACAGACGGTGACGTTTTGCTCAGGAACAAGTTTCCGCAGAAACAACACCAGTGCTTCATGTTCATCGACAATAGGCTCGCTCGGAGGTTCAGGGAATTGCGACTGAAATTTATGCTTCCCCCAGCTTAGCCAAGCAAAGCTGAACGCGGCCCACTCTGCAGCGTGCGATTTAGAATTTGAATCCGGCCCTTGGGCGAGCGCGGAGACAAACCTCTTTCCTTTCTCCTTTAGCTCAAGCTCAGTATCGGGGCGGAACCCGCTAACAGTCTTGATGCAGGCAAACGCTTTTTTCCTGTCGGGAAGAGGAACCTCTGCCAAGAACCCGGCAATTACCTTGCTTCCTAGTTCGGCAATCCGCGCTTTCGATTCTTGAGAATATATCCATGCGGCCCGTGGCTCTCTCGCATTCATTTTGCAACCCCGTCAACATAGCGAGTGAGTTCACGCGCAAGGTATCGCCTTGTCACGCTATCACCCTTTATCCAACGACTTCGATTAAACACGTGAACAAGTTCGAAATCAGACATTCGCATATCCGGGCGCGGCCAAACGGAGGTCGAACCGAACTGAAAAAGGTACTTTTTTAGCAACGCCCGAACTTGCTCTGGCAACTCAACAGCAGCAGTACTCCCCTTGCTTTCCGTCGCCGCTGGCAGCGAGACAAAACCTAAGGCTCCAAAGTCTATAACGACGTCTGCGTCAGACTTGCACACGTCATCGACAAGCCGAGCAGCGTCCTCATCGTTGGGATGAAATCCGTGTTTATGGCCAGCAACGCGTCTAGTCGAAGCGCATATGGTGTACTCAAGAACAGTGTCGTCTTGCCTGACGCGTACCCATCCTTGCGCTGCAGGAGGCATTGAAATGTAATCTAACTTGGCATGCGCGTGCCTGATATCCAAGAGCACCTGCGAGGCGTGCCGACTGTGTAAAACCGCTGATATGGTGCCGCCTTCGTTGGAGGTAGCTCTGAGCATCACTATGGCGTTTAGAGCATGCCAAGGCGTTGAGATTGGAAGGGAAAACTCCACGTCAAGCATCGCGCCATACGTGCCTGGCGTCAGGAAGCGGGCCGTTGGTTTTCCACCAGGCTCATACCGAAAGAATGTTCTCGCCCCTGAAATGCCCCCGGCTGCACGTTCGTCGCTGTCACAACGGACGAACATGCTTGGTGCTTGACGTGCATCAACTTCATCCAGCGCAATCAAAATCGGGTTATCTCGAACGCTCTGAATTGACTGGGTTGTTATTCTATTTGATATTGGTGGCCAAACTTGGACGATATTTGGAACCTTGTGCTCAGCAGTGAGTTGCAGATTCGCCTGTATCCATTCGATACTTGCTTGCGACAAGAACTTAGGTACGAATACGAGGGCCGCTGAAAATTCACCCCTTTTCTCCAAGGGTTCATTTTCCCATTCGTCAGGAAACTGCACGGCTTTGTCGTCTCGCCAAACGACTGCGTATGTCCTGCCACCCTCAATTTTTCCCGCGCGATGAAAGAGGGCGTAACCGGCCCTCCCAACTGCAGTAAATGCAGTCATCCCGGTTCTACGCAATCCCTCGCAAGTCCGGCCCTCGAATATAGTCGCCCCGCTGTGATGTGGGGAGACGGACAAGACGCAGTAAGCCGTCTGCTGCGGCTCAACGATTACCGTGTAACTTGAGAGTCGGTTGCCGGTCAGGTCAACTGCCGCCTCTCGACCTCCTACGTCTATCAAAAGCCGGCCTTCGGAGATGTCCTTTACGCTGAGGTCCAGCTCAAGCCCCCAAGACATGGGGCGCATTTTCAAGTACAGGCGCAGCCCAAGCCTCAGCTCTCCGCTTCGGCTGCTCTGGTCCAGATGTGCTGGGTGCAGAGCACCTGCCCTGTAAATTGATTGGACGTAAAGCTCGCATTCTTCTCGCGCAGCGCCTTGGTTATGCGCAAAATGGGCTGCCCGTACGAATCCCGCCCTTAGATGGACCGGCTCATAGCATTTTGGACAAATGTATGAGCCAAAGGGGACTGCTCGCGCGGCTGAAGCGCCAATAAGCTTACGCGTCCATCTATCAAGCGCGGCGTCCATTTACAGCCCCGAAGGTCTATCAGTTTTTTAGGTTATCGCGTTAACTTTAAGCGGCCCTTATATTTATATCCGCTTGTCTCTGCCTGTATGAGGCATTGATTAGCTCCGGTAATTGAGCGGAATTCCAAGCAAGATATTCCGGTCGAGTCACAGCTCGTCGGCCTATCCATCGTTCGATGGCAAGCGCTCCGATTTCATCGACGGATAACAATCGTTTGATATCGGGGCGACCTTTGCCAGTGCAAAGTATTCTAGTCGCGTTATCGGCTAAAAGCGATATAAACACTTCGCGTTGTATGCCGTGCTTGAGGAGGTCGCCTTTGAACCCCAGCGCTTTCAACGCGGAGCGCAATGTTCTGATTCTCCAGTTAGGCCCCTGACCAAATGCGTGCAAATCAGGGGACGTATCACCCGAGTCGCGCAGATACTCGCGCATGTCGGCAAAAAGAGAGTCAGGAACGTGGAAATGCCCCCAACCACCACTGAAGCCGACGCTCCGAAAGTAGGCCACGCCATCCAGCTTCAGTCGGTTATATATCGAAGAGCGCCCCATGGACGATGACGTGGTCACCGCAAGAAGCCGTGCGCCCTTTTGTTCACCGGAGATGATGCCCCTAGAACCGCCATAATGGCTTTGAAAGTCTTTGTAGACATCTGTGCTGCGGATAAGGCAGGCAATCATCTTGCCGCCAAGCAACATGTTGTAAGGAGGTACGGCGCCCAGGACGTAGGCATCCATCAAATTGACAAGCCTGGCTGCGCGGTCATCTCCCGACCATCCGATGCAGTTGTCCCGCACAGACAGATTGAACACCGGGTCGCCAATCGCAAAGATACCTATCAGTTTTTCATTCGAGTCGTCCCAGACGAGATAACGCAGGCGCCGGCCAAAGCCGTTCGAGACCGGTACCGACCAAGTTAAAGTGGCGAGCCTGAATAGGTCACCCTGCCACGTACCGCTATCCACCCGTTCAACCCTGACTCGGATGTCCGCGGGGTCAACTTGGTTGCCTGACGCGAAGTACTGCTGCAGCGCCGGCAGCCTTGCCGATATAAATTCGCGCTGAGATTTCAAGATAGCCGCGCGCTGTGGAGCATGGAGCTGCCGAATTGTTTCTTTTCCGACGTCTTGCAGAAAGAGATTGCCGTTCTGCGAGCGCGTATAGCCGAGAGAGGACAAGTGCCGGCGCAGCCTCCGTTTGAGTTGCGCCTCTCTCATGTTCAGCTCGAGCAGTTTAGTCATTGTCCTGATGCCAGGAATTTATGGGTTGGATTCGTGGCCGCGCCGCTTAGCCGGAAATGAGGCGGCGCCAGAGGACGCCCACGGCTCACCCGTCAGCATCGCCGAAAGCTGGCCAACAAATCTGCGTATTGTAATTGCCGCCGCTCAGGAGCTGTCCCGGCTTTCCGAAGAAAGTGTCGGGTTCTTCTTCATCGCACGTTGCAATGCGGTCGCCGCCTTTATAGCCAGCGGCTGTCGCGCGCGTTTCGTTCACACAACAAGCTAGTTTGACGTGCGCGCGCGTTGATGCGCAGCAGAAAGCGGCGCTCATGTAACGGGACGGGAATTTCCCCTGTCGTTGCGTGATGACAGACGGGCGACGCGGTGCTTCGCCCATCTTTGCGAAATGGACCGTCCGGGAAATGCGTCCCCCCCGCCGTTCGCTTGAATGTTTTCGTTTAAGCGCTTGTCGCTGTATCTGCCTAGTTTGGACGTTGCGCGCGCGTTCATCGTAACCGCAACCGCCTTGGAAGGCGGTTCGACTGTTACTGAATAAACGTGCTGCTCGTTCTCCGGCACGTTGTCATCGCATGCTTTGGCTTGGGCTACAGGTCCCGAGGGCGCACCGCCGCTGTCGAACCGGACGGCGCAGACAGACCTGTCTTCCCGTCGAAGAGTAATCGAATAGACGCCTGTTTCCACCTTTTCGGCTCGCGCACGCTTCAACCCTCATGTCAAAGTGAACCACCCTGGGAATCTCAGTTGCCTGCAGAGTCCACGCCGTTCGGCTTATTGGGATTTGCTGTTCCATCCAGCCAAGCGTTTTGTTCGGGAATCTTGACGGTGGCGGCTTCGGCATTGACGACGATGTTTGCGTTTGTCCTTGCGGCGACGGCGGCAGGGACGTCGGCGGGCATGGCGACATACCTGACAATTGCTTTGTGCCGCATACCCAAGAAGCGCCCACATTTTGAACCGCAACTGCAATTGCAGTCTGGCTTGGATGTGCCGCGGCAACGAGCGACGAAATTTCCTTCACAAGAGGAGCAAGGCCAGCAATGAGGGCTGTCAGCGCGCCAAGGAGAGGGAATGACCTAGGCTCATTTTGCATTGGGACTCCGTGCGCGGCTTAAAAGCATATCGAAAGCCGAACACGCTTGCGCCGCGAGCGTCCATCCCGTCGGGTGCTGGCTTACCCGGTCCGGCGTTGAGTCTGCATTCCGGGCGAGGTCTTCCCCGATAGGCGTTCACCTCTTGGGGCCAGACGGAACCGCATTCCCCCCTTGCCGCCAGTCGTGCTCGGCCAGTTTCCGCCGACGAACTCGTTGCCCGCCCGGCATCGACCGGGGCTACGCATCTTCGAACCACTTCCCGCGGACTGACCGCCCGCCGTCTGCCCGCCTTTGCTGCCACCGCTCTTGTTCATAGCCCACCTCACGGTACGTTGGCCGTCGTCCGTCAGACAGCACTTGCCTGACATACATCTAAGGTCATAGGCAGCATGCTGTCAAAGAGGCCCCAGTCTGGAAGCAATCGAGTCGACAGTTGGGGGACCGGGTCGGCTGGGCTCGGCCGCGATTGCCAGTACCGACTCGACGCAACCCGCAACTAGCGCGTTTAAGTCACATCGCTTTACGGCCAATGGAATCCACGAACCTCGACCTGCAGATGTACTACAGAAAGTTAGCGCCCACTTACATTGAGCACAAAGCGGTTGAACTGCTTTCGATTCTGCTTGCCGACGTTACCAACGACGTAGAAGTCGCTGCACGTGACTCGGGGCTTTCTGACGCCAGTTTCGTCCGACTGCGCCGAGCGATGGACCGGGTCGCTGGTGCGCAACGGGTTCTGGAAACATTGGGGGCGTGGAGCGTGGGGGCGAGCGACGACGGGATGGCGCAACAGCCGAGTTGCGGGTGCGGGAAGCGGTGGGACTGCTGGCAAGGGAGTGGCCGGAGGAGTATCCGGCCGGGGCGGTGGAGTGGCTGATAGCAGGCGAACTTGCCGGGCAATGAACAGGTTCGGCCCGTCACATCGCCCGGCCCTTGGCAACGACACGGCTCGCGGGAGAATGTTCGCGTTTAATTGCGAGGAGTGGACGAATGCCCCTGTCCTCCGCCCAAATCGGAGCAATCGGAGAACATCTGCTGGTCAACGCGGTGATGATGGCGAGCGACGGTCGGCTGTCACCGTTCCAGCCTCATGCCGATGATGCAGGGCGTGACGTGCTCTTCCATGACAAAAAAACGGACAACTCTGTCGCAATCCAGTTGAAGTGCCGCACAGTCTCCATCCGCAAGCGCAACTCTGAGGAACGTGGCAACGTCGTCCATTTCCAGATTCGGAAAACCACGTTCAATGACGCTCGACGCGGCTACCTTGTAGCAGCGCTCTTCGAGGAAGAGCTAACGCGCTTTGTCTCCAACATGGTTCATACCGATGACGCTGCTGCCCGAGGTAGGCAAGGACGTCTCCGGCAACTGGTCATCCGTCCGAGCAAGGCAGCCGATAGCGCTGACCGCTACGCGCCATACCGATGTTACAGCGGGCGAGCTGGCACGACGCATCATTTGCGTCTGTGAAGCCCACGGTCCCGCCCCGGTTCTACCGCCGCTTGAGGGCGTGAGCCTATAGGCAGGGAACCGGTGGCGGTCGAAGAAAAAGCAACGAGAACAAGATTCTGCGGTGTATTCGCGCCCCTTGCTTCTCTCTTTTTGTGATAACCCGCCTACGCTAGCGGCAGCCGGAACACTTACTTGAGAGCTCGGGACATGTGCCGCGTTACCTCTCAGTGCCGGACGGCGTCGCATTTCCTCGATTGCCACCAGACTTTGCACCGGTAGTGCTTGGCCAGTTGCCGCCTGGAAAGCCATTGGGACCACGGCCGCCACCCGGATTTACAGTCTTTGAACCGCTGCCCGCGGAATGGTTGTTGCCTGATTGCCCACCTTTGCTGCCGCTGCCGCTGCTGTTGCTCATAGGTCACCTCACGCGCGTTGACTATGTTTGACGGAAAGCGTCGAACCCTACGCAAAGAAGTGCCGATTGGGGCGTCTTCGGCTTCAAAAGAACCCGCCCTGCTTGCCGACTCTATCCTTGCATCTGACTCTTGAGTTTTCCTCGACAGATTGCATAAAAAGAAAACAATCAGCGCACGAGGCTAGATAATTGTAAAAATGATGGCCTTAAGATTTTCTATGAAGTTTTCGCATTTGGTGTGAAACCCTTGCCTTAAGTTCGGTCTCCAGATAGTCGCGCAGTGACCGCTTGTTGGACTGACCCATGAGCTCTGCCGTAATATTTAATATATTTTCTTCTCGGATATCCTTTATGCTTCCGCTCCTGGCAATCTCCTCGTCCACCAGCGTTCGTATAGTTTCATTTGCAAACCGAGCCCTGACGCGCTGCAAGGAGAGACGGCGCTCCGCAGCAGCGTCGCGAAAACAATCCGACAGTCGACGGCTAATATACTGCTCGTTCAACGGAGTACCATTTTTGTGACTCACGAATATGCGGGTATGCGCCGCAGTACATCGTGGCGATGCCATCACGCTAGCGCGAGTAATATTCACGTAAGCTAAAATTTCGCGCAACAAACCCGTTGGGAAAGGAGTGTCACGTTCCTTCTGTCCCTTGCCCATTACCGATATGCAAAGTTGCGTCTCATTTTGCTCCGCAGATTCGATTTCATCCAACGACGGAACTTGCTCTGCGCGCAGCCCTAGTATCTCTGCGCATCGAAGTCCGCATTCTTCGGCAGTGCGGATTATTAGATTATCCCGAATTGCTAGGTCCTCGCGGGTGTCGCTCGCTCGGACGTAAGCGTTGTCCATCTCGTGGGCATTAGGTACGCCCTTAGGTTTACGGAACAGTCGGCCGCCCTTAAAAAGGAGTTCGCTGCAGAGAACAGTTTTATACTGCCTCTTCTCTCGCCAGACCAGAACAGGACTACCTGGTTCTTCACCTATTCTATGTGGCATATCGTCAATTTTTCGAGCCCACCACAGGAATTGTAATACCGTAGATATTTTTGAATTGATTACGCGAGGGTGCAGGCCGGCCAATTCATCGCGATTACGCCATCTTTCAAGCACAGCGTCGTCTATCGAATGAAGTAGATAAGGCAAATCTCTGACTGCTCTTCTTTTCTCCTTCGCTGCAATTACGAGTTCGTCACTCTCGAGAAACGAACAGAAATTGGTCAAGATGTAGCCTTTGGCAATAGCCGTGGACGGAAGTGAGTTGCGGCTTCGAATTCTATAGCGAAGATGTGTGTTGATTGAATGTACGGGGCGGTGATTGCGCGCAAGAACGACTGGTACTCGCTGATACGTTGCCCCGTTGAGTATGCACTGGTCTGAAGAAAATCGAATGTAGGCCATTTACTTCGCTCTTACGATATGCAACGGAGATTTATCAATTCGAACGCGAAGCTCCGAGTTCTCCAGCCGCAGCTTATCCCGCTCCGCTGAAGCTGCTTTAAGTTGTTTCTTCAAAATGTCAATCTGTGAACCAAATTCAGCATAACTTTTGGCAAGTCCTGCAATAGTGAGTTTACCGCTTCGAACTGCCCTCCTCAGCCTTCTATTTTCTTCAGACAGTGTCGGTCTCTTTGGAGTGATACGTTTTTTATGACGAATATCATTTAGTTTGGCCAGTCTATCGAAGACGTCCAATATTTCATCTCGGAGATGTGGCGTCTGTTTAACGTTTAAAGTTGATGGACTTCCTATTGGAAAGATATTTAATTGTGGGATATTCATTCGTCTGAATTCGGAGACGCTTCGAGGTGGAATGAATCCGTCGCAGTCTTCTCCCGTTAAAAACCTGTCAATCAAAGTCAATCGCGCTTTGATTGTTTTTTTCATTGCGACTTTGCACTCTTCGTTAGAACCTCGGGTCTTCATGATTTGCCTCCTGACAGCGCCAACGTGAACGACTCAAGAATGTGAAGATGCTTCTCCAACTTGACTCTCTGCAGTCGAACGGTTGTCGCGCTGGCAACAGCGTCCTTTGTCTTTACGCATTGCTTTGTCCAGTGAATAACGCGGGTTTCATCAGATGCGAAGAACATGCATTTCGCACATCTGACCTCGTCAGAGCCGGACGGATTTGGAGCCCCGTCCCAATCAACACCTCTTGATGCATTTGACTCTTGCTGGCAGGCGGCTCTCTTAAGATTGGATTTGCTGTTCTTGCACCCGCAAAAACCCCAAGGAGTCGCCTTGAGGGTAATACCTCTTTCGATTATTAAATTTTCTATTGATTTCTCGAGATTTTCTGATGTCGAAAACTCAATCTCCGAAATAAAGCGTGTTACCAATTTAGATAGTTTCTTCGCAAATGTGCCAGCGAATTTTTGGGATTTTTCCGCCATTGTTTGTATTTTTTTCTTCGTGAGGGAAAATGCTTGCCTCGCAAGTTCCCCAAAAAGCTCTCGGTCTCCGCAGTAGCGAACCGTCATATTCAAGTCGAAATGTCGCAAATGATAGCTGAGCGCATCCAGGTCACCGCCGTCATATCGCCAAATGTAGAGCACTGCGAAAAGCTTGCGCAGTTGGTGCGGCGCTATATGCCACGGTGTGTTACCAACCATCCCCAGATTTGATGCGCCCACGTACCTCGCAAACCTGTCAATGTGACTTGCAGCATCAAACCAGACCCCTTTGGAGTCGTCGCACAGAGTTGGGATATTGAAAAGTTTGTTCGAGCCCGACGTTTCTCGCAGTTTTTCATTGTTCATTTGAAGGACTTCAATGGCCTCAACGACAAGCCTCGAACACGGGGTATAATCGACCTTGCGCAATGTTTTGGCGATATATGTTTTAATCCAAAACCCACTAGCATTTGTTCCGCTGCACGCACCGGCTTCAATGGAGGATACTTCCATGTTCCGCCGGCCAGTTAGGGTTGTGGCGCAGATGTAGCAAGCTGAAGGAAGAAAGCAGTTGAGTGCAAGCCAGAGACTGAGGCCTCCGTTTGTAAGGCTGTGGTCAAGTACCACGGGCTCCGGCAATGCGTGGCGGTATTTGTCATTGAAAGCTTTTAACAGGGATTCTTGTTTTTCTCGTCGTGTCGAGGCCGACGTTTTTTGAGTTCTGTACGTGTCTGCAAATGCGGTTCGAAGTTTCAACAATGCCGGTGCGATATTTAAAACCCAATTTGCCGCCTGTTCCATAAGTGTGAGGGCTGCTGGCGCCGGAATCAGCGGCGTCCTCCCACCGTCCCTGCCCAACTGAAGAACCAGACTTCCAGAGCCGTCTTCGAAAGGGATGAAAGGAAACTTGTCGTCATCTTTTGCGCTGTACGCATGTAGTATAGAAATGGCACGCGTGCGGTTATAAAGTTTCCCCTGTGACACTCCTTTACGGGGTTTGCTTTTCCTTAGTTTTGTTCTCTTTGCTTTGAAATCTTTTATTGCTTCACATGCTCCTGGAAATGAGCTTGGATGAGCGAACAGATTCGACAGCGTGAGGATTTCGCTAGTACTGTATGCATTGACGTTTGCTTTCTGCATTTTAAGCTTGAGCATTGCGTCCCATACTTTCTCGCGGCTTCCGAATATCACGTCGATACCCTGTGCTGCATCCTCAAGAAACGCTTCAAGGTCTAGCTCGGAGGTACTATCGAAGCTATCGATGTCATGGTCGACCATCCAGTACACAAACGCATACTGGTCGCCGTATACTGCGGCCAGCTTTTCGGACGAGGTGATTGTTGCGTTAACGCCTGAAAATACGCTCAGCAGGGAATTTTGTATAGTTGTTAGGAGGTTTCCGTTTTCGGATGATGACAAAAGGGTGCCGTTGGATAGTGGCTTGTCGAATCGGAGAGTTTTTTTGTTACCCATCGCGTCCGTCACTTCCCATATCCGTCCGTCATCCGACGAGCAAATCCCCGCAGAAAGTGGTGCTTGGTCGGGTTTTTGGTTAAGCTTTATAGCTTCCACAAGTAGGGCTCCTAGCGAATATCCTCGTCAAAGGTTTTCTTTCGGCGTTGGATTGGTGGTTACTCGTTTGCAAGTCGTTGTTCGACTTTTCGTAGCAAGGCCGCATGAGGGCTGCGGCGTAATTTAATGAGCGCTGCAGTAGCAAAGGCGAGCTGAGGGAGCATTTCGTTTTGCCAGCGCAAGGCATTTGTCGCTTCGCTCTCCGGGCATGCAAGTTCAAGCGTGGCTTTCGTGCGCAGCATGTCCTCGATGGTCTCTGCGTCAACAACGACCAACCGCATCGAACACTGGAGACAGTGCGCACCCGCATCTTCGCAGTCGTTGTCAGGCTTCGATGTAGGTCCCGCGCCACGCATCGGGTCACGGCAGCGGAGGCCGTTTCCGGTTCTCTCAGCTTGAGCCAGGAGAGCTCGCGCGGCCGACTTGGTTGTTCCTAAAGCCTTCTCCAGCCCAAGACCATTGAATACCAAGTCAGCATCTAGAAGAGTTTGGAATGTTCGAATCTTTGCTACGTAGAGTATTTTGATAGGCCAACGTTCCGTGTACCCGCGAGTAACGCCTCGGCCATCTGAAGAATGGCCGGCTAACAGCGCCGCAATTCGTGTACTGCCATCAGACATGAGCGTTCTGTCGATAAGAAACGACTCGCGAATGGCGCCCGGATGCATGCCGTCGCCAGAGATTCCGTTATCGCGCAGCAGGATGCGCAGGCGGTTTCGCACGAATGGTTCACCTGCGACGGACACGTCGTTGAAATGTCGAAAGATAAATAAAGAGTCGGCGAGTTCGGGGTCGTTGGCCCTAAATTTATTGGTCATTTCTATGACCAATCTAATCGCTTGCGGGACCGTGATAGCCGCAGTTTCATCCTCGACCTCGAATGTATCCACGATTGGCGACCAATTTGCGCGAGCTTTGTACGACCTAATCCGAACTTTATTACTGTCGTCAGTTTCTTCTATGCAGGTTGGTGACAGAGCGAGAGCGACCGATTCGTTGTCTCCCGAATCGACTAGGTAGATAAGAATAGTCGCAGCTACTGCGGTAGGGTCGCCGCCGAGCATCGCAGTAAGTTGACGCTTACCGCCCAGTCGAAGGTACAAGCGCCTCATGTACTCCGGCACCCCATATACAGTGTAGCGGGATTCCTCCTGTATTAAGCCCCCGGTCTTCTCGCAACTATAGGCTAGTAGGGCCGCCGTGGACTCAGCAATGTTGTCCGGTGGGAAGAAGACATCTAGGCCTTCCGGTCGATTTCGCTTGAAGGTTTGGATTGCATTGTTGATTTTTTCAGGTAAATCAGCAGGGACGCTCCGGACAAGCGATTGGCCGCACTCAAACAGAGTCTTTGACTGCAAAAGCGCTTTCTCAGCGATGGACCGAATCTGGCCGAGCTTCTGGGCGTTGGCCCGTTGGATTGCACTTCGGAAGGCTTCATCTGACTTGAGCAATTCCGGTGGCATTTCGTCTGCTAGCGCTCTAATGAAGCTCTCGGCGTCACTAGGGAATGGCGTCCCATACTGTTCAGTCACTGTTCTTAACTCGGATACGATTTCCTCGCAGAGCTCATTTCGGCGACCTGATTCCACAAGTGATTTCTTCCGTCCGCCATGTCGATGATAGTTGACGGGCATCTTCGGAAGAACAACTTTTTCTACAATCCCTGCCCGCTCGAGAGTGCGCTGGCACCAGCGGAGAGAATTCAGCCGCTCGGCGAGCGTGTTAGCTGACTGAGGGTATTCCTGACGCTTTTTGTCCTCGTACCAAAGCTTTATGCATTCAGCCCACGCCTCAGTCCCTTCTAACCTTGTCTTGCTGCAGGCCTTTGCTAGTCGGAATCTCCTAACTCTGACAGCAGCGATTGAACTAATGAATTCTCTGATGCTGAAGAACCTTCCTTCGTTTGTTCGTTTCGTTCCGTTTGTCGCAAAAGCTTTAGTCAGTGTCGTCGCAATTGTTGTTGCCAGCGAACTCCCGAAGACAGTCAATAAGAAGCTGAAGTCGAACGCTCGTCTGAAAGCAGGTATTTCGAAGATAAGTCCAGCCGTATGTACTACCAAGGAAGTTACGCGAGGCGCTGCGTCTCGGCTAACTTGAAAACTCGGTCTCTTGGGCTTGGACATCTTCTGCTCCTATGCGACTGCTTGGAGTAATCTTAAATTTCAACCAGCCATCTAAACTAAAATCTAAAATTCATGGCACAAAGTTTCAGTCTGAAAAAGTCTATAGGGGACTCTTTCATTACTTCATGATGACTATAAGTATCAAAAAGTATTTGTAAAGTATCCTGGGTGTAACGGAATGTCAAGGACACAATGAATACATCCGCTTTAGAGCAGTCCGCTGCTCGAGCACGAGCAGTTTTGGCAGCAAACTTACGTAGCGCCCGTGCGTATAGAGGGCTTAAGCAAGAGCAGCTTGGAGCGTTAGTCGGCCTTCATCGAACTTACATCGGCGGCCTGGAGCGAGGGGAGCGCAACGCATCAATTGAGACTCTTGCCAAGTTGGCGGTCGCTCTCGGATGCGAGGTCCATGAACTGATGGACCCGAACTTCATGCTTCGATGATGAGGAAGCGCTCGCGCGCGTGTGCGTCGGTTGGCGCCCGCGTCTCATCACACGTTGGGTGGACATTTCCGGCGTTGGAGCCGGGTGCTTGCAAGACGAGAAGCTGCTGCGAAAGAGCGTCCTCATCGAGGGCTCGCAGCGCAGTGCATGCAAAAAAACTATAGTGCTGCCGAGTGTAATGTTACGGTCGCTTCAGATTCTTAGAAGGCACGGTCGGCGGCATTGTGGTAACCGACCGTAACGTTTGCATGTCAAAAAGATATGGCCCGAATCCATACTCCGGAGCTCGCCATACTGGATCTCGACATTCCGCGCATCAGTGGACTCGATGTGATTCCACGTCTCAAACTCGTTCATCCGCCGATCCGCCTAATGGTCTTGTCTGGGCAAGATCCGGCCACGTTCGCGCCGCGTGCGATGCGCTCGGGTGTCCACGGTTTTGTCGGCAAGTCGCAGGAGATGAAGGAAATCATGCGCGGCGTCGAAGCGGTGCTCGCCGGCTACACCGTGTTCCCGGTGACGAAGCACGGCGGCGGTATTGCGCTCGTCGATGGCCGGGGAGGCGAGGAGGCGAGAATCGGTTTGCTGTCGGATAAAGAGCTGGTGATTTTGCAGATGCTTTCAAAAGGCATGTCGAACAAGGCGATTGGAGACGCCCTGTTTATCAGCGATAAAACCGTCAGCACATACAAGAGTCGTATCCAGGAGAAACTCGGCCTGACGTCGTTGGCAGGACTCATTGAGTTCGCGACTTTGCACCGGTTGGTCGAGTAGGTTCGCGGCTATGAAAACGGTGTGCCTGTCTCGCTCCGCTCGGTGCATAGGAAACCAAACGATAAGCGATCTACTGGATTCGGCGTCCGCGGATTCCTGCGTATTTGTCTTCAAAGACAGAGCGACGAACGCGCGCGATCTTCAACGCGCCGTTCACCGTCGAACAACGGGAGTTATCCGTAGAAATGGCTAACGGCAACACACCGGTGTCTTTTTTTGCCCGCGTCGCGCAGTCATCGGACAGCTCATCAAGCGTTCCTTTTGAGCCCTTTGAAACGCGTTTCCTGGACGCGTTGTCCGAAGAGGGCGTCGACCTCAACGCGTTTATCAACCACTGGCGTCAAGCAATGAATGACGACCTTGCGCGCCTCGACGCGTTACCTCGTGATGGCGACTTCGACCATTTCCATAGTGTGCTGCATCGCCTGAGCGGAGCAGTGGCGCTCGTCGGCGCGCATAGTTTGATGGACGCGTTGCAGCGCGCGAGCTTGTCGCCGCCGGAACAGGGCGCCGGGGCAATCGACACGCTAACTGCGCGCGCCAGAACCCTCGTTGCGCAACTTGAAGCCACGTCCCGCGCCTTCCGGAGCAGCTCACAATGAACCGACCGCTTGCCTTGATCGAAGGCGATCTGGCGCTTCCGAGTCTGCGGCCCTTCGACGCCCTGCCGCCGCCTTTCGGTTCGTGGCGTCGTCAGGCGCGGACTGCGGCGCGACGTGAACCGCAACCCGCTGCACACGTCGCCGCGCAACAGGCGATTCAGAATGCGATGCGGCGTTCGGCGTCGCCAGCGAGTCGTGGGCCGGTTCCACCCGGCGCCAAGGTTCTCTTTCTTTACAAGTTGCCGCGGCAACCCGACCATTCGCATCGTTTTGAGGAGCAGTTGGCCGAAGCCCGGTACTACCTTGGGATGGGCGGAGCGCGTCCGAGTTCGACCCGATCCGATCACCTCCTCGGCGCGGCAATTTTCGCGAGCTGTAGCATCGCGCTGGCCTGGTTGCTGGTTACCTGTACGACGCATGATGCCGACGGGCCGACCGCCGCCGCCAGCGCAAAAACACAATCGGTCGCGTCGACGGACAGCAGTGCGACAGCTATTCGTCCGCAAGAGCAAGCTAAACCGGCGCAACCGTCGGCCGAATTCGCCGGGACGACCACGCGGAGCGCGCCATCGGCCGCTAGCGCGGGGCCGAAGTCAACGGCTGCTCCCGGCGCTCCCAAGTCATCCGACGCGATACGTGACACGACTGTTCGCGGCACGCCGAAGCCACAACACGTCGAACACCTCGTGCCTCGGCCAACCGGCCGCGTGTCCATACGGCACATGGCGCCGATCGGACTCGCAACGGCCCATTACCAGGCGCCAATCGCACGCCTCAGCAAACTGCAAATCGACAAACGTCTCGTACTCAGCCGCGCGACTAACCCTGCCACGCAGCCTTCCGCGTCGAAACAGTCTGAACGGACAGAACGGACCGCATGGACTGAGCAGCCCGAACGCCCCACGTCCGCAACCGACGCTGCCGAGCACGCAGCGCTACGCGACTGGGCGGCACAACAGCGTCGTTCAAACATCACAACGCGCGTCGGCGCAACCACGCCAGGCGACACCGACTGGAACGCCCACATGACCCAGCGCCGCATCACCGACAGCCCCGACGCCTTCCAGACAGGCCGCGCCCAAAAGTAAGCAGCCAAAAAAAAGCCCGACCACCGGTCGGGCTTCAAAGTCAGCTGCGTCCTCCAAAGGACGCAGCTCCTGCAAAACAGCTCGTAGCGACTACTCAGGTAAGCAAAGACCTCAAGCAGCCAGCAGCGAACGCAGCACGAACGGCAGAATCCCGCCGTGCTTGTAGTAGTCGACTTCGATCGGCGTGTCGATACGCAGCAGCACCTGCACGCGCTTTTCCTTGCCGTCCTTGTCGCGGATCACCAGCGTCACTTCCTGTTGCGGCTTGAAGTCCGCGCCCAGGCCTTCGATGTCGTACGTTTCTTCGCCGGTGATGCCGAGCGATTGCACGCTATCCGAGCCCATGAACTGCAGCGGCAGAACGCCCATGCCGACCAGGTTCGAACGGTGGATCCGTTCGAAGCTGCGTGCGACCACGGCTTTCACGCCCAGCAGTTGCGTACCCTTCGCAGCCCAGTCACGCGACGAGCCCGTGCCGTACTCTTCGCCCGCGAACACGACGGTCGGCGTGCCGGCGTCGATGTACTTCATCGCTGCGTCGTAGATCGACATTTGTTCGCCGTCCGGCTGGTGAATCGTCAGGCCGCCTTCCACGCGCGAGCCGTCTGGCTTCGTCGGGATCATCAGGTTCTTGATGCGGACGTTCGCGAACGTGCCGCGCATCATCACGTCATGGTTGCCGCGACGCGAGCCGTAGCTGTTGAAATCGGCCTTCTGCACGCCGTTTTCCTTCAGCCACTTGCCTGCCGGCGAGTCTTCCTTGATCGAACCAGCGGGGCTGATGTGGTCGGTCGTGACCGAGTCGCCGAAGATGCCCAGCGCGCGTGCATCTTTGACGGCGGCGATGCTGTCGGCCGGCGTCATCGAGAAGTCCTTGCCGAAGAACGGCGGCTCCGCGATGTAGGTCGACTTCGGCCAGTCGTAGACTTGACCTTCTTCGCCCTCGATCTTGCTCCACAGATCGCCCTTCTTGGTCAGCGCCGAGTAGTTCTTGCGGAACGCGTCGGCGTCCAGCGCGAACTTGAGCAGTTCGTTGACTTCTTCGCTGGTCGGCCAGATGTCGCCCAGGTAGATGTCCTTGCCGCCCTTGCCCTTGCCGACCGGTTCGGTCATCAGGTCGCGCGTGATGTTGCCGGCGATCGCATAAGCGACGACCAGCGGCGGCGAGGCCAGGAAGTTGGCGCGGATGTTCGGGTGAATGCGCGCTTCGAAGTTACGGTTGCCCGACAGCACCGCTGCCGCGACGATGTCGTTCTTCGTGATCGCTTCGTTCAGTTCCGGCGTCAGATCGCCCGCGTTGCCGATACAGGTCGTGCAACCGTAAGCGGCCAGCGTGAAGCCGAGCTTGTCGAGGTACTTCATCAAGTCGGTCTTCGTCAGGTATTCCGTGACGATGCGCGATCCCGGCGCCAGCGAGGTCTTGATGTGCGGCGCGACCGTGAGGCCGGCTTCGACAGCCTTCTTCGCCAGCAGGCCGGCGGCCAGCAGCACGCTCGGGTTCGAGGTGTTCGTGCACGACGTAATAGCCGCGATCAGGATGTCGCCGTTCTTCACGTCGACGCCGTTGCTCGTGGTGTATTGCGCTTCGAGTTCGTCGGCCTTCTTCGCGAAGCCATTTTCCGCCACCGGCTTCGAGAACAGGTCGCTGAAGGTCGACTTGACGTGACCGATTTCGATACGGTCTTGCGGGCGCTTCGGACCTGCCAGCGACGGCGTCACCGTGCCGAGATCCAGCGTGACGACCTTGGTGTAGTCGATCTGGCCAGCCTTCGGAATACCGAACAGACCTTGCGCCTTGAAATAGTTTTCGAAGGCGGCGATTTCGGCGTCGGTGCGGCCCGTGCCCTTGAAATAGTCGATCGTCTTTTCGTCGACCGGGAAGAAGCCCATGGTTGCGCCGTACTCCGGCGCCATGTTGCCGATCGTCGCGCGGTCGGGCAGCGACAGCGATGCCGTGCCTTCGCCGAAGAATTCGACGAACTTGCCGACCACCTTTTCCTTGCGCAGCAGTTCGGTGACGGTCAGAACCAGGTCGGTCGCCGTCAGGCCTTCGCGCAGCTTGCCCTTCAGTTCGACGCCGACCACGTCCGGCGTCAGGAAGTACACCGGCTGGCCGAGCATGCCGGCTTCCGCCTCGATACCGCCCACGCCCCAGCCCACCACGCCGATGCCGTTGATCATGGTGGTGTGGCTGTCCGTGCCGACCAGCGAATCCGGGTAGTAGACCGTGTCCGCGCCTTCAGCCTTCTTGTGCACGCCGCGTGCGAGGTATTCCAGGTTCACCTGGTGAACGATACCGACGCCCGGCGGCACGACCTTGAACGTGTCGAATGCCTGCATGCCCCACTTCATGAACTGGTAGCGCTCGTTGTTGCGCTGGAATTCCAGTTTCATGTTCAGGTCGAGCGCGTTCTTTTCGCGGAAGTGATCGATCTGCACCGAGTGATCGACGACCAGATCGACCGGGACCAGCGGTTCGATCGACTTCGGATTCTTGCCCATGTGTTTCGCGACACCGCGCATTGCCGCGATGTCGGCGAGCAGCGGCACGCCGGTAAAGTCTTGCAGCACGACGCGCGACACGACGAACGGGATTTCGTCGACGCGCGCTGCGGTCGGCTTCCAGTTGGCGAGTTGCTCGATGTGTTCTTCGGCGATTTTCTTGCCGTCGTAGTTACGCAGCACCGATTCCAGCACGATTCGGATCGAAACCGGCAGGCGGTCGATCTTGATGTTCAGCGCCTTGCCGAGTTGCGGCAGGGAGTAGAACTTGCCTTTGCCGGAACCGCTGTCGAATTCCTTGAGCGTTTTGTGGAGGTTGTGGGCCATGGTGTTTTCCTTGGTTTGATCGCGGAACTACAGTACATAACTAGATGACGTAAAGATCGACGTATTCATTGACCGGCATGGCTTCGAGCCTTGCCTGATCGAGCGACACGTCGAGAATCGCCAGTTGTTGCTTGACCGGAAAGCGGCGCGCGAGGTTGGTCCTGAACTTCTCGACCAGCAACGGTATGCCTTCTTCGCGACGACGCTTATGACCGATCGGGTATTCGACTACGACCTCGTCGAATGTCGAGCCGTCGTTGAATTCGATCGTCAGTGCATTGGCGATCGAACGCTTCTCCGGATCGTGGTAATCCTGCGTGAATTGCGCGTCTTCGACGCATTCCATTTTCGCGCGCAGCACATCGATGCGAGCGTCCTGCGCGATCGAATCTTCATAATCCGCGGCCGTCAGGCGGCCGTGGATCAGCGGCACAGCGATCATGTACTGAATGCAATGATCGCGGTCGGCCGGATTGTTCAGCGGACCTTTTTTATCGATGATGCGAATCGCGGCCTCGTGCGTGCGGATCGTGATCTTGCGGATGTCTTCCACGCGCTTTCCCGCCGCGGCGAGTTGCTCATGCAACTTCATGGCGGCTTCCACCGCCGTTTGCGCATGGAATTCTGCCGGAAAAGAAATCTTGAAGAGCACGTTTTCCATCACGTACGAACCGTACGGACGCTGGAACTTGAATGCGTTGCCCTTGAAGAGCACGTCGTAAAAGCCCCAGGTCTTCGCGGTCAGCACCGACGGATAGCCCATCTCGCCGGTCTTCGCGATTAGCGCGAGACGCACGGCGCGCGAGGTCGCGTCGCCCGCCGCCCACGACTTGCGCGAGCCAGTATTCGGCGCGTGGCGGTACGTGCGCAGCGCGTGCCCATCGACAAACGCCTGCGACACCGCGTTGATCAGTTCGTCGCGCGTGAGGCCGATCAGCTGGCCGACCACCGCGGTCGACGCCAGCTTCACCAGCAATACATGATCGAGCCCAACCTTGTTGAAGGAGTTTTCGAGCGCGATACAGCCTTGAATTTCGTGCGCCTTGATCATGGCGATCAACACGTCTTTCATCGCCAGCGGCGTTTTGCCCGCTGCGATGGCGCTGCGCGAGAGCCAGTCGGCCGTCGCCAGAATTCCGCCGAGGTTATCCGACGGATGCCCCCATTCGGCGGCAAGCCAGGTGTCGTTAAAGTCCAGCCAGCGGATCATGGCGCCGATATTGAAGGCGGCCTGAACCGGGTCCAACTGGAACGACGTGCCCGGCACCTTCGCGCCGTTGGGGACGATCGTGCCCGGCACGATCGGTCCCATCAGCTTGGTGCAGGCCGGGTAGGTGAGCGCCTCGAGTCCGCAGCCGAGCGTATCGATCAGGCAGTGACGCGCGGTTTCCAGCGCGAGCGTGCTGTCGACCTGATAATCCAGAACGTAGTCGACGATATCGGTCAGGACTGGGTCCGGAGCGGGTCGCACGTTGGAAATCGGAGCGGACATCGGGGAGCTTTCCTGATGACGATATTTAGTTGCTGGTCTTGTCGATCGCGTTCGATTGCGTC
Source organism: Paraburkholderia sp. BL25I1N1 (assembly GCF_003002025.1). Classification (GTDB taxonomy): domain Bacteria; phylum Pseudomonadota; class Gammaproteobacteria; order Burkholderiales; family Burkholderiaceae; genus Paraburkholderia. Next base: position 27,411 of record NZ_PVZB01000011.1, read on the forward strand.
GGAGCCGGCGCGCCTTGCGCCATGGCTGCCGTCTTGCATTCGTCGGCCAGACGCGAGCTGTCCTTGTCCGAGAACAACATTGCCTTCGTCGGGATCACGACCAGGTCCATGCCGGTTGCGGCGTCGTGGAAGCGGTCCGCGCCCGTGGTGGTCGCTTCGCGCGGCAGATTGTAATTTTTGTTAGCCCAGTGAACCGTGACGATCTGGTCACGCTTCATGTCACCCTTCAATTCGAAAGCCAGGCCTTCGTTGCACGACCACTTTTCCGCGCCATCCGGCACCGGATCGACCTTCGCTTCCTTGGCCGGGTTCGCTTTGCGCTTGATCAGGCGTTTCGGTTGCGGGCGCTTTGCAGTAGCCTTGGCAACCGGCTTCGTGGTGGTCGCCGTTTGCGCGACGGCGTCAGTCGCGACGGACAGCATCGTCGTGGACAGGGCGCCAATCACGGCGGCGATCATCAGCTTTTTCATAGAGAAAACCTTTCTATCTAGTTTCAGTTAAACATTCCGCGGGCTACCGGTCCTGGCGACCGCGTGGTTGAACTGCACGCGCTTTGAAAGCGCACAGCGACCGCTATTTTCTCCTATTTAGCGGCAGGTACTTCAAATTCTCGGGTCCGGTGTAGTTCGCGCTCGGACGGATGATCTTGTTGTCGACGCGCTGCTCGATGATGTGCGCGCTCCAGCCGGCCGTGCGCGCGATCACGAAGAGCGGCGTGAACATTGCCGTGGGCACGCCCATCATGTGATACGAGACCGCGCTAAACCAGTCCAGATTCGGGAACATCTTCTTCGCCTCCCACATCACCGACTCCAGCCGCTCGGCGATATTGAACAGCTTGCTGTTGCCGGCTTCCTTCGAGAGCTTTTTGGCGATTTCCTTGATGACCTTGTTGCGCGGATCGGAGATCGTGTACACCGGGTGGCCGAAACCGATCACCACTTCCTTGTTCTCGACGCGCTTTCTGATGTCCGCTTCGGCTTCGTCCGGCGTCTGGTAGCGCGACTGGATCTCGAACGCGACTTCATTGGCGCCGCCGTGCTTCGGTCCGCGCAGCGCACCGATCGCGCCGGTGATCGCCGAATAGATGTCCGAGCCCGTGCCGGCGATCACGCGGCCGGTGAAGGTCGATGCGTTGAATTCGTGCTCCGCGTACAGGTTCAGTGACACATGCATCGCGTCGACCCAAGCCTTCGACGGCTCCGCGCCGTGCAGCAGATGCAGGAAGTGGCCGCCGATCGAGTCGTCGTCGGTTTCCACCTCGATGCGCTTGCCGTTGTGCGAGTAGTGATACCAGTAGAGCAGCATCGAACCGAGCGAGGCCATCAGCTTGTCGGCGATGTCGCGCGCGCCCGGCAGGTTGTGATCGTCTTTCTCCGGCAGCACGGTGCCGAGCACCGACACGCCGGTGCGCATCACGTCCATCGGATGCGCGGCGGCCGGGATCCATTCGAGCGCGGCCTTGACGTTGGCGGGCAGACCGCGCAGCGCCTTCAGCTTCGTTTTGTACGCGGTCAGTTCGGCCTGGGTCGGCAGCTTTTCGTGCACGAGCAGGTACGCGATTTCTTCGAATTCGCAGGCGCTCGCGATATCCAGAATGTCGTAGCCGCGGTAGTGCAGGTCGTTGCCGGTCTTGCCGACCGTGCAGAGGGCCGTGTTGCCCGCTGTCACGCCGGACAGGGCGACGGATTTCTTCGGTTTGAAGCCGCTTTGGGATTGGTCGCCGCCTTGTGCACCAGCGGTTTGCGTCGTTTCGCTCATCTCCCGCAATCTCCTTTGTGCCTGCTCGATGCTTCTGATTGATCTGTGCGTTCAACGCCCGTCTCGCGCAGCGCCACACAGAGGGCTGTTTCGACTGCCTCACGGCGTGTGGATAGACCGCTCACAACAGCCGCGCCGATTGCCGCAGCGGCTTTCACGCTTATGACCCTGCTGGAACGTCAGTGCCCACTTTCGCGAAGAGCGGCGCGGCGTCTTGCGGGACGGCGCGTCCCGTCGCTTGCGCTCGACGCAGCACCGACCAGTAGTACCGATAGCTCGCGCGGTCGTGCAACGTGTCGTGATGGCGCGTCGGGCCCCACTGCGCGGACTGGGCGGCGAGCAGGATTTCGGTGGCGGTGGCGATCTCTTCGTCGCGCGGCGCGAACGCGGCGACGATTGCTTCGATCTGCGCCGGATGGATGCTCCACATGCGCGTATAGCCGAACTCGTTGCGGGCGCGCGCGGCGTCGTTGGCGACCACGCTCATGTCGCGCACCTCCGTGCTGACGTTATGCGAAGGCACTTTGCCGTATGCATGGCAGGCAGCCGAGATTTCAAGCTTCGCGCGCTGCACCAGCGGATGATCGAACTGGCCGGGCGAGCGCATGGCGGTATCGGGAATCGCGCCGTTGTGCGCGGAGACGAAGTCCATCAGGCCGAAGCTTAGCGCTTCCACGCCGGGCAGCGCGGCCAGATCGAACACGCGTGTCAGCGCGCCGTGCGTTTCGACCAGCAATTGCACCGGCACCGGTTGCGCGATCCCGAGTTCGCGCCGCGTCGCCTCGATGAATGCGACCATTTCGGCGGCATCGGGGACGTTGCGGATTTTCGGCAGGGTGATGTAAGCAGGCGCTCGCTTCGCGGCACGGAGAATGAGACGGACGTCGTCGCGCCAGTGCGCGTGATCGAAGTCGTGAATCCGCACGCCGACGCGGCCGAAGTGGTCATGCTCGCTGCCCAGCAACGACGCGACCAGCTCCGCGTGCTCCGCTTCGCGGCCGACCTGCGCGCCGTCTTCGCAATCGAGCGTGATGTCGAATACGGCGCCCAGCTGCTGCTGCAAGGCCAACGATTTCAGCATCAGCTTTTCACTGCCGGCGTAGTGATCGCAGGCAGGCAGCATGGCGGGCGGCACTTCGCCGTCAAACAGCACTTCGGCGGGTGTGAGGGCGCGCATTCTCGGCGTCAGGAGCGTGGGTAATGTTTGGTTTGGAGAAATCCGATTCGGGCGCGCTCTGCCGGACCATCGCGGTAACTGCGCAAAACGCGCTCGGATCAGATGCGAATAGCAGCATTCGCATGTAAATAACCGGAACCCGCCACGGCGGCGCCGGTAAGCGCCGCGCGAGACTCTCGCTTCGCGCCAGGCCCCCGGGGACAGCCTGGCGTTCTCTCACGAGTTCCGGTTCGTCTGCTCAGCCGCTTAGCCGAGCAGATGTTGAACGCCTTCGCGCTCTTCCAGCAGTTCGTTCAGCGTGCCGTCCATCTTTTCGCGCGAGAACGCGTCGATTTCGAGACCTTCGACGCGCTTGTACTCGCCGTTTTCGCACGTGACGGGCACACCGTAGATGATGTCTTCCGGAATGCCGTACGAACCGTCCGACGGAATACCCATGGTGACCCACTTGCCGTTCGTGCCGAGCACCCAGTCACGCACGTGGTCGATCGCCGCGTTAGCCGCCGACGCTGCCGACGACAGGCCGCGCGCTTCGATGATCGCTGCGCCACGCTTGCCGACGGTCGGGATGAACGTGTTGCGGTTCCACTCGTCGTCGTTGATCAGCTTGGTCAGGTCTTGACCTTCTGCCGTTGCAAAGCGGAAGTCCGGGTACATGGTCGGCGAGTGGTTGCCCCACACAGCCAGCTTTTCGATCGACGCGACCGGCTTGCCCGACTTCGCGGCCAGTTGCGACAGCGCGCGGTTGTGGTCCAGACGCAGCATGGCGGTGAAGTTCTTCTTCGGCAGATCCGGCGCCGACTTCATGGCGATGTAAGCGTTCGTGTTGGCCGGGTTGCCGACCACCAGCACCTTCACGTCGCGGCTCGCGACTTCGTTCAGCGCCTTGCCCTGAACCGTGAAGATTTCGGCGTTGGCCGACAGCAGGTCTTTACGCTCCATGCCTTTCGAACGCGGACGCGCGCCGACCAGCAGGGCGACGTCTGCATCCTTGAATGCAACCTTGGGGTCGTCGGTGATTACGACGCCCGACAGCAGCGGGAATGCGCAATCATCCAGTTCCATCACGACGCCTTTGACGGCGCCTTGCGCTTGCGGCAGGTCGAGCAGTTGCAGGACCACCGGCTGATCCTTGCCGAGCAGATCGCCATTGGCGATGCGGAACAGCAGGGAGTAAGCGATTTGACCTGCGGCGCCGGTGACGGCAACGCGCTTTGCGGGCTTAGCCATTGAGAAATCTCCAGGACGATGCGTTAGACGCTAGGGAAAACGCCATTCTATATGCGCGTTCAGCGAAGCGTTATGAAACACGGCGGAATTCACTGTCGCGGACTGCCTCGAAATCTGCCGAGGCCGAGCGGCGTGTTGCGGCGAGACCGCCATGCCGGAAACCTGAACTACAGCATGGGAGCGGGAATACGAGGCGCCGGGTAGCCGCTGCACGGTGCGGGCTCCTGCAAACAGCGCGTTTCGGCAAGCGTCTGACCAGCGAATGGCGGCGAAATCGAAACCTGAACTGCGTGGGAACAGCATGGTGCAGAGTGGCTGCCGGCGCGTCGCGGCGCTGCATCAAACAGCCGCCGAAAATCCCGCAAACCCTTGCTCGACAAGGAGTGTAGGAGTCGTCAGAGGCAAAGTCAACATTATCTTATGTCTTATATAAGACATATCTGTTGCGGGGAAAACCCTAGACGCGACCTAGCCCTTTATGATGAAATGCGCGCATGAATTCGAACCCGGCGAACACCACGAATCCGAGCGGCCAAGGGGTGGCGGGTGAGGGTGTACCCGCTGCGTCTACGGCCGCATCGCCCACTTTCAGCCCCTTGTATCAGCAGATCAAAGGGTTGATCACGCAGAGCCTGGAAAGCGGCGAGTGGAAGCCGGGCGAGATCATTCCTAGTGAAGTCGAATTGGCGGCCAGATACAAGGTCAGTCAGGGAACGGTGCGTAAAGCGATCGACGAACTTGCCGCCGACAACCTGCTGGTGCGCCGTCAGGGCAAGGGCACGTTTGTTGCGACGCACAACGAAGACCGCGCCCAGTTTCGCTTCCTCAGATTACTGGCCGATGACGGCGCGGAACATCCGCACGTTAGCCGTCTGCTCGAATGCCGGCGCTTGCGCGCTTCGGCGGACATTGCCCGGCAACTCGATCTGAAGCCGGCCGATCCCGTCGTCTTGATCAAGCGCTTGCTGCAGTTCGACGGCGAAGTCACGGTACTCGACGAAATCTGGCTGCCGGGCGCCGTGTTCCGCGGCCTGACGCTCGAGCGGCTGTCGGAGTATAAAGGTCCCCTCTACGCGATGTTCGAGACGGAGTTCGGCACCCGCATGATCCGCGCCACGGAGAAGATCCGCGCGGTCGCGGCCGAGCCTTCCGTGGCCGATCTGCTGCATGTGCCCGCGGGTTTTCCGCTGCTATCGGTCGAGCGCGTGTCCTATACATATGGGGACCGGCCAGTTGAAGTGCGCCGCGGTTGGTATGTCACAACCGGGTATTACTATCAGAACGACCTAAGCTGAATCGGGCTGAATAAGGGCGCTGCGTCCCACACGCGCGCCTGTTTGAAGGCGCCTCTATCGCGCGTGCTGTAACGGACCTGTCGTGGTTTTCGCTGCAGCGCGATATAAAAAGGCGCTAAAATTGCGGATTAGTGTGACTACATAGTAGGGGTCTAGCATGGCTGAAGCCGTAAAAAAACCGAGGCCGGAATTCCGGAACATCGGTATCGGGCAGATATTGACGGCATACCGTCTACCGCTAGCGGGGCGAGTATCGATCTTGCACCGCTTGAGCGGTGGTCTGCTTTTTGTTTTTCTTCCGTTCCTGCTGTACCTCTTCGATCAGAGCCTCACTTCTGAACTCAGTTTCGAAGTCTTCAAAGGTTTCCTCTCCAACATCATCGTCAAGCTCATCACGCTCGTTCTCGCGTGGGCCTTCCTGTTTCACTTCTGCGCCGGCGTCCGTCACTTGCTGATGGACACGAACCACGACGCAGTGACGAAGGAAAAGGGCAAGTCGACCTCCATCGTCGTTCTCGTCGTGTCGTCGTTGCTCACCATTGCATTCGCGGCAAAACTGTTCGGAGCATTCTAAAAAATGTCATCAAATAACCGAATCGGTTCGAAGCGTCTTGTTGTCGGCGCGCATTACGGTCTGCGCGACTGGCTGGCGCAGCGCATCACGGCCACGATCATGGCCGTCTACACCGTCATCCTGCTCGCCTGGTTCTTCGGCGCGCGCGATTTCTCGTACGACGGCTGGGCGTCGATCTTCGCCACGCAATGGATGAAGCTTGCCACGTTCGTCATGCTGCTTTCGCTGTTCTATCACGCGTGGGTGGGTATCCGCGACATCTGGATGGACTACGTGAAGCCCGTTGGCATCCGCCTGTTGCTTCAAGCGCTGACGATCGTCTGGCTGCTCGCGTCGGCGGGCTACGCTGCGCAGATTCTCTGGAGAGTGTAAAAGAATGGCTGCAATCAAGAATTCTCTGCCGCGTCGCAAGTTTGACGTGGTTATCGTCGGCGCAGGCGGCTCGGGGATGCGCGCTTCGCTGCAACTCGCGCGCGCCGGTCTGTCGGTCTGCGTGCTGTCCAAGGTGTTCCCGACGCGTTCGCACACGGTTGCTGCTCAAGGCGGCATCGGCGCATCGCTCGGCAACATGAGCGAAGACAACTGGCACTACCACTTCTACGACACGATCAAGGGTTCCGACTGGCTCGGCGACCAGGACGCGATCGAGTTCATGTGCCGCGAAGCACCGAACGCCGTCTACGAACTCGAACACTTCGGCATGCCGTTCGACCGTAACGCAGACGGCACGATCTATCAACGCCCGTTTGGCGGCCACACCGCGAACTACGGTGAAAAGCCGGTGCAACGCGCTTGCGCCGCAGCTGACCGTACCGGTCACGCGCTGCTGCACACGCTGTATCAGCAAAACGTCGAGGCCAAGACGCAGTTCTTCGTCGAATGGATGGCGCTGGATCTGATCCGCGACGCCGAAGGCGACGTGCTCGGCGTGACCGCGCTGGAAATGGAAACCGGCGACGTCTACATTCTCGAAGGCAAGACCACGCTGTTCGCCACGGGCGGCGCGGGCCGGATCTTCGCGGCATCGACCAACGCGTTCATCAACACCGGCGACGGCCTGGGCATGGCGGCGCGTTCGGGCATCGCGCTGCAAGACATGGAATTCTGGCAGTTCCACCCCACCGGCGTGGCCGGCGCGGGCGTGCTGATTACCGAAGGCGTGCGCGGCGAAGGCGGCATTCTGCGCAACTCGAACGGCGAGCGTTTCATGGAACGCTACGCGCCTACGTTGAAGGATCTGGCGCCGCGTGACTTCGTGTCGCGCTCGATGGACCAGGAAATCAAGGAAGGCCGCGGCGTGGGTCCGAACAAGGATCACGTGTTGCTCGACCTGTCGCACATCGGCGCCGAGACGATCATGAAGCGTCTGCCGTCGATCCGCGAAATCGCGCTGAAGTTCGCGAACGTCGATTGCATTAAAGAGCCGATCCCGGTCGTGCCGACCATCCACTATCAGATGGGTGGTATTCCGACGAACATCCATGGCCAGGTCGTGGGCACGTCGAAGGGTCACGAAGTGCCGGTCAACGGTTTCTACGCAGTGGGCGAATGCTCGTGCGTGTCGGTGCACGGCGCGAACCGCCTCGGCACGAACTCGCTGCTCGACCTGGTGGTGTTCGGCCGCGCAGCCGGCAACCACATCGTCAAGCACGTGAAGGAAATCAAGGAGCACAAGCCGCTGCCGGCCGACGCCGCTGATTTCGCGCTGTCGCGTCTGGCGAAGCTCGATAGCTCGTCCTCGGGCGAGTACGCACAATCGGTTGCCAACGACATCCGCGGCACGATGCAGAAACACGCCGGCGTGTTCCGCACCTCGGCGTTGCTGGCCGAGGGCGTCGAGCGCATCCGCGAAGTGGCTGACCGCGTCGACAGCATCCACCTGAAAGACAAGTCGAAGGTGTTCAACACGGCGCGCGTCGAGGCGCTGGAAGTGGCGAACCTGATCGAAGTGGCCCGCGCCACGATGGTTTCCGCCGAAGCGCGTAAGGAAAGCCGTGGCGCGCATGCGCAGAACGACTTCGAACACCGCGACGACGAAAACTGGATGCGCCATACGCTGTGGTTCAGCGAAGGCGATCGCCTCGACTACAAGCCGGTTCACATGCAACCGCTGACGGTCGAATCGGTTCCGCCGAAAGCGCGGACCTTCTAAGGCACAAGTCAAAGGAATTCAGAAATGGCAAAGCGTACATTTGAAATTTACCGCTACGACCCGGACAAGGACGCAGCGCCGCGCATGCAAACGTACGAGATCGAGATCGACTCGCACGAACGCATGCTGCTCGACGCGCTGCTGAAGTTGAAGGCAGTTGACGAGACGCTGTCGTTCCGCCGTTCGTGCCGCGAAGGCGTGTGCGGTTCGGACGCCATGAACATCAACGGCAAGAACGGTCTGGCCTGCCTGCAGAACATGAACGATCTGCCGCAAAAGATCGTGCTGCGTCCGCTGCCGGGACTGCCGGTCATTCGCGACCTGATCGTCGACATGACGCAGTTCTTCAACCAGTATCATTCGATCAAGCCGTACCTGATCAACGACACGCCGCCGCCGGAGAAGGAGCGTCTGCAGTCGCCGGAAGAGCGCGACGAGCTTGACGGCCTGTACGAATGTATTCTGTGCGCTAGCTGCTCGACTTCGTGCCCGAGCTTCTGGTGGAATCCGGACAAGTTCGTCGGCCCGGCTGGCCTGCTGCAAGCCTATCGTTTCATCGCGGACAGCCGCGACGAAGCGACGGGCGAACGGCTCGACAACCTGGAAGATCCGTACCGTCTGTTCCGTTGCCATACCATCATGAACTGTGTCGACGTTTGCCCGAAGGGCCTGAACCCGACCAAGGCGATTGGCAAGATCAAGGAATTGATGGTTCGCCGCGCTGTCTGAGATGGAATCAACATCGCATCAGTCCGACCCTCTCCGCCGCGCGCGTCTTCGCTGGCGCGCGCGGCGGGGCCTGCTGGAAAACGATCTGATCTTTGAGCGTTTTTTCAGCCGATATGAGCATGACCTCAGCGATGCAGATGTGGGCGCCCTCACGCGCCTGCTCGAGCTGAGCGATAACGACCTGATGGACTTGCTGCTCGTACGCAAGGAACCGGAAGGCGACCTTGCCGACCCGGATGTAATCCGGGTGCTGGAGCTGCTGCGGAATGCCTGACCGGCATAACCGGCTCTGAGTGCAGCTTGTCCGTTGTTCCAGGCGTGCAATTATCGAAACCCTGTTTCCATACTTCGATTGAGGATGTGCTATGACCCCGTCAGATGTTAAAGCCACGCTATCGTTCAGCGACAATTCGCCGAGCGTTGAAATGCCGATTTACAAGGGCACTCTCGGCCCGGACGTGATCGACATCCGCAAACTGTACGGCCAGACCGGCAAGTTCACGTACGACCCGGGCTTCATGTCGACGGCGGCTTGCAATTCGGCGATCACCTACATCGACGGCGACAAGGGCGAGCTGCTGTATCGCGGTTATCCGATCGACAATCTGGCGCAGAACGCCGACTTCCTCGAAACCTGCTACCTGCTGCTGAAGGGCGAATTGCCGAACGCGGAGCAGAACGCCGAATTCGTGAAGACGGTGACGAACCACACGATGGTGCATGAGCAAATGCACTTCTTCTTCCGTGGTTTCCGTCGCGACGCGCACCCCATGGCGATTCTGGTCGCCGCGGTCGGCGCATTGTCGGCGTTCTATCACGACTCGCTCGACATCAACAACCCGCGTCACCGTGAAGTGTCGGCCATTCGCATGATCGCGAAGCTGCCGACGCTGGTCGCCATGGCGTACAAGTACAGCATCGGCCAGCCGTTTGCGTACCCGAAGAACGACCTGTCGTACAGCGCGAACTTCATGCACATGATGTTCTCGAACCCGTGCGAAGAGTACAAGGTCAACGACGTGCTGGTGCGCGCACTGGACCGTATCCTGATCCTGCACGCGGATCACGAGCAGAATGCATCGACCTCGACCGTGCGTCTCGCCGGTTCGTCGGGCGCGAACCCGTTCGCGTGTATCGCAGCGGGTATCGCGTGTCTGTGGGGCCCGGCGCACGGCGGTGCGAACGAAGCCGCATTGAACATGCTGGAAGAAATCGGCTCGGTCGACAACATTCCTGAGTTCATCAAGCAGGTGAAGGACAAGAACTCGGGCGTGAAGCTGATGGGCTTCGGGCACCGCGTCTACAAGAACTACGACCCGCGTGCGAAGCTGATGCGCGAAACCTGCCACGAAGTGCTGGAAGAGCTGGGTCTGCACGACGACCCGCTGTTCAAGCTGGCCATGGCGCTGGAAAAGATCGCGCTCGAAGACGAATACTTCGTGTCGCGCAAGCTGTACCCGAACGTCGATTTCTACTCGGGTATCGTGCAGCGCGCGCTGGGCATCCCGACGTCGATGTTCACGTGTATCTTCGCGATGGCACGTACGGTCGGCTGGATTGCACAGTGGAACGAAATGATTGCAGATCCGGAACAGAAGATTGGCCGTCCGCGTCAGTTGTTCATCGGCGACACGCAGCGTGAAGCGAAGCCGATCGCGCAGCGTTGATCGGGTTTGAGTCCGCTTGATTCGTAGTGGCTGCGTGCGCTGCGAGTGAGGGCGGAGGCTGCTGATAAAGACGCCCCGACGGGTTTTTCGTCGGGGCGTTTTGTTTTGTTTTCAGCTTCCTGTCCCGCGCACTGAGCCTGCATTTGCACGGCGGTGCAGCAGGCGGCGGTGGTTCTTTGCAAACCAAATCTGCTCTGGCGCTCGGCAGGTTGCCTCCATCGCTGCTCGCAATTGCCGTTGACATCTGCAGCGGCCTTCAACGTTTCAACTCGCAGAAAATGGGTCGAGCACGGAGTCTCGCGACGCGGTCGGATCACCACTGCGATTCTGCTTCGGCCGAAGCGTCCAACAGACCATCGGGCATGGTCATGTTGAAGCAGAGGATGCCGTCGATCAATGCGATAACACCGAGCGCCTGGTCGGCGAAAGGACCCGGCAACTGTATGTTGAGGCGGTTGCATAACTGCTCAAGGAAGCACGCGACCATCTCGTGCTTTTGCAGGTATAGGGCGTTCACATGTCGGCGGAATTTCGCATCACGCATGGCATGCAAACGTGCCTCAGCCCAGATGATGCAGCTGTTGTTGTCGCGATAGCACTGCGCGTACAACAAGGTGAGCTGTGCTTGCAGGTTTTCGCCGGGCGGTGCGGCGTCTCGCAGCTTCTGCAAGCTTTCTTGCATGTTCTGGTGATCGAGCCGGAGCAGTTCAACGAATAGCTCGCTCTTGCTGCTGAAATTCGAGTAGAACGCGCCGCGGCTATAGCCGGCCTGGGCTGCGATATCCTCCACGCTAGTGGCGGCAAACCCTTTTTCGGTGATACTCAACGCTCCTGCGTCGAGCAAGCGCCGCCGGGTTCGCCCGCGACTTTCGGCTCGCGTCGTTCGTTTGTGTGGCATGCGGCAAAGCGCTCATATAGCAAAGAACGATGGCCAGAATCCACGCTACCGGCAAATCGTGGGGCGCGTAGGGTTGCTATTTGACGGCGACCGCTTCGGATTCGCGAGGTTGCCATCCGCCGCCGAGCGCCTTGAAGGCGGCAACCGCTGCGCGTGCCGATTCCGTTTGCGCCTGCACCCGCTCATCGGAGGCGCGCAGCAGGTTGTCGTCGGCCTGCAAGACTTCGATCAGGCTGACGACGCCTTTTTGATAGGCCGCGAAGGAGGCGGCTCGCGCCCGGCCGAGCGAGTTCACTCCCTGCGCGAGTACCGTGGCCTCTTCTTCCCGCTTGACGAGTGCCGAGAACGAGTTCTCGACGTCTTCGGTTGCATGAAGCGCGGCGAGCCGATACGCGGCCAGCATTTCCCCCTGCTGCCCCTTGGCCTGCTCGACCTGCGCATTGATGCGGCCGAAATCGAACAGACGCCAGCGCAGCCCCAGCACGCCGGCGGCCTGATTGGCGCCGGTGCTGAACAGGTTGCCGCTGGCCACCGAGGTGGCGCTGCCGAGCAGTCCACTGAGCGACACCTTGGGGTAATACTCGGCGACGGCCACGCCGATGCGCGCGTTCGATGCAGCCAGGCGACGCTCGGCCACGATCAGGTCGGGCCGGCGCCTGAGCAGCTCTCCCGGGGATCCTGTGTCCGCGATGCGCGGGGCGACCGGGATGTCGCCAGTGTCGACCAGTTCGGCTCGATGCGTGCCGGGCTGTGAACCCAGCATTACATCCAGCGCGTTCATCGCTGCATCCAGACCCGCCTCGAGGACCGGGACGGATGCCTGAACCTGCGATAGCGCACCTTCAGCCTGGCTCACCTGAAGGTCGGCCGCCAATCCTTTGCTATACAGGAGGTTGATGGTCGAAAGCAGATTCTGCTGCGTCTGCACCTGCCGTCGGGCGACCGTCAGACGAGCCTGCAAGCCACGAATCGTGATGTAGATATCGGCAGTCTCCGCCGCCACAGCCAGGCGCGTGGCCGCCGCGCCCGCTTCCGAAGCCTGATATTCGGCAAGTGACGCTTCCCGGCCGCGGCGCAGTCCCCCGAACACGTCCAGTTCCCAGCTCGCGTTGAAATTGGCCTCATAGTCGTTACCGTAACGGTCGAAATTGGGCGTCGAATTCAGGACCCGCCCCAAGGGGGTCTCTACAGATTGATAGACTCTCGCCGCCTGGCCGCTGACGTTACCGGAGGGCAGCAACGCGGCAGTCGCCGCCCCGAGGCCCGCGCGCGCCTGAGCGACGCGAGCGGCGGCCTGCGCAAGGTCCAGGTTTTGTTCCAGCGCGAGCGTAACGAATCGTGTAAGTTGCGGATCGCCGAAGCCGGTCCACCACGTGACAAGGTCGGCACTGGCCGCCGCTTGCCGGTAATCCACCGCGGCCTGGCCCTGGAAATGGTCCGGCATGGCAACCTTGGGCCGGACATAATCGGGGCCTACTGCGCAGCCTGCCGAGAGGCCGGCGGCCATGACGGCGGCAAGGATGTGTACACGTAGCATGAGCGTCTTCGCGAGGTCCAGATGTGACTATAATACCAAATGGTCACTAGTTGTCTACTCCTGTATGCTATACCCATGAAAAACACCACCACTCCTCCCACCCCATCGCGCGGCCCAGCGGACCACGAAGTGCGGGACCAGATCGTCGGCGCCGCCACGGAGCACTTCAGCCGGTATGGCTACGAGAAAACGACGGTCTCCGACCTCGCGAAAGCCATCGGTTTTTCGAAGGCCTACATCTACAAGTTCTTCGAGTCCAAGCAGGCCATCGGCGAGATGATCTGCGCGAACTGCCTGAACGAGATCGAAACCGAGGTCAGGGCGGCCGTCGCACAGACCGATCTGCCGCCAGAAAAGCTGCGGCGGATGTTCAGCGTATTCACCGACGCGAGCCTTCGGCTTTTTTTCCAGGACCGTAAGCTCTACGAGATTGCCGCATCGGCTGCCACGGAGAACTGGCAGGCGGTAGTTTCGTACGAGGCGCGCATCCAGAAGCTGCTTCAGGACGTCCTGCAAGAGGGCAGACAAAACGGAGACTTCGAGCGCAAAACGCCTCTCGATGAGACCGCGATGGCGATCTATCTGGTGATGCGCCCCTACCTCAACCCATTGCTACTGCAGTACAGCTTCGATTACACCAAGGTCGCCCCTGCGCAACTGTCCAGTCTTGTGCTCCGCAGTCTGTCGCCTTGACGGAAATTCTCCATTGTGACCATTGACTAATTTGGTCACAAGAACCACAATGAAAGCCCCGATCACTCCGTCTATGGGTCTTTCATGCTCCGGCGTCGCCTTGCTACCTCTACAGTCGTCTGTGCAGTGCCACTTGCGCTAGTCGCCTGCGGCGCAAAAGCACCGTCCGATCCGCGCACCGAGGCGCCCCTGGTGCGCACCGCCATCGCTCAGGCGGCGATCCCCGCCTCCCGTTCGTTTACCGGAACCGTCGCCGCGCGCGTGCAGAGCGATCTCGGATTTCGCGTCTCCGGCAAGGTGCTGGAGCGGCTGGTGGATGCCGGGCAAACCGTCAAGCGTGGTCAGCCGCTGATGCGCATCGATCCCATCGATCTAAGGCTTGCCGCGCAGGCCCGGCAGGACGCGGTCACCGCCGCGCGAGCCCGGGCGCAGCAGACCTCGCAGGACGAAGAGCGCTACCGCGACCTGCGCGGCACCGGCGCGATATCGGCATCGGCCTATGACCAGATCAAGGCGGCGGCCGATGCCGCCAAAGCTCAGCTCAGTGCGGCCGAAGCGGACGCCGGCGTCGCGCGCAATGCGACGGGTTATGCCGGGCTGGTAGCGGACGGCGATGGCGTCGTGATGGAAACGCTGGCGGAACCGGGCCAGGTCGTCAGCGCCGGACAGCCCGTGGTGCGCCTGGCTCACGCCGGGCGCCGCGAGGCTGTGATCCAGTTACCCGAAACCTTGCGCCCCGCCGTCGGTTCGGTCGCCCAGGCCACGCTGTTCGGCAACGGCGGCGCGAGCGTACCGGCGACGCTGCGCCAGCTCTCGGAGGCGGCGGATGCACGTACCCGGACCTTCGAAGCGCGGTATGTGCTGCAAGGAGAACTGGCCGACGCCCCACTGGGCGCCACGGTGACGGTCCAGATTCCGGATGCGCGTTCCGCGGTCCCAGGCGGTTTACAGGTGCCGATCGGCGCGCTGTTCGACGCGGGCAAGGGACCAGGGGTGTGGGTCATCAACGGCGAACCTGCAAAGGTTTTCTGGCGGCCGGTTACTGTCGAACATCTTGACGACGATAGCGCCCGCGTCGCCGGCAAGATCACGCAAGGCGACCGGATCGTCGCGCTCGGCGCGCAACTGCTGCGCGAAGGGGAGCAGGTCCGGGTGACGAGTCAAGCCGTCGCCGTCGCTTCCGAGGGAGTCCGTCCGTGAGCGAAGGCCGTTTCAACCTGTCGGCGCTCGCTGTCCGCGAGCGCTCCATTACCCTGTTCCTGATCTGCCTGATCTCGCTGGCGGGCCTCGTTTCGTTCTTCAAGCTGGGCCGGGCGGAAGACCCCGCGTTCACGGTCAAGGTGATGACCATCATCACCGCCTGGCCGGGAGCCACGGCGCAGGAAATGCACGATCAGGTCGCCGAGAAGATCGAAAAGCGCATGCAGGAGCTGCGCTGGTACGACCGGACCGAAACCTACACACGGCCTGGGCTGGCCTTTACGACCTTGACCTTGCTCGACAGCACGCCGCCTTCGGAAGTGCAGGAGCAGTTCTACCAGGCCCGGAAAAAAATTAGCGACGAGGCGGCCAACCTTCCGTCTGGCGTGATCGGACCGCTGGTCAACGACGAATATGCCGATGTCACCTTCGCGCTGTTCGCGTTGAAGGCGAAGGGCGAGCCGCAGCGCCTGCTCGTGCGCGATGCCGAGACGCTGCGCCAACGGTTGCTGCATGTGCCGGGCGTGAAGAAGGTCGACATCATCGGCGAGCAGTCGGAGCGGATCTATATCCAGCTCTCACATGACCGGCTGGCCACGCTGGGCGTGAGCCCCCAGGACGTATTCGCCGCACTCAACGGTCAGAACGCCCTGACGCCGGCCGGCTCCGTGGAGACCAAAGGTCCGGAGGTGTTCATTCGCCTGGACGGTGCCTTTGACAACCTGCAGAAAATCCGCGACACGCCGGTCGTCGCGCAGGGCCGCACGTTGAAGCTGTCGGACATTGCCACGGTTACGCGTGGTTATGAAGATCCGGCGACGTTCATGATCCGCAACGACGGCGAACCCGCACTGCTGCTGGGCATCGTCATGCGCGAAGGCTGGAACGGGCTCGATCTCGGCAAGGCGCTGGACGGCGAGGTCGGCGCCGTCAACGCCGGGCTGCCGCTGGGCATGAGCCTGACCAAAGTCACCGATCAGGCCGTCAACATTCATTCGGCGGTCGACGAGTTCATGGTGAAGTTTTTCGTCGCGCTGCTGGTGGTCATGCTGGTGAGCTTTGTCAGCATGGGCTGGCGTGTCGGCCTGGTCGTTGCCGCGGCCGTACCGCTGACACTCGCGGTCGTGTTCGTCGTGATGGCGGCAACCGGCAAAAACTTTGACCGCATCACGTTGGGGTGCCTGATCCTGGCGCTCGGCCTGCTGGTGGACGACGCGATCATCGCGATTGAAATGATGGTGGTGAAGATGGAGGAAGGCTACAGCCGCATCGCCGCCTCCGCCTACGCGTGGAGTCATACGGCCGCCCCGATGCTGGCGGGCACGCTGGTGACCGCCGTCGGTTTCATGCCCAACGGCTTCGCGCGCTCCACGGCCGGCGAATACACCAGCAATATGTTCTGGATCGTCGGCATTGCGTTGATCGCATCGTGGGTCGTCGCGGTGGTCTTCACGCCCTATCTGGGTGTGAAGATGCTGCCCGACTTCAAAAAGGTCGAAGGCGGTCACGACGCGATCTACGACACGCCGCGCTACAACCGCTTCCGTCAGTTGCTCACGCGCGTCATCGCGCGCAAATGGTTGGTTGCCGGTTCGGTCGTGGGCCTCTTCGTCCTGGCCATCCTCGGCATGGGCGTGGTCAAAAAACAGTTTTTCCCGATCTCCGACCGTCCGGAAGTGCTGGTCGAAGTGCAGATGCCCTATGGCACGTCGATCTCGCAAACCAGCGCCGCCACGACGAAGGTCGAAGCGTGGCTAGCGAAGCAGAAGGAAGCCAGGATCGTCACCGCGTACGTCGGGCAAGGCGCGCCCCGCTTTTACCTGGCGATGGGACCGGAACTGCCCGATCCGTCGTTTGCCAAGATCGTAGTGCGAACGGACAGCCAGGATGAACGCGACGCATTGAAGCAGCGACTGCGTCAAGCAGTCGCCAACGGTCTAGCCTCCGAGGCGCGCGTGCGGGTCACGCAACTCGTATTCGGTCCGTATTCGCCATACCCGGTCGCCTACCGTATCTCCGGTCCCGACCCGGACAAGCTGCGCGGTATTGCGGGAGAAGTTGAGCAGGGCATGGAGGCCAGCCCGATGATGCGCACGGTCAACGCTGACTGGGGTACGCGCTCGCCCACGCTGCACTTCACGTTGCAGCAGGATCGTTTGCAGGCGGTGGGGCTGACGTCCAGCACCGTGGCGCAGCAACTGCAATTCCTCCTTACCGGCGTGCCTGTCACCGCCGTGCGTGAGGATATTCGAACGGTGCAAGTCGTCGCGCGTTCGGCCGGCGATGTGCGTCTCGACCCGGCACGGCTCGGCGACTTCACGCTGGCCGGCGCGAACGGGCAACGCATTCCGCTATCGCAGGTGGGCAAGGTGGACGTGCGCATGGAGGAGCCGATCATGCGCTGGCGCGATCGTGTGCCGACGATCACGGTACGCGGCGACATTGCCGACAATCTGCAGCCGCCGGACGTATCGACTGCAATCACTAGGCAGTTGCAACCTGTCATCGCCAGGCTTCCGCCCGGCTACCGTATCGAAGAGGCGGGCTCCATCGAGGAATCGGCTAAAGCGACGAAAGCGATGTTGCCGCTCTTCCCCATCATGCTGGCAGTTACGCTCATCATCATCATTTTCCAGGTGCGCTCGATCTCCGCAATGGTGATGGTGTTCCTCACGAGCCCGCTCGGTTTGATCGGCGTGGTGCCGACGCTGATTCTGTTCCGGCAGCCGTTCGGCATCAACGCGTTGGTCGGACTCATCGCGCTGTCGGGGATTCTGATGCGAAACACGCTGATCCTGATTGGGCAGATTCACCAGAATGAGCACGCCGGACTGGATCCGTTCCATGCCGTTGTCGAAGCCACCGTGCAGCGTGCCCGCCCGGTGATCCTGACCGCCATGGCGGCGGTTCTTGCGTTCATTCCGCTGACGCATTCGGTGTTCTGGGGAACCCTTGCGTACACGCTGATCGGCGGCACTTTTGCAGGAACGATTCTGACCCTGGTCTTCCTGCCGGCCATGTATTCGATCTGGTTCAGGATCAGGCCCGACCATGCCGCAGGTTCGCAACAAGGCCGGCATGAGCGGACATCGCCTTCCGAACAGTTGCCACAGGATGCGCTCGACGTGCGCGGCTAAAACACAATCAATTCACTGTATCGAAGGAAATTGCAATGTCGAACTCTACCGTTGTCGTCGTGACCGGTGTGTCATCCGGTATCGGACGCGCCACCGCCGAGAAGTTTGCCAGCCGCGGTTGCCGCGTGTTCGGCACCGTGCGAAGCATCGCAAAAGCGACGCCTATCTCCGGCGTCGAGCTTGTCGAGATGGATGTTCGCGACGATGCCTCTGTTCAATCCGGACTCCAGATCATCTTCGATCGCGCGGGGCGTATCGATGTACTCGTCAACAATGCGGGAACGAGTCTGATCGGTGCGGTGGAGGAGGCCTCGGTTACCGAGGCTGCGGCGCTGTTCGACACCAATGTATTCAGCATCCTGCGCACAATACGCGCGGTACTTCCCCACATGCGGGCACAACGTGGCGGAAGGATCGTCAATGTCAGTTCGGTGCTCGGCTTTTTACCGGCTCCGTATATGGGTCTTTATTCGGCGTCCAAGCATGCCGTCGAGGGGCTGACCGAAACCCTGGATCATGAAGTGCGTCAGTTCGGCATACGCGCAACGGTGGTCGAGCCGTCCTTTACCAGAACCAATCTCGACATCAATGCGCCCCAGGCGGGTTCGAAAATCGCCGACTATGACCGCGAGCGTGCCCTTGCATCGAGCGCAGTCGTGAACAGTGTCAAAGGTGCGCCCGAGCCCGAGGGCGTGGCAAACACCATTGTCGAAGCGGCGCTTGGCGTCTGGCGGATGCGTCGCACGCCTGCCGGACAGGCGTCGTTGCTGAGCAAGTTGCGCCGCTTCATGCCCGCTGGTCCCGTCGATTCAAGCTTGAGAAAAACGTTCGGACTTGGTTGAAGCGCTCGTCCGCGCGTCACACGGTGACCAGGGTTCGACGAGCCCCTGTTTTTGAACGCCCCATTTTAGTTAAAACGATCAGTGTGAATCACACACGTGAAGCTCGATGGGTTCGCGTCTCAACGAGGTAAGTAACCGCACTAACGCGCCTGCCCGCGATATCGGCGTACTCAGTTTGACCCAACCGATTGGCTGTTGTTATTGTTGTTGGATTCATCGCCAGCTTCAGCTTTTAGGTTCGGAGGCCCGCGCCAGTGCAAGTGTGTCGATGTACTCCCGGATCTTCCTTACTTTGCCATTCTGAATGGTGATGGCGAAGACCCAATGGTCTTCAAAACTCCTGTTCGTGGCTTTGATTCTGCCCGTGGCGAAGCCGACGGCCAGAACCCTGTCGTCCTGCGCTACAAATTCAGGGGGCTTTGGGTATGACGTTTCCACCGTTTCCGAAGCTTTCTGAAGCAAATCCGCCAATCCGGCGTGTCTGCGATGCGTACCGGCCAGCGGCCACTCGCCCGGAATGATCCACTCAATGTTTTCGGCAGAAATCGCCAGCAGACCTTGCTTATCGCCGCGGCCCATTGCTGCAAAAAAATCCTTCACAATCTGGACATTCTCTTGCGTGCTCATCGAACTCTCTCCATTACTGTTGCATCGGATACGATCGAAATAGACCCGCGACTGAAGCAAGCGAGGGAACGATCGCGTCCCTGAAGTCGGACAGTCTCTATTCCCTCGACCCGCGACAGGTTTTCCGGGTTGAACGACGTGAGAGACGTGTGCCCCTCAATAAGGCGGTGGCCGCCGTTTGTCCGCGAGCCAGGATCGCATAAAGATTCGCGATAACGATTTATCGGTCGAACTTGACCAGGTCCTTGAAGATCAGTTGACCCCAGCTATTTCCGCGCGCCTGCACAAGCAGTCCACCTTCGGAAAGCCCACCAAGTTTGATCGGCGAGAAACCGAGATTTTCCGCAAGCGCACCGATCTCCGCTGCGGCGCCGTCATCGTCGCTCGCGAGGAACACGACTCTCCTGCCACCATGCACGGCCGGATCCTGTTCAAGTACAGCAGCGCCCAGATGATTGAAACCCTTGACCAGTCTTGCGCCAGTGAAGGCGTGCGCGACGACCCTGGAAGAGGGCTGTCCTCCCAGTTCCTCAGGAGGCACGCCGTAGGCATTGGTCACATCGACGATGGTCTTCCCCTGCCAGGTGGGCAGCGCTTTCGCGACATCCGGGTGCGACTCGAAACGGACAGCCAAAAAGATGACGTCCGCCTTGACGGCTTCCGCCAGCTTTTTGGGAATGATCTCAGGTCCGATTGCGGCCGCAGCGGATGCAAAGCTTTCCGGGTCGCGAGTGGTCGCAACGGATACTTCCATGCCGTTGCGGGCAAACGCCTTGGCCAAGGCCTGGCCGATCTTGCCGAAGCCGATGATTGCGTAGCTCATAGATTTTCCTTTGGTTTACCGAGCCCTACGGCGCTCCGGATCGAGTGGAGCGCCGTAGGGCGTAGCGTCAGATTTGCGCCAGGCCGCCGTCGACGGCGACCTCGCTGGCGGTCATGAAGCTGCTGTCCGGCGACGCGAGGAAGGCGGCCACCGCTGCGATCTCCGCCGGATCGGCCATGCGCTGGAGCGGAGTCATCGAGGCGAAGACCTTCTGGCCTTCCTCGCCTAGCGCTTCCTTCGCGAGTTCGGTCGCCGTTGCCCCGGGCGACAGCACGTTCACGCGGATGCCGGTGCCCTTCAGTTCCTCTGCCCAAGTCCGGGCGAGGTTGCGCACGGCCGCCTTGCTCGCGCTGTAGGCGCTCATTGCCGGGGCGCCCGTGGTGCCGGCGCTCGATCCGGTCAGGATTATCGAACCGCCTTCGCCCATCAGCGGCAGCGCCTGCTGGACCGTGAAGATCGTGCCTTTCACATTGGTGTCGAAGGTTTCGTCGATGTGCTCGGCGGTGATCTTGCCGAGCGCAAGCTGGCTTCCTGCCCCGGCATTGGCGAAGACGATGTCCAAGCTTGCGCGCTCGGTCTTCACCGCCGCGTAGAGTCGGGCGAGGTCGGCCTCTTCCGAGACCGAGCCCTTCACCGCGCGGGCATTAGGCCCGAGCTCGGCCAGAGCGGCGTCGAGCGCTTCCTGCCGGCGGCCGAAGATGAAGACGAAGGCGCCTTCCTCGATAAAGCGCTTTGCTGCGGCGCGGCCGATGCCGGTAGCGCCGCCGGTGATCACTGCGGTCTTTCCATTCAACCTGGTCATGAGGTGCATCCTTCCTTGGAGTTGTACGGAAGCAGGGGAACTGCTTACTTGAGACGAGTATGCAGTTCTGATAACCTAAGAACAAGTATGCACCTTTTGGTAACCACGAAAATGACTGACTGTTCTCAAAACTGCGGCGGGCGCTACTCCTACGGGCTGGCCGCCACCCTCAGCATCATCTCGGGCAAGTGGAAGCCGCTGATCCTGTACTTCCTGCTCGACGGCCCGAAGCGCTACGGCGAGCTCAAGCGCAACGTCCACGGCGTGAGCGCCAAGGTGCTGATCCAGCAATTGAAGGAACTGGAGGCCGATCATGTGCTGGCGCGGACCGACTACAAGGAGGTGCCACCGCGCGTGGACTACGCGCTGACCCCGCTCGGCCGCAGTCTGGCCGACAAGATTGTCCCGCTGTGTACCTGGGGCACCGAGAACATGGCGGAAATGGTGAGCATGCTTGCCGAGCGGGACCGGTTGCTTTAGCGGGATGCTGAAGAACCGTGGAGTTGGACGGCCCTCCGCGTTGGCGTTGATTCAGCCGACATCGACGTTCAAGGCGATGTCGAAGGTACCGGCGCCGTTTTTGGCCAGGCCGATGAGCATCAGGCCGAGCGACTCGAGCGTCGAGGCCATGTGCAGGCCGCCGACATCGAACGGGCGCAGCCCGAGACTTTCCAGGAAGGCAGAAACCCGCGCCTTGGCCTCCGGATCGTCAGCGGCGATGAACGCGTCGAGGCGTCCACGCCGCGCAAGTACCGGGCCGAAGAGGGTGTTGAGCGCCTTCACGACATGCGCGCTGGCGGGGGCGCTCCTGGCGATCTCCTGCGCACCAGAACTGCCGTGGGGGGTGACGAGGCCCGTGAGGTCGGGGGCGATCGGGTTGGTGATGTCGAGAATCACCTTGCCGCTGAGCGCCTCGCCGAACTCGGTCACCACCGCCGCCGCATTGCCGTACGGCACGGCGAGGATGACGATGTCGCCCGCCGGCGCGACGCCGTACGTCCCTGTGGTCGCCCCAGCTGCGAGCTTGTCGGCCAGCGCCCGCGCCCTGGCAGCGTCGCGGGATATCACCTCGACGGTGTGTCCAGCCTTGGCGATGCGGTCGCCGATCGCCGTGGCCATGCCACCTGTGCCGATGATGCTGATAGTGCTCATGTGCAGTCTCCTGGTCAGTTAAGCGGTGCTCGTACTTTCAAAACGGGGCATCCCCCGGTGAATGTTTTGTGTGCGCCGAGCCGCGTTGGCCGTCCCTCATGCCATCCTTGGGTCGGCAGAGTCTTCGCGGATGAATCACGGCGTCGCGACATTGCTGCCCGCCGGGCTCGTTGCGACTCGGCTTCCTGCCTCAGCTCAACTCAGAGGGCCGGGAAGTAGTGGCCATTGTCGAGGTCCTTTAGCAGGCCGGGCTGAGCAGGCTCCCAGCCGAGGGTCTGGCGCGTGATGAGGTTGGACGCCGGAAGGTCCAGCGTAACCAGATTAGCGAGGAATCCAAAGTATCCCGGCAACATCAGTACGTCCTCGGGAATACTCACCGCCGGCAGGCCCAGACGGCTGCCAATGGCCTCGGCGATCTCGCGGAACCGGATGCCCTCGCCCTCAATTCCGTGCCAGCTTTTGCCAGCCGGACCCTTCTCCAGCGCCAGGCGGAACAAGGAAGCGAGATCGCGGCTGTGCACGGCAGGCCACCGGTTCGCGCCGTCCCCGGGGTAGCCGACGACGCCCTTCTCCTTCGCGAGCCCGATCAGCAGCGGGAGGAAGCCGGTATCGGTCGCGCTGTGTGCAATAGGAGGAATGCGCACGACCGAAGACCGCACGCCCCGCTCCGCGAGACCGACTACGGTGAGCTCCACGACATTGCGAACTCGCAGAGTCCCCTTGTACGCATCGCCGCCGGGAAGGGCCGGGTCCTGCTCGGTGGCTGGCCGGCCCAGGTTTTCCCACCCGGGGGAGCCGATGCTTGCCGACACGACCAGCGGCTTTCCGCTTCCGGCCAGTGCCTCGCCATACGCGAGCATGATCTGGAGTTCCGCAGCGGCCACGGCGTCAAGCCCGCCGGAGGGAAGCAGGTCTTGCCTATGCGCGATGTGGATGACGCCGTCGGCCTGCGCCGCAGCCGCCTTGAGCCCATCGAGGTCTGAGATATCCCCGCGACGCACCTTGGCGCCGAGCGCGGACACCGCCGCAGCGGACTTGTCCGACCTGGCTAAGCCGGTGACCTCGTGGCCGGCGGCGATGAGCTCGGAGATGATGTACGGACCGATATGACCGGTGCCGCCGGTGACGAAAACGTGCATGTTATTGCTCCTTGTAGGCGATGTGATGCGAGAAGTGGTGGTACGGGCGCACTAAGCCGAGGGCCGCCGATCGCCGCGGCCATGCCGCCTGCGCCGATGATGCTGATAGTGGTCACGCAGTCTCCTGGTGAGGTAAGCGGTGCCCGTACCCCGAACGACCATGCTAGCCACATTACTTGCAAAAAACAAGTAAACAACGGAATTTACTTGCGTTACGCAAGTGATGTTAAAATCCAGCCATGAAGACGACGACATCCAAAGAAGACGTTCGGTCCCATTGCGCGGTGAACTACGGCGTGGAGATCTTCGGCGACCGGTGGTCGCTGCTGATCATTCGCGATATCGTTTTCGTCGGCAAGAAGACGTATGGCGAGTTCCTGAAATCGGAAGAAGGGATCGCGACCAATGTGCTTGCTTCGCGCCTTGCCTTTCTTGACGAGCAAGGCATTCTCTCGAGGGCGCCCAACCCCGACGACAGGCGCAAGGACTTTTACACGCTAACCGAGAAGGGCCTGGATCTCATTCCCATCGTCCTTGCCATCGTCCTTTGGAGCGCGAAGCATGATTCGAAGTCGTATGTGCGGCGTCGCAAGGATTTCGTTGCTCGTTTACGCGGAAGCCCGTTGCAGGTGGGCGAAGAGATAAAGGCGCTGGTCCGCAATGGCGGATGTCTCTTTCCTGAGAGCAAGGAATGAGCAAGACGCACTTGGTCATTCTTTGTAGATTTTGCGCGGTGGTCGAGCTGACAGGTGGACGGTGTCTTTGGTGAATTACCGGCCTCACGCCTTGGATAGCGAACGACACTCGATGTCGAGTTGCCCGTGTCCTTTACTCCTCCTGCTCGGAACGCGGCACCGATTTTCGTTTGCTGGGCTGCCATCGTGTAAGAGATGGTCGAGCGCCGCTGGAAAACGCAGGACAATCCTTGGAAAGTCACTGCTGCCTGCCGCCTCAAATGCGACGCTGCTATGCCCAGTACTTCAGAGCTTCCGCAGGTCACCTACATAGTGGCGTGGCTCCGCAGTGGGGTCGGATTGACCTGTTTTCCAAGCGCTTCGCCGCCAGGGAGTCGACGGTTGTCGCAAGCAGCTCGATATCGACAGGCTTGCGGAAAAAAATGTTCCATAGCCCAGTTCTATCTGATGGCGCAGATTGCGCCGAGGTCATGATGATCGGAATCAGGGCCAGCGCCGGATAACACCTGAGCCGCTCGCACAGGACGTCCCCGTCCATGCATGGCATGTTCCAGTCAGTGACAATTACATCGGGAAGGTAACGACTTGCAATCTCCAACGCCGGATGGCCATCGTCAGCGAGTACGACGTGGTGGCCGCGCCCCTCTAAAACAACCTGGAGTAGCCATAACGAATCCGAGTCGTCGTCAACGATCAGGATGACAGACATAGCAAGAGCCCTATTAGTCTCTGCCTTCGCGCAACGACTGTGCCAACTCGTACGACGCTTACAAACTGACAGCCCTCAGTTGCCGTGTCGAAACGCGAGATCTGCCGCCAAAGGCATAAGCCAGTTCGACATGCGTGCCAGGCCAGGATCGCGGCGCACTGGGCATGTGACGGGCGCGGCTTGCATCGATTGCCTGCTATTTTGGCGGCGGGCAGTGCGGCGTCGAGCTGGTCGACTGAGATCGATTGCAGAGTCAACTGCTTCTCGATTTCGACGATCGCGGGGTTGGACCTTCGATGACACCGCCACCGGTAGGGAAATGCCGAAGCGTCTCTTCTCGGGGCAACTGTGCAGGAGCGTCGGTCGCCAGCCCGTAGACCTCAATGCCGCTCAACAAACCGCCGCTCTCGAATATGAATATTCCGGCCAGCGCATTGACTGGGCCGAAAATGAAGTCCCCGAGGATGTGTACGCCCGGTGGTGCAGGTTCGCGGCCCTTGATCTGGAAATTGATGGACCCACAGCCGCAAGGACAGCGCGAAGGCGTTACCTCGGCCGCTGCGAGCTGTTCGAGAAACTCTTGCGCCTTTGGCTCGCCATGCTCAAGCATCCAACGAGCGAGCGACATCTCGGATGCAGACAACGGGCGGTTTCGTTCGAGAGTGTCCATGGAGAGAAAGTCTAGCAGGTGCCTTCACGAAGACCGGCGGCCGAATGACCATGAGAATGTCTCGACTGCCGATATGCTTGCTCGACGCCTACACACCGGCTACGGTGCAAACGAAGCGGATCTTACTGTTCGCGAGCGCTTGTGGCTCGCCTCCATACGCCTTCCAGCATCGCAGGTACCCATTGCTCGGCCGGGCAGCGACTCCAGGTGTCGGCAAGGAAAATCATCGATTCGTCGCCACTCGTCTGCCGAGCCTTCTCCAGCTCCAACAAGAGCAGCGTACCCGCGGAGTAAGGGCAGCCGCCGACCGATCCACTCGATGTCGCTTGACGAAGGACCACGCCTGGGGCGAAAAGGCAGCGATGGCTGGCCACCTCGGCCGTGAGTGTCTGTCGCACCGAGGCGTCGAGATAAAGACCACGCATGTGATTCAGGCCTTTTACGACATTGTGTATTGCTACGCTGACGGCGTGGACGCCCGCAAGGTCTCCACCGACCATCGAAACGAGTAACGCCTTGGCGCGCGTCACCTTGCCGGTTACTTTCCAAGCCAGATTACGCAGCGCATTACCCGGCGCGAGCGATGCAGCAAGCACTTGCGCAGCGGCCCAGGTGGCCTCGCCAGCTTCGAAGGTGGGACTGAATAAACGACCTATGACCTGCTGCACAAGCGGCCCGACTGCAACGTCAGTGTTTGTGCCGCGAACCCACGCTGCCAATGGCTCCAGGTCGGCGGGGGCCGCGCGGATATCCGGTGCGGCGGCGTTGAGTTTGTGCCACAACGCGTCCTGCTGGATCTCGCGTCCAGTTGCCTTTCTCGCGCTCATCGTCGGGAATCGATGACCTTTGTACGACAGCACCCCGAGTATGCGGCGGACCAACAGACTGTTGAGCAATGGCTTGCCTGACCCAAAGGCGCGGTCGAGCGTGCCGTCACGCGCGATTTGAAGGATGCTGGCAGGCTGATCTACCTTGATGACATCGACAAGACCCGGAATATGTTTATGTTCCACGACTGCGTACCTCGTAAAGGAAGAGATTCGTTCGACTCGCGTGGTGCGGCATGCCCCAGGCATTTTGCCATTGCTGCCACTCGTGCCACTCGAACAGGGCCGACGCCCGCGATAACCTCTCCGCGCCGTCAGACATGAGCCCCGATCATGTCGTCGAAACCGGCTAATATCTATCAGCTACCCGACAGATTGGCGCCAAATGAATTCCCATGTACAAAGCTATAGGCCACAACTGGCAACAACACCGTGGTTCAAGGATTTACCGATCGAGCTTCAGGACTATCTTGTCGCTCAATCTGACCTGCTCCGGCTAAAGAAGGGGCAACAGCTTTATCGGCGCGGCGACAAGTCGTTCGGCCTGTACGCGGTTCTCGACGGCGCATTGTCGATCGGTACTGTCGGCGCGGATGGAAAAGAGGCTCTGCTCGCCGTACTTGGGCCAACCGCCTGGATCGGGGAAATCTCGATGTTCGACGGGCTGCCTCGTCCGCACGATGCCTCAGCGATAAGTGACACTCTCGTGCTTCACGTACCCGGTGCACCGTTGGAAAGCCTGCTTAAGGCTAACCCTGCTTACTGGCGGAATTTTGGCTTGTTGATGGCGCAAAAAATCCGAATCTCCTTCGAAAACAACGAAGCCATGACACTGTTGCCGGCCGCTCAACGCTTGGCAAGTCGCTTATTGCTGATCGCCGGTGGCTACGGCGGGATTAATGCCGAACGGAGCAGGATAAAGCTTTCGCAAGACACCTTGGCTTCAATGGTTTCGCTTACACGGCAGACGACGAACCAGCTGCTCAAGAACCTCGAGAGTCAGGGTATCGTCGATCTGAAATTCGGGGAAATCGTTATTCTTGATTTTGATCGCCTGCACGCTGCCAGTATCGAAACTCCCGGTCCTTGAGGCGCAAGTCAGAGACGGATCCTTGCCGCCAGAACAGCTTTCTTTGTTCCATTTCCAACGAACAGGTGTGTTCGCACCGGAACAGATTTCGTTTGAAAGCAACGGGCTTACGCGTGCGCCCTTGCCGGGTAACGCCGATACAGGTATCGTCACTACCACCCAACTCCCTGTTTTTTATCGGTTTTTCGCGAAATTCAGCAGCCCGGAGCGAGGTTCTGCGTGGCATAATCGACCGACACAGTCAGCCCGAAGTCATTACTATCCCGCATACCATGGCACAGACTCTCTACGACAAATTGTGGAACACACACGTGGTCCACACGGAAGAAGACGGCACGACGATTCTCTATATCGACCGTCACCTGCTGCACGAAGTCACCAGCCCTCAGGCGTTCGAAGGCCTGAAGCTGGCCAAGCGTCCGGTGTGGCGTATTAGCGCGAACCTGGCGGTCTCGGACCATAACGTGCCGACCACCGACCGCAGCCACGGCATTGCCGATCCGGTTTCCAAGCTGCAAGTCGATACGCTCGATTCGAACTGCGACGCCTACGGCATCACGCAGTTCAAGATGAACGATCTGCGTCAGGGCATCGTGCACATCATCGGGCCGGAGCAGGGCGCTACGCTGCCGGGCATGACGATCGTCTGCGGCGACTCGCACACGTCCACGCACGGCGCATTCGGCGCGCTGGCGCATGGCATCGGCACGTCGGAAGTCGAGCACGTGCTGGCCACGCAAACGCTCTTGCAGAAGAAGAGCAAGAATATGCTGGTGAAGGTCGAAGGCGCGTTGCCGCGCGGCTGCACCGCGAAAGACATCGTGCTGGCCATCATCGGCAAGATCGGCACGGCAGGCGGCACCGGTTACGCGATCGAGTTCGGCGGTTCGACCATTCGCGCGCTCTCCATGGAAGGCCGCATGACGGTCTGCAACATGGCGATCGAAGCAGGCGCGCGCGCCGGCATGGTCGCGGTCGACGACACCACTATCGAATATCTGAAAGGCCGCCCGTTCTCGCCGGAAGGCGTGGAGTGGGATCACGCGGTCGAGTACTGGAAGCAGTTCAAGTCGGACGAAGGCGCGCAATTCGATCGCGTGGTCGAACTGAACGCGGCCGAGATCGTGCCGCAAGTCACGTGGGGCACGTCGCCGGAAATGGTCACGGCCGTGGACGGCTACGTGCCGGACCCGGATCGCGAGAAAGACCCGGTCAAGCGCGACGCCATCGAGCGCGCGCTGAAATACATGGCGCTCGAACCGAATGCGCCGATCGAATCGATCAAGCCGGATAAAATCTTCATCGGGTCGTGCACCAACGCGCGCATTGAGGACATTCGCGCCGCGGCTTACGTCGTGAAGAAGCTGGGCCGCCGCGTGGCGCCGAACATTCGTCTGGCCATGGTGGTGCCGGGTTCGGGTCTCGTGAAGGCGCAGGCGGAACGTGAAGGCCTGGACAAGGTCTTTACCGATGCCGGTTTCGAATGGCGTGAACCGGGTTGCTCGATGTGTCTCGCCATGAACGCCGACAGGCTGGATCCGGGCGAGCGTTGCGCGTCCACGTCGAATCGGAATTTCGAAGGTCGTCAGGGCGCCGGTGGCCGTACCCACCTCGTGAGCCCCGCAATGGCCGCGGCTGCGGCCATCGAAGGGCATTTCGTCGATATTCGCAAGCTTGGATAAACACGCATGATGAAGAACATGAATCGCACCACTCTATTGCGCCGCTTCGCTCTCGGTACGCTGGCTGGGCTATTGCTCGGTCTGGCCGGTTGCAACACGGTGCACGGATTCGGCGAGGACATGTCGCACCTCGGCAATTCGATCAGCAACCACGCTGATAAATAAGCGGTTTTTGATTTTTTGCCGGCTATGCGCCGAGCGGCTTTCCGGCCGCCGCGCGCATTGCCCGGTCTTGAAACAGGCGCAAGCGTCATGGATAAATTCATCGTACACACCGGCGTCGTGGCGCCGCTCGATCGCGAGAACGTCGACACGGACGCGATCATTCCGAAGCAATTCCTGAAGTCGATCAAGCGCACCGGTTTCGGCCCGAACGCGTTCGACGAATGGCGCTACCTCGACCACGGCGAGCCGGGTCAGGACAATTCGAAGCGTCCGCTGAATCCGGATTTCGTGTTGAACCAGCCGCGCTACCAGGGCGCTTCGGTGCTGCTGGCGCGCAAGAATTTCGGTTGCGGCAGCTCGCGCGAGCACGCGCCCTGGGCGTTGGAGCAATACGGCTTTCGCGCGCTGATCGCGCCGAGTTTCGCCGACATTTTCTATAACAACTGCTTCAAGAACGGCGTGTTGCCGATCGTGCTGACCGAACAGCAAGTGGATCACCTGTTCAACGAGACGTATGCGTTCAACGGTTTCAAGCTGACGGTCGATCTCGAGGCGCAAGTCGTGCGCACGTCGGACGGCGGCACCGAATATCCGTTCGAAGTCGCGGCGTTCCGCAAGTACTGCCTGCTGAACGGCTTCGACGACATCGGCCTCACGCTGCGTCACGCGGACAAGATTCGCCAGTTCGAAGCGGAGCGTATTGCGAAGCAGCCCTGGCTGAATCACCGCATCGTCGGATAAGGGCGGTCGTCGGGGCCTAACCAGGCCCGCCCGCTGATTCAAGTTCCCAGAAAAACGCCAAGGCCGCTCCGACTTTTCTTGTCCCGCGCGGCTGGTTGGCGCGAAGCGACGGGTCCAGGGGCACTCAACAGTCTCGAAGCAAACCTCAAGGAATTCGCATGAAAATCGCAGTGTTGCCGGGCGACGGCATCGGTCCCGAAATCGTCAAGGAAGCCGTCAAGGTTCTGAACGTGCTCGGCGAAAAGTTCGAACTCGAAGAGGCGCCGGTTGGCGGCGCGGGCTACGAAGCGAAGGGCCACCCGCTGCCCGATTCGACACTGGCGCTGGCGAAAGAGGCCGACGCGATCCTGTTCGGCGCGGTCGGCGACTGGAAGTACGACTCGCTCGAACGCGCGCTGCGTCCGGAGCAGGCCATTCTGGGTTTGCGCAAGCACCTGCAACTGTTCGCGAACTTCCGTCCGGCGATCTGCTATCCGCAGCTCACGGGCGCGTCGTCGTTGAAGGAAGAGATCGTTTCAGGCCTCGACATCCTGATCGTGCGCGAACTGAACGGCGACATCTATTTCGGCGCGCCGCGCGGCGTGCGTTCGTCGCCGGACGGCCTGTTCGAAGGCGCGAGGGAAGGCTTCGACACGATGCGTTATTCGGAACCTGAAGTGCGCCGCATCGCGCACGTCGCGTTTCAGGCGGCGCAAAAGCGCCAGAAGAAGCTGACGAGCGTGGACAAGGCCAATGTGCTCGAAACCTCGCAGTTCTGGCGCGACGTGATGATCGACGTGTCGAAGGAATATGCGGACGTCGAACTGTCGCACATGTACGTCGACAACGCCGCCATGCAGCTGGTGAAGGCGCCGAAGGCGTTCGACGTGGTTGTCACCGGCAACATGTTCGGCGACATTCTCTCCGACGAAGCGGCCATGTTGACGGGTTCGATCGGCATGCTGCCGTCGGCCTCGCTCGACAAGGACAACAAGGGCTTGTACGAGCCGTCGCACGGTTCGGCGCCGGACATCGCCGGCAAGGGCGTCGCGAACCCGCTCGCCACGATTCTGTCGGCGGCCATGATGCTGCGCTATTCGCTCAACAAGGCGGAGCAGGCGGATCGCATCGAAAACGCGGTGAAAAAGGTGCTCGAGCAGGGCTATCGTACCGGCGATATTCTCACGCCGGGTTGCAAGCAGGTCGGCACTGTCGAGATGGGCGACGCGGTTGTCGCCGCGCTGTAAGCGAGCAGGCAAGATAAGCGGTCGTCAGATTCACATACGGCCGTTAAAGCGCGAATCTGCCTCGAAACAGGCCGATTCGCGCGTAATTCAGACAACAGCGACGGACGGCAACGGCGGACATTGACGTCGCCGGATTCCGGTTTTCGTGTATATTGTGGCGATGGCGCATACAGCTCAAATCTCCTCGATTTCGACACTGCACGGCAAAACGGCCCGTGCGGTTGAGCTCGCCATTACCACCACCAAAACGATTACCCCGAAAACGATCACGAAACGCTGATCGTCCGTCGTGCCCGCTCATCTTCCCCGCGCGGTCACTGCGGGCAAAGATGCGGGGAAGTTTCCATTCGAAGGGTATGAAGTCATGAACGTAGGTCTCGTAGGTTGGCGCGGCATGGTCGGCAGCGTCCTGATGCAACGCATGCAGCAGGAAGGCGATTTCGATCTTATCGAACCGGTGTTTTTCAGCACCAGCAACGCGGGCGGCAACGCGCCGTCGTTCGCCAAGAACGAGACCAAGCTCAAAGATGCAACAAGCATCGACGACCTGAAGAAGTGCCAAGCGATCATCTCGTGCCAGGGCGGCGACTACACGAACGAAGTGTTCCCAAAGCTGCGCGCTGCGGGTTGGAACGGCTACTGGATCGACGCGGCCTCGTCGCTGCGCATGAAGGACGACGCCGTCATCATTCTCGATCCGGTCAACCTCGACGTGATCAAGAACGCGCTGGTCAAGGGCCAGAAGAATTTCATCGGCGGCAACTGCACGGTTAGCCTGATGCTGATGGCGCTCGGCGGCCTGTTCCGCGAAAACCTCGTCGACTGGATGACGGCCATGACGTATCAGGCCGCTTCGGGCGCGGGCGCGCAAAACATGCGCGAACTGCTGCAGCAAATGGGCACGCTGTACGGCGCGGCCAAGGAAGACCTGGCGGATCCGTCGTCGGCGATTCTCGACATCGACCGTCGCGTGCTCGCCGCGATGAACAGCGACCGCATGCCGACCGACAACTTTGGCGTGCCGCTCGCCGGCTCGCTGATTCCGTGGATCGACAAGGATCTCGGCAATGGCATGTCGAAGGAAGAGTGGAAGGGCGGCGCGGAAACCAACAAGATTCTCGGCAAGCCGGCCATGGGCACGCCGGGTTCGATTCCCGTGGACGGCCTGTGCGTGCGCATCGGCGCCATGCGCTGCCACTCGCAGGCATTGACCATCAAGCTGAATAAGGACGTGCCGCTGGACGAAGTGAACAGCATCCTCGCGTCGGGCAACGACTGGGTCAAGGTCGTACCGAACGAGCGCGAAGCGTCGATGCGCGATCTGTCCCCGGCGGTGGTGACGGGTACGCTGACGGTGCCGGTCGGCCGCGTGCGCAAACTGGCCATGGGCGGCGAATATCTGTCGGCTTTCACGGTCGGCGATCAGCTGTTGTGGGGCGCCGCGGAACCGCTGCGTCGTATGCTTCGCATTGTGCTCGACAAGTAAAGTAAACTACGCGCTCACGACGCGTAGAAAACTCAAGAAGCGTCGCGCTTGCGCGGCGCTTTTTTCATTGTGTGCTCCGATTATCTTGTCTCTTTCCAACCGCAAAAAAGGGCTGCGCGCTGACGCGCCAGGAGTCCCGATGAACCTTCGACTCTCATCCCTTCGGGCTATGTTCAATCTCCAGGGTGCGAGCCGATTGACGGCCGCCGCCGCTTTGTCCGCCGCGCTTGCGTGCGCTGGCGTGGGCAGCGCGGTCGCCGCGCCGGGCGACGCCGCCAGCGCGCCGGACGCCGCCTCCGTTTCGTACGCGAACGGCGGCCAGGTGACGGTGCGGCCCGGGCAGTCGCTGAACGACGTGGCGATTGCCGTCACGCAGTCGCATGACAAGGCGACGCTCGCGCGCGCCTCGCGGGCGTTATTCGATGCGAACCCGAATGCCTTCATGAGCCACGACCCGAGCCGGTTGCGGCTGGGCGCGGTGTTGACGGTGCCGGTGCTGGATGCGTCGGGTGCGCTGGCGGCGTCGGCGGCGGGTGTTGCGGCGGCGCCTGGTTCGGCATCGAATGCGGCACCTAACGCGACAACCAACGCGGCACCGGCGGCCGACGCGGCGAGTGCCGTGGCGCAGGTCAATGCGGCGGCGGCAAGCGCAGCAAGTGCGGCGGCGCGCGCGGCGACGCCGGCCGCTCCCGCTGTTTCGGCGATGGCCAGTGCGGCTACCGAAGCAAGCTCGGCGACGCCGGGTGGCACGGCTGCATCCGCGCCGGTCGCGGGATCGCAGGCGGCGGCATTGCCGGCCAGCGGCACCCATGAGTGGGCCGGTTCGATTCAGCCCTCGGCTAGCGAGGCTGAGGGCGCATCAACGGCGGGCACCGGAACGACTCCGGCGATGACCGCCGCGCAGCCGGCATCGCAACCGCGCGCGCAGGTGTCGAGCTTGCAGCAATTGCTCGCGCTGAAAAATCGCGTGCTGATGGAGTTGCAGAAGCACGGCATCGGTGGGACGCCTCCCGCTACGAGCGCTGCGTCGTCCGGGGTCGCGCAGCCGCCGGTTGGCGCGTCGTCAGCGGCGGCTGTGCCGAGTCATGGCGCTACGCCGGTGGCATCGACGTCGAATGAAGCCGGCATGTCGCAGACGGAGTTGAGCGTGGCGGCGGCGATAGGCGCGGCGCTGGTCGCGCTGCTGACGGCGCTGCGTATGGGGCGGCGGAAGCGCGAACGGGCGGCGGCGGAGGCTGCGTCGGCGGGCGGCGATGTGGGAGTGTCCGCGCGGGCAATAGACTCGCTGGACGCCGCTTCGACGCGCGAGCAGACTCCGGCGGGCGGAGCGCCCGACGTCGGCGCTGATGCGGTCGTTGGAAATGCGGCGGCACAGGCGGCTGCGGAGCGTGAAGCTGCGGAAGGCAACGCGGCGGCGCGTGAAATGGCGGAACGGGTCGCGGCAGAGCGCGACGCGGAGATTCGTCAGGCTGCCGCGCGGGAGGCGACGGAGAAAGCGGCGGCGGAACGTGTAGCGGAAGAACAAGCTGCGGCAGAGCGTGCCGCGGCGGAACGCACGGCAGCGGAACATGCAGCGGCGGAGCAGGCAGCGGCAGAACGCGCAGCGGCAGAACATGCAGCGGCAGAACATGCAGCGGCAGAACATGCAGCGGCAGAACATGCAGCGGCGGAGCGCGTGGCAGCGGAGCGCGCTGCGGCAGAACAGGCCGCGACAGCACATGCAGCGGCAGAGCGCACGGCAGCGGAGCAGGCTGCGGCAGAGCGCACGGCCGCCGAGTACGCCGAGGCCCAACATACCGCCGCCGAACACACGGCGGCCGAGCAAGTGGATGCCGAGCACGCAGCCGCAGACCACGCAGCACAAGACCGTCCCGCAGCCCACACGGCTTTCCCTTCACCCGACCTCAGCGCGCCCGACCACATCTCACAAGAGCGCGCCGCAACACCCGCATCCGTCGAACCTGAGCAATTGAATCCAGCCATTGCTCCGTCCGCTCAGAGCGGTTCCATTCCCGAACCCCTCCCAGCGTCCCGCCACGACGACTTCGACAGCGCGACCACGGCCGCGAGCCTTGCCGCCGCAGCGGAACTAGGCGCAGAGGCCTTGCCCCTGGCTCCGCTGGAGCCCGTCGACGACGCCTTCTTGCACGTGGAACCCTCCCACCGCCTGCAATGGGATGACGCGCCGGCTGCGCGGCTGGAACCGTCGATCGAGCCAGAACCGCGAGCGCAACCGCAATCCGCGCCCGCAGCCGTGCCGACCGAATTCCCGCGCGACGCCGTCGATGCGTTCGGCAGCCTCGACATGCCATTGCCCCCGCGCGTCGAGTCGTCCGCCGATGGCTTGCAAGCGCCCGCCTCACTGTCGAGCCAGCCGGTGGCGTCGCCGGAAACCACGGCACAACAAGCCGTGCCATTGCTCCACCCGGACGACGACACGCCGCATATCGCCGACGAAATCACTGCCGGCACCGCAGGCCACGCGGCCGTCGCGGGCTTGGGCGCGGGTTTTGGCAGCGGTCTGGGTGCGGCCGGCTTCGGCGCGTTGAAGCTCGATTTCGACCTCGAGTTACCGCCGAGCCCGGCCCAGCCGTTGCCGGCGTTTACGCAGAACGATCTGAGCCGCATCGCCCGCAACAAGCTCGAACTGGTGGCCGAATACATCGAACTCGGCGATCTGTCCGGCGCGCGCGCGCTCATCAACGAAGTGATCGAGGCGAACGATCCGGGTACACGCACCGAGGCCCGCGCGTTACTCTCGACGCTCGCTCCGTTGTCGTGAAGCGTATTGCTCTAGGCGTGCAGTACGACGGTTCGGCATTCTGTGGCTGGCAGTCGCAACCGCACCGTAACACCGTGCAGGACGAGCTTGAGCGGGCACTGCGCGAGTTTGCGCAGACACCGGTGCAAACCGTCGTCGCAGGTCGCACGGATACGGGCGTGCATGGCCTTGGGCAGGTCGTGCACTTCGATACCGAACTGGATCGTGCCGACGTTTCCTGGGTTCGCGGTACCAATTCGTTCCTGCCGAAGACGATCTCGGTGCAGTGGGCCAAGCCGATGCCCGATGAGTTCCACGCGCGTTTTTCCGCGTTCGAGCGGACCTATTACTACGTGCTGTATGTCCATCCAGTGCGCTCGCCGATGCTGGCGACACGGGCCGGCTGGGTGCATACGCCGCTCGACGTCGACGCGATGCAGAAGGCCGCCGCTCATCTGCTCGGCGAACACGACTTTTCGGCATTCCGTTCGTCGCAATGCCAGGCGAAAACGCCGGTCAAGCACCTGTATCAGATCGACGTGAAGCAAGAGGGAGACTTCGTCCATTTCCGTTTTCGGGCGAACGCGTTCCTGCACCACATGGTGCGCAACCTGATGGGCTGCCTCGTCTACATCGGCGGTGGCCGTCGTCCGGTCGAATGGATGGCCGAGGTGCTCGCGAGCCGCGATCGCGATTTCGCCGCGCCGACCTTCATGCCGGACGGTTTGTATCTGGCGCAGGTGGGCTATCCTGCGCAATTCGCCGTGCCCGCGCCGCACACGGGCAGCGTGCCGTGGAGTACCGTATGGACCGAGCAAGCGCAAACATGAACTCAACCGAAAACCTCGCAAACGAATCCCACGAAGGCGCCCCGCAGCAGGCCGCGCCGCATCGCACGCGTATCAAGCTGTGCGGCCTGTCAAAGCCCGGAGACGTGTTCCACGCGATCGACCTCGGCGCCGATGCAATCGGCCTCGTGTTCTACCCGCCGAGCCCGCGGTCGGTCAGCGTCGCGCAGGCGGTCGAGCTGGTGCACGATGTGCCGCCGTTCGTCTCGGTGGTCGGCTTGTTCGTCAACGCCACCCCGGACTGGATCCGCGAGGTCGTGAGCAATGTCGGACTTACGCTGTTGCAGTTTCATGGCGATGAGACGCCCGAGCAGTGCGAATCGCTCGCCGGCGTTGCGGGTTTGCCTTGGTTGCGCGCGTTGCGCGTTGCGGCGGATACTCAGCCGGCCGATTTGGTAAAATCGGCTCTTAGCTATTCAGCAGCCAGCAGCCTTCTGTTCGACACCCATGTCGAAGGATACGGCGGCGGCGGGAAGGTCTTCGATTGGTCACTTATTCCAGCAGAGCTCGCGCGTCGGGCCGTTTTGAGTGGTGGGTTGAACGCGCAAAACGTCAGTGAAGCGATCCATCGCGTGCGCCCGTACGCGGTCGATGTCTCGAGCGGCATCGAAACGCCGGGCGCCAAGGGCGTGAAAGATCACGCCCGGATGGCGGCATTCGTGCGCGCGGTGCGCGCGGCGGACGCCGAATGATTCCGGCGCGGCGGTTCTCTCGCATGAGAGCCGCGCGCCACACTGAGAAAGTGATCACCATGTATAACTTGCCTGACGAAAGAGGCCATTTCGGCCAATTTGGCGGCGTGTTCGTCGCTGAAACGCTGGTCCACGCGCTCGACGAGCTGCGTGCGGCATACGACAAATATAAGCAAGACCCGGAATTCGTTGCCGAATACGAGCGCGAATTGAAGCATTTCGTCGGCCGTCCGTCGCCGATTTATCACGCCCAGCGCTGGAGCGAAATGCTCGGCGGCGCGCAGATTTTCCTCAAGCGCGAAGACCTGAATCACACCGGCGCGCACAAGGTCAACAATGTGATCGGCCAGGCGCTGCTCGCCAAGCGCATGGGCAAACCGCGCGTGATCGCGGAAACCGGCGCCGGTCAGCATGGCGTGGCCACGGCAACCATCGCCGCGCGTTTCGGCATGGAATGTGTGGTCTATATGGGCGCCGAGGACGTGCGCCGCCAGGCGGCCAACGTGTACCGCATGAAGCTGCTCGGCGCGACCGTCGTGCCGGTTGAATCCGGCTCGCGGACCTTGAAGGACGCGTTGAACGAAGCCATGCGCGACTGGGTCACCAACGTCGAAAACACGTTTTACATCATCGGCACGGTGGCGGGACCGCATCCTTATCCGATGATGGTGCGCGACTTCCAGCGCGTGATCGGTGACGAATGCAAGGTGCAGATGCCCGAGCTGGTCGGTCGTCAGCCGGACGCGGTGATTGCGTGCGTTGGCGGCGGTTCGAACGCCATGGGCATCTTTTACCCGTACATTGACGACACTTCGGTGAAACTGATTGGCGTCGAAGCAGCGGGCGACGGCATCGAATCCGGACGCCACGCTGCGTCGCTGATCGGCGGAAGCCCTGGCGTACTGCATGGCAACCGCACCTATCTGCTTCAGGACGAGAACGGCCAGATCATCGAGACGCATTCGGTGTCGGCGGGCTTGGACTATCCGGGTGTGGGCCCTGAGCACGCGTGGCTAAAAGACAGCAAACGCGCTGAATATGTCGGCATCACCGACGAAGAAGCGCTCAAGGCGTTCCACGATTGCTGCCGGATCGAAGGCATCATTCCGGCATTGGAATCCAGTCACGCGCTGGCCTATGCCGCGAAACTCGCGCCGACGCTGCCGAAGGACAAATACCTTCTGGTCAATCTGTCGGGCCGCGGCGACAAGGACATGCATACGGTCGCTGAGCGATCGGGCATTCAGTTCTGAGCGCCGCGACGATGCGTGACGAGTTCGACGAGCCGCAGCCGGCGATTGAAACCACGGAAACGCCGGCCGCCGATAGTCCGGCGGCCGAGGCGCCTGCATTGCTGTTGCCGCAGGTGCCTGCCGGCATCCAGCTGTTGAACCGCGATTTTCTGACCGATGTTGCGAACATTCCCGACGGATCGATCGATCTGATCGTATGTGATCCGCCCTACGGGCTCGGCAAGGACTATGGCAACGACTCCGACATGCGCACGGGCGAAGATTTTCTCGCCTGGACGCGTGGCTGGCTCGAATTGGCTATTCCGAAGCTCAAACCGTCGGGTTCGCTCTACATTTTCTGCACCTGGCAGTACGCGCCGGAAATCTTCAGCTTCCTGAAGACAAAACTCACGATGATCAACGAAATCATCTGGGACCGGCGTGTGCCGAGCATGGGCGGAACGGTGCGCCGGTTCACTTCGGTGCACGACAACATCGGCTTTTTCGCGGTGTCGAAGGATTACTTCTTCGATCTCGATCCCGTCCGCATCCCGTACGATGCCGCCACGAAGAAGGCGCGTTCGCGTAAATTGTTCGAGGGCAGCAAGTGGCTCGAGGTTGGCTATAATCCAAAAGATGTCTGGTCGGTTTCGCGGCTGCATCGGCAACACGCCGAGCGCGTCGCGCACCCCACCCAGAAGCCTCTGGAAATTGTCGAGCGGATGGTACTGGCAAGTTGTCCGAAGGGCGGGCGCGTGCTCGATCCTTTCATGGGCAGCGGCACCACCGCAGTCGCTTGCGCCCGTCAGCAGCGCGAATTCGTCGGCTATGAAATCAATGAGAGTTACTGCGCGATTGCGCGCGAACGCGTCAGCGCGGCTGCTAATCCGCCTGTAGCGCGTCGGGTCAAAGCCAAAACTCAACGGCAGACCGAAGTGCAATGAGCGACGCGCCATCAGCACGCCGCGCGGTAGCCCAAATCCGAGAATATTCCATGTCCCGTATCAAGAACACGTTTGCTGCGCTGTCCGCCCAGGGCAAGAAAGGCCTGATTCCGTTCATGACGGCCGGCGACCCGGATCCCGCTCGCACCGTCGAATTCATGCATGCCCTCGCCGCCGGCGGCGCGGATGTGATCGAGCTCGGTGTGCCGTTTTCCGACCCAATGGCCGACGGTCCGGTGATTCAGCAGTCGTCGGAACGGGCGTTGGCCCAGGGTGTGTCGCTGCGCACCGTGATCGCCGACGTGAAACGCTTCCGCGAGACCAACGACACCACGCCCGTCGTGCTGATGGGCTACGCCAATCCGATCGAACGGATGGGCACCGAAACCTTCGCAAAGACGGCGAAGGAAGCCGGCGTAGACGGCGTGCTGGTTGTCGATTATCCGCCGGAAGAGTGTGCTAAGTTCGCTGAACAGATGCGATCTGCCGGCATCGATCCGATTTTCCTGCTGGCGCCGACGTCGACCGACGAGCGTATCGCGGAAGTCGGCAAGATTGCCAGCGGCTACGTCTATTATGTGTCGTTAACAGGCGTGACCGGAGCGGCAAATCTGGACGTTTCCAGCATCGCGAGTAAAATCCCGGCCATCAAGTCGCGCGTTCCCCTGCCGGTGGGCGTCGGTTTCGGCATCCGCGACGCGCAAACTGCGCGTTCGGTGGCCGAAGTGTCCGATGCCGTTGTGATCGGCAGCCGCATCGTGCAATTGCTCGAACAGGCCGCGCCCGAAGCCGCTGCCGAGACGTTGACGCGCTTCGTCGCCGAAGTGCGCGAGGCGCTGGATAGCGTCGCGACTGCCCGATAACAGTTATTTTTGTCTTCTGTAGTGTGAGCGGCGGGCTTGTCCCGCCGTTTGCGCGATCGTAGACCCGAGAAGGATTCACTATGAGCTGGCTCGACAAACTGCTGCCGCCGAAAATCAAACAAACCGACCCGAAGAACCGCAAGGGGATTCCGGAAGGGCTGTGGATCAAGTGCCCGTCGTGTGAAGCCGTGCTTTACCGCAACGACGTCGAGGCCAATCTGCATGTTTGCCCGAAGTGCGACCATCACATGCGCATTGGCGCGCGTGAGCGGCTCGACGGCCTGCTCGATCCGGAAGGTCGTTATGAGATCGGCCAGGAAATCGTTCCGGTCGACGCGCTCAAGTTCAAAGACAGCCGCAAGTATCCGGACCGCCTGAAAGAGGCGATGGACGACACTGACGAGACCGACGCGATGGTCGTCATGGGCGGTGCGATCCATACGCTGCCGGTGGTGGTGGCCTGCTTCGAGTTCTCGTTCATGGGCGGCTCGATGGGCTCGGTGGTCGGCGAGCGCTTCGCGCGCGGCGCGCAGAACGCACTCGAACAGAAAGTGCCGTTCATCTGCTTTACCGCTTCGGGCGGCGCGCGCATGCAGGAAAGCCTGCTGTCGCTGATGCAGATGGCCAAGACCACGGCCATGCTGACCAAGCTGGCCGAAGCCAAGCTGCCGTTCATCTCCGTGCTGACCGACCCGACCATGGGCGGCGTGTCGGCCAGTTTCGCGTTCCTCGGCGACGTGGTGATCGCGGAGCCGAAGGCGTTGATCGGCTTTGCCGGTCCGCGCGTGATCGAACAAACCGTGCGTGAGAAGCTGCCGGAAGGCTTCCAGCGCGCCGAGTTCCTGCTGACCAAGGGCGCGATCGACATGATCGTCGACCGTCGCAAGCTGCGTGAAGAGCTTGCTCAACTGATGGCGCTGCTGAGTCATCAACCGGCTGACGCAGTCGCGTAAGCAGGCTCCGCCGTGAACCGTCGTCGCGCTTTCTCGAGTGCGGCGGCCGTCAGAAAAGCAGTAAAAAATAGCGCGCCGCGTGAGTGATCAAGCGGCGCGCTGTCATTTCCGGGATAATCACGGTCTCGCAACGCGGCGAGGGTTGCTGACGGTGCCCCCGGCGCAGGTGTGCGTGGTTTGCGCGCATAAAGTGGCGCCCGCCCGGACTAGACTGCTGACCGCAGCCGCAGCCGCAGCCGCAGCCGCCCGCTTCGCTCCGCGCCCATTCGCAACACTGCTTACTCGATTTACTCGCGATTCGCTGATGACCACATTCCCCACCCTCGACGCGTGGCTCACGCACCTTGAATCCGCGCATCCGGTCGGCATCGACATGGGGCTGGCCCGCATCAGCCAGGTGCGCGACGCGATGCAATTGTCGTTCGCGTGTCCCGTCATCACCGTCGGCGGCACGAACGGCAAGGGTTCCACGTGCGCGATCCTCGAATCGATTCTGCTGCGCGCGGGATTCACGGTCGGCTGTCACACCTCGCCGCATTTGCTCACGTTCAACGAGCGCGCGCGGGTGAACGGCGAAATGGCGAGCGACGCCGATCTGCTGCCGCACTTCGAAGCCGTCGAAGCCGCGCGCCTGAGCCTCGCCGAACCGGTCACGCTGACCTACTTCGAATTCACGACGCTGGCGATCATGAGTCTGTTCGCATCGCGCGGACTGGACGCGGTGATTTTCGAAGTCGGCCTGGGCGGTCGCCTCGATGCGGTCAATATCCTCGACACGGATTGCGCGATCATCACCAGCGTCGATATCGATCACACGGAATATCTCGGCGACACGCGCGAGAAAATCGGCTTCGAAAAAGCCGGTATTTTCCGTCCGGGCAAGCCGGCGATCTGCGCGGACCCGGTGCCGCCGCAATCGCTGATCGATCACGCGGAAAAAATCGGCGCCGAATTGTGGCTATTCGGCCGCGATTTTCGCTATGAAGGCCAGGCCGGCAGCGAGCGCCAGCAATGGAGCTACGTCGGCCCGACCATGCGGCGCTCGGCGTTGGCTTACCCGGCACTGCGCGGCGCGAACCAGTTGATCAACACGTCGGCGGCGCTGGCCGGGCTCGAAGCGCTGCGTGATCGTCTGCCGGTTTCGGCACAAGACATCCGCCTCGGCCTTGCCAACGTGGAACTGCCGGGACGTTTCCAGGTGCTGCCGGGCAAGCCGGCTGTCGTTCTGGATGTCGGCCACAATCCGCACGCGGCCGCGGTGTTGACGCAAAATCTCGGCAACATGGGTTTTTTCCCGTACACCTACGCGGTGTTCGGCGCGATGCGCGACAAGGACATTGCCGGCGTGCTGGCGCACCTGAAAGGCGAAATCGATCACTGGTGCGTCACCGATTTGCCGACACCGCGGGCGGCGTCAGCGGAAGAACTCGAAGCGGCCTTGCGCGAGCAGGGCGTGGAAGAGGGAGTCGACAGCAGCGTGACGCGTTACGCCACGCCGGCAGAGGCTTTCCAAGACGCGCTAAAACGAGCGTCAGAGAATGATAGAATCGTGGTTTTCGGCAGTTTCTATACGGTAGCAGGCGTGATGGCCTACCGTAAATCGCAGCAACACTGAACGGGCGCCAGGCTCGAACCAAGCGATTCATGGGAATTTTCTCGTTCGGCAAGAAAGACGACGCGCCCACCCGGCGCGGCACAAACACCAGTTCCCCCCGGGCCGCCCGTGGCGAGCGCGTGGAGCGGCGAACCCGCCGCACGGAGCGCACCGTCGACGCCGATGCGATGCTGCTCGACCCTACGCTGCCGGAAAAGCAGCGTGCGCGTCGCCGGCTCGTCGGCGCGATCGCGATGGTCGTGGCGGCGGTCGTCATCCTGCCCATGGTGCTGGACTCGCACCCCAAGCCCGTCACAGACGACATCTCCATCGACATTCCCAGCCGTCCCGCGCCGAAGCTCGCTAAAGCTCAGGAAGACACGCAGGCCGGCGTAGCGCCGGATAATCCCGCAACGCCAGACGCGGCACTCGCCGCCTCCGGTCTTGCGCCGGCAACGGCAGCAAGGCAAGGCCAGTCCGGCACCACGAAGCAAGCGAGCACGGAGACGAACGCAGCGGCGTCCGCAACCAAGCCGGCAGCGAAGCCGCAAGCACCGTCCGTGGCGGCGAACACTACGCCGGCGGCGCCCGCAACGCCTGCCAAACCAGCGGCCAAACCGCCGGTCACGCATAACGCCGCGACCGCGCCGGCTGCTCAAGCTCCAAGCTCCGACAATTCGAACACGGCCGCCAGCGCGGACGCGAATTCCGGCACGCCGGCGTCGCCGGCGGGCAGCCGTTTCGCCGTCCAACTCGGCGCCTTCGCGAACGACGCCAACGCACGCAATTGGGCGGCCAAGTTGAAAGCGGCGGGTGTGCCCGCATATACCGAACATCGCAAGCAGGCTGACGGCTCCACGCTCACGTTGCTGCGAGCCGGCCCGTTCGCCGACCGCGCAGCAGCGAGCGCGGCCATTGCAAAGGTTCGCGAGGTCGGCTTGACGTCGGGCGCGAACAGCGGCACCGCACAGTAAGCGAGCGATGTTCACTGCCTTCGACTACGCTGTAATGGCGGTGATCGGTCTGTCAGCGATGCGCGGCACATGGCGCGGGTTTTTGTCGGAGATATTCGGGCTGATCGGCTGGATCGCGGCGTTTTTTATTGCTTGCCGCTTTGTTGGTTACGTTGTCCCGTATATCCCGTCCACCTGGCCGGGCGGCGCGTTGACCCAATGGCTGCTGGCCTTTGCGCTGGTGGTGGTCGGTGTGGTGCTGGTGGCGAGCGTGCTGAACGCCCTTTTGAGCCGCATCGTGCAGGCAACCGGCTTGAGCGGCGTGGACCGTTCGCTCGGTTTGATGTTCGGCCTCGTGCGCGGGGTCATTCTGGTGCTGATTCTGGTCGCCCTGGCTGGCTTGACCGAACTGCCCCAACAGGAATTCTGGCGCAACGCCTTGCTTCGGCCCTATGCGGTCGAGGGCGTGCACGTAATGAAACCGCTGCTTCCCGAGCCGCTGGCTGCTTACGTCCGAGTGTGACGATCAGGCGAGCGGCGAGGGAGACGCAGCAGGACACCGGCGCAAACCGGCTGCCTTTACGTTCGGTCGCTTAGCTTCGCTAACGTCTCGAAGGAAGTCCCTTGGGACACGATCGCAGGCAGCGGCCGCCATGACGAATTTCGTACCTTTGAAGGACATGCCATGTGCGGCATCGTAGGCGTAGTTTCCCACTCCCCGGTCAATCAGCTGATCTATGACAGCCTGCTGCTCCTGCAGCACCGCGGTCAGGACGCCGCCGGCATCGCGACAGCGAACGGCAGCAACTTCCACATGCACAAGGCCAACGGCATGGTGCGCGACGTGTTCCGCACGCGCAACATGCGCAGCCTGCCCGGCACCACCGGTATCGGCCAGGTCCGTTACCCGACCGCCGGTTCCGCGTCGAGCGAAGAAGAAGCCCAGCCGTTCTACGTGAACGCGCCGTTCGGCATCATCCTCGCCCACAACGGCAACTTGACCAACTGGCAGCAGCTGAAAGATGAGATGTTCCGCATCGATCGCCGCCACATCAATACCAATTCCGACACGGAAGTCATGCTCAACGTGCTCGCGCACGAATTGCAGCTTTCCAGCTCGGGCCTGCAGCTCGATCCGGCTGCGCTGTTCAAGGCGGTGTCGGGCGTGCATCGCCGGGTGCGCGGGTCGTATGCGATCGTGTCGCTGATCGCCGGCTACGGCCTGCTGGGCTTCCGTGACCCGTTCGGTATTCGTCCGCTGTGCCTCGGGAAGCAGGAAACGGCGGAAGGCGTCGAGTGGATCCTGGCGTCGGAGTCGGTGGCGATTGAAGGTATCGGCTTCGAATTCGTGCGCGACGTGGCGCCGGGCGAAGCGATTTTCATCGACATCGAA
Source organism: Paraburkholderia sp. BL25I1N1 (assembly GCF_003002025.1). Taxonomy (GTDB): domain Bacteria; phylum Pseudomonadota; class Gammaproteobacteria; order Burkholderiales; family Burkholderiaceae; genus Paraburkholderia. Next base: position 72,370 of record NZ_PVZB01000011.1, read on the forward strand.
GGCAATCTCCACTCGCAGCAATGCGCCACCAACCCGAGCCTGAATCCCTGCATTTTCGAACTCGTGTATCTGGCGCGTCCGGATTCGGTGCTCGACGGCGTGCCGGTCTACAACGTGCGTCTGCGCATGGGCGACTACCTCGCCGAGAAGATCAAGCGCGAGCTGCCCGACGTGCCGATCGACGTCGTGATGCCGATTCCCGATTCGTCCCGTCCGGCCGCGATGCAGGTTGCGAAGAAACTGGGCGTGGAATATCGCGAAGGCTTCTTCAAGAATCGTTACGTCGGCCGTACCTTCATCATGCCGGGCCAGGCCGTGCGCAAGAAGTCGGTGCGCCAGAAGCTGAACGCCATGGGCATCGAGTTCAAGGGCAAGAACGTGCTGATCGTCGACGACTCGATCGTGCGCGGCACCACGTCGCACGAAATCGTGCAGATGGCGCGCGATGCGGGCGCGAACAAGGTGATCTTCGCTTCGGCGGCGCCGCCGGTGAAATTCCCGAACGTCTACGGTATCGACATGCCGACGCGCGGTGAACTCGTCGCCCACGGCCGTACGGACGACGAAGTCGCGCGCATGATCGGCGCGGACCACCTCGTTTATCAGGATGTCGACGCGTTGAAACAGGCGGTGCGCGATATCAACCCGGCGCTGAAGGAATTCGAAGCGTCGTGTTTCGACGGCAACTACGTGACCGGCGACGTGACCACCGAGTACCTCGACCGCATCGAAACCGCGCGTCTCGCACCGTCCTCGCAATCGGACCGCGACGCTGCGAGCGAAGCGATCGACGGCGGTGCGCCGGCCCGTTCGCAATTGCATTTGCAACTGTCAGTGGGTTGAGCGCGATTCGAGTTACACGCTCCCAGCATGGCACGCTGCACGCCGTGCCGGGAGCGTGTTAGCATGACGGCTTGCGTCGATTTGAACTCAGCTTGCGGACGCGGGGCAACCCGAAACAGCTAAAGCGAATGGTGGAAAAGCCGCATTCATCTACCTCCGCTCCAGCTTTCCCCGCACATGAAGCCCGCTTATGCCGACGCAAAAGCGGGCTTTTTTGTTGCTGCGATTCGGCTTGATGCGCTCAGCTCACTTCATGTGAGCATGTGAGCCGCAGACACCAACCGCAGCCATGAAACATTGGAAACCAGAACCAACATGGACGACTCCCTGAACTTCGACACGCTGGCAGTCCGCTCGGGCACGGTGCGCAGCGACTTCAACGAGCATTCGGAAGCGATTTTCCTGACCTCGAGCTTCGTGTTCGAGAGCGCCGCCGACGCCGCGGAAAAATTCAAGAATTCCGAAGACAACTACACCTATTCCCGCTTCACGAACCCGACCGTTTCGATGTTCCAGGATCGTCTGGCTGCGCTCGAAGGCGGCGAAGCCTGCATGGCGACGGCGTCGGGCATGGCCGCGATCATGTCGGTGGTGATGTCGGCGTTGCAGGCCGGCGACCACCTGGTCAGCTCGCAGGCGCTGTTCGGCTCGACGCTCGGCATGTTCTCGCAGATTTTCAGCAAGTTCGGCATCACGACCACGTTCGTCGATCCGACCGATCTGGACGCGTGGAAAAACGCCGTGCGTCCGGAGACGAAGATGTTCTTCCTCGAAACGCCGTCGAATCCGCTGACCGAAGTCGCCGACATCGAAGCAATCGGCAAGATCGCCAAGGCATCGAACGCGCTGTTCGTGGTCGACAACTGTTTCTGCAGTCCGGCCTTGCAGCAGCCGCTGAAGCTCGGCGCGGACGTCGTGATGCATTCGGCCACCAAGTTCCTCGACGGTCAGGGCCGCGTTCTCGGCGGCGCGCTGGTCGGCTCGAAGCAGTTCATCATGGAAAAGGTGTTTCCGTTCGTACGCAGCGCCGGGCCGACGTTGTCCGCGTTCAACGCATGGGTGTTGCTCAAGGGTATGGAAACGCTGTCGCTGCGCGTCGAAAAGCAGTCGGCGAATGCGCTCGAGATCGCGCGCTGGCTGGAAGCGCATCCGGCCGTGAATCGCGTGTTTTATCCGGGGCTTGAATCGCATCCGCAGCACGCGCTGGCCATGCGTCAGCAGAAGGCGGGCGGCGCGATTCTCTCGTTCGAATTGAAAGGCGATACGCCGGAACAGATGCGCGCGAATGCATGGCGTGTGATCGACAACACGAAGATCTGCTCGATTACCGGCAACCTCGGCGATACGCGTACCACCATCACGCATCCGGCTACGACCACGCATGGTCGCGTGACGCCGGAAGCGCGCGCGGCGGCGGGCATTAGCGAAGGCTTGATCCGTCTTGCCGTCGGTCTGGAAAACGCCGGCGATATCCGCGGCGATCTGGAGCGCGGTCTGGCGGGTTGAGTGAAGAAGGTTCGAGCGACAAAGGCTCGAATGACAGCGTGAAGCAGGTAGCGGGCCGCTCCGTTCAGGCGGCTCGCGCAACGAGCTTCATTGCTGTCCGTCAGTGCAATAGAGCCAACGCGGCGACACTCAGTCGAATGCAATCTGGTGCCGCGAAAACTCAGTGACGCAACGTGCGCCACTGACCGGGCGCCAGTCCGAAACGCCGCGTGAACGCGTGTGTGTACGCGCTCTGATCGCCGAAGCCGATATCCAACGCGATGTCCGTCAGCGTACGGCGCGGATCGGCGAGCAGCGCGAGCGACGTATCGAGCCGCAGCCGCTGCAAATAGCGATGCGGCGTCTCACCGAAGGCCTCGATAAAAAGTTGATGAAAGCGCCGCATGCCGAAGCCGCAATGCGCGGCGAGGTCGGCGATCCGCAAAGGCTCCGACAAATGCGCGCGCAACCAGCGGTCGATACGCGTAAAGTCGAGCCCCGCGCCGGCTGCCGGTGCGCCAACCGCCGCGCCAGCGTCGGCCACCAACGCCGCGCCGAGGCGCGCGGCCGCGTCCCAATGAAAACGCCGAGAATCGAGCTCGTCGCCGAGAGCGTCGCCGGTCGCGCGCGCCGCGATGCGTTGCACGAGTTGCGCAAGCGAGCCATCCACATGGACGGCCCGCGCGCGGTCGAACAGGCGTTCCGGTACGGCCAGCGATGTGGCCGGCAAATCCAGCACTAACTGCCGGTTTTCGCCGACGCCCACGTAATCGTGCCGCGCGCTCGCCGGGATGAGCCAGCCGGAGCCGGCATCCAGCCGTTGCGCGATGCCGTCCACCGCCATCACCATCGCGCCGTCGAGCCCGAGCACGACCTGGTGAAAGTCGTGCACGTCCGACGCTTCGATCGCGCCGTAGCGGCGCAGCGAAACGCTAGGAGCGGTAACGGCGGCGTGGCTCATCGACGGTGCGCAGTCACAGGACAGCGAAAACTTAGACGCCCAGCAATTCGACTTCGAACACGAGCGTTGCGTTCGGCGGAATCACGCCGCCCGCGCCGCGCACGCCGTAGCCGAGTTGCGGCGGGATGGTCAGTTTGCGCGTGCCGCCGACCTTCATGCCTTGCACGCCTTCGTCCCAGCCCTTGATGACCATGCCGCCGCCCAGCACGAATGCGAACGGGTCATTGCGGTCCTTGCTCGAGTCGAACTTCTGGCCATCGGTCAGCCAGCCGGTGTAATGCACGCTGACGGTCTTGCCGGCCACGGCTTCGGCGCCGGTGCCTTCAACGATGTCTTCGTACTTCAAGCCGGATTCGGTAGTCACAGTCGACATATGTCGCTCCTCAGGTCAAAACGTAAAAACCGACATTGTAGGCGTGTTGGCGCCGCATGCCGAGGATTGCCGCGTGGCACACGGATTGCGTGCCAGTTGGCCGTCCGGCCAGGCTGGTCGCGCCGGACGGCATGCCTATAATGGGGCTTCTTTCAACCATCATGAACTGCCTGAGAGGCTCGATCGTGACAACGTCTTCAACCGGAACTGCCGGCGAAAAGCCGGTCCCTTCCGGCTTCGCCGTATCCGAACGCACCGCGCATCTGCGCGCGGAAACCGCCCTGTTCATGCGTGACCATGTGCTGTCGCTGGTGTCGCATGATCTGCGTGGTCCGTTGAATGCCATTCATAGCTGGGCGTATGTGCTGGAGCGCAAGCTCGACGCGAACGACCCCAACTCTCAGCGCGCCGTCACCGGCATTCGCAATGGTGTAGACCAGCAGGTCAAGTTGCTCGAGACGATCGTCGACGCTACGCGCGCCGAAACCAAATCGCTGGCGCTGAACCATGCGTCATTCCCGCTGCATCCGTTGCTCGATGAAACGGTGGAAGAAGTCCGCTCGGGCCTGGCTCGCACGCGCGGCGTGGAAGTGACGCTCGACTCGCAACTCGCTACCGAACAGCTCAACGGCGACCGCGAGCGCCTCGCTGCCGCGCTATGGCTGATGCTGACGTTCGCGGTCGAAGCGAGCCCGGAAGGCGCCACGGTCGTCCTGTCCACGAAAGCAGACAGTGGCACGTGGCACGCCAGCCTCGCGTACGACACGAACAGCGCCGCATTGCTGGATCCCGCTTTGCCTCATGTGCTCGAAGCGTTTGCCCGCAAGCAGGCGCGCGAGCCGCGCGAAGCGAAACGGATCGCGTGGGTGCTGGCGTTGTGCAAGCGCGTCGCGGAAGCGCACGGCGGCAGTTTCGAGCAAGGCGAACCAGCCGGCGGCGACGCAGCCGGCAGCAATACCGCCACGCTCGCGCTACGCATCCCACTGAGCGCAACCGCCGCAAAGTGAACGGTTGGCTCAGCCACTTCGTTCGCACGATTCAGATTTCACCGAGCTTTCACCCTCTATACTGACAACTTTTGTTGCCGGAGCCTTTCGCTTTGATCCAGGTTGTCGCCCTTATCGGTGCGTTGTTTCTCGTTGCCCTCAACGGCTTCTTTGTTGCCGCTGAATTCGGTCTGGTCAAACTGCGGCAGACACGCGTTCAAAGCCTCGCTGCCAAACATGGCATGCGCGGGCGTCTGCTGGCCAAAGTGCACGGGCGCCTCGACGCCTATCTGTCGGCCTGCCAACTCGGCATCACGCTGGCATCGCTCGGGCTCGGCTGGATCGGCGAGCCCGCGTTCGCGGAGTTGCTCACTCCGGTCTTCAGCCTGCTCGGCGTGGAGTCGGAGAAGCTGATCCACGGAATTTCGCTGTTCTTCGCGTTCTCGTGCATTTCGTTCCTGCACATCGTGGTGGGCGAACTGGCGCCGAAGTCGCTGGCGATCCGCGAGGCCGAAAAGGTTTCGCTCTGGGCCGCCACGCCGCTCTACGGCTTTTACTGGGCCATGTATCCGGCAATCTGGGTGCTCAATTCGAGCGCCAATGCCGTGCTCAAACTGGCCGGCCTCGACGCCGATCACGGCCACGACTCGCACTACTCCACCGACGAACTCAAGCTGATCCTGCGCGGCCGCCGCGCCAACGTCGCCACGGAACTGGGTTCGACGGACGGCGCCTACAGTCAGGACGAGTGGAACACGATCGCGCACTCGCTCGATTTTTCGCGCATGACCGTGTCGGACCTCATGCGTCCGGCCTACGAAATGATCGGCTTGCGCCGCGATTTGCCGTTGCGCGAAAACATGCAGGTAGTGGCGCGGCATCGCTTTAGCCGTTATCCGCTGTTTGAAGATGCATCCGGCGAACGCGTGGCCGGCATGATCCACTTGAAGGACTTGCTGTTGGCCCGTCATGCGGGCAGCACGCTTGAGGATCTCTCCAAATACGCACGGCCCGTGCAATACGTCACGCCGGAAATGCCCGCGCTCGAACTGTTTCGCCGCTTCCGCAAGGGCGCGCCGCACTTCGCGCTGGTCGGCCATAAGCGGGAGAAGCCGATCGGTTTCCTGACGCTCGACAATCTGCTCGGCGCGCTGGTGGGCCAGATCCACGACGAGTTCCGTCAAGGCGACGCCGACTGGACGCGCATGGACGACGGCACCTTGATGGGCAAGGGCAGCTTGCCGGTGGTGTCGCTGGAACGCGCGTTGGGGATCGACATCGACGAAGGCAAGGCCGAATCGGTCGGCGGCCTCGTGATTCAGGCGCTCAACGATTTGCCTAGCGAAGGGCAGAGAGTCGAGTTCGACCGCTTCGACGTCGTGGTCAAGAAAATGAAAGGGCCGCGTATCGTGCTCGTGCGGGTTTATCCGAAAACCTTCGACGACGAAGGTGGTTGAGCGGTGACAGCGCTACTTTGGGCGGCGGGGCGGTAGTCTCGCTCAAGCCGTGCGGCCACCTGGCCGACGGACGCCTGAAACAAAAAGGCGGCTGAAGCACATACGCTCCAACCGCCTTCACCAACAAAAGCCGTAAGATCACCCGCGCGGCACGCCATCCTCCACCAACACCGCAACCGGCATTGCACCCAGCGCATCGCGCAGATACAGCAGACCGTTTTCATCGACCTTCGGCGCAGCGGGACTCAACCAGTCGAATAGCGCTCTCGCGGACAAATCCGACGGCATCTCCAGCGCGGTGTCTTCCCATTTCGCCGGCTCGACCATCGGCAGGTCACTGTCCTCGCCGAGCAATCCAGCCGCGAGCCGGCTCGCCACCACCACGGCCCACGCATTGCCATGCCGCCGCGCAAACGCGATCACGCTCGACGCGTGCTTGCCGCGCACCGCAAGCGGCAGATACTCGCTCTGACTCAGCAATTCCGGCAAATGCGCTCGCAACGCGAGCACGCGCTGCACCACCGCGAGCTTCACTCGTCCATCGCGCCAGCTCGGCAAGAATTCCGACGGCGGCGTTTGCACGAGCCACGCCTCGCGTTTGGCGAAATCGACGGGCCGGCGATTGTCCGGATCGACCAGACTGAAATCCCACAACTCGGTGCCCTGATAAAGATCGGGAATCCCAGGCGATGCCAGCCGCAGAACCGTCTGCTGCAAACTGTTGAGCGCACCGGCACGCCCGATTCGCGCAACGAACGCGGACAACTCCTTCAAGAAACCGTCGCGCCGTTGCGGCGCGAGGATGTCGAACAGGAAATCGCGACAGGCGGCCTCGTACGCTTCGTCGGGTGCGAGCCAGTTGGTTTGCAGCTTGGCTTCGCGCAGCGCCTTCAACTGCCATTGCGCGACGCGCTCGGCCAGCTCCTTTACGCCGGCTTCGTCGTCGGGTCGCAGATCCGGGGGCCAGCAGCCCACCAGCGTTTGATAGAGCATCGCTTCGGCGGCGGGGCCGGGCGCCCAGTCGTAGCTCGTGTCCTGGCCGACGCTGCTGACGGAATTGCCGTCGAGCGCGCGCCGCTGCGGCGCATTCAATGTGGACCACGCGCGCAACGTCGCGCTCCAGTCGCGCGCAATCTCGCTCAAGACGGCAAGCCGTGCGCGCACGTCTTCGCCACGTTTGTGATCGTGCGTGGCGGTCGCGAGCATGGCGTGAGGGAAGCGCTGCGAGCGCTCCAGATTTGCCGCATGAAACGCTTCGACCGACAACGCGAACTCGCCCGGGTCCGAGCCGACCTCGTTGCGCGACAACAGCCGGCCATAGCGATAGCACGCCGTATCCTCGACCGCCTTCGCGGCGACGGGCGCGGTCAACTGCGAAAACAACGTCTGCGCGGTGCGTCGCGCGGAACCGGCATGGCTCGGCGGCGCACCATTCTGGCCTTGCGGTAGCGTACCCCCGCGGCCGGACGGCGGCTCTTCGGCGCTGCCGCCGAGCCACGCGTTCACACGCTCGAGCGCGACGAGGTCCGCGCGCGAAAGTGTTTGTCGCGCGCCCTCCAAAGCCTGGTCGAAATAGACGTTATCCGTCGCGCTGCGCAGACCGTTCTGCGGATAGATTCGATACACCGGGAAATGCACGACGAGTTCGGTCAGCACTCGCCGCAGCGTCGTGAAAGTAAAGTCGCGCGTGGCCAGCGAATCGCGTGCAATGCGATGCAGCGCGCGGGCCGCGCGGTCGAGTTCCGCCGAGAGATTTTCCGCGAGAATCTTGCGGCGCGCGACCAGCGCTTCGTCGGCAAAACGCGGGCTGCGGCCGGTCAGTTCGGTCCACGTTTGCGCGAGCGGTTCGGCGCCGGCGGGATCGTGCAGCAGCGCGCCCACGTCGCTCATGAAATCGTAGCCGGTCGTGCCGTCCACCGGCCAATCGTCACGCAACGGTTCGCCGCGTCCGAGAATCTTCTCGACCACCACATACGGCGTGGTGTCACGCAGTTCCGTTAGACGCTGCCGCAAACGCTGGCAGTATTCACGCGGCTCCGCGAGGCCGTCGACGTGATCGATACGCAGGCCGTCCACCACGCCTTCCTGGTACAGACGGAAGGGCAGCGCATGCACGGCCTCGAACACTTCGGGCCGTTCCACGCGCACACCGGCGAGCGTCGAGATGTCGAAGAAGCGCCGCCAGTTCACCTCGTCGGACGCGGTGCGCCACCACGCCAGGCGAAAGTGTTGGCGCTCGATCAGCCGATGCAGACGGTCACGCGTCACCGGGTCGTCCGGAGAATACGCCTGCAGCGCGATCTCGATCGCCGAGTCACCGTTTTGCGCGACGAATTCGCGCAGCATGTCGCGACCTTCGGCAGCGCGCGCATGATCGTTGGGCTGCGTCGTGAGCCCATGGAAGCGCTCGGCGAGCGCGTTGAGATCGGAGCGGTCGGCGCTTTGCAGGATCGACGCGTAATCGGTCGGGCAGACCGGAAACACGTGCGGGCCGTAGCCGATGTAAAAGCGCCCAATGTCGGCCGCGAAATGCAGCGCGATGCGGCCCGCCGCGAGTTCCTCGCCGTACGCCGCGCCGAGCGTGGGCAGCAGCACCTTGCCGCGCAAAGCGGGATCGGGCGAATGCCAGTCCACGTCGAAATGGCGCGCATAGGCGCTATGGCGGCCCCATTCGAGAATATCGAGCCACCACGCGTTGCTCGATCCGCCGACGCCCATATGGTTGGGCACCGTGTCGATGATCAGCCCCATGTTGTGCGCGCGCAGTTTGTCGACGAGGCGTTTCAAACCCGCCTCGCCGCCGCATTCGGCGCTGACCTGCGTGTAGTCGACGGTGTCGTAGCCGTGCATCGAGCCCGGCTCGGCCGTCGTGATGGGCGACGCGTACACGTGGCTGATGCCGAGCGCGGCGAAGTAGTCGACGTGCTTTGCGGCATCGTCGAAGGTAAAGCCTCGATGAAACTGGAGGCGAAGCGTGGAGCGCGGGACGGTCATGGCGTATCAGGCTCCGAAGAAGCATTGGAAGAAGGAACTGGCGCGGTCGCGGCGCGGCGCGCGCGATCGACCGCGAGCAGCCGGTCGCAGAACGCGTCGTCTTCGAATAGTTCGTCGATCGGCACGCTCACGCGGCGGCGCCAGTTCGGATGTTCGTCGATCGAGCCGGGCAGATTCGGCTGCTCGACTTGCGCGAGCAAATCCTCGAGCGGAAACGTCACCAGCGGGCCGGGCGTCGCGGCAACGAAGGCGAGCGCTTCGTCCACGGGCGCGCGGTCGGGCGGCGGCGCGGGCACATCAGGCGCGGCCACGCCCGCCAGTTGGAAAGCTCGCCACAACTCGGCGCGATCTTTCGCGCGCTCTTCCTGAGCGGCTTCTTCAGGATCGCGGCCGTCGGCGCGCGCCATCGTCTGGCCGATCTTGTTGCGCCATGTGATGTCGCTGCCGCGCCACCAACCGGCGACTGTCGGCAGATCGTGCGTGGTCGTGGTGCCGACCGCATTGCGGTCCCAAGCCGAGGGCGGCTTGAATCCTTTGCCGTCGTGCGCGCCCTCAAACCACAGCACGCGAATGCCGGCGATGCCGTGCTCCTCGAGCCGCTCGCGAAAACCCGGCGGCACCGTGCCGAGATCTTCGCCGATCACGATCGCGCGATGCCGCCACGATTCGAGCGCGATCAGCCGCAGCAGGTCTTCGAGCGGGTAGCGCAGGTACGCGCCGTTACGCGCGCTTTCGCCTTCCGGCACAAGCCACAGCCGCCGCAAGCCGAGAATGTGATCGATGCGGATGCCGCCGGCGTGCGCGAACGCCGCGCGCAACATGTCGATGAACGCGGAGAAGCCCTGCGTGCGCATGGCGCGCGGCGAGAACGTGGTGAGTCCCCATGCCTGACCGGCCTGGTTGAACAGATCCGGCGGCGCGCCGACCGATACGCCTTGCAGCATGTCGTCGCGATACGACCATGCATGACTGCCGGCGCTATCGCAGCCCACCGCGAGATCGGCGATCAGGCCGACGGCCATGCCGGCATCGCGCGCCGCATGTTGCGCGTGCGACAAACCCTTGGCGGCCAGCCATTGCAGGAACAGATGGAAATCGACCTCGTGACGGTTGCTCTCGGCGAAAGCTTCGACTTCCGGGCTGCGCGGATCACGCAATGCCTCGGGCCAGTTGCGCCAATGTCCATTGCCGCCCTCTTGCGAGAGTTGCGCCGCCTGCAACGCTTCGAAGCGCGCGTGGTCTTCGAGCGCGCGCCCGGCGCGTTCGCAGAAGCCGTGAAACTCCAGCGCGCGCGGCGTGTTTTGCGCGCGTTCGTGTTCGCAGAATTGCTCATACAGCGCGCGCAAGACCTTCAGCTTCAGCACGACCGCGTTCGGCCAGTCGATCAGCGGCAAGCGTTCGAGTTTCGACCACGCCTCGCCAGCCTGGGCGGCTTCGAGCGCGGCGTGGGCCGCGTCCGCGCCGAACACAGCGGCGGGATCGATATGCGTGACGTTCAGCCACAAACGCGACGACGGCGAATACGGGCTGAAGCGCTCCGGCTCCGCGCTGAACATCGCATGCGTCGGACTGACGGCGAGCGCGTGCGCGCCACGCTTCGCGCTTTCCACGGCGATTTGAGAGAGCGCCGAATAGTCGCCGATGCCGCCGTCGCCGGCGCGGCGCAAGCCGTACAACTGCGCGGCGATGCCCCAAAGCGGCGGCGCGGGCGTGTTATCGCCGCCCGCGTCGTCGTGCAGCGTGCGCCAGGCGTCGGCGACCGTGTAGCAGCGCGGCGGCGCCACAGCCAGCGTGATGCGTTGTTCGTGGATCACGAGCGTGTGATAGCCCGCTTCGTCGATCGGTGCGAGTAAGGCTTCTTCGCCTTTGGGCGCTGTGAACCGGCCGTCGATGATCGAGCCGCTTTCCAGTTCGATCCGATAGTGGCTGCCGGATTTGATCGCCGCAATGGGCAAGGCGATGCCGCGCCCGACTTCCGCGGTCATCAGCGGCGGCAGTTTACGGCCCGACAATTCGGCTTCCAGTGCGGCGGCGCTGTGGCGGATTTCCGTTGCGTTGCCGCACGGCAATCCCATCCGTTCGAGCAGTACGGTAAGTGTGCTTTCGGGCACTCGCTGCGTCGTATGGTGCGCATCCTGCCATTCCACCTCGAAGCCGGCGCGCGAGGCGAGAGTGACGATCGTGTCGTGAGGGCGTCGGGTAGTCACGCGTGGCGCTCCTGTTGTCCCGCGACGCGAGCGTCGTGGCCGATGGCGTAGCCGCAGACGTCGCCCGTCAACCATGCGACGAACGCATGCGGCGGCAACACGTTGACTTCGACCTGCTCGCGGGCGCGCGGCGGCGTTTCGAAAATCACCTTGCCGGCGGGAATCTCAATGCACGCCACGCTCTCTTTCGAGAGGTTCAGCGCGACCGATAACGTCTCTCCGTCGCAGAGTTTCCAGCGCGCGATCAGCGCATTGGCGTCGCCGCCATTCGCCGCGGTCAGCACGGTCGCGCAGCACGACTTGCTGTGTTGCAGGCGCGGCGTGATCAGCTTGGCGCGCACGGCAAGCGCGGACTTGTAGAAGTGCATCCACTCGAGCCGGTCTTTCGCTTCATCGCTGTCCTGCTTCGCCGCATCGTGCGACATCGGCGGCGATGAGGCCTCGAACGTCTTGACGTCATTTGGATCGGGAATCTGGGCGCGGCGTTTCTCGTCGCTGAACGAAGAAAAGCGCGCGAATTCGCGGCGGCGTCCTTCGCGGACCGCGTCGGCGAGATCGCCGCTGTAGTCGGTGAAAAACAGGAACGGTTGCGTCGAGCCGTATTCCTCGTCCATGAAAAGCAGCGGGATTTGCGGCGACAGCAGCAGCAGGCCGGTGGCGGCGCGCAAGGCATCGTCCGAGGTCAGCTTGCGCAGACGCTCGCCGAACGCGCGGTTGCCGATCTGATCGTGGTTCTGCAGGAACATCACGAACGACGTGGGCGGCAAATGACCGCTTGCTTCGCCACGCGGCTTGCCGTCGTGAATCGGCGACGGGTCGCCTTGATACGCAAAGCCTTCCGACAGCACGCGCGCAAGGCGCCGGATCGGCTGGTCTTCGTACGCGTGGTAATAGCCTTCAGTTTCGCCGGTCAGCAGCACGTGCAGGGTATTGTGCGCGTCGTCGTTCCATTGCGCGTCGAAATGCGTTTCCAGCAGGCTCGCGCTGTTGTGCTCGTTTTCCAGCACCAGATGCACGTGCCGGCCATGCTGCACTTTGGCGCGGATATGGTCGGATAATTCGCGCAGCCACGCGTGGTTGTCGATGGCGTGCACCGCGTCGAAACGCAGCCCGTCGAGCCGATATTCGTTGATCCAGTAGACGGCATTATCCGTGAAGAAGTCGCTCACTTCGTTGCGCTCGAAATCGATCGCCGGGCCCCACGGTGTATGCGTGCCTTCGCGGAAAAAAGAGCGGGCGTATTCATGCAGATAATTGCCGTCCGGGCCGAAGTGGTTGTAGACCACGTCGAGAAACACCATCAGGCCGAGGCCATGCGCGGTGTCGATCAACGCTTTCAACTCTTCGGGGCGGCCGTAAGCGGAATCGGGCGCATACGGCAACACGCCGTCATAGCCCCAATTGTGTTTGCCGGGAAAGTCGTTCAACGGCATCAATTCGACGGCGGTGACGCCGAGCGCGGCGAGTTCCGGCAGCCGCTTTTGCACGCCTGCATAACCGCCCATTGCGCCGACGTGCAACTCGTACAACACCGTTTCTTCCCAAGGCCGGCCGTGCCAGTTCGTATGTTCCCAACGATACGCACGCGGATCGATGACTTCGCTCGGCCCATGCACGTCTTGCGGCTGAAAACGCGACGCCGGATCGGGCACCGCGTGCTCGCCATCCAGCCGGAAGCGGTAGAGGGTGCCCGCGCCGCTGTCGACGCTCGCTTCGAACCAGCCGTTGCCGGCGGGCGTCATATCGTGCGCGCCTTGCGCGGGGCCGTTTTCGATTTCCACCTGAACGCGTTGACAGGAAGGCGCCCAGAAGCGAAATCGCGTGCGCGGCTTCGCGCCCGTCGCGCCTAGCAGCTGCGCGCCGAACGGCAAACAATGCGCGTGATGATGCGCATGAGGATCAATCGGACTTTCGGACATGATTCGTCACCATTCAGTTTTTGCTTTCGAGCCGCGTGTTACACGTCGCTTGCGCCGGCGCTGCCAGAGACACACGCAACACGTACGACGACAACGCGTAATAACGCAGCCCGCATGCTGTCGGGTCGCGGCGCCGCCGCCTAAGTGGTCGGCGACGTATCGCTACTGGGCGGATGCGCACCCGGATCGGGCGGCAGCGCAGTCAGAAGCCTTGGCCCATGCTGCGCACCGGCCTTCCAGCCCGCTTGCCAATCGGCGTCGCCCACTGGCTGCGCGGCCAGCATCACGAGGCTGTGCGCGGCCACTTCGACCTCCGCCGCCGCCAGCCGATGCGGCGCGCTCTCCGGCTCCGCCGTGTCTAACAGCACGTGCCATTCCAGGTGCGGTGCGGGCGGTGTAAAACGGAGGGTTTCCTCGTTCGCGTTAAGCATCATCAACAATACTTCTGTTTCGCCGTTTAAGCCTGGACCCGCGCGGCGCAGCGTGAACGCGCGGCCTTCGGGGTCTTGCCAGGCTTCGATGGTGAGCGGGTCGCCGTGTTCGTCGAACCAGCCGACATCGAACAGGCCCGGTAACACTTCACGATCGCCGAACAGAAAACGCGTTTCGCGCAGCAGCGGATGTTGCTTGCGCAGCGCGATCACGCGCGCGACGAACGCGGTCATCTGCCGCCCGTCCGGCGAATCCGCGCGTTCCCAGTCGATCCAGGAGATTTCGTTGTCCTGGCAATACGCGTTGTTGTTGCCGTTCTGCGTGCGCAGCGATTCGTCGCCGGCCAGCACCATCGGCGTGCCGAGCGCCATCAGCAGCGTGGTGATCAGCGAGCGCGCCACACGTTTGCGAGTGGCGAGAATCGCGGGGTCGTCGGTCGGTCCTTCAACGCCCCAGTTGCGGCTGCAATTTTCATTGTGGCCGTCGTTGTTGCCTTCGCGATTGGCGTCGTTGTGCTTCTGCTCGTAAGAGGTGACGTCGGCCAACGTAAAACCGTCATGCGACGTGACAAAATTGACCGATGCCCACGGCTTCCTCGCCCGCCGGTTGAAGAGGTCCGCCGAACCTGTCAAGCGCGCGGCGAGGTCGGGCCGCAAACCGGCGTCGCCGCGCCAGAAGCGCCGCACGGTGTCGCGGAAACGGTCGTTCCATTCGCTGAAGCCTGGCGGATGATTGCCCAGCTGATAACCGCCAGGTCCGATGTCCCACGGCTCGGAAATCAGTTTGCGTTGCGACAGGATCGGGTCCTGACGCAACGCGTCGAAGAAACCGGAGCCGGGATCGAACCCGTGCTGCTCACGGCCGAGCGTGACGCCGAGATCGAAACGGAAGCCGTCGATATTGAACGCCGTCGACCAGTAGCGCAGCGAATCCATCACCATTTGCAGCACGCGCGGGTGCGGCAGATTCACGGTATTGCCACAGCCTGTGTCGTTGATATGGTGACGTTCGTCGCCGGGAATCAAGCGGTAATAGCTGGCGTTGTCGAGGCCGCGCCATGACACCGTCGGCCCCATCTCGTTGCCTTCGCAGGTGTGGTTGTAGACCACGTCGAGAATCACTTCGATGCCGGCCGCGTGCAACTGACGCACGGCGATGCGCATTTCGTCGAGCCGGTGCGTACTCAGATACGACGGCTCCGGCGCGAAAAAAGCCGCCGTGTTGTAACCCCAGTAGTTGCGCAGGCCGCGCTCCACCAGGAAGCGGTCGTTAAGAAACGCATGCACGGGCAGCAGTTCGATCGCGGTCACGCCGAGCTTCACCATATGTTCGATGAACTCCGGCGAAGCCAGTGCCGCGAACGTGCCGCGTTCATGCTGACGCAAATCGGCGCGCAACATCGAGGCGCCGCGCACATGCGTCTCGTAGACGATGGTTTCGCCCCAAGGTACGTTCGGGCGTTTGTCGTGCGACCAGTCGAACGCTTCGTCGATCACCACGCACTTCGGCATGGCCGGCGCCGAATCGCGCCGGTCGATGGAAAGGTCCGCGCGATTCGAATGCACGCGATAACCGAACAGCGCGTCCGACCAGCGAAACTGGCCGACCAGTTTGCGCGCGTATGGATCGAGCAACAGCTTGTGCGGGTTGAAGCGATGCCCATGCTGCGGCTGATACGGCCCATGCGCGCGAAACCCATAGGCGGTGCCCGGATGCGCGTTGGGCAGATAGCCGTGCCAGACTTCGTCGGTGCATTCGGGCAGCGTGTAGCGGCGGATTTCCTTGCGGCCCGTGGGGTCGAACAGGCAAAGCTCGATTTTTTGCGCGTTCGCCGAGAACACCGCAAAGTTGACGCCGAGGCCATCCCAGCTAGCGCCGAGCGGATAGGGCGAACCGGGCAGAAGCCGGTCGGGCATTGCATGCGACATGATTCCCCTTCCTTGTTCTGATTGTTGAACGCGATCGTGGGTCTTCATGCAACGAGCGCGCGGCGCGAAGAATTCGCATGCCGCGCGCTCGCTTCACCGCCCGTCCTTCTCTAGTCCGCGCGCAATACGATCGTTGCAAGCGGCGGCAGCGTTAGCGAAGCGGAATGCGGCCAGCCGTGACTCGATTGTTCGTCGGTATGGATCAGGCCACCGTTGCCCATGTTCGACCCGCCATACACGCCGGCGTCCGTATTGAGCACTTCCGACCAGCGTCCGCCGCGCGGCATGCCGATCCGGTAACCGACCCGCGGCACCGGTGTCATATTGCAGACTACGACCAGTTCGCGGCCGGCGCCATCGGTGCGGCGATAGGCGAACACGCTGTTGCCGCTGTCGTCGCCGATCAGCCACTCGAAGCCGCCCGGCTCGCAATCGAGCAGATACAGCGCGGGCTCTTCGCTATACAGCCGGTTCAGGTCGCGCACCAGCTTTTGCACGCCATGGTGGTTCGGATCGTCGAGCAGATGCCAATGCGGCGACGTATCGTGGTCGAACTCCGCCAACTGGCCGAATTCGCCGCCCATGAATAGCAGCTTCTTGCCGGGATGCGTCCACATGAAGCCGAAATACGCGCGCAGGTTGGCGAACTTCTGCCACCTGTCGCCGGGCATCTTGCCGAGCAGCGAGCCCTTGCCGTGCACCACTTCGTCGTGCGAGAGCGGCAGCACGAAGCGCTCCGAGTACGCGTACACCATCCCGAACGTCAGCATGTGGTGATGGTATTGGCGGTAGACCGGATCTTCCTCCATGTAGTGCAGCGTATCGTGCATCCAGCCCATGTTCCACTTGAACTGGAAGCCGAGACCACCGTCTTCGACGCGCGCCGTCACGCCCGGCCATGCGGTCGATTCCTCGGCGATCGTGATCGCGCCTGGCACGCCTGGCACATAACCGACTTCGTGATTCAGGCGCTTGAGGAACGCAATCGATTCGAGGTTTTCGCGGCCGCCGTAAATATTCGGCACCCACTCGTCGGCGGCGCGCGAATAGTCGCGATACAACATCGACGCGACCGCGTCCACGCGCAGACCGTCAACGTGATAGCGCTTCAGCCACGCCAGCCCCGAAGCAACCAGGAACGCGCTCACCTCGTTGCGGCCGAGGTTGTAGATCATCGTGTTCCAGTCCTGGTGATAGCCTTCGCGTGGGTCCGCGTGCTCGTAGAGCGGCGTACCGTCGAAGTCGATCAGACCATGAGCGTCGTTCGGAAAGTGCGCCGGCACCCAGTCGAGAATCACGCCGAGTCCCGCTTCATGCGCCTTGTCGACGAATCTCGCGAACTGTTCGGGCTTGCCGAAGCGCGCCGACGGCGCGAACTGCCCGAGCGGCTGATAACCCCACGAACCGCCGAACGGGTGCTCGGCAATCGGCATGAACTCCACGTGCGTGAAGCCCATGCTTTTCACGTACGGAATCATGCGTTCCGCGAGTTCATCCCAATCAAGCCCGCGCTGACCTTGTTCCGCGACGCGCAGCCAGGACTCGGCATGCGCTTCGTAGATCGAGATTGGCGAGCGCGGCGTCTGCTTGCCGGCGCGCGACTGGATCCATTCGTGATCGGTCCACGGAAACTGCTCGATCTCGTCGACATGCGCGACGATGGACGCGGTGCCCGGCGGCTTCTCCGTTTGCATCGCGCAAGGATCGGCCTTCAGAGGTAACGGATGACCATCGCGCGAGAGCAGCTCGTATTTGTAGCGCGTACCCGGCCCGACACGCGGCACGAATAATTCCCACACGCCGGCCTGATGCCGCAGCCGCATCGGATGACGCCGGCCGTCCCATGCATTGAAGTCGCCCACCACCGAAACGCGCCGTGCGTTCGGCGCCCACACGGCGAAGCGCACGCCCGGCACGCCGTCGAATTCCATCGGGCGAGCGCCGAGACATTCAAGCACCGCATAGGGATCGCCGCCGGCGAGCCGGCCAAGCGGCTCGTCGCCGAGAACCGGACCGAACGAATACGTGTCCTCGATTTCCTGCACCACGCCATGCCAGTCGATCCGCAAACGGTACGGCGCCGCAGTCGTGACGCGGCCGGCAAACAGCCCCGGCCGCACTTGCTCGAGTTCGCCGAGCAGCGCACCGTCGGCACGCGCAATCACGCTGACATGCGCGGCGTTCGGCAACAGCGCGCGTACCACGGGGCCGGCGTCCGTCTGATGCATCCCGAGTTGCGAGAAAGGATCGGGGTGGCGCGCTTCGACGAGCGCGTCGATCTCGAGCGGTTGGAGGCCTACGGCCGGATCATGCTCACTCATAGTCGCCCTCGGCCGGATTAGGCGGTGTGGCGGCGCCTGGCGCCTGGGTTGATGAATGGTGGCTGGGCGCACCGGTGTCGCCGAGCAATCGGCTGGTGAGCGCGGCAAGGCCGCGTACCGGCAAACTGAGCCACGTCGGACGGTTGGCCGCTTCGTAACGGATTTCGTAGGCGGCTTTTTCGATCAGGAACAGATCGAGCAAGGCCTGTTCGGCTTCGGGCGCGACGAGCGGCGTCGACGCTTGCGCGGCAGCCGCGCGATACTCGCTGAGGAACGTTTCGGTGGCATGCACGCGGAAACGGTCGAACAGCGCGCGCTTGCGATCGGCGGTCTGTTGCGGCGCGGCCTCCGTGGTGGACTGCGCCGCCGCGCTCGCATACGACAGCGAACGCATCAAGCCGGCCACGTCACGCAGCGGGCTCGATTTCTGACGACGTTCTTCAAGCGTGCGTGCGGGCTCGCCCTCGAAGTCGATCAGGAATGCGTCGCCCTGCGCGACCAGTACCTGGCCGAGGTGGAAGTCGCCATGAATGCGGATGCGCAGTGCGCCCGCGTCGGCGGAAACCAGCTTGTCGACGGCGGCTACCAGTTCCTTGCGCCGGTCAATCAAACTTTGCGCCAGCGCCTTGGTTTCCGGATCGCTCATCTGCTCGATGCGCGGCGCGAGCAAATCGAGCGCGCTGGCGAGCATGGCCTGCGTGCCGTCCACCCATGCCTTCACCTGCTCCGCGCCGGCCGCTTCCGGCGCGAACGCCGGGTCGTCCGTCGGCGAGGCGAGCGCCACGTGCAGTTCGCCCAGCCGTCTGCCGATCGTGCCGGCCAACGCGCTGTAGCCTTCCAGCAAAATTGATTCGTTGGTGCGGTCCGGCGCCGATTGCGCTTCGGTATCGACAGCGATGGCGAGTTCGTCCACCGAGCGGCGCAGATAATCGAGCGACCAGTTCCACGCGTCGCCCTGATTCTCGATATAACCTTGCAGGATACAAAGCGTGTGCGGCACGCCTTCGGGATCGACGCGCACCACTTCGCCATACAGCGGCGCGGTATTCGCATAACCCAATTGCGTGAGGTAGCGGCTGATTTCGGCTTCCGGATGAATGCCGCTCACGAGACGACGCACCAGCTTCAGCACGACTGCGTCGGCGATGATCAGCGAACTGTTGCTCTGCTCAGCGGCGAGCCAGCGGATCTCCGGCCGTTCGCCGAGTCCTTCGAGTTCGGCGAAACGCTCGGTCGGCAGGAACTTGATTTCGCTCTTCTGCACGGTGGGCACGACGGCGCGTTCGCGCAATTTGCGCATCACGCCGTGCGCGAAGATCGGCAAGGCGAAAGCATCCGTCAGATGCCCCACGTTGCGGCCGCGCCGCACGCGCGCGAAGGCCAGTTGCTTGAACAGCGGGAAAGTGGTTTCGCCGCCCCACGTGATGGCGATCGGCACCACGTAGCGCTCGGTGTGACCGCCCACGTCCGCTTCGATTTCGGTGAAGGCGAAGCCGCCGTGCGGAATCGTGGTCAATGCCGCGAGCCGCACTGCATTGAGCTTCTGATCCTTCGACGCAAACCAGCGGCGCCGGCTCAGCCACGAAGGCAGCACTTCCGATTCGAGCAGACGTACGTTTTCCGGCGTCGGACCGACCTGGCCTTCGCGGATCACGATCGTGACGAATTCCGGCAGCGATTCCGAATGGGCCTGTGCCCATGTCGGACGTTGCCCGCCCGGACATAGCATGAACCACAGGAAGCCGTACGGCGGGAATGTCAGCAGATAAGTCAGTTGGCCGATGGCCGGGAACACGGAGTCCGCGGTCATTTCGATCGGCACCGAACCGTTGAACTCGGACAGATCGAGCTCCACCGCTTGCGGCGCGCGCGACAGATTCGCCACGCACAGGATCGGCGGCTCGCCGGGCATTTCACGCAGATACGCGAGAATCTTGCGGTTTTCCGGCTTCAGGAAGCGGATCGTGCCGCGCCCGAAAGTCTGCTTCGCGCGGCGCGTGGCGAGCATGCGGCGGGTCCAGTTCAGCAGCGAATGCGGGTCGCGGCTCTGCGCCTCCACGTTCACCGCGTCGAAACCGTATAACGAGCCCATGACCGGCGGCAGCACCAGTTGCTCAGGGTCGGCGCGTGAGAATCCGCCGTTGCGATCGGATGACCACTGCATCGGCGTACGCACGCCGTCGCGGTCGCCCAGGTGGATGTTGTCGCCCATGCCGAGTTCGTCGCCGTAATAGATCACGGGTGTGCCGGGCATGGAAAGCAGCAGCGAATTGATCAGTTCGATACGGCGGCGGTCGCGCTCCATCAACGGCGCGAGGCGGCGGCGAATGCCGAGATTCAAACGGGCGCGGCGGTCGCTCGCGTAGGTGTTCCACAAATAGTCGCGCTCGGAATCCGTGACCATTTCCAGCGTCAGCTCGTCGTGATTGCGCAGGAAAATCGCCCACTGGTTCGTTGCTGCGAGGTCCGGCGTTTGCCGCATGATGTCGGTGATCGGGAAACGGTCTTCGCTCGCAATCGACATGTAGATGCGCGGCATCAGCGGGAAGTGGAACGCCATGTGGCATTCGTCTTCGTCGCCGAAATATTCCTTCACGTCTTCCGGCCACTGGTTCGCTTCGGCTAGCAGCATCCGGTTCGGATACTCGGCGTCGATGGTGGCGCGGATCTTCTTCAGGATCGCGTGGGTTTCCGGCAGGTTCTCGTTGTTCGTGCCTTCACGCTCCACGAGATACGGCACCGCGTCGAGCCGCAGCCCGTCGATGCCCATATCGAGCCAGAAGCGCATGACCTGCAGCACTTCTTTCAGCACGGCCGGATTGTCGAAATTCAGATCGGGCTGATGCGAGTAAAAACGATGCCAGTAGTACGCGCCCGCCACCGGATCGTGCGTCCAGTTGGACGGCTCGGAGTCGATAAAGATGATCCGCGTTTCCTGGTACTTCTGATCCGTGTCGGACCACACGTAGTAGTTGCGGTGGTTCGAGCCCGGCTTCGCGCGGCGCGCGCGCTGAAACCACGGATGCTGATCCGACGTATGGTTGATGACCAGTTCGGTAATCACGCGAATACCGCGTGCGTGCGCTTCCTGAATGAAGCGTTTCACGTCGGCGATCTGACCGTAGTCGGGGTGCACGCTGCGATAATCGGCGATGTCGTAGCCGTCGTCGCGTCGCGGCGACGGATAGAACGGCAGCAGCCAGATCGCGTTCACACCGAGTTCGGCGATGTAGTCGAGCTTCGCGATCAGGCCGGGAAAATCGCCCACGCCGTCGTTATTCGCGTCGAAGAACGACTTGATGTGCACCTGATAGATGATCGCGTCTTTGTACCAGAGCGGATCGTCGCTCAACGCTGCGGGCTTGCCGCGCCGATTGGTGCGCGGCCTGGCCGTGTTGCCGGGAGCATTGCCCACCGGTGACTGTGTGGTGGTTTGAGCTGGGTCGTCACGCTTCATATCGCACCTTCCGTTGAGGTTGGGTTGCCAGCGTCTGCGTGATAGTCGCTGTCGGCTTCATCGGGCCGTTCGGCGGGCAGGCCGCCGAGCGGCGCGATGCGCCAGATCGAGAACGGCTGGCCCGACCCGAGCTGAACGTGCTGCCAGCGGCCGTGCCATTCGAAGCGGGCGCCGGTCATCTGGTCGGTGACTTCCAGCGGGCCATGATCGTGCAGATTCCATTTCTGGAAAGTCTCCCACGACAATTCGATATCCGCGCCCTGTTCGTTGAACGGGTCGAGATTGATTGCGACGAGGATCACGTTGTCGCGCGCTTCGGTCGCCTTTTCGAAGAACAGGATGTGATCGTTATGCGCGGGCAGGAATGTCAGGCCGAGATGCGTTTGCAGCGCCGGGTTCGCGCGGCGAATCCGGTTCAGCGCCGTAATCTCGGGGACGATGTTGCCGGGCCGGTTCCAGTCCCACGCGCGCAACTGGTACTTCTCGGAGTCGAGATATTCCTCGCTGTTCGGCAGGGCGGCGGCCTCGCATAGCTCGAAACCACTATACACGCCCCACAAACCGGCCAGTGTCGAAGCGAGCGCGGCGCGAATCAGAAAGCCCGTGCGTCCCTGCGATTGCAAATGCCGCGGGTTGATATCCGGCGTATTGACGAAGAAGTTCGGCCGGTACGAATCACGCGCGCCTGTTTGCGTGAGCTCGGTCATGTACTCGATGAAATCGCGCTTGGATTCCCGCCACGTGAAGTACGTGTACGACTGCGAGAAACCGATCTTGCCGAGCCGGTTCATCATGCGCGGGCGCGTGAAGGCTTCGGCGAGGAAGATCGTGTCGGGATAGCGTGCCCGTACATCGGCGATTACCCACTCCCAGAACGGTAGCGGCTTGGTGTGCGGATTGTCGATGCGGAAAATGTGCACGCCCGCTTCGATCCAGAACAGGAAGACGTCGCGCAGCGCGAGCCACAAATCGGGCTTGGCGTCGTGCGCATAGAAGTCGGGATTGACGATGTCCTGATACTTCTTCGGCGGATTCTCCGCGTAACGCAGCGTGCCGTCGGGGCGCCACGCGAACCACGTCGGATGCTCCTTCAGCCACGGATGATCCGGCGAACATTGCACCGCGAAGTCGAGCGCGATTTCCAGGCCGTGCGCGTGCGCGGCGGCGAGCATCGCCTTGAAGTCGTCGAGCGTGCCGAGTTGCGGATGCACGGCCGTATGGCCGCCTTCGACGCCGCCGATAGCATACGGGCTGCCGACGTCGCCCGGCTGCGCCGTCAGCGTATTGTTACGGCCTTTGCGATTCGCCACGCCGATCGGGTGAATCGGCGGGAAATACAGCACGTCGAAACCCATGTCGCGAATGCGCGGCAGTTTGGCTGTGACGTCGGCGAAAGTGCCGTGGCGCGATTCGTCGTCACTCATCGAGCGCGGGAAGATTTCGTACCAGCTAGCGAAGCACGCGGCGGTGCGATCGGCGTCGATCTTGTAGATGACCGGATCGCGGCTCAGGAACGGCCGGTGGCGCGCGGCGGTCATCGCCTTCGCCGTGGTCGGCGAGAGCAGCAGCGCGAGCTTCGTCTCCGCGTCGGCCTTGGTGAAGAGCTTGACGATATGTTCGAGCGGTTCAATGAGCGTCCCTTCCGAGGTTTCGACCTCGGCGAGTACGAGCGCGAACAGATGCGACGCTTCGTCGAGTTCGAGTTCGACGGTTTGTCCCGCCTTCAGCTTCTTCTGCACGTGCTCGACCAGCGAAGCGAAGTCGTCGCGCCATGCGATCACGGTGAATTCGTGACGGCCCATGCGGTCGAGCGGGATGCGCGCTTTCCAGATATCGAGGCCGGCGGGTTGGGCCGGTTCCATCAGCACTTCGTGCCAGGCGGTTTCGTCGGCGGCGCGCCAGATCACGGCGGCGGCGATCTTGTCGTGACCTTCGGCGAAGATCGCGGCGGTGATTTCCGCGCGTTCGCCCACGCTACGCTTGGCCGCGAAGCGGCCGTTGTCGACCGAGGGCGTCACGCTCTCAATGGCCACGCGCGGCGCGCTCAACGCCTCGACTACGGTCTTGCGGCCGCTGCGCTTGCTGTTCGGTTTGTCGATGGGCGGCGCGAGGCGGATCGGCTTCTCCGTGACCGCGCGAAACAGACGGACCGCGCCAGGTGCGAGTGTGAATGGCGTGAGCGTGGCGGGTGAGGCGCTGGCGGGCGCGTCGAGCGGCACGAAGCGCGTGAAGTTGCCGGGCACGCCCGCGAGGAAGCGCGCGGGATCGACGCGTACCGGTGCGCCGAGTTCGGGATTGATCGCGATCAGGATGGCTTCGTCGGCGTGGCGCAAGTCGGGCTGATCGGCGCGCAGCAATATCGCGGCCGGTGCGCCGGGTCCGCTGAGCGGGCGCAACTCACCGTTGGCGTGCAGCGTTTTCGATTTACTCGCCACCAGGTTCACATGCGTGATGGCTTCAGTGAGATCGAACTTTTTCGCCTGGGCGGCGCGGGCGAACTGCGCAGCGTCGCCGCGTGTTTGCGACATGGGCTCGGCGATACCGTACTCGAAACCCATCGGCATCATCCAGCCCGTGCCGATCGAAGCCGAGGTAAACAGCGCGCGCCGGTAAGCCCGCTCGACGATGGCGGCGTCGTGCACATCGGTCAGTTCGGCGGCGAGACGAGTGCCGTACGGCGCTTCAGGAAAGCCGATCGGCGCGGCGATGCGCGCGAGCGCGGCATGCTCCTCGACCATCCAGCTTGCGCGGAAGTCCCACCAGCGCACCGACGAGAACACGCTGTCGAAGCCGGCGCCTTGCAGGCCGAGCAGATCGTCACGCGCCAGGCCAGGCGTGGCGGCGAGAAAACGCACCTCAGGATGCTGCGCGCGGACCGCGTCGCCCAACTGCCGCCAGACGGCGGCCGGCACGCGATGCGGCGAATCGAAGCGGAACCCGCCCACGCCGGCCTCGGCGAGCGCCAGCAATTGCTGCGTCCACCAGCCGACCAGCGCGGCACTGCTACCGGCCTCGTTGAAGTTCGCATACGCGACGTTGTCCTCGCGATGCACATGGCGCGGATCGAGCCGCGCCTCCTCAGATTCGAAGGGATGGAACCAGTCGGCATGTTCGGCGTACAGCGCGCCGTCCGCGGCCATCCGGTCGATCACCAGATCGGCCAGCAAGGTCAGGCCGTTCTGCTTCGCCGCGTTCGCAAGCGTGCGAATCGCCTCGGTGGCCGACTGCTGTTGGGTTTCGAATACCGGATGCAGGCGGGCGTGGTTGCCGACCACCTGTCCGTGGCCGGCCTGTCCAGGCTCGAAGAGGCTGCCGATCAGCGCGTGATCGAAGCCCAGCGCGGCTGCGTGCGCGAACTGCGCTGGCCACGCATCGAGCGGCCCGACCAGAAGTGAATGAAAAAAGTAAATCCGCGGCGCGTACCCGTTTCGAGGTTCCATCGGTGGTTTCCAGATTCGTCCTGCTGCGGTGTGGATGCAGTTGGCATGCGATCACAGCGCTCATTGGGCTTCCAGAGCCGGATACCGCGCGATGCATAAAGCGAAGGCGCGTACTGGTCAATGTAGTGCAAAGATCGTCACGCCGCTGGCCAGTAAAGGGTGCTTTGACGCCAGGCGTCGATTGCGCGGGCCGGCCAGATCGCTTCGGGAGACGCAGCAAACGCTGTGCCAGTACGGCTCGAACGGGAGCGACGGAGAGGGGAGCGTACGCCTCGCAGTAAGCTTCCGAAGGAGGCGCAAAAAAGGCGCGAGGCGCCACCAGACATCGAATGGACGGCCGCCGCGTGTAAAACGGGCGACCGCGGTCCGGGATTTACACGTGACGCGTCAGAGGCGGGGCGATGACCGCAAAAGGCGGAGCTTCATAGAGGAGGGGTGTTCGCCAGTTCGCGTTGTGTCGGCAGTATTACGAGCCGAGCAAACCCGCCGCGATGTTCACGCACAAACCCAGCACAGCCACGTTGAAGTAGAACGAGAGGACGGATTGCGCGAGCGCCGCGCGGCGGAACGAACGCGAGCGCAACGCCACGTCCGACGTTTGCGAGGCGACGGCGATAGTGAACGAAAAATACAGAAAATCCCAATAGTCCGGCTGGAGCGCCTTGTCGGGAAACAGTAGCGGCGTTTCCTTTGCTTCGAGATCGTAGTAAAGCCGCGCATAGTGCAGCGTGAAGATGGTCGGGATCAGGAACCATGCGCCGAACAGCGTGAGCCCGGTCAGCACGTAGTGCCAAACGGTGGAAGCGCCTGCCGTCCCCTTGACCGAGGCCAGTTCCATCACGATGGCGGCAATACTCGCGATGGTCGCCATACAGATCACGATCAGCACCACGCCGGCGTTCTCGTCGTCGCGACGGGCGAATTCGCGCACGCGGCCTTCGTCGGCGACGGCCATGTGCACCCAGATCATCGCCAGATAACTCCAGACGGCTGCGTCCCAGCCGGCCAGCACGCGGACCATCGGACGTGTATGCGCGGGCACGAGCACCGCGGCGATGATGCCGAGCGCAAGGCCGACCAGCATGCGCGGTCGATTACGAAGAACCTGTGGGTAGTATTTGGTGAGCATGGAATGTAGGGGTGTCGGGCTCTCAGTGTCGCGGATTCTACCCGCGCCGGGTCCATCATTTGTCGAATGGACGGGTCACAGGCTATAGTCTTTCGCAACGCCCTTGCGCGCCGCTTTCAGTTGAAAGGCGATTGGCAGGCGGCCCGTCTTTTTTTGCCACGCATGCCATGCCGTGCATGCGGTTTCATACGGATGTCATCAGCACCGCGTCGCTCAGTTCGCACCGGGTACGCGCTTGCTCATAAAAGACCGCTCAAGCGGCGCTTAGACCAGGTTTGGGGTAGAGATCGACGCCACGCGCGAATGGCATCACGCCACGGTCGCGAGGCACGTTGAGAATCACTCACCATCTGGAGTCTCCATGACAGATGTACCCAAGAACAATGATGCGCGCCACGAAGCGACGCATCCAGCAGAGTTGTCGCCGTCAGCATCGGTTTCCGCCTCGCGCAGAGCATGGGTGCTCGGCGCATGCGCGGCGGCCGCTACGCTCGCGTTCGCCGGCGCCGGCCGCTCGCTTTCGTGGATCGCCCCGGCGTTTGCGGACACGCCCGCAGGCGGCGGCCTCGACGCTTTCCTCGCACTCTCGCAGCGCCTCACCGGCCGTACGGGCTTCGATGCCTCGCTCGGCAAACGCGTCTACGATGCCCTCGTCAAATCCGACAGTCAGTTCACGCAGAACGTCGGCGCGCTCAACACATGGCTGCAGGGCCATGGCGGCGTACCGTCCGATACCGTGACGCAGGCTTTGCAAGTCGACCAGCCGGCGCTCGCCAAAACCGTGAGCGCGATCATGCGCGCGTGGTATCTCGGCCTCGTCGGCGACATGCCGCATGTGGACGTGGTCGCTTACGAAAAAGCGTTGATGTTCGAGCCCGTCAAGGACGTGCTCACGATTCCGTCCTATTGCCGGGACGTGCCGTTCTACTGGACGAAGAAACCGCTGAGCGCATAAAGACATTCCTCTCGCGCGTGCCGCATCGCTTGATTGAATCATTCGACGCAGCGCCGGTACGCGAATACAGCAAGCACAAACAGGCAGCACAACAGGCAGCACAGCAAGCCTGCAAGAGGGCAACAATGGCAAACTCAAATTCCGCCGACATCGTCGTGGTCGGTTCGGGCGTGGCTGGCGGACTGGTCGCGCATCAGATGGCGCTCGCCGGCGCGTCGGTGATTCTGCTCGAAGCCGGGCCACGCATTCCGCGTTGGCAGATCGTCGAGAACTTCCGCAACTCGCCGGTCAAGTCGGACTTCGCGACACCGTATCCATCCACACCTTACGCGCCGCATCCCGAGTACGCGCCCGCCAACAATTATCTGATCCAGAAAGGTGACTATCCATATAGCTCGCAGTATCTGCGGCTGGTCGGCGGCACGACCTGGCATTGGGCCGCGGCCGCCTGGCGGCTGTTGCCCTCGGACTTCCAGTTGCACAAGCTGTATGGCGTGGGACGCGACTGGCCGTATCCGTATGAAACGCTGGAGCCGTGGTATTCGGCGGCAGAAGTGCAACTCGGCGTGTCCGGCCCGGGCAGTTCGATCGATCTCGGTTCGCCGCGCTCGAAGCCGTATCCGATGAACCCGCTTCCGCTCTCGTACATGGATCAGCGTTTCAGCGACGTGCTCAATGCGCAAGGCTTCAAGGTCGTGCCCGAGCCGGTGGCGCGCAACAGCCGTCCGTACGATGCGCGGCCTACCTGCTGCGGCAATAACAACTGCATGCCGATCTGCCCGATCGCCGCGATGTACAACGGCGTCGTGCATGCGGAGAAAGCCGAACAGGCCGGCGCGAAACTGATTCCGGAAGCGGTGGTGTATCGCGTCGAAGCGGACAACAAAGGTCTGATTACGGCCGTCCACTACAAGGACCCGAACGGCAACAGCACGCGCGTGACCGGCAAACTGTTCGTGCTTGCCGCGAACGGCATCGAAACGCCGAAGCTGATGCTGATGTCGACATCCGATAAATTCCCGCACGGCGTCGGCAACAGTTCCGACCACGTGGGCCGCAACCTGATGGACCATCCGGGCACGGGTGTCACGTTCCTCGCCAATGAACCGTTGTGGCCCGGACGCGGACCGATGGAGATGACCTCGATCGTCAACTTTCGCGATGGCGCGTTTCGCTCGGACTACGCCGCGAAGAAGCTGCATCTCTCGAACGGCGTGCCCACGATGAGCGTGGCCGCCGCGCTGCTCAAGCAAGGTCTGACCGGCGCCGAACTCGACCGGCAGATACGCGACCGCGCGGCGCGCACGCTGAATATCAACAGCTTCCACGAGCATCTGGCCGAGCCGCAGAACCGCGTGGTGCCGTCGGCGGATCACAAGGATTCGCTCGGCATTCCGCAGCCGGAAATCTATTACTCGATCAACGACTACGTGAAGAAAAGCGCGGCCAACACGCACGAACTGTATGCGCAGATCGCCGCGCTGTTCGGCGGCGCCGAGGTCACTTTCGACGACACCTTCGCGCCGAACAATCACATCATGGGCACCACGATCATGGGTAGCGATCCGGCGGATTCGGTCGTCGATGCGGACTGCCGCACGCACGACCACTCCAATCTGTTCATCGCCAGCAGCGGTGTGATGCCGACCGCGGCGTCGGTGAATTGCACGCTGACGATCGCGGCTTTGTCGCTGAAGCTGGCCGACAAGCTCAAGCATGAAATCTGAGCGTGAACGGAGAGCCACAATGACGAAGAACACCTCCCGCGCGCAGCGGCTCGAGGCGCTGGCGCAGAAGGCCCACCGCCGCCATCTCCGGGTCGCGACGCTGGCCGCGATTTTTTCGCTGTTCGCGCTGTATGTCGCCTGGTATGAGGCACACGGCCCCGGCACACAGCGCAACGATGAATTGCCGATCACCCAGGCCCGCGCCGACGACGCCGCGCAAGCGGTCAGCGGCGCGGCCTTGCCGGTGACGGCGGCCGGCAGCGACCTGGTCAAGCGCGGCGAATACCTCGCGCGCGCCGGCGATTGCATGGCGTGCCATACCGCGGACAAAGCGCGGCCTTTCGCGGGCGGCCTGCCGATCAGCACGCCGTTCGGCACTATCGTGACGCCGAATATCACGCCCGATCCGGACACAGGCATCGGTCAATGGACCGACGCCGATTTTCTGCGCGCCATGCATGAGGGCATCGGCAAAGGCGGCGAGCGCCTCTATCCGGCCTTCCCATATGCGGAGTACACCAAGGTCACCGAGCAGGACGTGCTGGCTATTCGCGCGTATCTGAACACCCTCACGCCGATCCACTACACGCCGCCCGGCAATAGCCTGAATTTCCCGTTCAATCAACGCTGGCTGATGGTGTTCTGGAACCTGTTCAATTTCACCGAGGGCCGTTTCGTGCCCGATCCCCGGCAAAGCGCCGAATGGAATCGCGGCGCGTATCTGGTGCAAGGGCTTGCGCATTGCGAGGAATGCCATACGCCGCGCAATTTCACTCAGGGTTTGAAGTCGAGCGCGCGTTTCGCCGGCGCGGTGCAGGCCGGCTGGCACGCGTACAACATCACGTCCGACAAGAACAGCGGTGTGGGCAACTGGAGCGACGACGAACTGATGTCGTATCTGTCGACCGGTGCGGCGCCGGGCCGCGCCAATGCAGCCGGTCCGATGGCCGAAGTGGTCACCGACAGCACGCAATATCTGACGCGTGAAGACCTCGGCTCGATCGTCGCGTATCTGCGCGCGGTGCCGCCGATCAGCGGCGGCGAATCGCGGCCGCGCGACCAGTGGGGCAATCCCGCCGACGACGTGACGGCGCTGCGCGGCACCGCTGTCCACGCCGTGAACGGTGCGCAACTGTTCGTCGCCAATTGCGCGAGCTGCCATGGCTGGACCGGCCAAGGCGTTGGCGCGAGCGCGCCGGGGGCGTATCCGTCGTTGATTCACAACTCGGCTGTGGGCGCGAGCGATTCCAACAATCTGGCGATGGTGATTCTGCACGGCGTCACGCGTACGACGAAACAGGCCGACGTGCTGATGCCCGCATTCGCCAATCAACTCAATGATGAACAGGTGGCCGCCATCACCAACTATGTGACCAAACACTTCGGCAATCCGCAGTCCACCGTGACGGCCGATCAAGTCGGCAAATTGCGAACTCACCAATAGTGACCACGCGAACGGCTGTTTCCGGTAAAGCCTGCCGGAAACACGTCGCTTTGGCGTTAATTTGCGTCATTTCAGGCCGCTGCGGCGCCAGGAAACGATGGCCAGCGCGCATACGTATCGCGGATGCCGCATTATCATGAAACCATGGCTTCCGTACTCGTCAATTCCGTCCAGCATCACGCCGCGAACCAGAGCGGCCGCGACTTCGTGGTAGGCGATCTGCATGGTTGCGTCGATGCATTGCGCTATCTGCTGCGCGTGATCACATTCGATCCGGCGCGGGACCGGTTATTTTCGGTCGGCGATCTGGTGGACCGCGGCGAGCATTCCGAACTGGCTTTGGCGCTGCTCGACAAGCCCTGGTTTTTCGCTGTGCTCGGCAATCACGAAGACACCCTGTGCGCCGTGGCCGACGGACGCTTGCGGCGTCAATGGTGGTATGGAATTGGCGGCATCTGGGCGGCGCAATTGTCCAACGAACGCTTGCAGCATTACGCTGAGATCTTGCGCGGGTTGCCGCTTGTGCGCGTGGTCGGCAGCGGCAAGGAGCGCTTTAATGTTCTGCATGCCGAATTTTTCGGCTCGGACGCGGAGCTCGACGCGGGCAATTTCTCCGAAGAAACCCGCCAGCGATTGCTGTGGGGCCGCGACCTGGCGTTGGGCAATGGCGATCCGCAGCGGCAGCGCGGACTCTCGCTGACTTATTGCGGCCACACGCCGATGCGCGACATCAAGCAGGTCGGCTCGCAGTTGTTCATCGACACCGGTGCGTTCGGACCGGGCGGCAAGCTCACGATCGTGGAGCCGCTCGCGTTGCGGCGCTGGTCGATCTCGACCGAAGAAGCGCGCGCGGAAGGCGCGGCGGCGCTGGCGCTGCCTTGACGGCGGGCGGCGCGCGTCGGCCGACACGTTGGCCACGTATTGGCCGCACATGGGCCATACGCCGGCCGCGCTCCGGTCGCGCATCAGCCACGAATGGGCCACGCATCGACCATTCACGCCGCGCGATCAGCCGACCTGGCTGAGTTCGAACACCATATCCACGCTCGTGCCATTCCAGTTGTATTCCAGATACGCCGCGTGATGGCAGTCGCGTAGCAGCGTGGTCTTGAACGCGGCGAGGCATTCGCCGCCGTCATCGCGCACCGACGGATACACGATACCCGGCGCACCCGCCTCGCGGACGGCTCGGCCGAGCGACTGTCCGGCCAGGTAGTCGTCCGGGGACAGCACCGCGAGATCCACCGACGTGTCGTCGCGAATGTCCACCACGTTGCCTTGCGCGACGACGGTGTAGAGACGCATTTGCTGGCGCATGGGCGGCTCGGCCGTCGCTTCCAGAAATTTCCCCGTGTGAAAACGCGTTTCGGCGATGGCGGTGGCGCGTGAGCGGGCGCAATAGAACACGCCGTACGTGCCGTCCGAGAAACGGCTGCCGAGCGGATTGAGATGCGTCAACGCGGCCATGATCGGCCCGTAGCCCGGCCCGAAGCGGCGCTCTTCGCGCGGCACCAGTTCGAGTTCGCCGACTTCGGTGCGCAGGCGGTCGTTGGTCATTGCTTCGAGCGCGTACAGCGCGTCGAAATCTTCCGGCGAGGCAACCCGGTCGAACAGATTGACGGCCGGAAAGCGCGTCGGAATCACGCGATACGCGGGCGACCAATCGAGCGGCGCCGTGCGCCAGCGGTCCTGCCAATGCGGTTGTGTCACGCCCAGCCGCCTCGCATTGCGTCGAGATACTGGCGCACGGCCACGAGGTCGCTGATGTTGCCTGCCAGCATGCGGTCCAGCGCGCGGCGGCCGCCGAACGGCGGCGCGCTGTTGGGGCGTTTGATCCAGGTGTCGGCGGCACTGGCTTGCGGCAGCAGGATTTGCAGTGCCTTGTAGATGCCGAGCAGCAGCGATAGGCGTTCGAGCGTGTCGCGCCCGAGGCGCGCCGTTTCAGGCGTGGCCTTCCATTTGAAATAGGTGGAGCGGCCCGGCGAACCGAGCAGCACGATCTGTTCTTCCGCGCTCAGGTCCCAGTCACGCGCAATGTTGAAGAACGCACGTAGACCCGCCGCGGACATTTCCGTTAGCGTGGGTTCCGAAACCGGCCGAGGAATCGGCGCTTCGGATGGGGTGGCGCGGGCAGCGTGAGCCATGAGCGGATAAGTCCTAATTTGTACTTGAAAGTGATATTAGTCTAAATGTGGATTTTTGCAAGAGAATATAATCCTGGCTTGTCATAAATCGAAGATCAGGAGAAGCAGGAGATGGGCGTTCGAGCAGTAGCAGCAGGAGCGGCGCTTGCCGTGTGGTGTATGTCGAGCGCGGCGACGGCCGCCGGTTACGCCGAAGTGTGGAATCCGCCCGAGGCGAGCGGGCATGTCGGAAGCCAGGCAAAGAAGCCGGGGGCGGCCAAAGTCAAGTCTAATGCCGGTTCGAAGACGGCGCCGAAGGCCACTTCAAAGGCCGTTTCGAAGCGCGTTGTAGCGGCTGAAGCGCACGGCGATCAGCGCGCGGCGCATGCCGGCGTGAACAAGGTGGCCGCCAAGGGCGCCGCGAAGAGCGGGACCAACTCCACGCACACAGGCAAAACCGGATCGAAAGCGGCCGTGGTCGCGCAGAGTAAAAAGCCGCACGCGCAACTGGTCCAGACGAATGCGGGGCAGGGCAAGGTCGTGCGCGCGAATCTGGTGGTTCCGGCTCGTCAGGCTCGTCCGCAAACGGCCAAGGTCGTGGCAAAGACCGGCGCGGCGAAACCGGCTGCATCTCACGTGAATGTGCCGGCCTCATCCGCAAACGTTAGCGCCAATCCGGCGAACGCAACGAGCAATCCCGCTACAGCCAGCAGCGGTTCGCTGCCGCCAATCCTTCATTAATCCGCAATCAAGCTGGGCGTTTGCGTTTCGGTTTGCTGCGCGGCAGACCTAACGTTACGCGTCCAAGTTCGAGGATGCGCACCGATGGCTTTTCCAGGCGCGGCGACTGGACCTTTCACGCGTGCCGGTACGACTCGACGTCAGTGGGCTGCTTCGGCGCCAGGTCGATCAGTTTCGCCCCGCTCGACGGCATCGCCGAATGCCAGTTCAGGCGCCATGCAGTACGCGAGGCTGCGCTGCCGGCAAGCGCCTCACGCCCCGCGATGCGGATTTACGCAGCTAGGCGGCTTTGCGCGGACGCCCGCCTTTCTTGCCGTTCTCCCGCGCCGCAGCCGATTTCGCGTCGGATTTGACGCTGCCGCCGCTGCGGCCGATATCGCGCATCCACGCCTTCGATCCGAAAACGCCGTCGATCAGGCCGTGAACCGACACCACGACGTCGAGCGCCGGAAAAACGAGCGCCGACCCGAGACCGAAGATCTGGATCTCGCGGAGATCCGTAGGCGCCGCGTTGTGCAAACCCTCGATAAAAGCGATCGGCACCAACAACGAGATGCCGTTTGTCAGCGCGATATCGAGCCGTTTAGTGCGTGGTTTGTAGCTTGCGCTGCGCGCGGCGGGGCGCTTGGCGGTTTCGGCGCCGCGTTCCTGAGCAAGCCGCCATTCTTCGCTGCTGTTCATGAGTGGATTCCTTTCCAGGCGGAGCACAGGAACGGCACCATTTCACTAAGGCATTCAGCCAGCCGGCGCGCTTCGCGTTCTGAATACCCTCGAGCCATCGCGGATGGATACCGGGCCGTCGGGACAATTCAAGATAAAGATAATCTCACCATCCGGACCGAGTACATGAACATGTGGCGGAGCGTGATCGTGAGGGTAAATCACCACGAGCAGCCCGTCGATCCGGGCAATGATGAGCATAGCCACGATTATATACCGTAGCCGCTTGGGTTTTCATCTGAACGGACGCCATCAGTAACTCAAACGCTCGCCAACCCATTCGTCACCAGCCGCAACGTCTCCACCGACCGCTGGTCTCTCACCCGCGAATGCAGCGTCACGCGCGATTCCGGCAGCGTTGGCAAACCCAGCCGGGGGCCGACGTCGATCAGCCCACGCGGCGCCACGCGGCGCGCCAGCGGCGACACCGCCAGTCCTGCCGCCACGGCCGCGCCGACGGCCGCCACGCCGCCACCGACGAACACCTCCTGCCAGCCGACGCCCGCCTGCGCGAGCGCGCGGAGCGCCACGTCGCGCACGTTGCACGGCGGGCTCAACAGCGCGAGCGCTAGTGGCTCGCCGACTCGCGGCAACCACGCCGGCGTGGCGAGCCAGCCGAGCGGTTCGCTGAACAGCACCTGGGCCTCGTCGCGCGGCGGTTCGTCGGCGCCATAGCGGACAATCACCGCGTCGAGGCGGCGTTCGTCGAATTGCGCGAGCAGCGCGGCCGACGTGCCCAGATGCAATTCGATCACCAGACCCGGGTCGTGCGCATTGAGCTTGCCGAGCAGGTGCGGCAAGTCTGGTCCCGCGACATGCTCGCTGAGTCCCAGCGCGAGCCGCCGTCGCTCGACCGAGAGCGACCCGAGCGCGCGTTCATGCGCGTTCAGCAGATCGCGCGCGGCGCTAAGAAACGCGTTGCCGCCGGCGGAAAGACGCACCACGCGCGGCGTGCGCTCCAGCAATTGCTTACCCAGATGCGCTTCCAGCCGCTTGAGCTTAAGACTGACGGCCGATTGGGTCGTGTCCAGCGCGTCCGCGGCACGCGTGAAGCTGTGCAGATCGGCGATCAGAACGAAGGCCCGGACCGCATCGAGATCGAGAACTTTCATTTCTGATGAATATAGATGAAATCAGTAATGATGTCTGTTCATTATGACTGAGCGCGCCTAAGCTGTGTTTACCCAATCAACGCAGCCAAGGAGATTTCATCATGCCGCTCACACGAATCGCATTGCGCGCAGGCAAGCCCGTCGAGTACCGGAAGGCGGTGACGCGGAGCATCCAGCGCGCGCTGGTGGACACCTTCAACGTGCCGAAGGACGACATCTTCATGCTGATCACCGAGCATGAGGCCGGCAATTTCGTGTACGACAACCAGTATCTAAACGTCGAGCGGAGCGACGATCTCGTGATTATTCAGATCACGCTGAACAACACCCGCACCCTTGAGATGAAAAAGGCGCTGTACAAGCGGATGGCGGACGAACTGGCGGAATCGCCCGGACTGCGACGAGAGGACGTGTTCATCAACCTCGTCGAAGTGTTGAAGGAGAACTGGTCGTTCGGCAATGGGATTGCGCAGTACGCATTGTGATGGTTGCGGCCGTCATGTGACGTGAAAACGGGCGGCCATGCCGCCCGCCGTTCGTTGAAAAAAGCAGCAACGTCACGCAATCGTATCGATCACGCCGCCGTCGACGCGCAGCGCCGCGCCGGTCGTCGCCGAGGCCTGCGGCGAGCAGACGTACACGACCATGTTCGCCACTTCCTCGGTGGTGGCCGCGCGCTGAATGATCGAACTGCTTCGATGCTCGCGGACGAACTCCGTGGCGACCTGCTCGACGGTTTTGCCTTGCTCTTTGGCCGTGTCTTCGACCATCGAACGGAAGCCGTCGGACAAGGTCGGTCCGGGCAGGACGGCATTCACCGTCACGCCGCTGCCGGCCGCCTGTTTGGCGATGCCGCGCGCGATGCTCAGTTGCGCCGTCTTCGAGAAACCATAAGCGAGCATATCCGGCGGAATATTCAACGCCGACTCGGACGAGATCAACACCACGCGGCCCCATTTGCGCTCCATCATCCCTTTGAGGTAGTGGCGCGTGAGCCGCACGCCCGACATCACGTTGACCTGGAAGTAGCGCTCCCAGTCATCGTCTTCGGTGGTGAAGATGTCGCCGGGTCCGAAGATACCGAGGTTATTCACCAGGATATCCGCCTGCGGCACGGCTTTCGTCAACGCCTCGCAACCCTCCAGCGTGCCGAGGTCGCCCGCGAAGCCCTGCAATTTCGCTTGCGGCGTGCTCTTGCGGATCGTGTCGATCGCGCGGTCCACCGCCTCCTGCTTGCGTCCGTTGATGATGGTATGCGCGCCTGATGCGGCAATGCCGGTGGCGATGGCAAGGCCGATGCCCGCCGTGGATGCACTGACGATAGCCGTCTTGCCCGATAAATCGATGTTCACTGTCTTGCTCCTTGTTGAAGTTGCAGCGCGCCGGCCGTGGCCAGCCGCGCCGAAAATGCAAAGGGCCTAGTGTTCGAAGCGTCGAACTCGAAGTATCCCATCTATCCGTTTTCGAGGTCCGCCAGGTTAGCGGCCGGTGGCGCAGGCTCGCGTCGCTATAATGATTCGTCGTCCTCTCCTCGGTCATCGACCGCTCTTTGCCATGACATCCGACCGCACCGATCCTTCCCGCGAAACGCTTGAACTCGGCGGCTCCGTCTGGTTTCAGGCGGGCGCGCAGACGCTCGGCGGCGCGTCGCGGATCGCGCTGCTTGCGGCGATCGGCGAGACCGGCTCGATCACCAGCGCGGCGAAAGCTGTCGGCATCAGCTACAAAGGCGCGTGGGACGCCGTCGATACGATGAACAATCTCGCGGGCGAGCCGCTCGTCGTGCGTCTGACCGGCGGCAAAGGCGGTGGCGGCACCACGCTGACGCCGCGCGCCCTCAAACTGATCGAGACGTTTCGCGCGGTGGAGCGTGAGCATCAACGCTTCCTCGAACGCGCGGGCGCGGCCATCGAAGGATTCGCGACGGACTGGGATCTGATCGGCCGCATCGGCGTGAAGACGAGCGCGCGCAATCAACTATATGGCACGGTGTCGACGATCACGCGCGGCACCGTCAACGATGAAATCACGCTGGCGCTGCCCGGCGGCCACGCGATCGTTTCCGTCATTACGCATGAGAGCACCGAGACGCTGGGGCTTGTCGAGGGCGTGGCGGCGTTCGCGTTGATCAAGGCGTCGTGGGTCGTGCTGCTCGTCGACAACGCGAGCGGCGCGCCGCTCAAACTCTCGGCGCGCAATCAGCTGCGCGGCACCGTGCAGAGCGTGAAGCGCGGCGCGGTCAATGCCGAGGTATCGCTGGTGCTGGAGGGCGGGACGGTGATCACCGCAGTGGTCACCAATGAAAGCGTCGACACGCTCGGCCTCGTGGAAGGCCACAGCGCTGTTGCGGCGTTCAAGGCGTCGAGCGTGATACTTGGCGTGAAGGACTGAGCGCGGGAAGCGCTTGCTGTTGCCCGTCAAGGCTCGCTGCGTGCATAGCCGGCGAACGGATGATCCTCGCGCACGCGGCCGTCGCTGACCTGCACGACCTGATCGCCGAAGGCGGCGACATCGTCGGGATCGTGCGTGATCAACACCATCGGAATATCGAGCCGCGCCTGCAGATCCGATAACTCGCGGCGCATGCGCTGACGCAAAGCGCTGTCGAGTGCCGAAAACGGTTCGTCCAGCAACAGCACCTGAGGTTGCGCGACGAGCGCTCGCGCCAGCGCCACGCGCTGCTTTTGTCCACCGGAAAGCTGCGCTGGATGATTACCCGCCACGTTCTTCAATTCCAGCGCGTCGAGCCAGTAATCGATCTGCGGATGCGTGATGCGCCTGCGCGGATTGAGCCAGCCCTGCTGCAAGCCGAAGCCGATGTTCTGCCGCACGTTCAGATGCGGAAATAGCGCGTAGTCCTGAAACAGATAGGCGAGCTTGCGCGCTTGCGGTTTCAGATCGACGCCGCGCGCGCTGTCGAACAGCGCGTTGCCATGCAGCGTGATCGAGCCTTCGTCGGGACGCAGCAGGCCGGCGATAGCCTGCAACGTCAGGCTCTTGCCCGCACCCGATGGTCCGAACAGTACCACGCGTTGCGAGGTGGCCTTGAAGGCGACGTCGAGCGTGAAGCGGCGCTCGGCGGTCTGGAAGGTCTTGCGGATGTCGACGGCGAGCAGCATATCAACCCGACTTCAACAGTGTGTGCTGCGGAACGAGGCGCCCCGCGAGCAACAGGATCACGACGCACGTCACCGAGGTCACGAGCACGAGGAAATTCGCGGTGCTGTCGTCGCCGGCTTGCACGGCCGAGTAAACCGCCACGGACAAAGTTTGCGTGCGGCCCGGCAGATTGCCCGCGATCATCAGCGTCGCGCCGAATTCGCCGAGCGCTCGCGCGAACGCCAGCAGGCCGCCGGCGAGAATGCCGCGCGCGGCGAGCGGCAGCGTCACGCGAAAGAACACGGCCGCTTCGCTGACGCCGAGCGTGCGCGCGGCCCGTTCGAGTTGCGGATCGACGGCCTCGAACGCGGCGCGCGCCGATTTCAGCACAAGCGGAAACGCCACGACCGTCGACGCGATCACCGCACCCTGCCATGTGAACACCAACCGAATATCGAAACGCTCGAGCCAGCCGCCGATCACACCGCGCCGTCCGAGCAGGACGAGCAGGTAGTAGCCGAGCACGGTGGGCGGCATGACGAGCGGCAGCATCAGCAGCGAATCGATCACGTCGCGCGCGCCGGAGCGCCAGCGCGATAAACCGAAGCCCGCGGCGACACCGAATATCAGATTGAGCGCGGTGGCCCAGCCCGCCACTTTCAACGACAGCAGGAGCGGAATCCAGGCCTGTTGCATGAGCGTGCGCCGTCTGGTGAAGTTAGTGCGCGGGTTTGAAACCGTGCTTGGCGAGCACGGCCTGACCGCCGGGCGACAGCACGAAGTTCATGAACGCTTGCGCGTCCGCGGCATGGCGGCTGCCTTCCACTTGCGCGATCGGATAGGTGATCGGCGTTTGCGTCGGCACGTTCAGCGCGACCTTAACCTTGTCCGGCATGACGGCAGCGTCGGTGCTGAACACGAAGCCGGCGTCGACTTCGCCGCGCGATACGTAGTCGAGGCTTTGACGGACGTTCGACGCCAGCACGGCCTTCGCGCTCACGGCATCCCACACGCCGGCAGCCTGCAGCGCGCCCTGCGTGTAGCGGCCGACCGGCACGGACTCCGGATCGCCGTACGCCACGCGCTTCACATTCGCCGACGTCAGATCGTCGAGCCTGGTCGGCGCGAAATGGCTGTTGGTCGGCACGATCAGCACCAGTGAATTGGCGGCGAAGTCCTTACGCGTGCCCGGCACGATCACTTTTTCGGCGGCGGCCTTGTCCATGGCTTTTTGATCCGCGGACGCGAACACGTCGGCGGGCGCTCCCTTGACGATCTGTTGCATCAGCACGTCGGAGGCGCCGAAGTTCAACAGCACCTTGGTGCCCGGATGCTGCTGCTCGAACACTTCGCTGACCGCCTTGAAGGCGTTGGTCAGGCTGGCGGCGGCTGAGACCACCAGTTCGTCGGCGCGCGCATTGGCGCTAATGGCGACGGAGACGGCGCTGGCGATGAACAACGCTTGCTTTAGAAGCCGGCGGGAGAGTGTCATGAAGACTTGGAAGTCCGGCGTGAACCGGATCGGCGGGGTTAAAACGCTATCGTAATATATGCAAGGTTATAACGGTGACCTATGACAATTATTCAGCCCCGCGCATGAAGCGGTATGTCAAACAACGGGAGACGATTCAGATGTCGGACGAATGCGGCGGCGCCAGCGTGTTGAGCGTTTGCGACAGCGGCGCCATGGCGGGACGGACGTCGCGCACAGCCTTCCACTTTGCGCGAATGAACGGCCGGTCATGACCGGACACTTTCAGCGCGATGTGCGTGACCCAGCGCTGCGTCGGCACGTGCACGCCGTGCGCCAGCACCGCGAGGACCATCATGCTGACGGCGACGGGCAGCGCCGACAGCCGGCCCGGCTCTGCATGCCAGGCGAGTCGGACGAACACCAGCGCCGTTACGGCACCGGTCAGACAGCCGGTAATGGCTTCAGATGGCGAGTGGGCGCTCAGCACCACGCGCGACAAACCCACCGCGATCCCCGCCGCAAGGCCGAGCAGCACGCCGGCCAGCCGGATGACCGGCCGAGTCGGCAAGAGCATAAGGAACAGAACGACCGGATAAACGGCAGTGGACAGCATGGCGTGACCGCTTACGCCGGTGAAATCCAGTTCGCGCACGCCGACACCCCAGCCGAGAAACGCCAGCTTCGTCACCGTCACGATGCCGATGGCCGCGCCGAGCAGCAGCAGCCAACCGGCCGCCATGCGCCACGTGTAGCCGACCGCCAGCCATAACGCGATGGCGAACGCGAGCGGCAGCGTCATGCCGGCGCTGCCGAGGCTGGTGATCGAATACCAAAGGTGGGGAGCTAAATCGGGCATGGCAAAAGGGCGACCAAGGCCGCGTAGAATCGGATTGGTGATGAGTTAACGCACGAACGGCGCAAATCGCCGACGCGGCCGGCGCGGCAAAGTCCGTGCCGCAAAATCAACCGCCAGTATAGACGGGTGCTGCAGGGCGGTTGCGCTGCGCGTGAGACTTTTCTGTCGCAGGGAGTTCGCTGGCGAACAGGCGGCAAACATTCGGCTGACAAGTGGCAAACAATGCGACAAGCGGGCGGCGGCCGGGCAGCGAACGAGCCTTCGCCGAGCTTTGACGCTGGCCTCGCCACAAGGTTCGCCGAGCGGAAATTGGGGTCCCGGATAGTACTCCGAGGTTCCAGCATTGCATGGGGATTGGTGTTATTGTGCATTGCACAACAAAGTACCGTTCCACCGGACGGACCCTGTCCCTTTTTGCGAGGTTTTTCTGCCAATGGCAAAAAGTCTATCGAAAATCTGGCTGCGCGGTCTCAAGCGCCTGCTCGCGATCCAGACTGAGCACGCCCGCAAGACTACCAAGCGCACCACGACGCGACCGGCGCGACCCGCCACTAGTAAGCCGTCCACCAAAGTTCGCCCGATCAAGCCGGCCGCGGTCGTGCGCGCGCCCGCCAAACGCGAGGCGCCGCGCGCCATGGCTCGTGAATCGCGGGTGCGTCCGCGCGCCTCGGCATGGGCGAGCGGGTCGTGGACGCGCTCGTTCCACTCGGCGCCTGCCGCGCCCGGCCGGCTCGTCAATCACCTTCAGTACGGCTTGTATGTCCCGACGGGCCACGCACTCGAGGCCATGCCGCTAGTGGTGATGTTGCACGGCTGCACGCAGTCGATCGAAGAATTCGCCGAAGGCACGCGGATGAACGTGCTGGCCGACCGCTTCGGCTTTGCCGTGGTCTATCCGGAACAGTCGAAGCACGTGCACTCGCACCGCTGCTGGCATTGGTACGACGCGGGCGAAAGCGCCGGCGGCGCCGAAGCACGCGCGGTGGTCTCGCTGGTGGACGCGCTGGTCGCCCAGCACGGGTTCGACGGCGAGCGCGTGTATGTCGCCGGAATCTCCGCTGGCGCCGGCCTGACGGCGCTGCTCGCCCTCAATCATCCGGAGCATTTCGCGGCGGTCGCGCTGCATTCCGGCCCTGCTTTTGGCGAGGCGCGTTCCGGCATTACGGCGATGGACGTCATGCGGCGGGGCGCGCGTCGCGAGCCGGCCGAACTGGTCGACGAAACCGCCGACGTGGCGCGTTACCCCGGCATGCCGGCCATCATCATCCACGGCGACGCCGACCATGTGGTCTCGCCGGTCAATGCCGACCAACTGGCGGTGCAGTTTCTCCGCCTGAACCGCATCGTCGACCAGAACGGCGCGCGCAAATCCGGCGAAGTCCGCGAAGACCGCAAGGGTGGCGTGGTCATGCGCGATTATCTTCGCGGCGGACGGCGTGTGGTCCGGCTGTGCCGCGTGCAAGGGCTTGCCCATGCCTGGAGCGGCGGCGACGACGCCGTGCCGTTTCATTCCGCCAAAGGTCCCGACGCAAGCGCGATGGTGTGGGAATTCTTCAAGCACCAGCGCCGCACGGGCGTCGGCCGTATCGCGGAAGCCGATGCCGCAGCGGCCTCGGCGGCGGCGCGGTGATCTCGTTGCAACACTTCGAAATGAGTGCTGGCATGTTCCTAGGGTTTTCCCTATAATGAGGGTTATCCCTTAGGCGTTAACGCCTAAACTCATTGTCGAGGTTGACCATGTACCTGCTTAGCCGCCTGTTTCTGTTTCTGACCAAATCGCCCGATCAACTCGCGAAAGAACGCGCTGACGCTTTCCTCGCTGAAGCAACGGATCTGTATGATCTGGAATTCCGTATGCGTAAGCTGGACCGTGAGGCGAACGTTCGCCAACCGTCGTGGATGACCCAGCACTAAGCTGCGTTAGTTAAAGCATCGGCGTGGATGCAACGCCGGTGTTCGGGGGTGAGGCGCCCAAGCTGTCGCAAATCGTTGCAAGCGCTCAGACAGCCGGATTCAATTGCCACAACGCGTGATTCAACACCGCGGCGAACGCCACCCAAGCCACACCCAAGCCACGTAAGGCATCAATAGTCCGCCTGCCCAGCGGTCTCGTCGCCAGAATGCAAATGTCAGCGCGACAATCAATATCCGCACCATCAGAATATCGGTCAGCGCCACGTCCGGTCGATGCAGGCCGAAGAATGGCCACATCCAAGCTGCGTTGAACAGCAACTGCACCAGCCATAAAACGATCGCTATGCTCAGGCCGTCGACGTAAGCGTGTGCTCACTTGCCGAAACGCGCCAGCGTGCGCGCCCGCGCCTCGGCATGGTCGACGATCGGTGCCGGATAGTCCTTGCCCAATGTCACGCCGAACTCCGCGAGCTTTTCGCCGCCCGCCAGCCACGGCGCATGAATCCACTTCGACGGCAGCTTCGCGAGCTGGGGCAGATACCGCTTAATAAAGCGTCCTTCGGCGTCGAATTTTTCGGACTGCGTGATCGGATTGAAGATGCGGAAGTAAGGCTGTGCGTCGCATCCTGTCGACGCCGCCCATTGCCAGCCGCCGTTATTTGCCGAGAAATCGAAGTCGTTCAACTGTTCGGCGAAGTACCGCTCGCCAAGCCGCCAGTCCACGCCGAGATCCTTGACCAGAAAACTCGCTGTCACCATCCTCAGGCGGTTGTGCATATAGCCGGTGCGGTTCAGCTGCAGCATCGCCGCGTCGACGAGCGGGTAGCCGGTGCGGCCGTCGCACCATGCGGCGAACGCCTCGTCGGCTTCCGGGCCTTGCTCCCAGCGCAGCCGGTCGTACTCTTCCTTGAACGACGCGCCGCTCGCGAGCCGCGGATGATGCGCCAGGATCATGAAGTAGAAGTCTCGCCAGATCAGTTCCGACAGCCACGTCGCCGAACCTTCCCCGTCGGGTTGCAGCGACATCTCGTGGGCGAGGCGCGCGAGCGTGCGGATCGAGACCGTGCCAAAGCGCAGATGCATCGACAGATAGCTCGGGCCTTTGACAGCGGGAAAATCGCGCCGGTCCTTGTAGCTGTCGATGCGCGTCGCGAAATCGTCGAGCAGGCGCTGCGC
Source organism: Paraburkholderia sp. BL25I1N1 (assembly GCF_003002025.1). Lineage (GTDB taxonomy): Bacteria > Pseudomonadota > Gammaproteobacteria > Burkholderiales > Burkholderiaceae > Paraburkholderia. Next base: position 115,643 of record NZ_PVZB01000011.1, read on the forward strand.
GCCGCTCATGCCAGTGGGCAGATCCAGTTCAGCGAGGTTGCTCGGCGCAAAGCCGAGCTGGTCTAGCGTCGGCAAACGGCGATTGAGCTTTGAAGGCACTGCCGCCAGATGTTTCTCGTACGTTTCCACCGGATACGGCTTCAGATCGAAAGCTGTCAGCTGCTTGAGCCACGCGTTCTTGTAGGGCGTGAACACCGTGAACGGCTTGTTCTGCCCAGTGAGTACCTCGTCGCGCTCGAAAATCACCTGATCCTTGAAACTCAGCCATTGGCGTCTTGCTCCGGTAAGCGTCTCGCGGACCGTCTCGTCGCGCGCAATCGCGACCGGTTCGTAATCGTGATTCGCGAAAACCGCGTCCACGCGAAGTTCGTCGGCGAGCTTCGGCACGAGGTGCGTAGGGTCGCCGTGCAGCACGATCAGGCCGCCGCCGTTGGCACGTAATGCTTCGTCCAGTTCACCCACCGCCGCGAGAATCGACTCGACGCGGCGATCCTGGGGCTGCGTGTCCGGATGACGAGCCTGCCAGGCGTCGATCAGCGGCTGCAGGATCGTCGTATCGAACACGAATACGCACCACACGCGCTGGCAATGTTTGAGGGCGTAGTAGAGCGCGGCGTTGTCCGTGCTGCGCAGGTCGCGGCGAAACCACACCAGCCCGGTGTCGAAAGAGTCGTTCAAGCGTCGGACGCGTGTCATCTGGAACGTGGATAGTGAAAACAATGTGGAGGGCGGCGCTCTTGCCGGCTGCGCTGTGGACCTGCATTGCACATTGCATGCCGCGTCCGCGAACGACACAGCGCCCGCCCCTATTGTGCAGGGTGCGGGCGCTGTTCGTGACGAGCTGCGCAGTTTTCCGCGCCGCTCGAGCGATTCTCTAACGATGCATCGAATCCGTCGCTCAGGCGATTTGCAAGCGGACGTCGACGTTGTTGCGAGTGGCGTTCGAGTACGGGCAGACCTGATGCGCCGCGTCGACCAGTTCCTTCGCCGCGCCGGCGTCCAGACCCGGCAGCGAGACGCGCAGGTCGATGTCGAGTGCGAAGCCGCCCTTGTCGTTCGGGCCGATGCCGACTTCCGCCGTGACTTGCGTGTCAGCCGGCAGGGTCTGCTTCTTCTGTCCGGCGACGAACTTCATGGCGCTCAGGAAACACGCCGAGTAGCCTGCAGCAAAGAGCTGTTCCGGATTCGTGCCCGCTGCGCCCGTGCCGCCCAATTCACGCGGTGCCGCCAGCTTCACGTCCAATGCATTGTCCGACGACACTGCACGGCCGTCGCGGCCACCGGTGCTCGTTGCGCTTGCTTTGTAGAGGATGTTCATGGTGCTGCTCCTTTGTCTGGGTTGTCAGGATCTGCCAATTTGCCGCTCTTTGCTGAGCCCGCCGTTCTGGCGGAGCGCTGTCGCAGCGGCATGTGAGTAAGATAGTACACAAATCATTTGTGTGCAAATGAATTTTCGCATCGCAGCGATAGCGCGCGTTTTGCAGCGAACCGGCTAGTGGTCCATGTAATCGTTGAGGGTGGCGCGCAGGCGAGTCAGGTCGTCGCGCAAACGCAGCAGAAATTCGGGCGTCTGCTGGGTCGCGCAGAAGATTTCCGCGGGCACTTCGCGCGCCTGGCGCTTGAGTGCCGAGCCGGCTTTGGTGAGCCGGATGTACACGAGACGCTCATCCTCGACACCGCGTACCCGCTCCAGCAGTCCTTGAGTTTCGAGGCGTTTAAGCAGCGGCGTGACCGTCGCCGAATCGAGGTTCAGACGCGCGGCCATGTCCTTGACCGTGACGTCGTCGCTCTCCCACAGCACCAGCATGGCGAGATATTGCGGATACGTGAGGCCCAGCTTGTCCAACAGCGGCTTGTATGCCTTGGTCATGGCAAGTGAGGTCGAGTAGAGGGCGAAACAGAGTTGCTCGTCGAGCGTAAAGGGCAAAGCGGGGCGCTGGGTCATGATGCATCTCGTATAAAAAGAGCGTGCAAATGGATTGCGCGCAAACCATTGTGCCGCAAATCGACGCAGGTTGACGAGTGCAGTTTGAAGATGCAGGGAACGGCGAGGGCAGGCGCCGCCGCGAGCGCGGCGCGGGCGCCGGAGCAGCGCCCGCGTCAGAACGGAATCAGGCCGCCGGCGTGGTCGGCAAGTCCGGTGCTTCGGGCGTTTGCACGCCGAAGCAGCCGCGATAGGTCGCGTAGAACGAGCAGTAAAGCATGGTCGTGACGATCATCGTGGCGGGCATCAGGATGGCGAACGCGAAGTCGCCCGCGCCGAGCGCCTGCATCAGCGCGGACAAGCCGAGCGACACCGTCATCGCCACCGCGAACCACAGCGCGCCGAACACGATGAACGCGCCGCGGTTGCGCCAGCAACTGACGAGACTGAAGAACATCGCCTTGACGGGCGGCACGTCATGCCACGCGGCGAGAATGGGCGAGAACCAGAAAATCATCGCCATTGGAATGTAGACCACGAAAGCCGTAATCACCGCCAGCGGGATATTGCTGTTGGCGATCGCGTCCTGATCCATCGTGGCGGCGCCGAGCATGACCTTCAGCAGCATGCCGCCGTCCGCGAGCGCTGAGGCGGCCAGCACCAATGCCATCGCGACGACGTAGAGCACGCCGAGCACCAGCAGCCGCTTGGCGACCACCGGGCCGTACGAGTGAAAACCGTCCACCAGAATGGTAGGGAACACCGGTTTGCCGGCGATCGTGTTGCGGCACGCCGCCATGAAGCCGACCGCGACGCCCGGAATGAAGGCCAGCGGCAACACACCGCCGACCACCGGAATCTGCGCCACGAGCGTCATCACCAGCAGATAGGTGAAGAACAGCGTCAGGAACGCGAGCGGGTTCTTGCGGAACAGCCAGATACCCTGCCGGAACCACACATAGCCGGCTTTCGCGGGGACTTCGATCAGTTGCATGAGGTATGAATGCCTGGAAGTGCAACGCCGGTCAGGCGTTCGCGCAGAATGCGCTCGAAATGGCCGGGGTCGTGCGGTTTGAGCAATTCGGCCGCGCGCGGCAAATAAAAATCATACAGGCGCGAGACCCAGAAACGGTACGCGCCCGCTCGCAGCATGTCGCCCCAATGGCGGTTTTCTTCGGCGGTGAAGGGGCGCACGGTCTGGTAGGCGCGCAGCATGGCTTCGGTGCGCGCGTCGTCGAGCTTACCGGTGGCGAGGTCGACGCACCAGTCGTTGACCGTCACCGCCACGTCGAACAGCCATTTGTCGCAGCCGGCGAAATAGAAGTCGAAGAATCCGCCGAGGCGCACTTCGTGGCCTGTCTCCGGCGCGGCGTGCGCGAACATGGCGTTGTCGCGGAACAGATCGGCGTGGCACGGGCCTTCGGGCAGCGCGGCGTAGTCGGCGGAGGCGAAGAAAGCTTCCTGATGCGCCAGTTCGGAGGACAGCAGATCGCGTTGCTCGCCTTCCAGAAACGGCAGGATGGTCGGCACGGTTTCCTGCCACCACGGCAGGCTGCGCAGATTCGGCTGATACCCCGTGTAGTCGCGTCCCGCCAGGTGCATGCGCGCCAGCATTTGCCCGACTTCGATGCAGTGCTCGACACCCGGCGCCAGTTCCGGCGTGCCTTCGAGCTTGGTCACGATGGCCGCGGGCTTGCCATGCAAGGTGCCGAACAGCGCGCCGTCTTCGCGCGGCATGGGGTCCGGCACCGGTACGCGGTGCGCGGCCAGATGCCGCATGAGGTCGAGATAGAACGGCAGCTGTTCGGCCGTCAGCTTTTCGAAAATCGTGAGGACGTATTCGCCGCGCGTCGTCGTCAGGAAGAAGTTGCTGTTCTCAATACCGGAGGAAATGCCGCGAAATTCGACGACGTCGCCGAGATCGTAATGGCTCATCCATTCTGCAAGTTGGGGTTCGGTGACAGCGGTGAAGACAGCCATGCGGGAAACGTCGGATCAGGTTGGTCGGGCTGGCGCGATTCGGCCAGTGCGATGTGCGGCAAATGCGGTATCGGGAAAGCGTTCTTGCGGCGCCGTGAAGCGCGGCGGTATTTTCAATGCCTGACCGCCAAGGTGGCCGACCGGGCAGTCTGAGGCTCGAGACGGCGTCTTGCCGGCGCGCGGATCCGGGCGGCGGCCCACACCGGGGCGCCGCCCCGGCATGCGTCAATAGGTCAGGTGCACCGACGGCAAACGCGTGCTTGCGCGGCCGTTGTCGCGCACGGAGGGCGACGTGTCGAGCGGCGCGCTCATTTGATAGCGCGTGCCGAGGTTCGAATGCACGTTGATTTCGACAGGCTTGCCTTTGTCGCGATACTCGGTGATTTCGGTGCCGTTTGCGCTGCGTTCGTAGAAGCTCGGCGTGCGCGGGACGTTGATTTCGACCTTCGAACTGACCTCGGCAGCCGGACGATTGATCTTCTCCAGGTCGGGCAGACCGGCCCGTTCGTTGGCGGACTGAGGCACGCCGGGAGCCGGTGTATCGTCGACAGGCTGGGCAGCCATCGCGGCGTTGCCAAAGGCGAAGGCCAGTGCAACGGCGACGGGAAGGAGCGGCTTCATGGTGATTCTCCAATATGGTGCCCCGATTCTAGCAAATCCCACCTGCTCCTCGGGCGCGACCGCCTTATTTTGCGCCGCTTTCGCGCGGCGTGCGCGCAAACTTGCGGGCGCTGCCGCAACGTGTGTTGCAACACCGTCAGGTGATTTGGCGAGCAACGGTTCCGTGGTAATGTGGCCTCATCATTAGAGGCGAATGAAGATGAACAACGATACCAATCAACGCGCGGTGCAGACTCCCGCCAACAGCTTCCCAACCGAATCCTTCGACGACGCGACCGAGGCCGTCACCCGTCTCTCGGCGATCTACGAAGCGAACACTTCGTTTCTGCGCGACGCCTTCGCGCGCTATCGCCGCAACGAGTTGTTCGAACGCCGGGTACGCGCCTGCTATCCGTTCGTGCGGGTGTGCACCGAGGTCAACACGCATATCGACTCGCGCCGTTCATATGGTTTCGTCGCGGGTCCGGGCGTGTTCGAGACGACCGTCACGCGGCCCGATCTGTTCGGCAACTACTATCGCGAGCAATTGCGCCTGCTGGCCAAAAACCATCACGTGCAGATCGAAGTCGGCGTGTCGGACCAGCCGATTCCAATTCATTTCGCTTTCGCCGAGGGCATCCACCTCGAAGGCGATCTGGATCGCGAGCGCCTGTTCCTGATGCGCGACGTGTTCGACACGCCGGACCTGGCGCTGCTCGACGACCGCATCGTCAACGGTACGTATGAACCGCTGCCGGGCGAGCCGCATCCGCTTGCGCTGTTCACGGCGGCGCGGGTCGATTTCTCGCTGCATCGGCTGAAGCACTACACGGCGACCTCGCCCACTCACTGCCAGAACTACGTGCTGTACACGAACTACCAGTTCTATATCGACGAGTTCGTCAAACTCGGCCGCACGATGATGGCCCATACCGACGACGAAGAACTGCGCGCCTATCGCAGCGAATACACGTCGTTTGTCGAGCCGGGCGACGTGGTCACGTACAACGCGAATCTCGGCGAGCAGGAACAGGAAGGCACGGCGCCGCCGCGTCTACCGCAGATGCCCGCGTATCACCTGAAGCGCGCCGACGGCAGCGGCATCACGATGATCAACATCGGCGTTGGACCGTCGAACGCGAAGACCATCACCGATCACATCGCCGTGCTGCGTCCGCATGCGTGGATCATGCTCGGCCACTGCGCGGGACTGCGCAACACGCAGCGTCTCGGCGACTATGTGCTGGCGCACGGCTATGTGCGCGAGGACCACGTGCTCGACGACGACTTGCCGCTGTGGGTGCCGATTCCGGCGCTCGCCGAAGTGCAGGTGGCGCTGGAGCGCGCGGTCGCGCAGGTCACGCAGCTGGACGGCGTCGAACTGAAGCGCGTGATGCGCACGGGCACGGTGGCGAGTGTGGACAACCGCAACTGGGAGTTGCGCGATCATCGCGAGCCGGTGCAGCGGCTCTCGCAAAGCCGGGCGGTTGCGCTCGATATGGAGAGCGCGACGATTGCCGCGAACGGTTTCCGTTTCCGTGTGCCTTACGGCACCTTGCTGTGCGTGTCGGATAAGCCCTTGCATGGCGAATTGAAGCTGCCCGGCATGGCCGATCAGTTCTATCGCGCACAGGTCGATCAGCATCTGCAGATCGGCGTGAAGGCGATGGAGCTATTGCGGATGAACGGCCTGCATCGTTTGCATAGCCGCAAGTTGCGCAGCTTTGCGGAAGTCGCGTTTCAGTGAGCGTGTTTTTTGCGAGCAAGGGCGAGCGCCACATCGGCTCGCTCTTGCCCGATCAAAGTCAAAACTGCCCGAAGCCGGTTAAGCCGATCAGACTGCCGGCTGCGAGAAGCCACAGCGGATGGATGCGCGTGGTCATCGCCATGACAGCGGTGAACGCCGTAATCGCCCAGGCAATGGCGGTTGGATTCGACGCTTCGGCAATCAGCGCAGCGCTCGCCGCGATGATGCCGGCGGTCACCGGCACCAGTCCCAGCTGCGCATAGCGCCGCCACGGGCGGTCCTTGAAGCGCTCCCACGCATGCATCGCGAGGATCGTCACCAGCGACGACGGCCCGAACTTCGCCACCGACGTTACCAGCATGCCGGCCCAACCGGCCACATGCCAACCGATCAGCGTGACGATCATCAGATTCGGCCCCGGCGCGGCCTGCGCGAGCGCGAACAGCGCGCTGAATTCGCTGGCCGGCATCCAATGATGCACATCCACCACCTGCCGCTGCATCTCCGGAAGAATCGTATTGCCGCCGCCGAACGCGAGCAGCGAAAGCTGACTGAAAATAACGGCGAGGGAAATGAGCGTGTCGTTCATCGTGCGCTTCTCGATGCGATGTAGATGCTGAGCGGCGTCAGCACCAGCATGGTGGGCAGAAGCGGCAGCCGCATGATCGCAATTGCAATGAAGCCGAGTGCCGCGATGAGCGCGGCCATTGGGCTACGCCGCAGCGGCAGCACGATTTTCAGGGCCATCGAGATCAACAGGCCAGCCGCGGCGGCCGCCAGACCGGCAAACAGATGACGAACGTGCGGGTCGTTTTGCGTGTGTTCGTACAGCACGCCGAGGCCGATCACCACCAGCGACGGTCCCGCGATCAGTCCAAGCAGACCGGCCAGCGCGCCCGGCACGCCGCGAAAGCGCATGCCCATTGCCACCGAAAGGTTGATCACATTGCCGCCCGGCAAAAACTGGCAGAGGCCCAGCAAGTCGGCGAATTCGTCGGCGCTGAGCCAGCGGCGTTGCTCGACCAGCGCCCGACGCGCCAGCGGCAGTGCGCCGCCAAAGGAGATCAGCCCGAGGCCGAGAAAGCCGCCGAAGATTTCCCGCAAGGTGGGCGTAGGCGCAAGCGCGGGCTCGGACGAGGTCAGATCGTGGTCCATATCGGTTAGCTTCCAGTTCAAGCTCAGGAGGTTAGCGCCGAACCGGCCTCAAGCAAAACGATTTTTGAGCACCGCTTTGTGATCTAGAATCACAAGCATGGCCCGTAATCTTCCTCCGTTTCCCGCGTTGCGCGCATTCGAAGCTGCGGCGCGGCATGAGAGCTTCACCGCGGCAGCGAACGAATTGCATGTGACGCACGGTGCAATCAGCCGGCAAGTCGCGGCTTTCGAAACATGGCTCGGCGTGCAGGTGTTTCAGCGTCGCGGCAAACGCGTGCGTTTGACCGACGACGGACGCCGCTACCTGTCCACCGTCCAGGCTGCATTCGACAGCATCGCGCACGCCACGGATCAATTGCGCGACACCGGTGTCGTCCATGTGCTGCGCGTAAATGCGTTGCCTACCTTCGCGATGAAATGGCTGCTGCCGCGGCTGCATCAGTTCCAGCGCAAGGTGCCGAACGTGGAGTTGCGACTGGCAACCTCGAATGCACCCGTCGAGACGCTGGACGCTTTCGACGTTGCCGTGCGGCGTGGTCCCGCGCATTGGCCCAATTGCGTGAGCAGCCATTTTCTCGGCGAGACCGAGATCCCGGTGTGCAGCCCCGCGTTGCTGCAGCGCTCGCCGATCAAGGTTGCCGACGATCTCGCGCGGCACGTGCTGCTGCACTCCGACACACGGCCCGATGCCTGGCGCAACTGGTTAGCAGCGGCTGGCGTGACGGCGAAATGCCGCAAAAAACAGTCGTTCGATCACTTCTATCTGGCCTTGCAGGCTGCGGTGGACGGCCTCGGCGTGGCGCTGGGCCCAGTGCCTATGCTGGCGGATGAGCTAACTTCGGGACGGCTCGTGATGCCGCTGGCGGCTCCGCGTATCGATGCGCGCGGCTACTGGTGGGTGGCGAGGCGCGAGGCCGCGGAGGCGCCGCTCGTGAGCCAGTTCTGCGAATGGCTGCAAGCGCAAGGCGATCAGTTCGATCAAATGGAAACGGGCAGCCTTGAGGCTGCCCGTTAGGATCTGCATATCCACACCGCTGCGTGCATCATTTCGCGCCATGGCGCGAAGCGCGCAGCCTCACAGATAGAACATCCGGTCTTCGTCCGACTTGGTCGGCTGCGGCTCGGTTTCTTCGCGGTCTTCATAGAACTTCAGCACCGCTTCGAGCACCTGGTCCGGATCGTCGATGACCTGCATGAGGTCCATGTCGGTCGGATTGATCAGGCCCATGGGTGTGAGCGAGTTCTTGAACCACGCGAGCAGGCCTTCCCAGAACTCGGCACCCACCAGGATGATCGGCACATGGCGCGACTTCTTGGTCTGGATCAGCGTGAGCACTTCGGCGAGTTCGTCCAGCGTGCCGAAGCCGCCGGGCATGACGATCACCGCGTCCGAGTTCTTCACGAACGTGACTTTGCGCGTGAAGAAATGGCGGAAGCGCAACGAGATGTCTTGCCACTGATTGCCCGACTGCTCGTGCGGCAATTCGATGTTCAGACCGACCGAAGGCGCCTTGCCCGCATGCGCGCCCTTGTTGGCCGCTTCCATGATGCCCGGGCCGCCGCCCGAGATCACGGCGAAGCCGGCATCCGAAAGCTTGCGCGCGATTTGCGTGGCCAGTTTGTAGTAGGGTGAGTTCGGTTTCAGGCGCGCTGAACCATAGATGCTGACAGCCGGACGAATCTCCGAGAGGTACTCGGTCGCCTCGATAAACTCTGCCATAATCGTGAACATCTGCCACGATGCGCGGGCCTTTTTGGCCGTTGCGCGCTCTTGATCTGCGAGTGATCGCAGACTCGGAATCACTTTTCTCTTAGTCATAATGCCTGAAGAACGAAGCCTTGAAGGTAAGACCCTGCTATTGGTCGACGGTTCGAGTTATCTGTACCGGGCCTACCATGCGATGCCGGATCTGCGCAGCCCCGACGGTAATCCGACGGGAGCGCTCTACGGGATGATCAACATGCTGCGGCGCATGCGCAAGGAAGTCACAGCAGAGTATAGCGCGTGCGTGTTCGACGCCAAGGGCAAAACGTTTCGCGACGACTGGTATCCCGACTATAAGGCGAACCGTCCGTCGATGCCGGACGACCTGTCGCGCCAGATCGAGCCGATTCATGTGGCCGTGCGCGCGCTCGGCTGGCCTTTGCTGATGATAGACGGCGTCGAGGCCGACGACGTCATCGGCACCCTCAGCACGGAAGCGGAAAAGCGTGGCATGAATGTGATCGTGTCGACGGGTGACAAGGATCTGGCGCAGCTTGTGTCGGATCATGTCACCCTCATCAATACGATGACTAACGAAACGCTCGACCGCGCCGGCGTGCTCGCCAAGTTCGGCGTGCCGCCGGAGCGCATTGTCGACTACCTGTCGTTGATCGGCGATACCGTCGACAACGTGCCCGGCGTCGAGAAATGCGGGCCGAAAACAGCGATCAAATGGCTGACGCAATTCGATTCGCTAGATGGCATCGTCGCACATGCTGACGAAATAAAAGGTGCGGTAGGAGACAATCTGCGCAGAGCGCTCGATTTTCTGCCAATGGCGAGGAAACTCGTCACCGTGGAGCGCAACTGCGACATGACCGACCATATCGTGTCGATCGAGGAAAGCCTGCAAAGCCGGCCGGAATCGCGCGAGGAACTGCGCGAGGTGTTCACGCGCCACGGCTTCAAGACGTGGTTGCGCGAAGTGGAAATCGCGGATGCCGTGGAAGGCCCGGAAACGGATGTGCCGCCGGCTTTGTCCGTGGATCACGAGCGGCACTACGACACCGTGCAGACGTGGGAACAATTCGACGCGTGGCTCGAGAAGATCAATGCGGCCGAGTTGACCTCGTTCGATACGGAAACCACCTCGCTCGATCCCATGACTGCTCAGATCGTGGGGCTGTCGTTGTCGGTCGAAGCCGGCCGCGCGGCGTATGTGCCGCTCGCGCATCGCGGCCCGGACGCGCCCGTGCAATTGCCGCGCGACGAAGTCCTCGCCAGGCTCAAGCGGTGGCTCGAAAGCGCCGAGCACAAGAAGGTCGGTCAGCATCTCAAGTACGACGAGCAGGTGCTGGCGAACTACGGCATTGAAATGCGCGGTGTCGAACACGACACGCTACTGCAATCGTACGTGGTCGAATCGCATCGCACGCATGATATGGACAGCCTCGCGCTGCGCCATCTCGGCGTGAAGACGATCAAGTACGAAGAGGTCGCGGGCAAGGGCGCCGGGCAGATCGGCTTTGACGAAGTCGCGTTGGACAAGGCCGCCGAATACGCGGCGGAAGACGCCGACATCACCTTGCGGCTGCACCAGGCGCTGTATCCGCAAGTGACTGCCGAGAAGACCCTTGAGTACGTGTATCGCGCGATCGAACTGCCGACCTCGCGTGTGCTGCGCAAGATGGAGCGCACTGGCGTGCTGATCGACGCGGAGAAACTGCGCCAGCAAAGCAGCGAAATTGCCACGCGTCTGATCCAGTTGGAAAGCGAAGCGTATGTGCTGGCCGGCGGCGAATTCAACCTGGGTTCGCCGAAGCAGATCGGGCAGATATTCTTCGAGAAGCTGGAGTTGCCGGTGGTCAAGAAGACGCCGAGCGGTGCGCCTTCCACGGACGAAGAAGTGCTGCAGAAGCTCGCCGAAGACTATCCGCTGCCGAAGATTCTGCTCGAACACCGCGGCTTGTCGAAGCTGAAGTCCACCTACACCGACAAGCTGCCGCGCATGGTCAACGCCACCACGGGCCGCGTGCATACGAACTATGCGCAGGCCGTGGCGGTCACGGGGCGCCTCGCATCGAACGATCCGAACCTGCAGAACATTCCCGTGCGCACCGGCGAAGGCCGCCGTATTCGCGAAGCGTTTATCGCACCGCCCGGACACAAGCTGGTCTCGGCGGATTATTCGCAGATCGAATTGCGCATCATGGCGCACATTTCCGGCGACGAATCGCTGCTGCGCGCGTTCTCGCAGGGCGAAGACATTCACCGCGCCACGGCCGCGGAGATTTTCAGCGTGACGCCGCTCGAAGTGTCGAACGATCAGCGTCGCGTGGCCAAGGTCATTAATTTTGGCCTGATCTACGGCATGAGTTCGTTCGGTCTCGCCGCGAACCTCGGCATCACGCGCGACGCAGCCAAGCTTTATATCGACCGCTATTTCGCGCGTTATCCCGGCGTGGCGCGGTATATGGACGAAACGCGCGTGAGCGCGAAGGCCAAGGGTTATGTCGAGACGGTGTTCGGCCGCCGCCTGTGGCTGCCGGAGATCAACGGCGGCAATGGTCCGCGCCGTCAGGCGGCCGAGCGCGCCGCGATCAACGCGCCCATGCAAGGCACGGCCGCCGATCTGATCAAGCTCTCGATGATCGCGGTGCAGAATTGGCTCGAAGCGTCGAACATCGGCACGCGCATGATCATGCAGGTGCACGATGAATTGATTCTCGAAGTACCGGACGCGGAATTGTCCGATGTTCGCAAGCGCCTGCCCGAGTTGATGTGCGGTGTCGCCGACCTGAAAGTGCCGCTGGTCGCCGAAGTGGGCGCCGGCCTGAACTGGGAAGAAGCGCATTGACGTGCGTGTGACGGGACGCGATATCGTCGTGCGCATGTCACACATGCGTATTGATGGCTTGTGACAACCCGTGCTGCTCGCGGACAATCGCTGAAAGACGGCGCCCATGTGATTCTCGTGTGCGCCGCACGACGCATAACCCATCGGCAAATACGGAGAGTTCCATGCATCGTTTTATCGTCGTTGGCGGAGGCGCGGGGGGATTGGAGCTGGCGACGCGTTTGGGCGATCGCTATGCACCCCATAAGAACAAAGGTGGTGTGCAGGCGCAGGTCACGCTCGTCGACCGCAACCCCACACATATCTGGAAGCCGCTCCTGCATGAAGTGGCGGCGGGCAGCATGGACCCGTTCACGCAGGAGCTGGAGTATGCGGCGCAAGCGCGTTGGCACGGCTTCGAATTTCAGCAGGGCGACCTGACCGGGCTGGACCGCGCGAACAGGCGCCTCACGCTCGGCACCGTGCTCGACGATGACGGCGCCGAGCTGCTGCCCGAACGCGAGCTCGAATACGACACGCTGATCGTCGCGATCGGCAGCACGACCGCATTCTTCGGTGTGAAAGGCGCGCCTGAATTTTCCCTCGCACTCGACACGGTTAGTCAGGCCGAGCGTTTTCGCAAACGTCTGATCGCGGCCTGCATGCGCGCCGAGCATCAGGTGCATGAACCCGTCGAAGCAGCGCCGGACGCCGGCGCGCCCAGCGAGCCGCGCATTCAGGTGGCGATTGTCGGCGGCGGCGCGACGGGCGTGGAACTGTCGGCGGAATTGCGCAACACGGCGCAGGTGCTATCCGCCTACGGTCTGCACAAGCTCGATCCGCGGCATGATGTTGGCATTGTGTTGATCGAAGCGGGGCCGCGCATTCTGCCGGCTTTGCAGGAGCGCGTTTCGACGGCCACGGCCGAGCTGCTCACCAAGCTCGGCGTGAAGTTGATGATCGGCGAGACCGTGGCCGAAGTCGCGCCCGGCATGATCCGCACCGCGAGCGGCAAAACCGTGCGCGCCGACTTGACGGTGTGGGCGGCCGGCATCAAGGCGCCGGCGATTTTGAGCGAGCTCGACGGCTTGCCGGTCAACCGGCTGGGGCAGCTCATCGTGCGCCGTACGCTGCAAACAGAAACCGACGACAACGTCTTCGCGCTCGGCGATTGTGCCGCTTGTCCGTGGCCGGGCAACGAGCGCAACGTGCCGCCGCGCGCGCAGGCGGCGCACCAGCAGGCGAGCTTCCTGATGAAGGCGCTGGCGGCACGGCTCGAAAACAAACCGCTGCCGGAGTTCACCTATCGAGACTTCGGGTCGCTGGTGTCGCTTGGGCATTTCAGCGCGGTCGGGAATCTGATGGGTGGGGTGATCGGCGGCAATATGCTGATCGAAGGGCTGTTCGCCCGCTTCATGTACATGTCGCTGTACCGGCTGCATATCGCCGCGCTGCATGGCTACGCGCGAATGGTGCTCGATACGTTTGCTCACTGGTTGCGCCGTACCACGCTGCCGCGGGTCAAGCTGCACTGAGGCGCGCTGACGTGCGCTAATTCGCCCGGCCGTTGCTCGGGAACGTTGCATCTGCAACAGGATGCGTGTCAGGCGTATCCTGTTGCCTCCAACGTTCAACCGAGGAGCGCCGCATGCTGCAACCCGACATCGACAGCCTGGTCCCGCACGTCCCCTTCAACCGGCGTACCTTCATCAAGGCTGCGCTCGGCACTGGCTTCGCCGCCGCCGTGCTGCCGGTCTCGGCGCAAACCATTCATACCGATAGCGACGGCCTCGAAGCCGGCGAAGTGGCGGTGCGCTCCGGCGACACGCTGGTGCCGGCCTATCGCGCGCAGCCGAAGGGCAAGACGCACCTGCCGGTGATCATTGTCGTGCACGAGATTTTCGGCGTGCACGAACATATCGCCGACGTGTGCCGGCGCTTCGCCAAACAGGGTTATCTCGCGATCGCGCCGAATCTGTATGAACGGCAGGGCGATCCGACGGTTTATACGAGCATGCAGCAACTGAACGAGCAATTGGTCAGCAAAGTGCCGGACGATCAGGTGATGCGCGATCTCGACGCGACCGCTGCCTGGGCTGGCGAACATGGCGGCGATCTGAACCGGCTGGGGGTGAACGGGTTCTGCTGGGGCGGGCGGATGGCGTGGTTGTACGCCGAACATAACCCGGGGCTAAAGGCCGGGGTTGCCTGGTATGGGCGGGTAACGGGCGCAAAAAACGCGATGATGCCGGAGAATCCGCTGGATCAGGTCGCGCAGCTTCGCGCGCCGGTGCTGGGGCTTTACGGATTGCAGGATCAGAGCATCCCGCAGGGGACGCTCGAACAGATGAAGCAGGCTATCGCGCAAGGTCCGCAAGCGGGACGCGGTTCGCAGTTCGTTGTGTATAACGATGCGGGTCACGCGTTTTTCGCGGACTACCGGCCGAGCTACAGGAAGGCCGACGCGGAAGACGGCTGGCGCCGTGCGCTGGCGTGGTTCAAACAGCATGGGGTGGCTGCGATTGCGATTTAAGGCGGCCAGCAGGCCCGCGCTTCCTCGCTTGCGATAAAAAAGGCCGTTGCCGCTTTCGGGCGGCAACGGCCTTTTGCTAATGGCGTGCTGTGGTGTTCGCTGCGGCGCTCAAGGATTTGCGCCTGTCGCAATGGGCCGCTTCGGGTCCGAACTCCACTCGCTCCACGAGCCCGCGTACAACGCCGCGCCGTGCAGGCCGGCGACTTCCATCGCCAGGGCATTCACGCATGCCGTCACGCCCGAGCCGCATTGCAGGACCACGTGCTCCGGCGGCGTGTCGGCGAGCAGCGCGTGGTATTCCTCGCGCAACGTGTGAGCCGGCTTGAAGCGGCCGTCGGCGGTGAGGTTGTCTTTAAAGAAGCGATTGAGCGCGCCCGGAATGTGGCCGCCGACACGGTCCAGCGTCTCGTTCTCGCCGCGATAACGGTCGGCCGCGCGCGCGTCGACCACCACGCGTTCCTTCGAACCCAGATTGCGTTCGACCGTTTGCGCATCGACCGTAACGGACAGCGGAGCGCCTGCTTTGAAGTCGCCCGTGTTCTGAGCCGGTGCGTCCTGCGTCAGCGGATAACCGCCGATTTCCCATGCCTGGAGGCCGCCGTCGAGCAGCGCGACAGCGTCGTGACCGAGCCAGCGCAGCAGCCACCACGCACGGGCGGCGTACATGCCGCCTTGCGCGTCATACGCGACGACCTGCTGGCCCTGCTTCAGGCCGCGCGATTCCAGCGTCTCCACCAGCCGCGCGCGATCCGGCAACGGATGGCGGCCATTGTGACCGTTCTTCGGCCCCGACAGGTCGCGATCCAGATGCAGGTAATGCGCGCCCGGCAGATGCCCGGCCAGATAGGCTTTTTCGCCCGCTTCCGTATCGGCCAGATCGAACCGGCAATCGATGACGAACACGCTGCCCGGCGCGGCGGCAAGCCGTTCCGCGAGATTGGTGGCGGAAATCAGAGTGGTGTAGTGAGTGTGCGGCATGACGTCTCCTGTGGACCCGATCTATCGCTTTAGCGTTTACTCGCGTCCCATGCAAAGCTCGATGCGGGCAATGGCGGCTCCGCTGGCGGCGACTTTCTGCCACCAGCGGATGGCCGGCTTATGTCGTTAGTCTAAACAAAAAAAGACGGACCGAAGCCCGTCTTTCCATGCGTTATTGCAGCCAGAAGAATCTGGTGCTGACTCAGCCGATCAGATCGTACCGAGTTCACGCCGCAAGAATTCGTGGAAGTGCTGCATACCGTCTTCCATCGGGCTCTGATACGGGCCGACCTGCGATTCGCCGCGATTCATCAGCGCGCGGCGGCCGGCGTCCATGCGTTCGGCGATCTCGTCGTCTTCGCGGGCCGTTTCCATGTAGGCGGCGCGCTCGGCTTCGACGAACTCGCGCTCGAACAGTGCGATTTCCTCAGGGTAATAGAACTCCACCACGTTCGTAGTTTTCTGCGGGCCGCGCGGAATCAGCCATGAGACCACCAACACGTGCGGATACCACTCGATCATGATGCCCGGGTAGTAGACCATCCAGATCGCGCCGAATTCGGGCGGGTTCCCTCCACGGAAGCGCAGCACCTCGTCGTGCCACTTGCGGTACGTGGGGCTGCCCGGCTGCTCCAGATCCTTGTGCACGCCGACCGTCTGCACGCTGTACCACTCGCCGAACTCCCACGTCAGATCGTCGCAATTGACGAAACTGCCGAGGCCCGGATGGAACGGCGCGACGTGGTAATCCTCCAGATAGACCTCGATAAAGGTCTTCCAGTTGTAGTTGCACTCGTGCACTTCGACGTGATCGAACATGAAGCCCGAAAAATCGAAGTGGTCCTTCGTGCCGAGCCGCGCCAGATCGCGCGCGACGTCACGTCCCTGCGCTTCGAACAGCAGACCTTGCCAGTTCTGCAACGACGTGGCGCCGAGATTCAGGCAGGGGTTGTCAGCGAAATGGGGTGCACCGAGGAGTTCGCCGTGCAGATCGTACGTCCAGCGATGCAGGGGGCAGACGATGTTCTCCGTCTGGCCGCGGCCGTTGAGCATGATGGCTTGCCGGTGGCGGCACACGTTCGACAGCAGTTCGACTTGCGACTGCTGGTTACGGACGAGCACACGCCCTTCGCTCTCGCTGGGCAAAGCAAAATAATTCCCCGCTTCGGGCACCATGAGATCGTGGCCGATGTAACGAGGACCTTTCTTGAAAAGGGTTTCGATTTCGCGCGTTAAAAGCGCTTCGTCAAAGTAAGCCGTGACTGGCAGCTGGCTGTGGACAGACCGCAACTGCAATGCATTGCTCAGATTGGACATTCCCACTCCCGTGAAGACGTGAAAGCAGTGAACAACCCAACCATCGAAGGTTTCGATTTAGGGAGCCCGCAATTATACCTGTTTCCCCTTCTTTGGGGCCGTTAAGTGCCTGATTTGGGTCAAAATTCTCAGGAAAGTTCGACGTTTTCGCCGCAGACCGATCGTTTTTTTTCTGCGAGACTGCTGGGACGGCGCTCAGAGGGAAGGCGAGGCGTAGGGCGGCGGCGGCTCGGAAATATCGCTTTTGCCGTAGAATGTCCGACTTGTTTTAATTTTGCGACTATTCATGGCGAAGACCGCGTCGAAAGATACTGCTGCCACGCCAGCCGAAGGCGTCGACACCACGCCGCTGCCCGAGAATTACGAGGCCGCCCAGTCAGAGTTGGAAGGGCTGGTTGCACGCATGGAAAGCGGCAACCTCAGCCTCGAGGAGTCGCTCACCGCCTACCGGCGCGGCGCCGCCCTCGTGGCGTTTTGCCAGCAGCAGCTCGAAAAGGTCGAGCAGCAGGTGCGCGTGCTCGACGGCGAGACGCTCAAGCCGCTGCCCATGAATACCGCAGGCACAGCCGCTACTGAAAGCGGGGACGACCTATGACATTCGAACAATGGATGCGCTCGGTACTGGAGCGCGTCGAAACGGCGCTAGAACATTACCTGCCCACCGAGGCAACCGCGCCCGCCACGCTGCATGAAGCCATGCGCTACGCCGTGCTGGGCGGCGGCAAGCGGGTTCGCCCGCTGCTGTGCCACGCGGCCGGCGAACTGACCGGCGCGCGCGCCGAGTGCCTCGACGCTGCGGCGGCGGCGCTGGAAATGATCCACGTGTACTCGCTCGTCCACGACGACATGCCGTGCATGGACGACGACGCGCTGCGTCGCGGCAAGCCTACCGTACACGTCAAATATGACGAAGCAACGGCATTGCTGGTCGGCGACGCGTTGCAATCCCAAGCGTTCGTTTCGCTGACGTCGGACGTTCTCGCCCCGGCGCAGCAGGCCGCGCTGGTGCGCGAACTGGCGCTGGCGAGCGGTTCGATCGGCATGTGCGGCGGGCAGGCCATCGACCTGGCGAGCGTCGGCCACACGCTGACGCGCACGCAACTCGAAACCATGCATCGCATGAAAACCGGCGCGTTGCTGCGCGCCGCGGTGCGCATGGGCGCACTGGCGGGCGAAACGCCGGACGCGGACGCCATGCGTTCGCTGGATGCGTATTCGGCCGCTGTCGGCCTCGCGTTTCAGGTCGTGGACGATATTCTCGACGTCACGACCGATTCCGCGACGCTCGGCAAAACGGCAGGTAAAGACGCGAAGGACGGCAAGCCGACCTACGTGTCGATTATTGGGCTCGACGCATCGCGCGCGCTCGCGGCGCAGTTGCGCAGCGACGCTCACGCCGCGATGGCGCCGTTCGGCGCACGCGCGCAGCGTCTTGCCGAATTGGCCGACCTGGTGGTGAACCGGGTTAGCTGAACGCGAAAGCCCGCCGCCGCGCGTCTCCGTTATGAGGCGCATGTATGAAGTGCGGGCGCGTAAGTTTTCCTACAATGGAACGACGATGTACGACTTGCTGAAAACCATTGACGACCCGGCAGCCTTGCGCCGCCTCGATCGCCGCCAACTGCAACCGCTTGCCGACGAGTTGCGTGCCTTCGTGCTCGACAGCGTATCGCAGACGGGCGGCCATCTTTCGTCCAACCTCGGCACGGTCGAGTTGACCATTGCTCTGCACTACGTGTTCGATACGCCGCGCGACCGGATCGTCTGGGACGTCGGCCATCAAACCTATCCGCACAAGATTCTGACGGGCCGCCGCGACCAGATGCACACGCTGCGTCAACTGGGCGGCATCTCGGGCTTCCCGAAGCGTGACGAGTCTGAATACGACACCTTTGGCACCGCGCACTCCAGCACGTCGATCTCCGCCGCGCTCGGCATGGCGATCGCGAGCAAGCTGCAAGGCGACAACCGCACGGGCATCGCTGTGATCGGCGACGGCGCAATGACCGCCGGCATGGCGTTCGAGGCGATGAACAACGCCGGCGTCGAAGACGACGTGCCCCTGCTGGTCATCCTGAACGACAACGACATGTCGATTTCGCCGCCGGTCGGCGCGCTGAATCGCCATCTGGCGCGCCTGATGTCGGGCCGCTTCTACGCCGCCGCGCGTGCCGGTGTCGAACGCGTGCTGCGCGTCGCGCCGCCCATGCTCGATCTCGCCCGCAAGCTCGAAGAGCACGCCAAGGGCATGATCGTGCCGGCCACGCTGTTTGAAGAGTTCGGCTTCAACTACATCGGCCCGATCGACGGACACGACCTCGATTCGCTGATCCCGACGCTGCAGAACATCAAGGAATTGCGCGGTCCGCAATTCCTGCACGTCGTGACGAAGAAAGGCCAAGGCTACAAGCTCGCCGAAGCCGATCCGGTGTTGTATCACGGGCCGGGCAAGTTCAATCCGGCTGAAGGCATCAAGCCGGCCACCACGCCGTCGAAGAAGACCTACACGCAGGTGTTCGGCGAATGGCTGTGCGACGCGGCCGAGCTGGACGCACGTGTAGTCGGCATCACGCCGGCCATGCGCGAAGGCTCGGGCATGGTGGAGTTCGAGAAGCGCTTCCCGGATCGTTACTTCGACGTCGGCATCGCCGAGCAACACGCGGTGACGTTCGCCGGCGGTCTGGCCGCGGAAGGCATGAAGCCGGTGGTCGCGATCTACTCGACCTTCCTGCAACGCGCTTACGACCAACTGATTCACGACGTCGCGCTGCAGAACCTGCCGGTGGTGTTCGCCATCGACCGCGCGGGTCTGGTCGGGGCGGACGGCGCCACGCACGCGGGCGCTTACGACCTGGCGTTCCTGCGCTGCATCCCGAACATGACGGTGATGGCCGCGTCGGACGAAAACGAATGCCGCCAGATGCTGTACACGGCGTTGCAGCAGCCGAACCCGACGGCGGTGCGCTATCCGCGCGGCGCCGGCACGGGCGTCGCCACTGTCAAGCAGATGGCGGCGCTGCCGCTCGGCAAGGGCGAGATTCGTCGCGAAACGTCGCAGCCGGCCGGCAAACGCATTGCGATTCTGGCGTTCGGCACGATGGTGGCGCCGTCGCTGGCAGCCGCCGAGCAACTGGACGCCACCGTCGCGAACATGCGCTTCGTGAAGCCGCTGGACGCCGCGCTGGTCCGTCAGCTGGCCGAAACGCACGACGCTATCGTGACCGTCGAAGAAGGCTGCGTGATGGGTGGCGCGGGTTCGGCTTGCGTCGAAGCCCTGCTTGAAAGTGGGGTTATGCGACCCGTACTACAATTGGGCCTTCCCGATCGGTTCATCGATCATGGGGACCCGGCCAAGCTGCTCGCCGCGTGTGGTCTCGACGCCGCGGGTATCACCAGGTCGATCCGCGAGCGCTTCCTGTCGAGCGGCGCGGTCGGCGGCCAGTCGTCGGTGAAGCGCGTCGCGTAAAGCGTCGTCGCTCGCGGTGCGGCCGCCGCGCCATGGCGGCCATAAGCAATCTCCAACTTGAATCGGTGGGCCTTCGGGCCCATCATCCAACGCCGGCAGGGGCCGGCGTTCGCCGTTGCGCGCCTTGATCCGCGCGGCCGCTGGAAGCCGCCGAACCTGTCGCTTCGCGCCGGCCCTCGCGAGGGGAGTCCCCAACGGGGACTTCTTTCGGGGCGAAGACTCGGGGCGGTTCGGCGTTTCCTGAAAGGACAAGAAAATGAATCAGATGAATCCCGCCTTTGTGATGCCCGACGTGCAAAGCACGCCCGACACCCGTCAGATCCCGATTCAACGGGTCGGCGTGAAGGCCGTGCGCCATCCGCTGACGGTGCGCACGCAAGGCGGCGAGGTGCAACCGACGGTCGGCACGTGGAATCTCGACGTGCATCTGCCGGCTGACCAGAAGGGCACGCACATGTCGCGTTTCGTCGCGTTGCTCGAAGAGAACAAGGCGCCGCTGGAGCCAGCCACGTTCCGCACCATGCTCGCCGCCATGCTCGAAAAGCTCGAGGCCGAGGCTGGCCGCATCGAGGTGTCGTTCCCGTACTTCGTGAACAAGACCGCGCCGGTATCGGGCGTGCAAAGCCTGCTCGACTACGAAGTCACGCTGACGGGTGAGACGCGCAACGGTGCGACGCGCCTGTTCCTGCAGGTGCTGGTGCCGGTGACGAGCCTGTGCCCGTGTTCCAAGAAGATCTCGCAGTACGGCGCGCATAACCAGCGCTCGCACGTCACGATCAACGCCGAACTGGCGGGCGATGTGGCCGTGGAAGAACTGATCCGTATCGCCGAAGAAGAAGCCTCATGCGAACTGTGGGGCTTGCTCAAGCGCCCGGACGAGAAGTTCGTGACCGAGCGCGCTTATGAAAATCCTAAGTTCGTCGAAGACCTCGTGCGCGATGTCGCGCAGCGTCTGAACGCGGACGAGCGGATCGTCGCCTATGTGCTGGAAGCCGAGAACTTCGAGTCGATTCACAATCACAGCGCGTACGCGGTGATCGAACGGGATAAGCGCGTTGCTTGATACGCGCGTTTGCCGATGCATGAAAAAAGCCGCTTCGTTTGAGAGCGGCTTTTTTACGACTAGAACATTACGGGCTTAGCGTGCGAGGGACGTCAGATCCCAGCGCGGCTTCACCGTGAACGCGTAGTCCTTGCCCGACTGATCGGGCCAGCGCTGCAGTCGCAAGGCGCCCGCCAGCGCGATCATCGCGCCGTTGTCCGTGCACAGCGACAGGTCCGGATAGTGCACGTAGAAATTGCGCTTCTTCGCGGCAGCGGACAGCGCTTCGCGCAACTGCCGGTTCGCGCCGACACCGCCTGCAACGACTAACCGGTTGAGCTTCGTCTTCTTCAGCGCGGCCAGCGACTTCGCCGCTAGCACGTCGACTGCCGCGTCGACGAAACCGCGCGCCAGATCGGCTTTCGCCTGCTCGCAAATATTCGCGCCGCCGAGCTTCTTGGCGTGCGTGAGAACAGCGGTTTTCAAGCCGCTGAAACTGAAATCCAGGTCGCCGGAATGCAGCATGGGACGCGGCAGGACCACCGCGCCGGGCGTGCCGAATTCAGCCATGCGCGAGATTTCCGGGCCGCCCGGATAACCAAGGCCGAGCAGCTTGGCGGTTTTGTCGAAGGCTTCGCCGGCGGCGTCGTCTAGCGTTTCGCCGAGCGTCTCGTAGACACCCACGTCGGTCACGCGCATCAACTGCGTATGACCGCCCGAAACCAGCAGCGCGACGAACGGGAAGGGCGGCGGCTCATCCACCAGCAGCGGCGACAGCAAATGCCCTTCCAGATGATGAATGCCGATGGTCGGCTTGTCCCACGCCATGGCCAGCGAATTGGCGACGCTCGCGCCAACGAGCAGCGCGCCCGCGAGACCGGGGCCTTGCGTGTAGGCGATTGCGTCGATGTCGCTGCGGGCCGCGCCCGCGCGTTCCATCACCTCCTCAAGCAGCGGCAGCGCACGCCGGATGTGGTCGCGCGACGCCAGTTCCGGCACCACGCCGCCGTACTCCCGATGCATCGCAATTTGCGAATGCAGCGCGTGCGCGAGCAGGCCGCGCTCCGTGTCGTAGAGCGCGAGACCGGTTTCGTCGCAGGAGCTTTCGATGCCGAGAACGAGCATGATGGTGGGCTTGAGCGGACGCAGAAGTGGCAAAACTCCGGCGCCCGAAAGTGAGGAGGCAAGCCTCAAAGTATAGCAGTGCGGGCAAGGCGCCGCCGACGCGCGGGTACAATGCGGCCCCATGGAATCCTTCGATATCGCAGTGATCGGCGCCGGTGCGGCCGGCATGATGTGCGCGGCGGTGGCCGGGCAACTCGGCCGCCGCGTGGTGCTGATCGACCACTCGCAGCGTCTCGCGGAGAAGATCCGCATCTCCGGTGGCGGCCGTTGCAACTTCACGAATCTGTATGCCGGCCCGGCCAATTATTTGTCGGCCAATCCGCATTTTTGCCGCTCGGCACTCGCGCGCTATACACCGCGCGACTTCATGGCGCTTCTCAAGCGCCACCATGTGACGTGGCACGAGAAGCACAAAGGCCAGCTTTTCTGCGATCAGTCGAGCGACGCGGTCATCAATGTGCTGAAGAGCGAGTGCGACGCGGGCCGCGTGGCATGGCGCACGCCTTTGTCGGTCGAGCAGGTGCGGCAGGATCCGGAAGGGCGCTTCACGCTGGATACGCACTCGGGGCCGATTACGGCGCGCGCGCTTGTGATCGCGACCGGCGGGCTGTCGATTCCCAAGATCGGCGCCACGGATTTCGCCTATCGCCTTGCCAAGCAGTTCGGTCACAAGCTGATCGACACGCGCCCCGCGCTGGTCCCGCTGACCTTCGCCGCTGCCGACTGGGAGCCGTTCGCGGCGCTTTCCGGCGTCTCGCTGCAAGTGCAACTCGCGACCGGCAACAAGAAGACCGGCGCCGAATTCAACGAAGACCTGCTGCTCACTCACCGCGGTCTTTCCGGCCCGGGTGTGCTGCAGATATCGAGCTACTGGCAGCCCGGCGAGCCGATTCACATCAACTTGCTGCCGGAGCAGGACGCTGCGACCGCCTTGCTGGAAGCGAAGACCGGCACGAAGCGGCAGATCGCCAATCTGTTGTCGGAATGGGTCCCGCAGCGGCTCGCCCATGTCTGGCTGGAAACCCATCAGATTCCCGCCGAAGCGCGCGTGGCCGATCTGCCGGACAAAACCCTGCGTCGCGTCGGCGAGGCGCTGTCGCGCTGGACGCTCACGCCCAACGGCACGGAAGGTTATCGCAAAGCCGAAGTGACGCGCGGCGGCATCGACACGCGCGACCTTTCGTCATCGACGATGATGAGCGCGCGTGCGCCGGGCTTGTACTTCATCGGCGAAGCCGTCGACGTAACCGGCTGGCTGGGCGGCTACAATTTTCAGTGGGCGTGGGCGTCGGGTGTGGCGGCCGGCGAGGCGGCCGCGGAGTATGCCAGAGGGGCTTGACGGCGCTCTGGCTTTGTGAGAAAGCTCTGCTATACTCCTGAACCTTGACAAAGTTCCGTTATTGAAAAATGACGACCATCCGCGTAAAAGACAACGAGCCGTTTGAAGTTGCCATGCGCCGGTTCAAGCGCACCATGGAGAAAAGCGGCTTGTTGACGGAACTTCGCGCTCGCGAGTTTTACGAAAAGCCTACGGCTGAGCGCAAGCGTAAGAAGGCGTCCGCGGTGAAGCGTCATTTCAAGCGTCTGCGTAGCCAGATGCTGCCAAAGAAGTTCTACTGATTCTGGCGTTGCCGCGGTTCCCGTCTGACGGAGCGGCGACATCCAACCGGTGAGGGCGCGACAGGCGCCATCACGGAAAACACGGCCCTTCGGGCCAGCCGGCAGGGTCGCTACCACCACGCACAGTGTGCCAACCCGCTTGAGGAAGCAGTCCCAAGCGGGTATTCGTGTTGATGCGCGTGTTGAGTGGTTAGTCTGGCCGGTTTTTCCAATTTCAACGTATTCAGGTGAGTGATGAGTCTCAAGGACCGGATCAACGACGATATGAAGGCCGCCATGCGGGCACGTGAGACCGAGCGCCTCGGCACGGTCCGCCTGCTGCTCGCCGCGATCAAGCAGCGCGAAGTCGACGAGCGCATCACGCTCGACGACACCGCGATCACCGCTGTCATCGACAAGATGATCAAACAGCGCAAGGACTCGATCAGCCAGTTCGAAGCCGCCGGCCGCACCGATCTGGCGGACAAGGAAAAGGCCGAACTGGCGATCTTGTCTGCTTATATGCCGGAGCAGATGTCCGAGGCGGAGATCGTTGCCGAAGTCCAGGCAGCGGTGGCGCAAACCGGCGCAGCCGGACCGCAAGACATGGGCAAGGTGATGGGCGTCCTCAAGCCGAAGCTGGCCGGCCGCGCCGACATGACCGCTGTTTCGGCGCAAGTCAAAGCCGCGCTCGCGAAGTAAATTTCCGTATTTGTCGCGTCGTGCAAGCTGTTTTTCGACAGCATGCACGGCGTTGAGTTTTTTAAGGCAGCGTCATTTACTGTGATTCCTCCGTCATTCCTGCAGGACCTGCTCAACCGCGTCGATATCGTCGACGTGGTCGGCCGGTATGTGCAGTTAAAAAAGGGCGGCGCGAACTTCATGGGGCTGTGCCCGTTCCACAACGAGAAAAGCCCATCGTTTACGGTTAGTCCGACTAAGCAGTTCTATCACTGCTTCGGCTGCGGCGCGCACGGTACGGCCATTGGTTTCCTGATGGAACACGTCGGGTCCTCGTTTCCCGAGGCGGTCAATGAGTTGGCGCAGTCCGTCGGGTTGACCGTGCCGAACGAGCCGTCGCCCGGCTATGGCGGCGGGTCCGGCGGCGGCTATGCGCCGGCAGCATCCAAAGCGGTTACCACGGCGCTGTCCGATGTCATGCAGACCGCCTGCGACTTCTATCGCAAGCAACTGCGCGGCGCGCCGGCCGCGATCCAGTATCTGAAGAAGCGCGGCTTGACCGGTGAGATCGCGGCCCGTTTCGGACTCGGCTACGCCCCGGACGGCTGGCAGAACCTCGAACCGGCCTTTCCGAACTATCGCGACGATGCGCTGGTCGAATCGGGTTTGGTGATCGTCAGCGAAAAGTCCGACGCTCAGGGCCAGAACCGCCGGTACGACCGCTTTCGCGAGCGGATCATGTTCCCGATTCGCAATGTGAAGGGGCAGGTGATCGGCTTCGGCGGCCGCGTGCTGGACAGCGGCGAGCCCAAATATTTGAATTCGCCCGAAACGCCATTATTTAACAAGGGCAGCGAGCTGTATGGGCTGTTCGAGGCGCGTCTGGCGATCCGGGAACAACACTACGTGCTGGTCGTGGAAGGTTACATGGACGTGGTTGCGCTGGCCCAATTAGGGTTCCAGAACGCGGTCGCCACGCTCGGCACGGCCTGCACGCCGATTCATGTGCAGAAACTGATGCGCCAGACCGACACGGTCATCTTCAGTTTCGACGGCGATTCGGCCGGCCGGCGCGCCGCTCGCCGCGCGCTGGATGCGTGTCTGCCGCACGCGGCGGACAACCGGACCATCCGGTTCCTGTTTTTGCCGTCCGAGCACGATCCGGACAGCTATGTGCGTGAATACGGCACCGAGGCCTTTGCCGAGCAGGTCGAGCGGGCCATGCCGCTGTCGCAGTTCATGCTGAACGAAGTGTTGACCGGCAAGGAGCTGGATCAGCCGGAAGGCCGTGCCCGCGCGCTGTTCGACGCCAAACCGCTGCTGCAGGCGCTGCCGGCCAATGCCCTGCGCGCGCAGATCATGCATATGTTCGCCGACCGGCTCGATGTGCCGTTCGACGAAGTCGCCGCGCTGTGCGAGGTCGATTCCCGGATCGCGGCGGCGGCCCGTGCCGCACCGGCCCGCAAAGACCGGCGCAGTGTGACGGGGATCGAGGAAAAAACGCTGCGCAATCTGGTGATGTATCCGCGCACCGTCGGCGTGCTGGACGAAGAGGCTGAACAGGCGCTGCTCGCGGTTACGCGGCACGGTGAACTGTTCGAGGAAGTGACGACGCACGCACGTGCGCTGGGCGATTCGGCGGAGTTTCAGTTGTTGTCCGACCTATTGCGAAACGGTGCGAACGCCCCAACTTTCGAGGAAATCTTTCGCAAAATTCTAGACTATGATGAAAACGTCCGGGATTTGCTGCTGAAGGACCCGGAAGATGCGACCGTCATCGAGGAGCGGCGCGAGCAGGAGCGGATCGTCGGAGAGGAGCTGAAGGCGGCGATCCTGAAGATGCGGTACGACGCTTACTGCGATCGTCTCGAGCAGCTTTCGCGGCAATCCCGGCACACGCCGGAGGAGTTTGCGGAGCTGTCGGAGCTCAATCGGAAGCGGGCTGACATGAAGCGCCAGCTCGGGCTGTAGGCGGAGCGCGGAGACCCTCGGTGCTATAATAAAAGGTTTCCAGCGGATTGTTTTTCAAGGGTTTTCCTAGCAAAGGCGAAAAGGCGATGCGATGGCAAAGACTGCGGACGGAACAACGGGCGGACGGAAAACGACAGGCACGAGCTCCAAGGAGCCGACCAGAAAGGTCACCGAAGCCAGGTTAGTTTCTTCTGCCAAAAAAGCGTCTGCGGTCAGTGTTGCACCGGTTGCCGGGAAGAAGTCCTCGACCACTTCGGCTGCGCGAGCGGAGCCGGTCAGGGCGGCGAAAGCTGTAGCAGTGCCGGCCACGAAGGGGTCGGGTGTCAGAAGCGCAAGGGAAGCGGCTGCCGCGCAGGACGATGCGGCAGTGCGCGAGGTTCCAGTATCCACGGTTCAACCGGCTGGCGTCCACCAGCCGCGAGTCGAGACTACAGCCGGTACGGCGAACTCCATGACGAAAAAGCTGAACGAAGTACCCGTCGATGACGACGCAACCCAAAGCGAAGAAAACCCCACGGCTGCTGCTCCGGCCAAGGTTGAAAAGGCCAAGGCTCGCGACCGTCGTGCAAAGGAAAAAGCGCTGCTGAAAGACGCTTTCGCGTCGTCACAGCCGGGCACGGTCGAGGAGCTCGAGGAGCGCCGCTCGAAACTGCGCGCGCTGATCAAGCTCGGCAAGGAGCGCGGTTTCCTCACGTACGCTGAGATCAACGACCACCTGCCGGACAACTTCACCGAGACCGAGGCGATCGAAGGCATCATCAGCACGTTCAACGACATGGGCGTGGCGGTGTACGAACAGGCCCCTGACGCTGAAACCCTGCTGCTGAACGACAACGCGCCGGCGGCTTCGTCGGACGACGAAGTGGAAGAAGAAGCGGAAGTCGCGCTGTCCACCGTCGACTCGGAATTCGGCCGCACTACGGACCCGGTCCGCATGTACATGCGTGAAATGGGCACGGTCGAACTGCTCACGCGCGAAGGCGAAATCGAAATCGCCAAGCGGATCGAAGACGGCCTGAAGCACATGGTGATGGCCATCTCCGCCTGCCCGACCACGATCGCCGACATCCTGGCAATGGCCGAGCGCGTCGCGAATGAGGAAATTCGCATCGACGAACTGGTCGACGGCCTGATCGACGCCAACGCGGAAGACGCGGACGGTTTCTCCGCGCAGGAAGCGGAAGCGATCGAGAGCGAAGACGAGGAAGTCGAAGAAGACTCGGAAGAAGACGAGGAAGAAGACGACGGCACGGCGCAAGCCACGGCCAACGCAGCGCAGATGGAAGCGCTCAAGCGTGCTTCGCTCGAAAAATTCGCGATGATCAGCGAATGGTTCGACAAGATGCGTCGCGCGTTCGAGAAGGAAGGCTACAAGTCCAAGTCCTATCTGAAGGCACAGGAAACGATCCAGAACGAGCTCATGACGATCCGCTTCACCGCGCGTACCGTCGAGCGTCTGTGCGACACGCTGCGGGCGCAGGTGGACGAAGTGCGTCAGGTCGAGCGTCAGATCCTGCACACGGTGGTCGACAAATGCGGCATGCCGCGTGCGGAATTCATCGCGCGTTTCCCGGGCAGCGAAACGGATCTCGAGTGGGCCGACAAGATCGTCGGTGAAGGTCATGCGTATAGCGCGATCCTCACGCGGAACATTCCGGCCATTCGCGAGCAGCAGCAACGTCTGCTGGATCTGCAGGCGCGTGTCGTCCTGCCGCTGAAGGACCTGAAGGAAACCAACCGTCAGATGGCTGCGGGTGAATTGAAGGCGCGTCAGGCGAAGCGCGAAATGACCGAGGCGAACTTGCGTCTCGTGATCTCGATCGCGAAGAAGTACACGAACCGTGGTCTGCAGTTCCTCGACCTGATTCAGGAGGGCAACATCGGTCTGATGAAGGCGGTGGACAAGTTCGAATACCGTCGTGGCTACAAGTTCTCCACGTACGCAACGTGGTGGATCCGTCAGGCCATTACGCGTTCGATCGCCGACCAGGCGCGCACGATCCGGATTCCGGTTCACATGATCGAAACGATCAACAAGATGAACCGCATCTCGCGTCAGATTCTGCAGGAAACCGGTCTCGAACCGGATCCCGCGACGCTGGCCGAGAAGATGGAAATGCCGGAAGACAAGATCCGCAAGATCATGAAGATCGCGAAGGAGCCGATCTCGATGGAAACGCCGATCGGTGACGACGACGATTCGCATCTGGGCGACTTCATCGAAGACAACAACACGGTTGCGCCGGCCGACGCGGCTTTGCATGCCAGCATGCGCGATGTCGTGAAAGACGTGCTCGACTCGCTGACGCCGCGCGAAGCGAAGGTGCTGCGCATGCGTTTCGGTATCGAGATGAGCACCGATCACACGCTCGAAGAAGTCGGCAAGCAGTTCGACGTGACGCGTGAGCGGATCCGTCAGATCGAGGCGAAGGCGCTGCGCAAGCTGCGTCACCCGAGCCGTTCGGACAAGCTGAAGTCGTTCCTTGAAGGGAATTGATCGAAGCCGGCGTTGGTTGCAGATGATGTAGCGGTTTGAAGGGGCCTCGCGGTTGTTTCGCCGTAGCGAAGCGGTTGCGAAGGTCCCTTTTTCGTGTAGTATGTCGGCCAATCAACGAATAGGCCCGGCCTTCACGACCGGGTCTTTTTTCTTGGGCCGGACGCCGTGCTGGTTGCAGGCAGCGGACTCATAATCCGCCTCCGAAAGGACACCGTCGGTTCGACTCCGACCCGGCCCACCATCGATGCAAAGAAAGGGTTCCGATAATTTCGGAACCCTTTTTGTTTGTATGGGGTGAAGGCGGTAGTGTGCGCGTCAATATGTCACTTCCGTTCCGCTATTAAATCGCGCGCCGTGGATTTCCATTCAGTTGGATAAAAAGTGTCGTCGCCATAAAGGCAGCATTCAGAAGCGCTTGAGATTGATCGATGCGCAACCCAGGCGCGCACGTTAAACAACACGTTTCGCGCTGCGGAAATCTCGTTATTCCTTTTGCGCTCGTTGGTGCAATCTTCGTCAGATTTAATCTTTCACTTCCGGGATTCGTCTCGTCATTCGCTGGTTTTCCGTTGGCGCTCTGGCGCACAGACTCCGTCGCGATAGCAGCGCTAATCTGAAATTCAGTCGGTTCGAAGTCTGCTCCGTGAGAGTGGCACGTCGTTTGCGTAAGCACGGCTTCCACACCATATCAATAATGAGAATGATCATGCGACGCGACCACACCGCTGCTGAGTTTGCCCAGATTCAACCCTTGTTGCACACGCCGCTGGAAAGCGATCGCGGAAGCGTGCCTCGGCGGCAGACCAGCGCGTTGTCGCGTGTCACTTTCTGTTTTGCGTGGCTGTTCGGGCTGGAGCCGTTCCTGACCGGCTCGGCTGGCGAAACGCCACGCTCGCGGCTCGATCGTCAATAGTTGGTGACACGGCGCGGCGCGCGAAGTCGCGCGGTTGGGCGTTGAAAGTTTCGCCGCGCGTTGAGGCACTTTCTACAGCCGGACATCAGCCGATCGAAACCGTCCCGCGAAGTCGCGACAGATTGGCCGCAGCGCTGGAACCTCGGGAATAGACGTTGCGCGGTAAGCGTTGGGAGACATTCCCATCCTCAGGACGCTCAACATGCAAACCGACCCCACCATTGACCCCGTCGCCGATCCTGCCAATCAGCCGCTGGACGAACCCGGCGAGCAGCCGCGTCCACTGCCCGGTGTGCCACCCGAAATCGATCCGCTCGCTCCGGGCGCTTCGCCCGAGGACCAGGAGGCGGCCCGGCGGTCGCGAGACAAGCCATAAGGCCGTGGTTACGAGGAACCAGGGAAACTCCGCGTAAAAGAATGGCACGCTCGTGCCGTTTAATGAAGGCGGAAGGCTGTTCGATGTTTGCCATCCGCTTTCAGCACGGGTTTTTGTCACGCGGCGGTCGGCGCCGCATTTCACCTCCGGGCAACGCCCGTGCTGAAGGCTTCCCCTGCCGGCTCTAGGCTTTGTAAAACGGGCGTCGTTCACACTACATGACACTGGCGGGCGTTATGTGCACTTGCCGGAGCCGTACGCCGTGCCCCATTGCTTGCTCCATCCATACAGGGGCAAGCACTTCCGCCGCACGCCTGGAGCTTCAACGCTATCGAACCGCACCCCCGCACAGCGCCGGGATAACATCGCGCCATCAAAATCAATTGCCCTCGCAAAAGAAATCATGGTCAAAACCAGTTAATACCAGCTATTCGATTTGGCGGTAATCGACGACAGTATTAATTCAATTAAGTTCCAGGTTTTCCAAAATAAATTTACTGCGCCCGCGTGCATGCGGCTAATTGCCTCCTTGTCGAGCAATCAGACATCTCTCATTTCCTAATTGCTCCGACCCGATTACGTCACGATTATTAAAACGCTGTTGCATACATACAACTGACAATATTGAGAAGTTGCAAATTGCTTATCGCCATAGCAGGTGCGACAACAAGCCGATTTTGCGGTAAACGTTGGGAAAACAACGACTTAATGCACGAGGCAGTTGCATTGTTGCTGATTACGAAAAATCCTGTTGCGTGAATTGCAGACCGCGCTACCAGGGCGTCCCCCTACACTCACGCTTCGTTTCAAGGGTGCCCGACGGTCCGAAAACGGGCCGGTCAAAGGGCGGCAGCAGGTGCGATGCACATGCTGCCGAGGCAGGTCCCGCTCCCCGCGTAAATTTATCGAACAGGAGTCCCACGCATGAAAAAGAGTCTCATCGTCGTTGCGGTTGCCGCATCGTTCGCATCCGTCGCTCACGCACAAAGCAGCGTGACTCTGTATGGTCTGCTGGACGCGGGCCTGACGTACACCAGCAACGTCAACCACAACGCAAAGTGGGCAGCCGGCAGCGGCGGCATCAACCAAAGCATGTTCGGTCTGCGCGGTGCGGAAGATCTGGGCGGCGGTCTGAAGGCAATCTTCACGTTGGAAAGCGGCTTCAACATCAACAACGGCAAGTTCGCTAACAACAACGGCATGTTCAACCGTCAAGCGTTCGTCGGTCTGTCGAGCGCGCAATTCGGTACGGTCACGCTGGGTCGTCAATATGACGCAGCTCAAGACTACCTGGCACCGCTGACCGCAACGGGCAGCTGGGGCGGTACGTACTTCGCGCACCCGTTCAACAACGACAACCTGAACACGAACGGCGGCTACGCAGTCAACAACTCGATCAAGTACTCGAGCGCTAACTACGCTGGCTTCTCGTTCGGCGGCACGTACGGCTTCTCGAACCAGGCTGGCGCATTCGCAAACAACCGCGAATACAGCGTGGGTGCTGCATACCAGTGGCAAGGTCTGCACCTGGGCGCTGCTTACGCACAGCAAAACAACCCGGGCGCAGGTAACACGGGCGCTTCGGACGGTTCGTACGTCAACACGCTGGCAGGCAACGTCGGCAACTTCCGTCAACGTGAATTCGGCGTTGCTGGTTCGTACGCATTCGGCCCGGCAACCGTCGGTCTGGCATGGACGCAATCGCGTTCGGACAACTTCGTGGGCGGTCAGCAATCGCTGCGCGCTAACAACTACGAAGTCAACGGCAAGTACAACCTGACCCCGGCTCTCGGCCTGGGCGTTGCTTACACGTTCACGGACGGCAAGGGCTACGGCGTTGGCGCGAACGGTGGTTCGGAATCCGTGCGCTACCATCAGATCGGCGTGCAGGCTGACTACTCGCTGTCGCGTCGTACGGACGTCTACGCTCAAGCCGTGTACCAGCACGCAATGGGCGACGGCGGTGTCGCTTCGATCTACAGCGGCGACAACACGCAACTGCCGTCGTCGTCGAAGAACCAGACGGCTGCTACGGTCGGTCTGCGTCACCGCTTCTAAGCTTCAGCAGAAGCTGGTTGTTGTACGAAAAGGTGCCGTTCGCGGCACCTTTTTTTATGCACGCGCGATTCGATGGTCGCGTCTGGCGAAAATGCCGGGTGCCGGATACCGCGCGCCGTGCAGGGCACACGCGGCCCTGTCTGGTTCAGAAAATCGTGCGCAGACCGAGTGCAACGCCGGTCTGGTTGTTCTTGCCCGGCAATTCGACCGAAGCAGCACCCGATACCTTGTCGAAATCGACCGTCCCGTACACCTCGGTGCGCTTGGACAAGGCGTACTCAGCCAACGCCACCAACGTATAGCGGTTGCCGCTGCCGAGTTGTCCGTTGCCGATCGCCGCGTTGGACATGTGGTCGTAGTACGCCGCGCCGGTCAACGTGAGCGCGGGTGTTGCCTGCCATGTGACGCCGGCGAATGGACCGTTGTCGACGCGGCCCGAGCCCTTCAGGATATCGACGCCCGGCACGAGCGTCTGCTGTGCCAGCGCGGTGTCGACGAAACCCGTGTCGTCTTTCGAGTGCAGATAGCCGACGTACACCTTCGTCGTGCTGAACGCATACACCGCGTTCGCATTGAAGATGGTCTGCTTGTGATTGCTGTTGTCGCTGTTCTGCTGCACACCGCCGGCGACGCTCAACGGGCCGGCCGCATACGACAACGTGAAGCCGTACATCGTGCCGGCGCCGAGATGGCCCGGCACCTGGCCGGAGAAACCGCCCGCGCCGCTCGATTCCGAGTTGGTGCCGAACGAGTACATCGCGGCCATGGTCAGGCCTTTGTACCTGCCGGTGTATTTGACTGCGTTGTCCGCGTAGAGGCCCGCGCCGAGCGCTCCCGGCAACCATGAGTTCTCGAAGTAGTTGCCGACCGTGAGCGGGTCGTAGGTGTCGCCGAGCAGGTCGAACAACGGTGTCTTCTGACGCCCCAGCGTCAGCGTGCCGTATTGGCTGCTCAGGCCCACGTACGCATTGCGATTGAAGAGCCGCTGGCTGTCGGAGGCGGAACCGTCCTGCAGATTGATGCCGCTTTCCAGATCGAAGATCGCCTTCATGCCGCCGCCCAGATCCTCCGAGCCGCGCAGACCCCAGCGGCTATTGGTGATCGCGCCGTTCGTCATGAACAGACGGCCGTCGTTTCTGGCGTTGGAGTTGGTCAGATAGCGCACGCTCACGTCGGCGACGCCGTACAACGTAATCGAGCTCTGTGCCAAGGTGTGCTCGGAGGTCATCGCAAGGGCGGTGCCACTCACGATGGCTGCGGTCTTCAGGAGCTTAATTTGTCTCATTGGAATATCTGCTGTGCGGTTATGGATTATGCGTTCGAGTCCGCCGCGCGCGCTGGCCGTGCGCCGGCGCGCCGATGATAGACCCGCACCCTCGTCGCGCCAAAAGTCCCTGGCGCAATAACTTATTGCAGTTTCTAACCATAGTCCCGTGCTGGCTGACAAGAGTTAACCTTCGCGCGAGCGTGCTTCGGTTAGTCTGAAATCCATTGATTGATAGACGCTATTTCACGGCGACGCCAGCTTATGCAGCAGCCGCGCGTTTTTACCGCATGAATAATTCCACTCGCGAGCCGCAGCCTCATTTGCCGACCACTTACGATCTCACTGACGAGCAATGGCATCGCATCGTCCCGCTGCTACCTGAGATGAAGGCTCCTGGACCTCGCCGTGGGCGTCCCAGCATCGATATCCGCTGGGTGGTGAATAGCATGCTCTGGGTGCTGCATGCGCGCGCGCCATGGAGCGCGATGCCGGAGCACTACGCGCCGTATCAAACGGCGCATCGTTACTACCTGCGCTGGAAGAAGTCGGGCGTGCTGGCCGACATCGTGTTCGCGCTGTTCGAGACCGATGCGATCCTTGAGCGGCCTGTCACGCGAAGGAGCGGCATGCGCGTGCTCGGTAAATCGCAGCTTCGCAATGGCAAATGAAAAAGGCTGTCACCGGATTCCGGCGACAGCCTTATCTGACCGCTGACCGCTGACCGCTGACCGCTGACCGCTGATCGCTGACCGCTGACCGCTGATCGCCGATCGGTCAGGTGGACCCTGGCCCGTATGACCCGATCACACAGTTTGCTCGACCTTGAACACGGCGACGGCATGTCGCAGGTGTTCGGTCTGTTCATCGAGCGAACCGGCCGCGGCGGCCGCCTGCTCGACGAGTGCGGCATTGCGCTGCGTCACATCGTCCATCTGACGGATCGCGAGATTGACTTCGCCGATACCTGAACTCTGCTCCTTCGAAGCCGCCGAGATTTCATTCATGATGGCCGTCACGCGGCGCACCGCCTCGACCACCTCGCCGATCGTGCTGCCCGCCCTGCCGGCGAGCGTCGAGCCTTCGCCGACTTGCGCGACCGATTGATCGATCAACACCTTGATCTCCTTGGCCGCCGTCGCGCTGCGTTGCGCGAGATTGCGCACCTCGCCCGCCACCACCGCGAAGCCGCGGCCTTCTTCGCCGGCGCGCGCGGCTTCCACCGCGGCGTTCAGCGCCAGGATGTTGGTCTGGAACGCAATGCCTTCGATCACGCTGATGATCTCGCCGATCTTGCGCGAACTATCGGTGATGCCCGCCATTTTCTCGACCACGTCGTTGACCACCTGACCGCCGCGTGCGGCGATGCTCGACGCGTCGCTCGCCAGTTCGGACGCGGTGGCCGCATTGTCGGCGTTCTGCGTGACGGTCTTGGTGAGTTCGTCCATGCTGGCGGCGGTCTGCTGCAACGACGCGGCCTGTTCCTCGGTGCGGCTCGACAGATCCAGATTGCCCGCGGCGATTTCCTTCGATGCCACGGTGATCGTCTCCGCCGAGTTCTTGATCCGCGCGACGGTGGACGCGAGTTGATTGCGCATCTCACGCAACGAGAACAGCAGGCTCGACGTGTCGTCGCGGCGCAGGTCGATGCGAGTGGCCAGGTCGCCGCGCGCGATCTGCATCGCGATCGAGGCCGCGGCGGACGGCTCGCCGCCAATCGAGCGCGAGACGCTGCGCACCACGCGCGACGCCACGAACGACACGATCACGCCGAGTACCGCCAGCATGCCGGCCGAGCGTGCGAGCGTCGTGTAGAACTGCGCCTGAATGTCGTCCATGTAAGCGCCCGCGATGAAGTCCCAGCCCCACGGGCCGAAGCGCTTCACGTACCCGATCTTCTCGCTCGGCGTCGTTTCGCCGGGTTTCGGCCACCAGTAGCGCAGGTAGCCGGCGCCGGCCGCCGAGCCGCCGGCCTGTGCGATGTCGTGATACAGCGCGTTGCCTTTGGCGTCGCGGAAGCCGCCCATATCCTTGCCGTTCAGCTTCGGGCTCATCGGGTGGTCGATCATGACCGAATCGCTGCGCACGATCGTCACATAGCCGGAGGCGCCGTAACGTTGCGCATTGACGCGGGCAATCGCTTGTTGCTTCGCGTCGTCGACGGAGAGCTTGCCGGCGTCGGCTTGCTTCGCATAGTCTGCGACGATCGATACCGCCATGTCGGTCACGTCGGCCAGATCGGCACGCCGGGCGTCCATTTGACCGTTACGCGCTTCGTACGCGTTCACAACGGTCACGATCAGGAGCGCGGCCCAGCACAGCAGCAACGGCACCCACAACTTCTGTTTCAGTGTCAGACGGTTCATTATCGGATTCGACAATACGTTGAGCTTGGAATAGGGACGCGCTGCAATCTGCGCTGCATAGCTCGCATAACGGCGCGTGCGGCGCTTTCTTTATCCGGGTGCTCAAAATACAGTCGGACGGGCGCGCGCAGGCGGGCGCCGAAACATGCGGAGCAAAAACGGCAGGCGGGGCGTTGGGTGCTAGAGCTGTTCCCGGCCGAACGCACCCAGGCGTTCGAGGTCGAGCACGTCGATCTGGTTATACGCGAGGCGCAAAATCTGCAGCCGCTCGAGGTTTTGCAGCGCCTGATTGATCCGCTGACGGGAAACGCCCGCCAACAGGCCGACTTCTTCCTGCGAAATGGCAAGCGTGCGGCCGGTGTCGGGATAGAGATCCGGATTGAACAGTTGCGCGAGCGACTGCGCGACGCGCGCATCGACATCGAGTAAGCGGCTATTCTGGATCGACGCGATGAATTCGCCCATGCGGTTGTTCAGTTGGCGAATCACGAACGCATTGAACGGCAAGCTGGATCCCAGTAGCGTGTGAAACGTCTCCGACGGCACGAACATGACTAGTGAAGGCTGAATTGCCGCCACGTCGTACTTGCGCAATTCACGCTTGATCACGCTGCCTTCGCCAAACCAGCCGCCGGGCGGCACGCCGGACAGCGTGCAGCTGCGTCCCGACGGGCTATAGATTGCAAGTTTGATGAGGCCGGAATGCACGCCGATCCAGTAGTCCGACGGTTCCTGG
Source organism: Paraburkholderia sp. BL25I1N1 (assembly GCF_003002025.1). Classification (GTDB taxonomy): domain Bacteria; phylum Pseudomonadota; class Gammaproteobacteria; order Burkholderiales; family Burkholderiaceae; genus Paraburkholderia. The sequence continues at coordinate 152,512 of NZ_PVZB01000011.1, forward strand.
CGGCGCGCGATCCATGCGCCGCCTTCCAGATGCTCCGCGTGCGCGCTGGCGAGCACCATGGACTGATGCTCCGCGGCGAGCGCCCGGAACCACGCGCAAGTAGCGAACAGGCCCGGCAGATCGGCGCGCGCGACCCGTTCCGGCCTGCGTGGGCGGGCATCGGCGGGGGCGGTGAGCGGAGCGTCGTTCATGGCGGCTGGCGGTTTTTGGGCGGAGGTGAGTGCGGAAGCGCCAGGGCGCGCCACTCTGTCATTTGAATGACAGACAGTTCACCATAACCATTGTTAGCCTAGTTCATCAATCAGAATAATCGACGGCGCGCTCAGCGCCTTAGCAACCATGTTGCATGGGACCAGAGTAAGCGCTAAAGCGCTAACTCTGGTCGACAGGAGACGATGCGATGAAACACATGTTCGAAGCAGGCCTCGAGCGCCGTGAAGCCAACTATGTCCCGCTAACGCCGATCGATTTCATCGTGCGCGCGGCGGAAGTCTACGGTGAGCGGCCGGCGGTCGTCCATGGGGAGATTCGCCGCAACTGGCGCGAGACCTACGAGCGCGCCCGGCGTCTGGCCAGCGCGCTGCAGCGGGCCGGCATCCAGCGTGGCGACACAGTCGCGGCCCTGCTGCCCAATATTCCTCCGATGATAGAAGCGCACTTCGGCGTGCCCATGGCCGGCGCCGTGCTCAATACGCTGAATACGCGGCTCGACGTATCGTCGCTGTTGTTCATGCTGCGTCACGGCGAGGCGAAGGCGTTGATCGTCGATACCGAGTACGGCGAGTTCGCGCATCGCGCCGCGCTGGAATTCCCGGACCTGCGCGTGATCAGTGTGGCGGACGCACTGCCGGCCGACCCGGCTCAATTCATCCGCGCCACGGATTACGAAGCGTTCCTGCAATCCGGCGACCCCGAATTCGCGTGGGTCCTGCCGGCCGACGAATGGGACGCCATCGCGCTGAACTACACCTCGGGCACGACCGGCGATCCGAAGGGCGTGGTCTATCACCATCGCGGCGCCTATCTGAACGCGCTGAGCAATATCCTCGAATGGGATATGCCAAAGCACGCCGTCTACCTGTGGACCTTGCCGCTATTTCACTGCAACGGCTGGTGTTTTCCGTGGACGGTGGCCGCGCGCGCCGGCGTCAATGTCTGTCTGCGCAAATTCGATGCGAAGACAGTGTTCGATCTGATTCGCCGCGAACGCATCACGCACTATTGCGGCGCGCCGATCGTGCAGAGCGCGCTCGCGAATGCGCCGGCCGAATGGCGCGAGGGCATCGAGCATCGCGTGTCGACGATGGTGGCGGGCGCCGCGCCCGCGCCCGCGGTGATCGCGAAGATGAAGGAGATCGGCTTCGATCTCACGCATGTGTATGGACTCACCGAAACCTACGGGCCGGCCGCGGTCTGCGCGAAACAGGAGGAGTGGGTGGCGCTCGACGACAGCGAGCGCGCCGAACTGAACGCGCGGCAAGGCGTGCGCTATCACTTGCAGGCCGCGGTGACCGTGCTCGACCCGGACACGCTGACACCCGTGCCCGACGATGGCGAGACGATCGGCGAGATCATGTTCCGCGGCAACATCTGCATGAAGGGCTATCTGAAGAACGAGCGCGCGACGGAAGCCACCTTCCAGGGCGGCTGGTTCCATACCGGCGATCTCGGCGTGCGAATGCCCGACGGCTATATTCGCATTCGCGATCGCAGCAAGGACATCATCATTTCCGGCGGCGAGAACATTTCGAGCATCGAGGTCGAAGACACGCTGTACCGTCACCCTGCGGTGTCTGTAGCGGCCGTGGTGGCGATGGCGGATCCGAAGTGGGGCGAGGTGCCGTGCGCCTTCGTCGAACTCAAGGAGGGGGCTCAGGTGAGCGCGGAAGAGATCATTGCGCACTGCCGGCTCTTTCTTGCGGGATACAAGTTGCCGAAAGCGGTGCGCTTCGGCGAATTGCCGAAGACATCGACGGGGAAAATTCAGAAGTTCGAATTGCGCGCGCGTATCAAGGCCGAAGAAAAGCCGTGAAGGTCGCGCGCGTGATGATGTGGCGTGGCGAATGCCACGCCGGTCGCGGGCTTAGCCGCGCGTGTCGACCCAATGACGTGCCCAACGCGCCGAGTGCTGCAAGGCCTGTTCTTCGTTCGTGAAGTAATCGAGCGAATAGAACTGGTAGCGCCCTTCGGTGCGCGCGCTGTCAGCGCGTTCGAGCAACAGATTGGATGAAAAAGTGCCATCGGGCAAACGGTGCGCCGAGGGTTTGACGGCATAGCCGTTGTAGTGCTGAATATGTTTGTTTTGCATTTTATATTTTAATGATGTTCGAGTGCGCGCCTGCCTTGCGGACCGTTGTACGAGTCGCGCGGACGAGCTGATTCAAGCCATTGCGAGCCGAATCCTGATGCAGTCGGAAAGCGGAAAATGGGCGTTGAAGCCGGAGGGGAGAATGAGGTGCAACGAGGCGTTTGGCGCTCAGGCAAGCTGCTTGGAATGACATGCAGCTCAAAGCGATACGCGCCAACTGTGGGAGACAAAGCTCCGCGAGGATGTCGCTGCAGCCCGATGTCCGTTGCCGGACACCGAGCCCTTCAAACTTACAGCGGCTTGATGTTAGCCGCTTGCAGACCCTTCGGGCCTTGCTTCGTTTCGAAGCTCACTTTCTGATTCTCAGCCAGCGTCTTGAAGCCGTCGCCGGTGATTTCGGAGAAGTGCGCGAACAGGTCGTCGCCGCCCTTGTCCGGAGTGATGAAGCCAAAGCCTTTGCTGTCGTTGAACCACTTAACGGTACCGGTATCCATGAAGAATCCTTGAGGTAAAAAATAGAAAGATGTGCTCTGTGCGAGAGCCTGTGAAGCGTCAAGGAGGGAGAGGACAACGAATACCGCTGAGGGAGCGAGACATTGATGAACAGCAATCGAACTTCTTGAACTTCGGGTGCCACATTAACCGCCGGGGTGTATCAGCGTCAACACTTATCTTGTAACTGTTTTGCCGGGCGCGGGGCGCGGCGCGTGTTGAGCGCTTGCCCATAAGGCCCTGGCTCCCGGCTTGCCGTGCGGCGCAGCACGGCAAACCGTTCGAGCGTTACGTGTTTTCAGATGCCGACTTTGTGTGCCGTCAGAATCAGGCGCAATCCCAGCGCGGCGACTGCGCTCGCCGCGACGCGATCGACCCAGGCTTTCCATTGCAGGTAGATTTCGCGCGGCCGCTTGCTCGAAAAACACAGTGCGACGACAGTGTACCAGCCGGCTTCGATAGCGAAGATCGCGGGCGGCAACGCAAAGTAGCACCACAACGGCGGATGTTGCGGCAGCAGCGCTGCGAAAATACTGCCGTAGTAGACGGCTGTCTTCGGATTGCTGAGTTGTGTGCTCAAGCCGATCCAGAACGATTTGCGAGCATTGCCCGAGACCGCTTGCGTGGCGTCGAAGGCAAGCGGTTTGGCGGCGCCGCGCCAGATTTTCGACGCGAGGTAGATCAGATACAGCCCGCCCGCCACTTTCAGGCCGACGTAGAGCCATTCGACACTTGCCAGCAAGGTATAGAGACCGAGTAACGCAATGCCGCTAAAGAACACGCCGCCCACACCCATGCCGAGGGCGGTAGCGAGACCGTCGCCGCGCGACAGTCCGATCGCATTGCGAGCGACAATGACGAAGCTCGGTCCCGGACTCATGGCGCCTAACAACAGTGCGGCGAGGATGGTGATGATGGCGGTTGAAGCGGTCATGATCGAATGTCTCCTGTGCGCGAGCGTGCTAGTCAGTGAACATAACATGAGAGAAGCGGCTCTGCTTTTTTGCCCTTGCTGTGCACTCATTTCCTGTCAATGGGTATTACCGGTTCTGCTTGCAGTCCGGATACCCGAGCGTATTGAAAGCCGTGCATCGCGGACTAACAATTCGTTGCTGCAAGCAAAAGAAATTGGATGCTAGAATCGCTTTCCATACGCTGAAGCAGCCCCGAATCACGGGGCGAGACACGAGCGCAATTCGATCCGGTTGCCGACGAATTCCCAATAATCCAGGATTTAATGGGCATGATTTCCAGGTGCGAGTTTTCCCGCATTGGGAGAGGCATCGCGAGTTCGATTCGCACTCGAGCCATCTGAATCACGCATAGGCTTCGCGTTGTTTTAGCGAAGCCTTTTGTTTTTCTAACGCGAGCATTATTAGCCGCGACACTGGTACGTTATGAAAGAGCTTGGGGAACAACGGCAGCTCGACTTCGACGGGAATGCACGTGAGCGCCTGGTCGCATGGATTCGCCGGCGCATGGACGAATACGGCATTACGATAGAAGCGCTCGCCGAAGCGATCGAAACCGATGCGGCCGCAACCCGGGCCGTCATGTATCGCGACGCATACGGCAATACGTGGGACGGTCACGGTGATAAACCGGACTGGCTCGCGCGTGCAATTTACGCTGGACAGAACATCGATCATTTCCGTTGCTAAGGGTGGCGTCTTCTGCTTGCGTACGGTTGTCGCATAGCGAGTTGGCGCGGTCCTTTGCCGTTGATCGCATGTACGATCTGCCTTAAGATCGGCGGGTCGTTGCCGATTCCGTGCCCATTCATGCGGGCGCATGCGGCACAGAACTGGAAGCTGCATGCCGTACGGTCGTCGAACTCCTTCATCTGAATTTCCGGTTTTTCGTTTTCCTGCATGGCTGCGTTGTCTCGCGGTATTCGGCCTGTTGTGGCTGAATATCGGCGGGTCGTTTGGCGCGGAGCACGCGGCCTCACGGCAGCCGTCCGCGCGTGCTAATCGGCATGTCGAGCCGTCCACGAAACACACGGCGAAAGCGAAAGCCAAACACTCGAACAAAGCGAGGCAGCCGGCCGCCGGCAAGACTCGGCGTCGTGTCGCGCACAAGCGCAAGCACGTGACGAACCCCGAACGGACGATGCATGTCAGCAAAGTCACACCCAAATATCGCCGGCAAGCCGCGCGCAATGCGCGGGATCCACGCGCCGTGAGACGCCCGGCGGTCCTGGCGGCAAAGGGCGATACGCAACACGCGTCAGCCTCGCGTGCGTCGATGCCGCATAAGGGCCCTCGTCTGTTGGCGCGCTGCGGCTACACACCCAAATCGCGCGCGCTGCTTCGCGGCAGATCCGTCTACGTCGTCGACGAACGAACGCAAACCGTGCTTACCGAAAAGCCGGCTGACCGGGTCATGCCAATCGCTTCGGTATCCAAACTGATGACCGCGATCGTGTCGCTCGACGCAAAGCATGCGTTGAACGCGCCGCTTAACGTTACCGTTCAGGACCAGGATTTCGACAAGTTCACCGGCTCACGTTTGAGTGTCGGTGCGACGTTGTCGCGCCACGACATGCTGCATATTGCCCTGATGTCGTCGGAGAACCGCGCTGCGGCCGCGCTTAGCCGCGATTACACGGGCGGCCGCCCCGGCTTCGTTGCTGCGATGAATGCGAAGGCGCGCTCGCTCGGCATGCGGCATACAGCGTTCGTGAATGGCACCGGCTTGTCGCCGCAGAACGTTTCGACCGCGCGGGATTTGTCGTTGCTGGTTGCCGCGGCCAGCCGGTATCCGTTGATTCGCGCTTATTCCACCGATCGCGATCAGGTAGTTTTACCCGGCGGCGGGCGGGCGAGCCTGAGTTATCACAACTCGAATGCGCTGGTGCGAGGCGGCGACCGGTCGATCGTGCTGCAGAAAACCGGTTTCATCAACGAGGCCGGACACTGCGTCGTGGTGCGAATGAAGGTGCGCGGCAGGCCGGTGGACATCGTCGTGCTGGGTGCGCCGGGCGCGCACGATCACATCGCCGACGTGGTGAGAATCAGCCGCTGGCTGCGCTGCTCGTTACAGTGAGTGGCATTCATCAGACCAGAAAATCGAAAAAACCAAAAAAAAGCCCGCGCAAGGCGGGCTCAACTACTCGGAGTTTCGCGATCCAGTCGCTAGAAGGATCGTGATCAGTGTATGTGAAAGCTATATGAAAGTGTAGAAAAAACGCGATCAAAGATCGAAAAATACGGTTTCCTTAGCGCCTTGCATGTGGATGTCGAAACGGTAAACGTTCGCCACATTCGGCTCGCGGCGCGCGATCAGCGTATCGCGCCGGTCCGCTGGAACCGCTGCCAGCACGGGGTCTTTCTCGTTTGCCGCCGCTTCGTCCTCGAAATAGATGCGGGTGAACGTGTGCAACAACATGCCGCGCATGGTGAGGATCACGTTCAGGTGCGGCGCTTCATCCGGACTGGCGCGGCCCGGTTTCACCGTTTCCACGATGAAGCGATTGTGCGGATCCGTTCCGGTGCCCACGCGGGCGAAACCGCGAAAGCCGGTCTTCAGGATTTCCTCACGCGACTCCGGGAAGTGCCCATTCGCGTCCACCTGGGAGGCTTCGAGCATGGCGTCGCCAATGATCTTGCCGTCGCCATCGAACACCTGACCGACGATCGTGATGTGTTCGCCGGCCGCTTCGCGATCAGCCAGAACCGGCGTGAACAGGCTCTTGAAGTCGAAATCGTATTGCTGCGGACATAGACCGTACGCGAAGTAAGGCCCAACCGTTTGCGAAGGCGTTTGCTTGAGAGTGGTCATGGCTTAGCGCTCCATCGGAGTTTCGTTACGGCCGCGCAGCACGATGTCGAAGTCGTAGCCGAGCGCATAGGCCTCTTGCGTGGTGTCCAGCGAGAAATCGGCGATCAGGCGGTCACGGGCGTGCTCCGGCGTGCCCTGGAAGATCGGGTCGAACGCCAGCAGCGGATCGCCGGGAAAGTACATCTGCGTGACGAGGCGCGAGCCGAAATGGTCGCCGAAGAGCGAGAAGTGGATATGGTTCGGACGCCACGCGTTCGGATGGTTGCCCCACGGATACGCGCCCGGCTTGATCGTCAGGAAACGGTAGCGGCCTTCGTTGTCCGTGATGCAGCGGCCCGCGCCGAGGAAATTCGGGTCGAGCGGCGCGTCGTGCTGATCGGCCTTGTGGACATAGCGGCCGGCGGCGTTGGCTTGCCAGATTTCGACCAGCGTATTGCGCACCGGGCGGTTGCCTTCGTCGAGCACACGGCCCGTCACGATGATGCGTTCGCCAAGCGGTTCGCCGTTGCGCACGGCGTTACGCGTCAGGTCGTGATCGAGCGCGCCGAGGTCGTCGCTGCCGTAGACCGGCACGCGCTGGTCGCGCAGCTTTTCCTTCAGCGGAATCAGCGGACGCGTCGGGCCGCGTTTGACCGACGAACCATAGCCGGGGTAGACGTAAGCGGGATGCGACGTAAAGTCACGCGCGCTGAGAAAGGAATCGTCCATCAGTGTCTCCTTCGAGGAATTGTGAGATACGGCGTTATGGAAAGACTTTATCTAACCTAAGAGGTTATGCAAAATGACGTTTTCGCTCGTTTCGTATAACCTGTCGTTATGCAACGCAGTCTCGCGGACAGCCGCGTCAAATTCCGTCACCTCCAATGCTTTCTGGCCGTTGCGCAGTTCGGCAGCGTCCAGCGGGCGGCCGACAGCCTCTCGATCACCCAGCCCGCGGTCTCCAAGACCGTTGCCGAGCTCGAGGCGATTCTCGGCGTGAAGCTGTTCGAGCGCGGGCGCCACGGTGCCGTGCCGACCCGCGAGGGGCAGCTTTTCATGCCGCACGCGAGCGCCTGCGTTAGCGCGCTGCGCCAAGGTGTGGATTTGCTGGCGCGTGCGGAAGGCGCGGCCGCGGCCACGCTGGAAATCGGCATTCTGCCGACCGTCGCGGCGGCGTTGATGCCGCCGGTGCTGAAGCAGTTCGCCACGCTGTGGCCGCGCGTGATCGTGCGCCTTGCGACCGGCGCCAACCCCGAATTGCTCGAGCGCCTGAAAGCGGGCACGATCGAATTTGCGATCGGGCGGCTGGCCGATCCCGAGCGCATGGTCGGGCTCAGTTTCGAGCAGTTGTTCAGCGAGCCGTTGATCGCGGTGGTCCGCGCCGGGCATCCGTTGGCAGCGGGCGCGGGGTTGCCGGCCACGTCGCTCGAGGACTTTCCGGTTGTGTTGCCGCCGTTCGGCACATTGATCCGGCAATCGGCGGACAGTCTATTGAGCGCGTGGGGCGTGCCGCCGTTGTCGGCGTTCATCGAGGTATTGTCGGTTTCGACGGGCCGCGCGTTGACGCTGGAGAACGGCGCGGTGTGGTTCGTTCCCCTGAGCGCGGTCGAATACGAACTGGCGCACGGCATACTGGTACGTTTGCCATTGCCCTTCGCCGGCACCGGCGAGCCGGTCGGATTGATCCGGCGCTCGGACACGCAGCCGTCGCCGGTAGGACGGGCGTTTATCGAGGCGGTGCGTGAGGTCGCGCAACAGCGCATGGCGTCGAGTGCGGACAAGGCAACAGGAAAGAGGGCGCAGAAGCGGAGCCGCAAATAGGGCGCTTCACACTCGATCGTGAAGGTCGGGTAGCGCGACGCGTGCGGCGGCGCCGTCGTGTGAACCATCCGGTACAAAATGAAGGTTGCGAACGCCCTGCTACCCGGTGTACAAACACGGTGCGAAAGCCGTCGCGGGCCGCGATGCCGCGGCACACCACGCATGCAGTGTCTCACTGCGGATGTGGCGGCGGCTGCACCGACACCAGAAACAGTGCGAACCGCGTCGAAAGACTGTAAAGGAGATTGCCATGCCCAGCGACTTGCCCACTCCAGACGCCGCGCTGCGCGCCGTCGCGGCGCCTGAGCATAACCCGCTCGGCACTGCCGGCCTCGAATTCGTGGAATTCGCCGCGCGTGATCCGCAGGCGCTCGGTGAAACCTTCACCAAGCTCGGCTTCAAAGCGATTGCGCGGCATATCAGCAAAGACGTCACGCTCTATCGTCAGGGCGAGATGCAGTTCCTGATCAACGCCGAGCCGGACTCGTTCGCCGCGCGTTATGCCGAGGAGTACGGCGCGGGCATCTGTGCGATCGGCATTCGCGTGGCGGACGCGCAGCGCGCCTTCGACCGCGCGATCGAACTCGGCGCATGGGCGTTCGAAGGTGAGAAGATCGGCACGGGCGAGTTGCTGATTCCGGCCATTCAGGGCATCGGCGACTCGCATATCTATTTCGTCGACCGTTGGCGCGGGCGCGGCGGCCAGCGTGGCGGACTCGGCGACATTTCGATCTTCGACATCGACTTTCGGCCCATCGAAATCGACACGGCGCATGCCGACTTGAGTCATGCGGGCCACGGCCTCGTCGCCGTGGATCACCTGACGCAAACGGTCGGTGAAGGCCGGATGCAGGAGTGGCTCGACTTCTATCGCGACCTGCTCAACTTCCGCGAGATTCACGAGTTGCACGCCAACTGGCATGTATCGGCGGAATCGCGCGTGATGGTGTCGCCGTGCGGCGCGATTCGCGTGCCCTTGTACGAGGAAGGCACGAGCCGGACCAACCTGATGCACGAGTATTTGCCGGACCATCCGGGCGAAGGCGTGCAGCATATCGCCCTCGCCACCGACGATATTTTCGCCTGCGTCGAGCAGTTGCTTGCGAACGGTGTCGAATTCGTCGAGCCGCCGCCGCGGTACTACGATCAGCTCGACGCGCGTCTGCCGGGTCATGGGCTCGATGTCGCACGGCTCAAGCGCACCCACGTGCTGGTGGACGGCGAAATCGGCGCGGACGGTGTGCCGCTGCTGTTTTTCCAGACTTTCGTGCGGCGCCGTGCCGGCGAAATATTCTTCGAGATCGTGCAGCGCCAAGGTCATCACGGCTTTGGCGAGGGCAATCTAAGCGCACTGGCCAAAGCGCGGGAACAAGCCGGCGCTTAAGGCTTGGAGTGACGCGGGCTCAAGCGGAATCGGGAGGGCCGCCCACCAGGGGATTCACCGCGCTGTAGGCCGCGGCCTCGTGCAACAGCCACTCGCGAAAACTCGCCAGCGGCTTGCCGTGACTCAACTCGGTCGGATAGACGAGGTAGTACGCGGAGTCGGCGAGGGCGGGCGCATCGAGCGGAATCACGAGCCCGAGCTGATCGAGTTGCGCATCGACGAAAAAGCGCGGCACCAGCGCAATCCCGAGACCGGCCGCGGCCGCGCTGATCAGCATGGTGTGGAGTTCGTAGCGCACGCCCTGCATGGCCCGGTTGTCGTCGACGCCCACGCTCGCGAGCCATGACGCCCAGCCGTCCGGCCGGGTGGTGGAATGCAGCAGCGGATAGTCCAACAGATCGGCGGCGCTTTGAACGGGCCGCTTCAGCAGACTCGCCGCGCACACCGGCACGACTTCTTCGCTGAACAGGAAATCCGCCGACGTGCCCGGCCATGTAGGCTTGCCGTAGTGAATCGCGGCCTCGAAATGGGTCTCGGCGAACGGGAACGTGCCGGTTCGAACGCCCATGTTCACGCGCACGTCGGGATACTGCGCGTTGAATGCCGCGAGCCGCGGAATCAGCCATTGCGATGCGAAAGTCGGCAGAACCGCCAGTTCCAGATAACCGCCGCCGCTGCCGTGCGCGATGATGGACAGCGTGTCGCGATCGAGTTGCTCCAGCGAGCGCCGCACCTGCGCGCTATACACCTTGCCCGCCTTCGTCAGCACGACCCGCTGTTTGACGCGTACGAACAGCCGCACGCCAAGATTGCTCTCCAGCGTATTGATCTGTCGCGACACCGCGCTCTCGGTGAGAAAGAGTTCGCGCGCCGCGTGCGTGAAGCTCTCATGCCGCGCGGCGGCTTCGAAAGCGAGCAGCGCGCCCATGTTGGGGATCTTGAACTTTCGCACGTTGATTCCAAAAACGCATTAAGTGGCGATTTTATCTCGCTTTACGGCAAGCCCGGCGATTTGAATAATCACGTCTTCGATTGTGCTGTCCGGCGCCTTGCGTCCGGCTCGGCAGGTCGGGTCAAACATGTGAATCAGCGCCCATCAGAGCTACGTAGAGAACCGCTATGCGAGACACCAGGAATGCGAATGTCGAACAACTGCTGCTGAAATTGCTCGACGCCGAAAAAACCGCACGGCTCTTCGCGACGCTGAATCATCCGCGCATTCTGGACGAATGGGAGGACGGCATCGTCACGCGCGCCGAGCTTGCGCAGGCGATGAACATGGTGCTGTTCGAGGATCTGCTGGCGCGCTCGGCGAACGGCCGCCAGTACACTGAGGAGACGATCGCGGCGGGCGGCAGCGTGTACTTCGATCATGGCGCGTTGCGCACGGTGCGCTGGCCGCACAGCGGCGCGCTGCCGACGGGCGAAGCCGCGTTCGCGCGCATTCTTCGTCCGCTCGGCTTCAGCATCAAGGGCCGCTATCCGCTCGACCGACTCGGCATGACCGGCCGCGCGTGGGCGCATGACGACGCGCCCGATGAAATCGCGCAGTTCTTCGTCAGCGAATTGCATCCCGAGCGGTTCTCGCCCGAGTTTCAACAGGCCGTGACCAACGTAATCGGCGCGTCGCGCGATCCGTTGACGCCGCGCGCCATCGGCCAGTTGTGGGAGCTCGAGCGCGACGGCGTGCTGCCGGTCGACGCGGCGCACGAATTGCTGCCGGTGATCGCCGGCGCGTTTGCGCGCCAGCACGACACGCCACGCGAAGCCGATTACGAAGTATTGTTGAACGAATCGGCGGAGATGGCGTGGATCGCCACGGAAGGCAACGCGTTCAACCATGCCACGGATCGCGTCGCGGATGTCTTTCAATTGTCCGACGACGAGAAGGCCAAAGGTCGTCCGATGAAACCGGAAGTGGAGCGCTCGCGTTCGGGACGCGTGTTTCAGACGGCGTATCGTGCCGACCGCGTGCAGCGCGAGTTTCGCGCGGCTGACGGCAGCGTCGTGACGCGCGAAGTGCCGGGCTCGTTCTACGAGTTCATCACGCGCAAGCGGACTTTCGATCAGGACGCGCGTCGTTGGGAAACGGACCTGCGTTTCGACGCGGGCAACGCACAGGGCATCTTCAAGATGACCGCGAGCCAGGCTGCCTGAGCGCGAAGCGGCGGCGCACAGGCACGAAAGACGGGGAGCGCAGTGGGAACGTCATTTGATGAGGAACAGGGCGCGGGCGTCGACGAACTGCACGAAAACGGCATTAGCGCACTGAAGCGGGCGCCGCACGTGGCCACACCTTTCACCGGCACCGCGGCTGTTCTGCAGGCGCTCGACGCGGATTTGCGCAGCCATGTGCGCGGCGAAGTGCGCTTCGATCAGGGTTCAAAAGCGCTGTATGCGGCGGATGCGTCGAATTATCGGCAAGTGCCGCTCGCCGTCGTCGTGCCCGCGGATGTCGACGACCTGTTGGCCACGCTCGCCGCCTGCCGCCGCAACGACGTGCCGTTTCTCGCGCGTGGCGGCGGCACGTCGCAGAACGGGCAATGCGTCAACGTCGCGGTGGTCGCGGACGCGAGCAAGTATGTGAACCGTGTCGTGTCCGTCGATCCACTAGCGCGCGTCGCGATCGTCGAACCCGGCGTGGTCTGCGATACCTTGCGCGATGCCGCCGAACAGCACGGCCTCACCTTCGCACCCGATCCGGCGACGCACAGCCGCTGCACGCTCGGCGGCATGATCGCCAACAACTCGTGCGGCGCGCATTCGGTGATGGCCGGCAAAACGGTCGAAAACGTCGAGGCGCTGGAAGTCGCGACCTTCGACGGCGCGCGTTTCTGGGTCGGTCCAACCTCCGATCGGGAGCTCGAACGCATCATCGCCGAGGGCGGCCGTCAGGGTGAAATCTACGCCGCGCTGAAGCAGTTGCGCGATACCTACGCCGAGAAGATTCGCGCGAAATTCCCGCGGATCAAGCGGCGCGTGTCCGGCTTCAATCTCGACCAGCTGCTGCCGGAAAACGGCTTTAACGTCGCGCGCGCACTGGTCGGCACCGAAGGAACGTGTGCGCTCACCTTGCAGGCGAAAGTGCGCCTCGTGAAAAGTCCGGCGATGCGCGTGATCGTCGTGGTCGGCTTCACGGATATCTACACGGCAGCGGATGCCGTGCCGCATTTCATGCGCTGCGGGCCGATCGCCATCGAAGGACTGGACCGCGCGATCATTCGCGGTTTGCAGACGCGCGGCTTGAAGCAGGACGAGATCGCGTTGCTGCCTGAAGGCGATGCATGGGTCGTGCTCGAATTCGGCGCGGACACGCAAGCCGACGTGATGCTTAAAGCGCGAGCCGCCGCCGCTTACTTTGCCTCGGGGGAAGCAGGGCCGAATGTGTCGGCGATGCTTGTCGAAGACCGGGCGTTGCAGGCCAAGGTCTGGTCGATCCGTGAGACGGGCGCGTCGGCGGTGGCGTTGTCGGTCGATACCGGCACGCCGGACCCGATTGTCGGCTGGGAAGATGCCGCGGTCGATCCGCTGCGTCTCGGCGATTATCTGCGCGCGTTCCAGGCGCTGGTGGATCGCTACGGTTACGAGACGAGTCTCTACGGCCATTTCGGCGATGGCTGCGTGCACGCGCGCATTACCTTCGATCTGCGCAGTGCGGAAGGCATCGCGACGTGGCGCAAGTTTCTGCGCGAAGCGGCTGAACTGGTCGTCGAATTCGGTGGATCACTGTCGGGCGAACACGGCGATGGCCAGGCCAAGGCCGAGTTTCTGCCCATCATGTACGGCCCCGAATTGATGCAGGCGATGGAGCAGTTCAAGGCGATCTGGGATCCGGCCAATCGTCTGAATCCGGGCAAAGTCGTGCACGCCTATCGCGCCGACGAAAACCTGCGCATGGGCCCCGCCTACAAGCCGGTCACGTTGCAAACCAGGCTGACGTTTGCGAGCCAGCAAGGTGACGGTTTTCAGCGCGAGATCGAGCGATGCATCGGCATGGGAAAATGCCGCTCGCTCGAAGGCGGCACGATGTGCCCGAGTTATCGCGCGACACGTGAAGAGAAGTACTCGACGCGGGGCCGCGCGCATCTGTTCTGGGAAATGCTGCAAGGCGACGTGATCGCCGACGGCTGGCAAAGCCGCGAGGTGAAGGAAGCGCTCGATACGTGCCTCGCATGCAAGGGCTGCAAATCCGATTGCCCGACGCATACGGACATGGCTTCCTACAAGGCGGAATTTCTTTCGCATTACTACGAGACGAAGCGTCGGCCACGGCAGGCGCTGTTCATGGGACGCATCGGCGAATGGGCGCCGTGGGCGGCGCGTTTTCCACGTCTGACGAACTTCATGACGTCGGCGCCGGGTTTGTCTTCGATCGGCAAGTGGCTGGCCGGCGTGGCGCAAACGCGCGAACTGCCTCGTTTCGCGAATGCCACATACAGGCAGATCGCGCGACGTTCGCCGCAATCGGCGCGTGATGCCCACGGCGACGTGAAGAAAGTGATTCTGTGGGTCGATACATTCAACGATCACTTCACGCCCGAGATCGCGCAGGCCGCCGCCGATGTCTTAAAGCAATTAGGCTGGCATGTCGTGTTGCCGAAGAACCGGTTGTGCTGTGGGCGTCCGCTGTATGACTTCGGCCTGCTCGAACGCGCACGCGAACTTCTCACGCACATTCTCGACGACCTCGCGGACGATATCGCCGCGGGCGTGCCGCTAGTCGGTCTCGAACCGGGCTGCTTGTCGGTGTTCAAGGACGAACTGCTGAAGCAATTGCCCGATCATGCATTGGCGAAGAAGCTGTCGGCGCAAACGTTCCTGTTCTCCGATTTCGTCGCGCGTCAGCCGTTCGATTGGCCGACGCTCGCCGCGGACGTGATCGTGCACGGACATTGCCATCAGAAGGCGCTGTTCGGCATGCAGGGCGATACCGCGCTGCTGAACAAGCTCGGCGTTAAATGGAAACTGCTCGATACAGGATGCTGCGGCATGGCGGGATCGTTCGGCTTCAACGCGGAGCATCACGCACTCTCCACGAAGATTGGCGAAGACACGCTGTTTCCGGCGGTGCGTGCGGCGGCTGCGGAGACGATCGTATTGACCAACGGCTTCAGTTGCCGTGAACAGATCGAGCAGGGAACCGGACGTCACGCAATGCATATCGCGCAACTGGCGCAGCGGGCGTTGGCGGCGCGCTAAGCGCGCTTGCATTTACTTCTTCGTCGATTCGATGGTGGCCGGCGCTTGAGGAATATCGGCGCTGGTCGCCATCCACAACACTTCGGCGTCTTCTTCGCTCGTGGAGACCGCTGCGTGACCGGTGCGGCTGTCGAAGTAGAGGCTGTCGCCGGCATTCAGATGCGTCGGCGCATACAACTCCGAATAGAGACACACGCTGCCGCTGATCACATACAGAAACTCCTCGCCTTCGTGACGGCCCCAATCGTCGAAGGCGTCGAGCGTGTGCGCGGAGATGCGGATACGAAACGGCAGCATCGCCTTGTGCGCGAGGTCGGTGGCGAGCAGTTCCATCTGATAGCCGCGATAGGCGTGGCGCTGGCCTTCGTTTTTGCGGGTCAGCGCGCGGCGGCCGCTCGCGCTGACTTTTGGCGTGGAGCCGAACAGCTCGCCGATTTCGATCTTCAGTCCGAGGACGATTTTCTGCAGCACATCGAAAGTGGGGGACATCAGGCCGTTTTCGACCTTCGAGAGCGTCGAGCGGGACACGCCGCACAGGCGGCTGGCGGTTTCCAGCGTCAGGTCCTGCGCCTGGCGGGCGGCGCGGACGCGGCGGCCGAGGTCGGTGATGGACGGATCGGCGGATTTGGCGAGATGGGTGTCCATGGGGCTTGATGCTCTGAATGCGCGCTTGGAGGGGCAATGTTGTTTCCGATAATAACATTTGAGGCGGGCCGCAAGTCCGCAGGCGAGTTTCAGGCGCTGTCAGTGGGATCGTCGCGCGCACTTTGAGCCGTGGGTATGGCCTGAGCGGTCGATTGGATTGGCGCGATCGAAGCGAGCGCGACATTCGCGTACTTTTCTCATCGGAAACTTTGAATCATCGCGGGCGAGCAAGGGCCGATGGCGTCGTTGTAACGTCCAATATTAATCCGGGTCGCCGGTCGCGTTCGATATCGCGGTTTGATAATCCTGTTGCCTTTGCGGGGAAGGCATTAGTTCAGATACTGCGCAGCGCGCTTTGTTGTCTCTCGCGATCCATAAGCCTTGATAACAGCCTCGCCATGCCGGCGCCGAAACCCGGTGACCGCGATTAATAAAAGATAGGTAAAACATAGGCTTGCCAGATGCCTATGGCCTCGCTTGCGATTAATCACAAGTCCGTTATGCAATCGGAATATTAATAAATTCTGTTAAATCGTCTCGGTAATGGATTTTCCGTTGTCGTATGCATTACGATGCTGAAATTAAAAGCAGCATCGACAAGATAATCGATCCATGTCTCAGAATCGTAAAAAACGACCAACGGGGAATCAGGTGCGCAGAAAGCCGCTGGGTAAAGCCAAACTTTTGCCGCATACCGCGACATACGTGCGCGAACAGTCGTTGCGCTGGCATCTCGCTTTGGCCGCATTCCAGGCGGGCAAGGGCAACGGCGAATTACTGGCAAAGCTGGTGAAGACGCTTTACCTGGCCTGGTATCTTCAGCAGGCCGGGTTCGGCGCGCTGGGGCGTGATCTTTATCTCGAAGCCGAACGTATTCTGGATGCCGCCGCTCGTAGCGCGACCCGGGAAATCTGGCGGATCGCGGCAGCGGATTGCGGGCCGATCACAAGGCTTCTCGATTTGCACGAGCAGCAGCTGCAAACAGCGCCGGTGTTCGCTGTGGACGAAGCTGAGTTACGCGTGGTGCGCTTCGGTCAGAGCGATAAACGATCGCCGTGGTAAGCGGATTCGAAGCGTGACGGCTTCGAAGTGTGGGTCGTCGCAGGCGGTTATCGTGGAGGCGGGCACCACGAGGCGTCTCCCGAGCGTTCGCTAAATCGCTGGGTTGCGGCGTGCAGCGCCGCGCTCGGACTATCGAGCGGCCGTCTACCCTTCTGAACCAAGCCGGCGGCGGCCGCCATCCATGGATGAGCGAATGCGACAACGCTCGCGCCTGCCTCATACGCGGCGTCGGCTGATGACGCCGTCGCCGCGAGGCATGCTTGAATCTCGCCCGCTTTGAACAGCGCCCAAACGTGGCCGACGTGAACGACTTCCACCGACGCAGCGCTTTTGCTCGCATGCTCCGTAAAAAGCTTCCTCGTCGACTCGATAGCCGATTCAGCCGCACACAACACGACGATGCTCCCACCCACTTCTGCTGCTGCGGCAGCCAAAGCGACATCCGCCCGGACGATGGGCACAGGCGGACTCGCGATATCGGCCACCGCGGGCCCGAGCGTGCCGCAAGTGAGAATGACAGCCTCGGAATCGGCTGCCAGCGCGAGAAGACGCTGCCTTGTGCGGGCGCGCAACTCGTCGGAAAACGCCCCCGTTTGATCCACGGCCTCGCGAAGGTCCGCCCTCACCTCATGGTGAAGATCTTCGGCCCGCAATCCAAGCGTTTTTGCTGCCTGCTCAAACACCTGGCGGTTCCCATCCATCGTATGCAGAAACGAAATACGCATTGCCGTGTGCCTCGGTATCAGGTGTGTCATGTCGACGCCGCGTCGCATTTCCACGCCGACGGCGCCGCACTCGGTGCCGCTGCATTGTTGCAACGTCGGTGCGGGCTAACAAGGCAAGCGCCTCTACCGGTATCGCCGATACCTCTCTTGCGCGAACGATCCGCGACGATATAGCGGCCTTATGGTCCGCTATTCCACGCATTCGAGAAGACCGTCGAGCCCTAATATCATCGGTCCGCGTGCCATTAGCTGTCATTTAGCTTGGATCCCGAACGTCGCCGGACGTCCGCAGACGTAGTAACGTATTGAAAATTTAACCTTTCGCCCCGCTACATTGATTCTTGAGGCGCATATGTCCACGGACACAGACCCAATCACCGACGAACAGATCGCTGCAATCGCCGATCACATGGTCGAAGAGGGCAAAAGAGTTTCGCCAGTGACAATCTGGAAAGAGGTTCGCGGCGGTTCGCTGGTGGCGATAGTCGCGGCCTTGCAACGCTGGCGCGAGGCGCGGCAGGCCGACACACCGCAAGCACAGGTCCAGCCCGGATTGCCGGAGGGCCTCGCCGAAACGGTCATCAGCGCCGCGGATCGGATCTGGACGGCGTCCCAGCACGATGCGGAAAAGGCGTTCAATCAACGTCTCGCCGCGGTGAATCAGGACCTGGAAGCAGCCCTCGCGGAACGGGACGAAGCGCTTGCCGAGTATCAAAAGAGCATCGACGAAATGGAAACGGGGCGCAACCGTCTCAGCGCGCTGACGGACGCGCTGAGCGCGTCGGAAAGCGCTGCCCTACGCCTCGAAGCGGAACGCGCGAGCGCCGCCGGTCGCGCCGAAGCGGCCGAAACTCACGTCGCCGAACTGGAGCAGCGTACGTCCGCACACGACGCCGAACTGGAAGGCATAAAGGCCTCGCTCGACGAGGAACGCCTCGCACGTGAAGAGTTGGCCACGGCGCTGACCGGCAAAACCGATGAAGTTGCGCAGGTCATTCAGGAGCGTGATCAGGCGCGGCACGAGGCCGCAACATTGAGCGATGCCTGTCAGGCGAAGACAGAGGAGGCGACGCGATTCGCGCAAGAGGCAAGCGCAGCTACTTCGCGCGCTGAAGCGGCGGAGGCACGCATCGAGGAATTCGTGCAGCGCGCGTCCGAGGACCAGACCAAACTGGAAGCCGCGAGCGCGTTGCTTGAAGAAGAACGCCAGGCGCGCGAAGCGTTGGCCGCGGTTGTGACGAGCAAGAACGATGAGGTAACGCGAGTCACGCAGGAGCGCGATCACGCTCAGCAGCAAATCGCCGCGTTGCGCGACGCCCATGAGGCGAAGTCGCAAGAAGCGGCGCAATGGTCGCAGGAGGCGAGCGCGGCTTCGTCGCGTGCACAAGCCGCGGAGGCGCGCGCGGAAGAACTGGCGCGGCGTGTGTCGTTGCAAGACGAGGAGTTGGAATCTGCGAAGGTATCGATCGAACAGGAACGCAGGGCACGCGAGGAATTAGCTTCGATCGTCTCCGTCACGAACGATGAGATGACGCGCGTCACCCAGGAGCGCGATCTTGCGCTGGAGGAAATCACGTCGCTGCGTAGCGCCTATGAGGCGTCGCTGGAAGAGGAGCGCAAGGCACGTCAAGAGCTGGCTTCAGACGTCTCCAGCAAGACCGACGAAATAACGCGGCTCACTCAGGAGCGCGACCAGGCGCTGCAGCAAGTCGCGACGCTGGAAGCCGCATATCACGCGAGCTCGCAAGAAGCGACGCGTTGGTCGCAGGAAGCGAGCACCGCGACGTCACGCGCTCAAGCAGCAGAGACACGTGTAGAAGAACTCGAACAGCGTGCATCGGCGGACCGTGCCAGTCTGACAGCGACGAACGCGTTGCTGGACGAAGAACGCAAAGCGCGCGAAGAGTTGACGGCGGTTGTCTCGGCCAGGAACGACGATGTAACGCGAGTCACGCAGGAACACGATCAAACGCGACAGCAGTTCGCCGCTTTGCGCGAGGCCCATCAGGCGAAGTCGGAAGAAGCGACGCGATTGTCTGAGGAGTTGAGCGCGGCAACATCGCGCGCGCAGGCAGCCGAAGCGCGGGTAGAAGAACTCGCGCGGCGCGCAGCGTCGCAAGTTGCCGAACAGCAAGCCGCGACGGCTTCGCTAGAAGAAGAACGCAAGGCACGAGCGGAGTTGGCCGCAGAGCTTTCAGCCAGACACGATGAAATAGCGCGAGCCACTGAGGAACGCGATCAAGCCCGGCAGCAGATCGAAGCGTTGAACAGCGCCTATCAGGCCAAGGAAGAAGAGTCAGCACGCTTGCTGACAGAGTTGAACGCGGCTTCGTCGCAGGTACAGGCTGTTGAAGCGCAGGCAAGCGAGAACCACGCGCAGTTCGTGGCAGTGGAAGCTGAATTGAAACAAGCGCGTGCTGTGCTGATCGCGGAGCGCGAGGCGGCCCGGGTGCGGGCCGAGGAAGCGTCAGCTCAACTCAGCGAGTTGCAGCGCGTCACGCATGAACTGGACGAGGCGCGCGAGCAGATCAGCGCCGTGACCGAGGCGAAGACACTCGTGAGTGCAAACCTCGCTCGGCTATCGCAGGATGCCTCCGCCGTGAGAGAGCGCGCGGAGGCCGCCGAACGCCATGTCGCGGAGTTGGAGCAGCGCGTCGCGGCGCAAACCGCGGCCATAGCGCAACACGCTCAACGCGCCCAGCAGCTAGCAGCCCGTGCCGAGCAGAACGACAATACGGAGGAGGTCGCCGCTTTGCAGCGGCAGATGTCGACGCAAGCCAAAGCCCATGCAAAGGCCATGAGCGAGCTTCGCACGACAGCCGAGCAGTGGGTCGCGCATGCAAAAGACCTCAAGCAGCGGCTCGGTCTGGCAAGCGAGAAGATCCTGTTCATCGACGCACGCAGCACCGGCGAGGTGGCGCTTGTCAGGCGGCTTTCATCCGAACTGGAGCGGCTCAAACCGGATCACGAATTGGTCTCGCGGGAGACGCAGCAAAAACTGATTGCCGCGACGATGACGCACCAGCTTGCGCAGAAGGGCTACCGTTACGATCCGACCACGGCGGTGATGTCGAAAGTCGCGACCTGACGCTAGCCACGGTCACACGCGCAATGGAGAAAGGCGCGCGCATGCGACGCGCGCCCCATGAATCCGACGCTTACGGCGCGACCGGCTTGCCCGACGCGTCCTTCACTTTCTGTTTCCACTGCGTGCGGATTTCGGCTGTCACGGATTCCGGCAGCGAAATGTAGTCGAGATCATCCGCTGCCTTGCCGCCATTCTTGAACGCCCAGTCGAAAAACTTCAGCGTTTCGGCACCCTGCGCCGGCTTGTCCTGCGCCGTGTGCAACAGCACGAACGTCGCGCCGACGATCGGCCATGCGTTCTTGCCCGGCTCGTTCGTCAGAATCTGGTAGAACGACTTTGACCAGTCCGCGCCCGCGGCCGCTGCCTTGAAGGTGTCGGTCGCCGGTGCGACCACGGTACCCGCTGCATTTTTCAGCGACGCATAGGTCATGTGGTTCTGCTTCGCGTACGCCCACTCGACGTAGCCGATCGCGCCCGGCAGACGCTGCACGAAGGCTGCGACGCCGTCGTTGCCCTTGCCGCCCGTGCCCGTCGGCCAGTTGACCGTGGAACCTTCACCGACCTTCGACTTCCAGTCTGCGTTGACCTTCGACAGATAGTTCGTCCAGATGAAGCTGGTGCCCGAACCGTCGGCACGGCGAACCACGGCGATATCGGTATCCGGCAGCTTGACCTTCGGGTTCAGCGCGACGATCGCGGGATCGTTCCACTTCTTGATCTTGCCGAGATAGATATCGCCGAGCACTTCGCCCGACAGCACCAGTTCGCCGGCCTTCACACCCGGCACGTTGATTGCCGGCACCACGCCGCCGACAACGGTCGGGAACTGGAACAAGCCGTCCTTGGCCAGTTCGTCGTCTTTGAGCGGAGCGTCCGAGCCGGCGAAATCCACGGTCTTCGCAATGATCTGTTTGATGCCGCCCGACGAACCGATGCCCTGATAGTTGACCTTGCCGCCGCCGCCCTTTTGATAGGCGTCGGCCCATTTCGTATAGATCGGCGCGGCGAAGGTGCTGCCGGCACCCGTGATGTCGGCGGCGTGTGCGGCGCTGGCACACAGCGCACACACAACCAGCGTAAGTTGCTTGAGATTCATGGTGAGACTCCTCACGGCGACGCAATCGCCTTCGATGGGCTGCAACTTAAGGGCGAAATATGACGTTCTTGTGACTACTCAAATTAAATGATCCGCTTGGCTAAGCTTAAGCATTCGCTAAGTCGACGTCATGAAAACTGGTGGGTTAACCTTCTTTTGATCGGCCGCGATATGCTCGGACCTTTGATTCCGGTTCAATCTGCGCGGCGCCGGAAGTTGGAATCGGGTGGTGACCGCCACGGTTCTGATTTTGGCCGCCAGATTGCCGGATAGGCCAATCCCGCATGGGAAGCAAACGCTGAATGACCTATGAAATCTGATCTGCTACTGCAAACCTACGGCGCGGACTCGTCCGGCATGGTCTGCGGCTTTCTCTTTTCTTCGAATCGCGCCGGCCGCTCGATCGACGCCGACGAAGTCGCCGAATGGCTCCAGGCCCACGACGCCCACGGCCCCGCGAAGGAAGGCAGCGAGTTTCTCTGGCTTCACTTCAATCTCGCACATAGCGCCAGTGAGCGTTGGATGAGAGCCCAGCTCGAATTGCCCGAGACGTTTTTCGACGCATTGCGCGAAGGCTCGCACTCCACGCGCATCGAACACGCGGACGGCGCACTACGCGCGGTCGTGAACGACGTCATGTTCAATCTCGAGTTCACTCCCTCCGAGATTGCGACGCTGTGGATTTACGCGAATCAGCGAATCATCGTGACCGCGCGTCTCAAGCCGCTGCGCTCGGTGGACCGACTGCGTGCGTCGGTTCGGGAGGGAGAAGTATTCAGGTCGCCGGCGGAATTGCTGGTTCATCTGATGCATGACCAGGCTGACCTGTTGGTGCAGATCGTCCGGCGGACCAGCGCCGACGTCGACCGGATCGAGGACCGGTTCCTGTCGCAGCGGCCCACACAGAACCGGATCGACCTGGGCGCGATGCGTCGTATGCTGACGCGCTTGCAGCGCATGCTGGCGCCTGAACCCGGCGCGATCTTCCGTCTGCTGGCAAGGCCACCGCGCTGGCTTCATGCGGAGGACGTGCAGGATCTGCGCGAGTCGACGGAAGAGTTTTCCGTGGTTCTCTCCGATGTGGCCGGGCTGATCGAACGGGTCAGGCTGCTGCAGGAGGAGATCATCTCCCGCCTCGAAGAGCAGAACAACCGCACGCTGTTTACGCTCACGCTGGTGACGGTTTTGGCGATGCCGATCAATATCGTCGCGGGCTTTTTCGGCATGAATGTGGGCGGTATTCCGCTCGCTGAAAACCGGCACGGCTTCTGGGTGATGGTGTTACTCGTCGCCGGCTTTACCGGGCTCGCGGGATGGTGGGCGTTTCGCCGCCGCAAGGAACGATAAAGGAAGTTGCATCCGGCTTCGGCGGCAGTGACCGTGTAGCGCGATATCGTCAGCGTCCGTTCACACCGGCGCCGGGACGCTCGACGGCAAGCCGGTCGTTGAGTGCGCGTAACTCTGCATTCGCACGCTGCATGTGCTGGCCTTTGCGACTCCTGAGATACGCGATTGCGTCGCCTACCATGCCGGGCTCACCCAGCCGATCCGCATGCGCCAGAAGCAGCGCTTCGCTCGAAACAATATCGTTCAGCTTGCCCAGTTGGTCCTGCAATTGAGTCAGTTCCGCGACGCTGATCTCGTTGCCGCTATCGAGTAGCGGCGCGAAAAACTCCAGCAGATAGCGAACTTTCTTTCCCGCGACGCGGACGTCGTGAAGTTCGGCGTAACCGGCGTCCGGATTTTCCAGCACACGCTTCAAACGTTTTCGCAGCGTTTGCTTCGCCGTTGCAACACGGTTCGCGGCGAATGCCGTGAGCGGTTCGTCGAACGAGCATGCGTCGAGTTGCTGAATCACGCTCGCGATTCGCTGTGTCAGCATGGCTTCGGCGTTCGCGTCTGCAATCGTTGCGCGACTGCGCAACAGTGCATTGCCACGCAATAGATCGAGACGTTCGATGAGCGCCGCGAAAGCATGCGGTGTCGACACGTCTTCCGCCAGTAAGTGTTTCAGGATATCCCAGTCACGCGTTTGACCGGCGGAATCGGCGAGCGCCTTGAATTCGCGCCGCTGCCATCTTGCCCGCGATCTGTCGATAAGCGGATCGTAAGCCCACCACAGCGAACGCAAGCGCCGCAGCACGACACGCAGTTTGTGCGGACTTTCCGCATCCGCGCTCACGCACAAGCTGCCGATGCGTAGCGCCACTTGCGCGGCCATTGGCGTGGCCAGCGTCGAAAAGGCCACTGCCGGCGACATGTCGGGCGCAATCGTGCCGCCTCGTTTGTTGGGATTGTCTGCGACCCGCTCCTGTGTGGATGCGGTTGCAGATGCGGGATCACGCGTGTCAGGTGTGGAGTTCATCGGCTCGAGTTGCATGAGTCCCTGAAGCGGACGGAAGTGAGGTGAACGTAAGGTGACGCGTGTCGGGTAGCTTAGCAACTGCGATATCCATCCTACAACGTAAAAATCCCGAGGGGCATGCCGGCACTGTGGACAAAACAGAATTCACGCGACGATTCAACCTACCTTCGCTCGGAGGAAGACGCCACGCTGTTCAGTATGGCGAATCGAATGGTGTGTCGTTTCCGTGCCGTGTTGATAGAGCGATTCAATTTGCTTCCCGCTCTTCACCGACCTGTAATAAGAAAAGCTGTCATTACCGCGCTGCGCGAACCCTCTTTCAGATCGGCACACCGCAGCGCGACGAACAACCGGTGGAAATTGAAAGCGTAAGAAAGTCCGCCAGACAATAGTTTCTCCACGCCACGCGTCGTTACCCGGCGAGCTTCACTTCATGAGCGTCAACAACAATTCCGAGTGAGGTCTTTGGTGAGCTATACACAAACATTGTTGGCCGGTGTGGCCGGCGCTTTTCTGGCGGTCGCGGCGCACAGCGCTGACATCACTGGCGCCGGCAGCACCTTTGCCGCGCCTATTTATACGAAATGGGCCACCGCATACCAGCGTGCGGGTGGCGGCACGGTCAGCTATCGCGCTGTCGGGTCGACGGAAGGCTTGAAGGAGATCATGGTCAGCCAGGTCGATTTCGCCGGCTCGGACGCACCGCTGAGCGACGACGAGTTGATGAAGAACGGGCTGATTCAGTTTCCAACCGTGATCGGCGGCGTCGTGCCGGTCGTCAATCTGCCGGGGATCAAGCCAGGCGAGTTGATTCTCTCGGGGCGTGTGCTTGGAGATATCTACCTGGGCAAAATCGTCAGCTGGAATGCTCCGGCCATCGCCGCCATCAATCCCACGATCAAGCTGCCCGACACGCCTATCGCCGTGGTTCGTCGGCTCGACGGTTCAGGCACCACGCTGATCTGGACGCACTTTCTCGCGCAGGTGAGCCCCGAGTGGAAGAGCAAGGTCGGCGAAGGGACTTCAGTGCGCTGGCCGCGCGGAATAGGCGGGCGAGGCAACGAAGGAGTCGCCACCTTCGTACAACATTTGCCGGGCGCGATCGGCTACGTTGCATGGGACTTCACGAAGCAGAATCATATGGCGTACGCGGCCATGGAAAATGCGTCGGGTGCCGTGGTTCAGCCAGGACCCGAAACTTTCAAGGCCGCCGCCGCGAGCGCCGACTGGTCCAGATCGCTCTTTCCGATCCTGACCAACGAGGCGGGCGCGAACGCATGGCCCGTTGTCGGCGCGACGTATGTCTTGCTGCACAGCACGCAGGACAAACCGGAGCGCGGCGAGGAAACGCTGAGATTCCTCGACTGGGCGCTGACGAACGGCAGCCAGGCCGCGGAGGACCTGGACTATATTCCGCTGCCGCCGTCGGTCGCGAGCGAGATTCGCACGCAGTTGCACGCGCGGGTGAAGAATCCGTCGGGCAAAACAGTCGCGGGCGAATGACGGCGGCAGTCTCGCCGCTCAGGCAGCGAGACTCTGGCGAGTGCGCGCCCACTGTGCAAGTGCGGCGCACGCCACCAGCAGCGACCCGGTGACGAAGAACACGGAGTGCAGCCCGAGATGGACCGCGATCACGCCGCCGATAATCGGACCGACAACCTGTCCGCTGAATTGCGCCGACTGCAAATAGCCGAGCATCTGACCGGTCTTGTGCTCTTCCACGGCATGCCGGGCCAGTTTGGCAATCGCGGGCAGAAGACCGGCCAGCGTCATGCCCATCAGCGCGCGTAATCCCGCCAGTTGCCACCACGCGTGAACGAACGCTTGCGGAATCATCACCAGACCCGTCAACACCAGGCAAGCGACGATCACGTTCCAACTGCCGACCCGATCGGCCAATGCGCCGAGGCGCGCGGCCGTCAGCATGCTGCCGAAAGCCGAACACGCCATCACGATGCCCGCCACGCGCGCGAGATGAAGTGACGGCACGCCGAGACTGCCCACATAGACGGTAATGACCGGTTCGATCGACATGTTGGCGAGCAGCACCATCATCGCGGTGACGAGCAAGGCGGCGATCACCGGATAGTTGTTGCGATGCGTGCTCGCCGGCGCATGCTCGGCGGAACGCTGCGCGGAATGAGCGGCCGGGTCGAAATCTTCCTTGACGACGAAGATCGTGAGCAACGCGGCGACCGCGATCATGGCGCCGCCGGCGAAGAACGTGCCGCGAATGCCGAGCCAGCCCGGCAAAAAACCGCCGACGAGCGGCCCGATCAGGTTGCCGGCCAGCGCGCCCGTCGACAGCACGCCCAGCGCCCAGCCCGCGCGCTCCTTCGGCGCCTGGGTGCCGACCATCACCGTCGACGCCGACGAGTAGCCGCCCACGAGACCCGCGAGCAAACGCAGGGCGACGAGTTGATGCACGTTGTGCGCAATGCCGATCAACGACATCACCACGGCCATGCCGACGGCCGCGCGCACCAGCATCGGCTTGCGGCCATAACGATCGGCAAGGCGCCCCCACACGGGCGCGGTGACAGCAGTGCCCAGAAACGTGGCGCCGAACGCGATGCCCGACCACTGGATGACGGCGGACTGCGACTGCACCCCGAGTTGCTGGACGTAGATGGGCAAGAACGGCAGCAGCATGCTCAGGCTGACGAGCGTGGTGAACGAGCCGAATACGCACACGGCCAGATTGCGGCGCCAGTAACGTTCATGTCGCGCGGCGTAGTCGAGGCCGCGCATTGGCTGACCGGACGGCACGGAAACTTGCGAGGGGGTATTCATATCGTCTTCCCGGCAAACGAATGCGAGCGTGACTGACCCTCCGCTTCGGCAAGTTCGCTCATCAATGTGGCAACTAATTGCGCAGCGGGCAACGCTCTCGCGAGCGGCGCGCCCTGGCCGGCCCACTGGACGGCAAAATCGGAATTGCCCTTGGCGCGGGCCGCGGCGTTCAGCGCTTTGGCGGCGTCGTATGCAATCGGATAGTCGGGCAGCGGCGGCGCGTCCGGCGAGTCTACGTCGATATACAGCCGGTTGCTCAAACCGCGTGCAGGGCGGCCGGAGATCGCGGCCGTCACGGCCGTCCGGTACGCGCGTTGGCTGGTCAGTGCGTGCCGGTAGGCGGCATCCGCGCCCGATTCCGGACACAGCACGAACGCGGTGCCCATCTGCACGGCGCTAGCGCCGAGAAGCAATGCGCCGGCAATGCTTTGACCGTCCATGATGCCGCCCGCGGCGATGACCGGCAGCGTGGACTGTTTGGCGATCAGCCGGACCAGCGCGAGGGTGCCGATCATCGTGTCGTCGTCCGGATTGAAGGCGCCACGGTGACCGCCTGCTTCCGCGCCTTGCGCGACGATCGCATCGAGTCCCGCCTGCTCGATCTGCAAGGCTTCGTGCGGAGTGGTCGCGCATCCGAACAGTAGAATGCCGGCGCGATGCAGTGCGTCGATCCATTCGCGCGATGGCAGCCCAAAATGGAAACTGACAACAGCGGGACGTTCTTCGATCAACACTTGCAGCATTGCCTCGTCGACCACGAAGCTCGCGTAAATCTCCTTGAGCGCGACCGGCGTTCTGGCGCCGAACTCAGCGAACAGCGGTTGCAGATGCGCCAGCCACGTGGCTTCGCGAAGCGGATCGCTGTAAGCCGGCCGATGGCAGAACACGTTGACGTTGAACGGCTTGCTGGTGAGCGCGCGTGTCGCGACGATCAACTCGCGCGCCTGCTGCGCGGTACTCGCACCCACGGCGATCGAGCCGAGCGCGCCGGCATTGGAAACAGCGGCGGCGATGGCGGGCGTCGAGATGCCCGCCATCGGCGCCTGAATGATGGGATGCTGCATGCCGAGTGCTTGCATAAAACGGGCATTCGAGGTCATGGGGTTCTCACAGTTCGAGTAGTGGGTAGAGTCGCCTGCAGCGGAGTGGCTAGGCTTGCTTCGGACCGAACCGAAGCGCGCCGAACAGGTCCACCGCGAGAGCAAGCGCCAAAGACGCCGCACCGATCACGAACAGCGTCGTGTAGTTGCCGCCGTCGTGCGCGAACAGAAACGACAAACCGTACGCCGCGACGGCCTGCAAGACGGCGAAACTGGTGGTCGCCGCGCTCCACGCGCCTTTCTGGGCGGCCGGATGATGAGTGAGCAATTCATTGATCCTGCCGAGCACAAGCGCCACGATGCCCGGCACGAATGCGCCGACGACGACGCTCGACACGATCAACGCCGCTGGGCCACGCACGACAGCCGGCAACGCGACCGCGACGATCTGCAGGACATAGGCGACACGCAATGCCGGACCGAAGCCGGCGCGGTCAGCCAGATGACCTGTCAGCAGCGGGCCCACAATCGCCCCGAGTCCGAACAGTACCCAGTATTGCGCGCCGGCGTCGAGGCCCTTGCCAAGGCCGCGCGCCACGAAATCGACGAGAAAGATCATGTGCGGGACGAGGCCCACGGCGTTCAACGCATACTCGGCGTAGAGCGCGCGCAGCGACGCAGCCGGATAGGTCTGGCTATGCCGTGTGTGTTGCGAGGCGTGCTGTGCGACGGATTCGCCTCGTCCAGGCCAGCCGTTCCATGCGACGGCCGTCAACGCGAGGGAGATCGCCGCGAGTCCCAACCACGTTTGCATCAGGCCTTGGCGCAGCAGGATCGGCACGATCGTCCCGGATGCCACAATGCCGAGACCGATACCGCTGAAGATCGCACCGCTCGCAAAGCCCCTGCGCGATGGAGTCACGTGCGCGAGAACAGTCGGCGCGGCCAGCACCATCAGCGCGCCGCCCGCGAGGCCCGATGCGAAGCGCCAGACGAAGAACCAGAGAAACGAAACCGGAAAGGCGCAGGCGACGAACGCGACGGTCGCGAGCAGCATCATCGCGCGTAACACGGTGGTCGCGTCGAAGCGCCGCGCCAGCCAGCCGCCCGCGAGCGCGCCCGCCAGATAGCCGCCGAGATTGGCCGCGCCGAGATACGCGGCGGTCGACGCCGGAAACCAGTGCGCGCTGACAATGGCCGGCAACAACGGGGTGTAGGCGAAGCGCGCGAGGCCGATACCGACGAGGCTCGCGCTGGCGCCTGCCAGCGCGCCGCGCCACACGTTGAATGCCGGCGGGATCGGTTCGTTGACGACTGCACGTTGCATCACTGCCTCCACGGTTCGGTTGCGCGCCGACTCGTCTTGCTGGCCGGTTCGACACGAAAGGTACGAAGGTCACTGCTCGCAACGCCTCTCATGAGGATCGCGAACTGCACCGCAATGCCTCGCAATGCGACAAACAATGCCTGGAGCGCCCACGCCGGGGCCGCCGTCCATGTGCGGATGTGTGTCCGTGACGAAGATTGCCGAGTCGAGCGTGGCGTCGGTCGTATCAGTGAATTACCGGAATGGCCGACGGCTTGCGCCAGGTGATCTCGATGGAGGTAAGTCTAGATTGAACCGATTGAAGAGAGAATCCACACGGCACGGCAGACATTCTTCCGCGAAACGGTTCAATTTCGGGTGGTAATCCGCTCGGACTGCGTGAAATGCTTGCGCAGACGCGGCGTCGCGAAATCAACGAACGCGCGCACCTTTGGGACGGCAAGGCGTCCGTGCGGCGTCAGCAAGTGGACCGGCAGCGGGGCGGGTTCATTGTCGCTCAGGACGATCTTCAGCGTGCCTTCCTTGACCTGTTCGGCGACGTGATAGGAAAACATGCGGGTGACGCCGTGCCCCGCGACCGCCGAGGCCACGGCCGCCTGAATACTGTTGACGATAAAGCGAGGCGTGAACTGCACCACGCGCGGAATCGTCGAACCGTTCGGCGGCGGAAAGCTCCACGAGTCCAAGCCGAAGTGAGTCATGGAGATGATCTGATGCTGGGCCAGATCGGAAGGTTCGGTAATGGGAGGGTGTTTCGCCAGGTAGCGAGGCGACGCGGCAACCACCCGCCGCACTTCGCCGACGGGAATTGCCACCAGCGTCGAATCGGGCAGGTGAGCGATGCGCAACGCCAGATCCATCCCTTCGTCGATGAGGCTCACCGGGCGGTCGAGCATATTCAGGCGGACCGACACAGCCGGATAGCGGTCGACGAAGTCGTCGATGATCGGCTGCAGCATGTCCTGGCCGGCGGCCACCGGCGCGGTGATCGTGAGCAGCCCGCGCGGCGCGGAGCGCTCGCCGGCGATCAGCAGGTCGGCCTCTTCGAGATCGGTGAGAATGCGGCGGCAGGCGGCGGCATATCGTTCGCCGGCTTCGCTCAGTTTGATGGTGCGCGTCGTGCGATGCAACAAGGCCGTGCCGACATGCTCTTCGAGGAACGCAATAGCGCGGCTAACCGCGGCGGGCGAGCGGCCGAGTCGACGGCTCGCGCCCGCCAGGCTGCCTTCGTCGAGCGTGGCGACGAACACCTTCATTGCATCGATGCGGTCCATGTTGCCTGATCCGGTGTGATTGAAAACGCGATCTGGCAGAGTCTACAGCGATGGACCGAAAGAGCGAGGAGCAAGGGCGCTTACGCGCCGGCGGATGCCTCCAGCTCCGCAAGCCGCTTGCGCAGCAGGCGGTCCTCCTGGAAGCGGCTGGTCTCGTCGCGAATCACGGCGACGATGCCGGTGAGTTCGTTTTGCGGCGAATGCAGCAACGCGACCGTAAAGGCGATCGACAGCGAGCGTCCGTCCTTGTGCACGGCGGGGACGCGCAGCACGTCATTGCCATAGCGGGTTTCGCCGGTCGCCATGGTCTTGTGATAGCCGTCCCAATGCCGGCCGCGCAGACGCTCCGGGATGATCAGGTCTAACGAATTGCCGAGCGCCTCGCCTTGCGTGAAGCCGAACATGCGTTCAGCCGCGGGGTTCCAGAATGTGATGCTGCCGTGGGCGTCGGAAATGATGATCGCGTCGCCGATTGCGTTGGCAAGTTGCTGGAAGTCGATGGCGTTTTGCATGGCGCTTCCCCTCGATCTGAAAAACACGAATGCTTAATAGAATACGGCGCCGCCAGGACGCCGCATCGGCAAGGCCGGGCTGATACCCGGCCTTGCGTAGCACCATTAAACCGCTTTCACTTCGCGCAGGTTGAAGATGTCCTGCTTGCTGTAGCCGAGGCTCGCGAGCACTTCCTCGGTATGTTCGCCCAGCAGCGGCGAGGCGGTGACTTCCGGCTTCAGATCCGAAAACTTGATCGGGCTGCCGACGGTCAGATACGAACCGCGTTTCTTGTGCGGCACTTCGACGATCGTGCCGCTCGCGCGCAACGACGGGTCGTTGGCGAGTTCCTTCATGGTCAGCACCGGCGCGCACGGAATGTCGAACTTGCGCAAGATGTCGACCGCTTCGAACTTGGTCTTGTCGGCGAGCCAGCCTTCGATCGTGTTGAAGATGTCGAAGATATGCGGTTGACGTGCTTCCGCGGTCTTGTAGGCCGGGTCGTCAATCCACTCCGGTTTGCCGAGCGCCTTGCAGATCGGCTCCCACGCATGGCCCTGGATCGTGAAATAGATGTACGCGTTCGGATCCGTTTCCCAGCCCTTGCACTTGAGCACCCAACCCGGCTGACCGCCGCCGCCCGCATTACCGCCGCGCGGCACGACATCGCTGAATTCGCCGTGCGGATACTGCGGATATTCTTCCAGGTAGCCGACACGTTCCAGCCGTTGTTGATCGCGCAGTTTCACGCGGCACAGGTTCAGCACGCTGTCCTGCATCGACACCGCGACCTTCTGGCCCTTGCCGGTTTTGTCGCGTCCCAGCAGGGCGGTCAGAATGCCGATGGCCAGATGCATGCCGGTGTTGCTGTCGCCGAGGGCGGCCGCGCTGATGGTCGGCGGGCCGTCCCAGAAGCCGGTGGTGGAGGCCGCGCCGCCCGCGCATTGCGCGACGTTTTCGTAGACCTTCAGATCGTCGTAGTGGTGGCCGTCACTGAACCCCTTCACCGAAGCGACGATCATCTTCGGGTTGAGTTCGTTCAGGCGTTCCCACGAAAAACCCATCCGGTCCAACGCGCCCGGGCCGAAATTCTCGACCAGCACGTCCGATTCGCGGATCAGCTTTTCGAGCACCTCCTTGCCTTCGGGTTTCTTCGTGTCCAGCGTGAGCGACTTCTTGTTGCTGTTGAGCATCGTGAAGTACAGCGCGTCAGCATCAGGGATATCGCGTAACTGGTTGCGCGTCACGTCGCCGGAACCCGGCCGCTCGACCTTGATGACGTCCGCGCCGAACCAGGCGAGCAACTGTGTGCAAGCGGGGCCCGCTTGAACATGGGTGAAGTCGATGATCCTGATGCCTTCGAGAGGTTTGGTCATGTTGAATCTCCGTGGTTACCCAGACTACTTTTTCATTGCCGCGCTTTGCGGATTCAGATTGGTCAAGCGGCCGCTTTCGGTGCCGGCCGCTTCGTCGATGACGGCGTTGATCAGACTCGGTTTGCCTGAGGCGATCGATTCGAGCAGCGCCTTCGTCAGTTCTTCCGGCGTGGTCGCGTGATAGCCAATGCCGCCGAACGCCTCGATCATCTTGTCGTAGCGCGCGTTCTTCACGAACACGGTCGGCGCGACATCCTTGCCGCCGGTCGGGTTTACGTCTGTGCCACGGTACACGCCGTTGTTGTTGAAGACGATAGTGCAAACCGGCAAGTCATAACGGCAGATGGTTTCGAGTTCCATGCCGCTGAAGCCGAACGCGCTGTCACCTTCAATCGCGACGACCGGTTTGCCGCTCGTCACCGCCGCGCCGATCGCGAAGCCCATGCCGATGCCCATGATTCCCCACGTGCCCGAGTCGAAGCGTTTGCGCGGCTCGTACATGTCGATGATGCTGCGCGCGTAGTCGAGCGTGTTCGCGCCTTCGTTGACGACGTTGATGTCCGGACGTGTTTTCAGCACGTCGCGGATCGCGCGCAACGCGCTGTGGAAATTCATCGGCGACGGGTTCTTGTCGAGCGTCGCGGCCATCTTGGCGAGATTCTTGTTCTTGCGCTCCGCGATCGCGCCGGTCCACTCGCTGCCCGGCTTTTTGTAGCTCGCATCGAGGCCTTCACGCAGCGCCGCCACGCACGAACCGATATCGCCGATCACCGGCGCGGCGATCGCGACGTTACTGTCGATTTCCGTCGGCGAGATGTCGACCTGGACGAACTTCTTCGGCTCCGCGCCCCACGTCTTGCCCTTGCCGTGCGAGAGCAGCCAGTTCAGACGCGCACCGATCAGCACGACGACGTCGGCTTCCTGCAGCACGAACGAACGCGCCGCCGACGCCGATTGCTCGTGTGTATCGGGCAGCAGGCCCTTGGCCATCGACATCGGCAGATACGGAATGCCGCTTTGTTCGACGAAGCCGCGAATCTCCGCGTCGGCCTGCGCGTACGCCGCGCCTTTGCCGAGCAGGATCAGCGGACGCTTCGCGCTCTTCAGCACATCAATGGCGCGCTTGACCGATTCCGGCGCGGGCAATTGACGAGGCGCTGCGTCGATCACGCGCACCAGCGATTGCTGCGCTTTGACGGCGTCCAGGGTTTGCGCGAGCAGTTTCGCGGGCAGGTCCAGATAGACGCCGCCAGGGCGGCCCGACACCGCGGCGCGGATCGCGCGCGCCACGCCGATGCCGATATCTTCCGCATGCAGCACGCGATAAGCGGCCTTCGCGTACGGCTTGGCTGCATTCAACTGATCCATCTCTTCGTAATCGCCTTGCTGCAGATCGACGATTTCGCGCTCGCTCGAGCCGCTGATGAGGATCATCGGGAAGCAGTTGGTGGTCGCGTTGGCGAGTGCGGTCAGTCCGTTCAGAAAGCCCGGCGCCGACACCGTCAGGCAGATGCCCGGCTTCTTCGTCATGTAACCGGAAACGGCCGCCGCATTGCCCGCATGCTGTTCATGGCGAAAGCCGATGAACCGCATGCCTTCCGCCTGGGCAAGACGCGCCAGGTCGGTGATCGGGATGCCGACCAGGCCAAAGATGGTGTCGATGTCGTTCAGTTTCAGCGCGTCGATGACGAGATGGAATCCGTCGGTCGTCTCGGTCGCCTGTTGTGTCGACGTGTTGTCTGTTGTGGGCTGGTCGGCTTCTGCCATGACATCTCTCCTTGTTGGCGGGGCGTAGTGTGGTGTTTCGTGAGCGGGGCGCTCACGTGGTCAGTCAATCAGGCGAGCCGCCGGACGACGGCTGCAGCCGTGCTTCGGCGATAACGACGCTGGCCGGCGCGCCTGAGTTTTCGATCCAGCGCTTTCTCATGGGGGCGAGGATGAACTTCGCGGACACGGCTGCCGCGATCGACACCACGGCGGCGCAGATGAACACCGTGCTCCATCCGCCGTTCGCCGACAGCACCGATGCCAGCGGCACCAGCATCGACGCGGTGCCCTTCGCGGTGTACAGCGTTCCCGCGTTGGCGGCGGCGTATTTGCTGCCGAAGGTGTCCGCGCAGGTCGCCGGGAAGATCGAGAAGATTTCGCCCCAGCACAGGAACACGGCAGCCGCGAAGAACATGAAGGCGTACGGGTTGTGGCCGAACTGCATGAGTCCCAGCAGCGCGACGCCTTCGCCGAGAAAGATCATGAACATCGTGTTTTCCCGGCCGATGCGATCCGACAGAAAGCCGCACAAGGGACGGGTGAAACCGTTGCACAGGTTGTCGATAGACAGTGTCATCGTAAGGAGCGGCAGCGTGATGCCCATCAGATTCACGGGCAGCTTGGCAAAGCCGTATTCCTTCGCAATCGGCCCGAGCTGCGCGGTCGCGATGATGCCGCCGGCTGCGACGAACACGAACATCAGATACAGCACCCAGAAGAGCGGCGAACGGATCATCTCGCCCGGCGTATAGTCGATCTTGCTGGCAACGATGCGTTTGGCGGCGACAGCGTTGGCGGGCGGCTTCGGCCGAATCAGCATGGTGGCGAGCAGCAGAATGCAGACGCCCTGGAAAATGCCGAAGAACATGAATGTGTGCTGGTAGCCCGAGCGTTGGATCATGTCGGCAATCGGGATCACGGTGACGGCCGCACCGGCGCCGAAACCCGCCGCGGTCAAACCCGCCGCGAGACCGCGCTTATCCGGAAACCATTTGAGCGCCGTGCCCACACAGGTGCCGTACACGCAGCCCGCGCCGATCCCGGCAATGACTGCCGCGGCGTACAGCTCGGCGAGACTGCTTGCATGGGCGTCGATGATCCAGCCGAGCGCCGCGCACAGCGAGCCGCCAATGACAACGGGACGCGGCCCGAACTTGTCGACGAGCCAGCCTTCGACCGGCACCAGCCAGGTTTCGGTGACGATGAAGATCGTGAACGCTGTCTGGATCGCCGCTTGTCCCCAGTGGTGGGCGTTGTCCATTGGTACGACGAACAGCGTCCACGCGTATTGCAGATTCGCGACGAGTCCCATGCACACAATGCCGATCGCGAGTTGCACCCAGCGGTGATGCGTGAATGCAGTGCGGCCTCTTTCCGATGCGCTGGAATGTCCCATGTCTCCGTCTCCTGTATATTCCGTCGCGCTCAAATGGCGCGTTGGACTTACGTGATCGAACCGCTTCATCGCCGTTTTATTTGCGGCAGCGAGGCGCCAATGGTCGGCCAGAGGGAGCTGCACTAACGAAAACCCTTACCCGTGGAGCGAAAAACCGGCGAGTGAGAGGCGATGAGTCGTGCAGCGCGTCTGAGTGGATGCTGCGCGAGAACAGCAATAAGGAAAAGTTAAAACATTTTATGGTTTGCATTCGGCATTCCTAATGGATGCGCTGTCGCCCTTGCCCATGGCTCGATTGCCGGCGATGGCTGGCTGTCCAAGGTGCGCGCATCTCGATGCTGTGACCACTTGGGGTAAACCAATATATAAACAAAGCACTATCGTTTTTCGAAAAAACTTTAACTATTGTTTATTTATGCGCTCTTCTACTCTTCGTTCATCCCACCTGCCTGACGGAGACGACCATGAACCCCTCGCAATTCGACGCTGGCGACAGCGCGCACCATGCTGAAATCCAGGCGCAACTGTGCGCCTATAACGCCGCTTTCGATGAACTCGGCCTGCGCTTTCGTTGGGATACGCAGACGCTGGCGTTGCTGGCCATGATCGACGGCGAACAGGCGCAGATCGCCGCGTATATCGAAGCACATCATGCGCACTTGTTGAAAGCGTATAGCGCGGAGTTCTTGAGTCAGGCCATTCTTGAGAAGAAGCGTGCGCGTTACCCGGCGCCGCTGCCGAGGCGTGTGGAAAGCGCGCCGCGTCAGAGTCGCGTGGGTTATCAGCCAGAGATGAGCAACTGGCGCGAACGCGTTTTGCACGAGTTGGAACTGCCGGCGCTGGCCGGGGTATAGATGCGGCGCAGTAGTTTCGGAAGATGGCGCCGGCGGCGTGACAGTCGTCCGGCGCATTGGCATAAGCCTGATAGCGTCCTATAGCGCGATCGATTGGTCAATAGAGAGGTGTGCTCTGTTGATCATTAGCCATTCCCATCAGATACTCGAAGCAACGTCCCTGCGCTCGCAAGATCATGGCCACGCTGGCGATGCGAGCAGACGGCTTCTTCGCCTCCGCGTGCGGTTCATGCGTGGGACGGTTTAAAAAGTCGAGCGGGGCCGCCGTATTCTGATAGATGGCGTGCCCGCAAGTCCCGCAAATGGCGGGCATGGCACGCGCGAGACTGAGGAGGCCCGAAATGGCGCATGCGGATCTGGCGATACTTGGAGGCGTCGGGATTCTCGCGCTGGCCTGCCTGCTCGTGTGCGGTATTTACCTGTACTGGAGCAGCGACAGATACCGCCACCGGCAGCAGCGCCTGGAGACGCAAATCGGTGCAACGCAGGCGGCGGAGCAGAACGACGAACAGTTTTCGGAACCGGGGGCAACCATGGGCACGCAACTGAGCCAGCGCTGCAAAACTTCGCTGTATCGGGCGGTGGTCAACAACGCGCACGGCGAAAGCATCGTGTTCTTGCTTGCCGGCAGCCGTGACGATGCGCGCAAGCGGGCGGCCGGCGCGCTGGCCGCTATCCACGGCACTGCGGCCGACAATGTGTCTCTCTCCAACCTGGCCTCGTTCGGCGAACTGGTCGACGTCGGTGTCAGCGAGGACGAGGAACTGCGGATATTCGAAATGGCCTGGAAAGGTGCGGATGTCAGTGCCTGGGCCGAACACCCGCTTTTCCTGACCGATGATCCCAGTTTGACAGGCAAGTGGGCCGAACTCTACGCGGATCTTGCGCGGGAGTTGGCCGTCAGCGCAATCGACCGGGCTCGCTAACGACTGGAGCGGGTGGCGCGGACGCCGTCTCCAGCGCCACGCATTGCCGTGCAAGGACGTCGGTCGGATCGACCAGACTGACGCGCACGACGGTCGTGCCTACGAAGCTCTTCGTCGGCAACAGAAGCGGCAACTCCCGTTCCGAGACTCCGCCGCGCGCGAGAAGCTTTGATACTGGGAAAGTGCGATGAAGTCCTCGATCCACTTGATTTCTATTTCGGATCCGTTTTGCGTGTAGTAAGAGCGCGTGTTTCGAAGTGAATGCGTGATTCTACGCAGGCGAAATGCGCCCGACACGCTATGAGGGGCGTGCCGCAACTGGCCGCCGGATTGATACGGAATCCTTCGATTGACGGCGGCCATATGCGCTGCAATGCCTCGCGTCGCTCGCCATTCTCGACAGTGCGCATGACGTCACAGCAGCGTCATCCGCGATAGCGCACGCTTATTGCTTGAAGAGTGTGCTTATCGGGAGAGCGCGACCGGCGATAAAGCCGCAATGTCGCAACGGCTCTCGGGCCAGCCAGGGAGACGTTGCGATGCGAGGAATAAATGACACGGTACGCGCTGCAATTTTTGCAGTAGCGCTGTCACTACTTACCGCGTGCGGCGGCCACGGTGGCGACTCAAATAACAGCGGTAGCCCCGCCACACCGGCCGGCGGCATTAATCTGCAAATCGTCTCGTTCGGCGACAGCCTTTCCGACGTCGGAACCTACGCGCCGCTTGCAAGCGCGGTTGGCGGCGGCCGTTTCACGACGAATCCCGGGCAGGTGTGGACGCAGGATGTCGCGCAGTATTACGGCGACACGCTAAAGGCTGCCTATACGATCGACGTCACGCATAAACTGAGTGCGCAAGGCGGCCTCGGCTATGCGGAAGGCGGTGCCACCGTAGCGACCCCGGCCAATCAGTCCAATTTTCTGACCGCGGTGATCGGCAACGTCGAGATGCCGGTCAATCAGCAGGTGTCCAGCTATCTCTCGGCACATGGCAGTTTCAACGCCAATCAACTGGTGCTCGTCTGGGCCGGCGCGAACGACGTGCTTCGCGCCGGGCAGTTGCCGGCCGCGGCGCCGACCGTGCAGACGGCGGCGAATACCCTGGCTCAGGTCATCGGGCAGATCGTCCAGAACGGCGGCGCGCACGTCGTGGTGGTCAATCTTCCAAACGTCGGGCTCTCGCCGACCGGCCTTGCCTCATCCGATGGCGGGGCTAACCTGAGCCAGCTATCGCAATTGTTTAACGATACGCTGAACACCGCGTTGCAGACCGCAGGTGTGCAGGCAAAAGTCATTCAGGTCGATGCCTATACGTGGCTGAACGGAATCATCACCAACTTTCAGGCCAATGGCTTTGCCGTGTCGAACACCGGCCAGGCCTGCGACCCCAAGAAGACGCCCGATAACACGGCCCTGCTGTGCTCGCCGCCAACCTACGTGACCAGTAACGCGGACCAGACGTACATGTTTGCCGACGACCTTCATCCGACCACGCGTCTGCATTCACTGTTTGCCCAGTTCGTCGAGCAGCAAATCGCCAGGAGCGGTCTGGGGCACTGAGAGACTGCGTACAGCGCGTGGGGAAAAACCGTTTATGCCGATGTACCGTCATCGCACGCCAATCACATGACGGTCGACCGGGAGTCGAGTAAGCTTGAGCGCATCGCATCCGCTCACTTCCGCACTCCGCAGTAGCGACTCTTCGCAGAGTGACGGCCCCTGGCGAGGAGCGCCTCATGCTGACGCTTTATTCCTATCCCGACCTGTTTGGCGTCGCCGACAACAATCCTTTCGGTCTCAAGGTATTCGCGTTCATGCGTCTCTGCGGGATGGACTTCGAGCATCGGCACATCCTCGATACGAGCCTCGCGCCGCGCGGACAGTTGCCATATCTGGTCGATGGAGAAGAAACGATCGGCGATAGCGACGGGATCATCGCCCATTTGAAGCGTCGGTACGACCTACGCATTGACCACGCGCTTTCGCCGGGACAATTGAATCTCGACTTCCTGGTCCGAAGGACGCTCGACGACCTGTACTGGCCGATGAGCTTTTCACGCTGGCGCGACGACCGCTTCTGGCCGTCTTTCCGCGACGCCATTCTCGCCGCACACGCAGACGTGAGCGCCAGCGACCTCGAAGCCGCGCGCGAATACAACCGGTTGCGCTATCACTACCAAGGCATTGGCCGCTATGAGCCGGAGCAGGTCTATGCGAGAGGTATCGACGATTTGCGTGTCGTGGCGGATCTGCTCGGCAATAACGGATTTGTTTTCGGGCCCGAGCCGACAACCGTCGACGCGGCGATCTACGGCTTTGTCGCCAACATCTATTTCTACCGGATCGACACGCCGTTGAAGCAGTACGTGCTCTCGCGTCCGGCGCTGGTTCGCCATTGCGAGGCCATTCATGAGCGGGTTAACATCGAGGCGCGCGCACGCTTATCCCCTTGAGGCGAGCGAATAGGCAACTCGGCAAAATGATCCATCAGGGTTACCTGATTCACCGGAGCCGGGCGTTGCTCGTCACGCTAAACTGAATCTCATGGAGCCGACCTTGCACGAACTTCGCCTCGAGACGCTTCAAGTCGGCGCATTGCGCATGCGTGTGGCCACCCAGGGCAGCGGCCCGCTCGTGCTGCTATGTCATGGCTTTCCGGAGTCCTGGTACTCCTGGCGACATCACTTGGCGGCGCTCGCCGCCGCGGGCTTTCGCGCCGTCGCACCCGATATGCGCGGCTATGGCGGCACCGATGCACCGCCCGACGCGGACTCGTACACGATGCTGCATCTCGTCGGCGATATGGTCGAACTCGTCAACGTGCTCGGTGAAAGCGAGGCTGTGATCGTCGGCCACGATTGGGGCGCGCCGGTTGCCTGGAACTCGGCGATGTTGCGGCCCGATCTGTTCCGTGCCGTTGTCGGCATGAGCGTGCCGTTTCATCCGCCTGCACGGGAGGATTTGCTTACTGCACTGGATCGGCAAGGAATACGAACATTCTATATGCAGTACTTTCAGACGCCCGGTGTAGCCGAGCGCGAGTTCGAGGCCGACCCCGAAGCCGCGATCCGGCGCATCACCTTCAGCATGTCGGGCGATGGGCCCGAACGCGTCGTCGCCGGAATATTGGCACCCGGCGCAGGTTTTCTCGACAGCACGCTCGACCCCGAGACGCTGCCAGCCTGGCTCACCAGCGAAGAGATCGCCTATGTGGCGGGCGAGTTCGCGCGCACGGGTTTCAGAGGCGGACTCAACTGGTATCGCGGTATTCGACGCTCGTCGGAACTCATGGCCGCGTGGCGAGGGGCCGTGATCCGGCAGCCTTCGATGTTCGTGGCCGGCGCGAGAGACGACGTTCTCAAATTTCCGGGCTCGCGGGCGCGTATCGAGAATCTGGCACGCGTGCTACCCGGATTGCGTGGCTGCCATATTCTCGACGGCGCGGGTCATTGGATTCAGCGCGAACGCTCGACCGAAGTAAGCGACTTGCTAGTGGCGTTCCTGAGAGGACTGTAAATTGGCACGGCGGGCCGACGCGGGTATGCGCCGACCGCCGTCCCATGCGGAATCTGTCGGCCCGCTACGCCGCTGAACGGCCGCCTAGATGTTGCGCGAGAAAGACCTCCATCGCCTCGTAGAATTCGAACTGGTTTTCTTCGTTGTGGAAGCCGTGTCCTTCGTTGTCTTTGAGCATGTACTTGACGTCGATCCCACGTTCACGCAGGGCGTTCACGATCTGGTCGCTTTCGGCTTGCTTGACTCGCGGATCGTTGGCGCCTTGCGCGACGAATAACGGCGTCACGATTCGATCCACGAAGAATAGCGGCGACGCATCGTGCAGCGCCTGCTTGCCCGTTTCGGTTTGCGGGTTGCCGATCATCTCGTACATCATGTCGAGCATCGGCTTCCAATACGGCGGCAGCGATTCGAGCAACGTGAACAGATTCGAAACACCGACATAGTCGACCGCTGCCGCATAGCGCGTGGGAGTGAATGCGACACCGGCGAGCACCGCGTAGCCTCCGTAGCTCGCGCCGTAGATGCCCACGCGCGCTGGGTCGGCCAGACCTTGCGCGACGAGCCAGTCGATACCATCGTCGATGTCGTCCTGCATCGACTTGCCCCACTGACCGAAGCTCGCCTCCCAGAACGCGCGTCCATAGCCCGTCGATCCGCGGAAGTTCAACTGCAAGACGGCGTACCCGCGATTGGCGAGCAGTTGCACTTCGGGGTTAAATCCCCACGAATCGCGCGCCCAAGGTCCGCCGTGCGGATTGACGATCAACGGGAGCGGGCGCTCCGGCTTTTGCCCGAGTGCGACGCTCGCAGGCAACGTCAGATAGCCGTTGATCCGCAACCCGTCGCGCGCGACGAAGCTGATCGGTTCCATTCGCGCCATGTCCGCGGCGTCGAGCCAGGGCATCAGATCACATAGCCGGGACAGATGACGGCTGGCGATATCGTATGTCCAGATCGAGCCCGGCGACAGGTCGCTCGAAGCGTGGACGATCGCGCGCGACTCGTCGCGCGTGATGCTCGTGATCGCGATCTCCTGGCCGGGCAACTGACGAGCCAGATCTTCGTGGATCGAACGCGCCCACTCGTCGAAGAAGTGCCGATGCAAACGGTCATCCACATACCACGCGGCGGTCAATACGCGCCGATGTTGCGAAAAGGTCATGCCGCCCACGTCCACATGTTCGGTTTCGAACAGCAGCTCGCCCTCCTGCGCGGTTTGCGGGTCGAACTCGAAGATGGCCGTCTTGTCCCGGCCTCGATTGGAGAGCACGTACAAGCGCTGATCGTCGAAGGTAAAGAACAGCGGCGACACCGTTTCGCGAAAGTCGGCCGTGAGAATCGGGCGGAACGGTTCGGTTTCGGTATCGCGGTAGAGCAAGGTCGTGTTGACGCCGTCCGAGGCCGTCGCGACGCGCAGGTTCCCAGCGTGATCGGTCATCCAGCCCAGGATGTTGCCGGGGTTTTCAGCGATCGGAGTGAAGGCGCCCGTGACGACGTCGACGCGAAACACGTCGAACACCTGCGGGTCGCGCCGGTTCATCTGAATCAGGATATGGCGGTCGTCGTCTCTGAGATCGTCGACGATGCTCGCCTTGACGCCGTCGAACGGCGTCAGGTCGACCGGTTCGCCGCCATGGATCGGCACGGACAACACGTGATAGTTTTCGTCGCCGCCAAAGTCCTTGACGAACAGTATGCGGTCGTTTCCTTTCCAGGTATGGCCCGGCACGTCGCGTTCGGTTTCGTTGGTCAAAGCCCGCGCGTCCCCTGACGGTGAGCCGTCGGGGCCGACTTCCTGAACGAAGATATTCTGGCGGCCCGCGTGCCGGGTCAAGAACGAGAGATGCCGGCCATCCGGCGAGATCGTGAACTGGTGTTTTTCGGGCCTGCGGAAAAAGTCGCGTACCGAGTAGAGCTTGACGGTCCGGTCAGCGGCTTCTTTATCGTTGACAGCACTCATGCGGTCCTCCTCAAAAGCCCCATTTGACCACGTGCGTCAAACCTGCGTCCTATCCGCGCGGCGCGAGCAGGCTATTCGTCGGTCGGATTGCCATTCTGTTACGCTGACAACCAGATTACGATTGACGCAAAGTAAAACCCTCAACGAAAGCAATCGTTATCAATGTGGTAAGCGTCAATGAACTTCGTTGTCGACCGATTGTATGGTTAACACCAATTTAAACGTAAACGAACAAAAAGGAACATCGAACCCGTTGTTTTGATTTCCTTTCAGAAAAAAGGGGTGCGCTCGCCGTCCGCCCCAAGTTGGACCAGAAGGCACCCGCGGTACCGGAGACGCACTAGAACAAAGGAGAGCGATTTGGTCTTGGAACTGGAGCGGGTGACGGTCGTTTCGGGCGCCCACACGGACCTGTACGGCGTCGATCTGCGGCTTGTCCCCGGCGCGATCAACGTGCTGCTCGGACCGACGCAAGCCGGCAAGACCACCCTGATGCGCGTGATGGCCGGACTCGACCGCCCGGCTTCCGGCCGGGTGCTGGCCGACGGCAACGACGTGACCGGCGTCAGCGTGAGGCAACGCAACCTCGCGATGGTCTACCAGCAGTTCATCAACTATCCCGCCATGACGGTGTTCGACAACATTGCGTCGCCGCTGCAGCTGCAAAAGACGCCCGCCGACGAAGTCAAGCGGCGCGTCCACGAAGTCGCCGCCAAACTCCATATCGATCACCTGCTGCAACGGCGTCCGGGCGAACTGTCCGGCGGCCAGCAGCAGCGTTGCGCGCTGGCGCGGGCGCTGGTCAAGCGCTCGTCGCTGGTACTGCTGGACGAACCGCTCGTCAATCTCGACTACAAGCTGCGCGAGGAATTGCGCGTGGAACTGGCGACGCTGTTCGCGGACGGCAAAACCACCGTCGTCTACGCGACGACCGAACCGCTTGAAGCGCTGCTGCTCGGCGGCTATACGGCGATCGTCGACAAGGGGCGCGTGCTGCAGCACGGACCTACGCTCGATGTGTACAACGCGCCGGCCAACATCGACGTCGCGGC
Source organism: Paraburkholderia sp. BL25I1N1 (assembly GCF_003002025.1). Taxonomy (GTDB): domain Bacteria; phylum Pseudomonadota; class Gammaproteobacteria; order Burkholderiales; family Burkholderiaceae; genus Paraburkholderia. Next base: position 196,237 of record NZ_PVZB01000011.1, read on the forward strand.
CGTCTTCAACGACCCGCCGATGAACATGCTCGCCAGCAATCTCACCGCCGACGGCAGCGCGCGCCTGCCAATCGGTATCGACGTGCCGCTCGGGCGGGCCAGCGTGCGGGCTGTCAGCGCAAACGAAACGGTCCGCATCGGCGTCCGTCCCGGCCATCTGCGACTCGCGCCGCGAACGCCGCGCTCCGTTGCCGTGCCGTGCCGGCTCGAACTGGCCGAACTGAGCGGCTCTGAAACCTACTTGCATCTGCATACGCGGCAAGGCGGCATCGATCTGGTGGCGCAACTGCAAGGCGTGCATCAGATCGATCTGGGTACTGAACTCGACGTATACATCGACCCCGACGAACTGTTCGTGTTCGGCGCGGACACGACGCTGGTGTCTGGCCCGGAGGCCGCTCATGGCGCGCATTGAGTTCCAGAATCTCGCGCATGCGTATGCACCCAACCCGGCCACGCTCGACGACTACGCGTTGCAACCAATGAGCATGGTCTGGGAAGACGGCGGCGCATATGCGTTGCTCGGGCCGTCCGGTTGCGGCAAGTCCACGCTGCTCAACATTGTGTCCGGTCTGGTGACGCCCTCGGAGGGCAAGGTGTTGTTCGACGGCAGCGACATCACGGCGCAGAGCCCGCGCGAGCGCAACATTGCGCAAGTGTTCCAGTTCCCGGTGATCTACGACACGATGAGCGTGTTCGACAACCTCGCGTTCCCGCTGCGCAACCGGAAAATGTCGGCATATGACGTGAAACAGCGTGTTCACGAAGTCGCGGAAATTCTCGACATGACGCGTGAATTGCCGCGCAAGGCGAACAATCTGTCGGCGGATGCGAAGCAGAAAATCTCGCTTGGGCGCGGCCTCGTGCGCAAGGACGTTGCCGCGATCCTGTTCGATGAACCCTTAACCGTTATCGATCCGCATATGAAGTGGATCCTGCGTCGTCAGTTGAAAAAGATTCATCAGCAACTGAAGCTGACGTTGATCTACGTGACGCACGATCAGGTCGAGGCGCTGACTTTCGCGGATGAAGTCGTCGTGATGACGAACGGCCGCGTCGTGCAGAAAGGCGATCCGGGCGCGCTGTTTTTGCGGCCCGATCATGCGTTTGTCGGCTATTTCATCGGCAGTCCGGGGATGAATCTCTGTCCGATCGAACTGAACGCCGACGGCATCAGGATCGGCACGCAACACTTGCAACTCGACCCGCCTACGCTCGATACGCTGAGGCACGCCAACGGCAGGTTGACGCTCGGCATTCGCCCAGAGTTCGTGCGCCTCGCGAGCGACAGTGAAGCCGGCGCGGTGAAAGCGCACCTGCTGCGTGTGCAGCAACTCGGCAACTACCAACTGGTTACGGCGCAGTGCGATGGCCACGTCTTCAGGGCGAAGGTCGAACCGCATCTGCGTGTCGATGAAGGGGCGGTGTGGTTGAAGCTCGCCACGGCGGAAACCGTATTCTTCAGCAACGACGAAAGGATCACGCGATGAGCAAGCCCGTCAATCAGAAGGCGTGGCTGCTGGTCGTGCCGGTGTTCATCTGCGTCGCGTTTTCCGCCATCTTGCCGCTCATGACGGTGGTCAATTACTCGGTGCAGGACATTATCAGCCCGACGCAACATGTGTTCGTCGGCACCGAGTGGTTTCGCGCCATCATCAACGACGCCGACCTGCGCGGCGCGCTCGGACGGCAGATCATCTTCTCCGCCTGCGTGCTGCTGTTCGAGATTCCGCTCGGCGTCGGTCTTGCACTCGCAATGCCCGCGTCCGGCTGGCGTGCGTCGGCTTCGCTGGTGGTGCTGGCTATGCCGCTGCTGATTCCATGGAATGTGGTCGGTACGATCTGGCAGATTTTCGGGCGTCCGGATATCGGTCTGCTCGGTTATGCACTTAATCACGCGGGCGTCGAATACAACTACACGGCCAGTCCCGCCGCCGCGTGGATCACGGTGCTTGTGATGGACATCTGGCATTGGACACCGCTCGTCGCGCTGCTCTGCTATGCCGGCTTGCGCGCGATTCCCGACGCGTTCTATCAGGCCGCAGAAATCGACGGCGCCAGCCGCTTCGCCGTGTTCCGTTATATCGAGCTGCCGAAGATGCGCGGCGTGTTGATGATCGCCGTGCTGCTGCGCTTCATGGACAGCTTCATGATCTACACCGAGCCGTTCGTGCTGACAGGCGGCGGCCCCGGCGATTCGACCACGTTCCTGTCGCAGTACCTGACGCAGAAAGCGGTCGGCCAATTCGACCTCGGCCCGGCAGCGGCGTTTTCGCTGATCTACTTCCTGATCATCCTGTTGCTGTGTTTCATTCTGTACAACTGGATGGAGCGCGTGGGCAAAGGCGGCCCTGCAACGCTGGGAGACGACCATGCGCAATAACCGCTGGATGCGCGTGGTCGTGCTGACGTTGTACATCCTGTTCGCGTTGATTCCGCTCTACTGGATGCTGTCGATCTCGCTGCGCACGAACGAGGAGACGATGTCCGCGTTCGCGATCTGGCCGCATCACGTGACCTTCGACAACTACAAGGTCATCTTCACCGACCCGTCCTGGTACTGGGGCTATATCAATTCGATCATCTACGTGCTGATGAATACGGTGATGTCCGTGCTGGTTGCGCTGCCTGCCGCGTACGCGTTCTCGCGCTATCGCTTTCTCGGCGACAAGCACATGTTCTTCTGGCTGCTCACCAACCGGATGACGCCGCCCGCCGTGTTCCTGCTGCCGTTCTTCCAGCTGTATTCGAGCGTGGGCTTGATGGACACGTATATCGCGGTCGCGCTCGCGCACATGCTGTTCAACGTGCCGCTGGCGGTGTGGATTCTCGAAGGCTTTATGTCGGGCGTGCCGCGTGAAATCGACGAAACCGCCTATATCGACGGTTATACGTTCCCGGCATTCTTCATCAAGATTTTCCTGCCGCTGATCAAGTCGGGCGTAGGCGTGACCGCGTTCTTCTGCTTCATGTTCAGCTGGGTCGAACTGCTGCTCGCGCGTACGCTCACCACCGTCAACGCCAAGCCGATTGCCGCCGTGATGACGCGCACGGTATCGGCGGCGGGGATGGATTGGGGCGTGCTGTCGGCGGCGGGCGTGCTGACCATCGTGCCCGGCGCGCTCGTCATCTATTTCGTGCGGAACTACATCGCAAAGGGCTTTGCGATGGGGAGAGTCTGATGCTCACGTGGATGTATTGGACACCGGAAGTGGCGATCTTCTTCGGCTGCATCGTGGTGATGCTGGCGGGCATGACCGTGTGGGAAATTCGCTCGCCCACCGCCGAACGCAAAGGCTTCCTGCCGATCGGCACCACGCGTGGCGACCGGCTTTTTATCGGCCTGCTGATTGCGGCGTACATCAATCTTGCGTGGGTCGGCATCAGCGCGGAACGCGCGAGCGCATGGCCCGGTTTTGCGGCGTCGATGCTCGTGCTGCTGATCGTCATGTGGAAAGGATGAACAGCATTGCGTCCTGAAGGTTTGCGTATCTGGACAGACCGGTTCCGTTGATGCCCCCGGGCGGACCTCGGCAGTTGATCCAAGGGGTGCGGAGACACAGGAGAAAGCCATGCAACAGAGGAGACGAATCGTCACGCTCGCCGTGGCAGGCGTCATCGCGACTGGCTTCACGAGCCACGCGTCGATTGCCGGCACGCCCGAAGCGCAGAAGTGGGTCGATAGCGAGTTCCAGCCCAGCACGCTATCGAAGCAGCAGCAGATGGACGAGATGAAGTGGTTCATCGATACCGCTGCGACGCTGAAATCGGCAGGCGTCAAAGAAGTGCACGTGGTGTCCGAAACACTCGACACGCACATGTACGAATCGAAAACGCTCGCCAAGGCGTTCACCGAAATCACGGGCATTTCAGTCAAGCACGACATCATCCAGGAAGGCGACGTCGTCGAGAAACTGCAGACCTCGATGCAATCCGGCCAGAGCATATACGACGGCTGGATTTCCGACTCCGACCTGATCGGCACGCATTATCGCTATGGCGTGATCATGCCGCTATCCGACTATATGACCGGCGAAGGCAAGAAATATACGAACCCTGGTCTCGACATCAAAGACTTTATCGGCACGAGTTTCACGACCGCGCCGGACAAGAAGCTCTATCAGTTGCCCGACCAGCAGTTCGCGAATCTTTACTGGTTCCGCGCCGACTGGTTTGCGCGCAAGGATCTGCAGGACAAGTTCAAGGCGAAATACGGCTACGAGCTGGGCGTGCCGGTGAACTGGTCCGCGTATGAGGACATCGCCGAATTTTTCACGAACGACGTCAAGAATATCGACGGTGAAAAGGTCTATGGGCACATGGACTACGGCAAGAAAGACCCGTCGTTGGGATGGCGCTTTACCGATGCATGGCTTTCGATGGCGGGCGAAGCCGACAAGGGCATTCCGAACGGCATGCCGGTCGACGAATGGGGCGTGCGCGTCACGCCGGACGGTTGCCATGCGGTGGGTGCGTCGGTCTCGCGCGGCGGCGGCACGAATAGTCCGGCCGCGGTGTTCGCGACCACCAAATACATCGACTGGCTGAAGAAGTTCGCACCGCCCGAAGCCTCGGGCATGACCTTCAACGAAGCGGGGCCGGTGCCGGCGCAAGGCAAGATCGCCCAGCAGATCTTCTGGTACAGCGCGTTCACTGCATCGATGCTGAAACCCGGCAACGTGACCAACGCGGACGGCACGCCGAAGTGGCGGATGGCGCCATCGCCGCACGGTCCGTACTGGAAGGACGGCATGCAGAACGGCTATCAGGACGTCGGTTCGTGGACCTTCTTCAAGTCGACGCCGCCGAATCAACGCGCTGCCGCGTGGTTATACGCGCAGTTCGTCACGTCCAAGACCGTCTCGCTGAAGAAGTCGATTACCGGTCTCACGTTCATTCGCGATTCGGATATTCATAGCGATTACTTCACGAAAAACGCGGACAAGTATGGCGGGTTGATCGAGTTCTATCGAAGCCCGGCTCGTGTCGCGTGGACGCCGACTGGCAACAACGTACCCGATTATCCGAAGATGGCGCAACTGTGGTGGAAGAACGTCGCGACAGCCGTCGCCGGTGAGAAGACGCCGCAAGCCGCGATGGACAATCTGGCGAAAGAAATGGACCAGGTACTCGGGCGGTTGCAGCGCGCGGGGATGAAGGTCTGCGCGCCGGAATTGAATCCGGAAAGCGCACCGGACAAATGGTTGTCGGATCAGCACGCACCGTGGAAGAAGCTGGCGAACGAGAAGCCGAAAGGCGAAACGGTCAAGTACGACCAGTTGCTGACTGCGTGGAAGCAGGGGAAGGTGCGGTAAGCGTGGCGATGCGGTAACTCAGTAGAGTTTGACGCGGGCGGCCTGTGCAGGTCGCCCGCTTTGCTTCAATCGCGGGAGGCGCATGCCTCACCGCCTCGACCAGGACGCCATCGCCTCGAACACACCGTCACGTCTCACTAGCGCGTGCAGCAGCGCCGCCGCCAGGTGAAGCACGATCAGCGCGAAGAAACATAGCGCGAGTGTTCTATGCGCGTTCCACAGCAGCGTGTGCAAACCGTTGCTATGCGGCAGGATGGACGGCAAATGTATTCCGAACACCACGACAGGATAGTCCGCCGCCGACAGCATGCCCCAGCCGATTAGCGGCAGCCCGATCATCAATAGATAGAACGCGAGATGCGACAGGCGGGCGGCGAGTTTCATCGGTTCCGGCATCGACGCCGGCAGCGGCGGCGCGCCGCGCGTCAACCTTACTACCAGGCGAATCAGCGCCAGCACGAGAATCACGATACCCAGCGGCTTGTGAATCGACACCAGCGAAAGATAATCCGGGCGGACGGTGGACACCATCCCGACGCCGATGAACAGCATTGCCAGAATGCAGATCGCCATGAGCCAGTGAAGCGCGCGTTGCAGCGGTGTGAAGCGGGTGTGGATCGGGGTCGTCATGGCGTGGCTCCTCCCGCCGGATGGCGCGGATAGTCCTTATCCTCGGCGGTCCGCCGGTTGAACGAGACAGAATAGGCGGCTGAGCGCGCGGCCGGAAACGGGTCGTCCGAGACGTGCATGCCGGACGGCAGGACCGTGGGATCGAAGTTGAGATCGCGACACGGACCGTCGGCCTCGGGCTCGATCGCGTTGACCACCAGCGTGCCTGCCTCCACCTTGCGTCGGTCTTCCGGCCAGGCTTTGCTGGGGTCGGCGGTCGGGTCGCCCGGGTTGGCGGCGGTGATGACCAGCGTCCAGCGTTGCGGAGCGCTCTGCACCCGCTGCGTAATATCCGCGGCGAGGAAGTCGGCGCCTTTCGCCTTCAACTGGTCGGCGGACACAGCCTCGGGCTGTGCTGCCGGTACGAAGGACCAGCGCACGGGCTGCTCCTGTCCCTGGGCATTCGTGAAGATGAAGCTATTGAGGCTGTTGTAGCGGTCTTGCGCGTACGAGGCCGTCCACGGCGCGCTGCCGGCCCAGCCGACGAACGTGCCGAACTCCGGGTGCGCGGCGACAAAATTCTTCATCGCGTCCGGATCGCTCGTGTTGGCCGACGCCTGAAGTAGGGCGTAGAACGCTTGCGGCGTGGCGACCGGGAAGAAGGGCGCGTCGATCATCGCCGTGCGCCATTCGCTTCCATCCGGTCCGACGATGCGCAGGCTGAGGCCTCGCACCCTGACCGTGGCATCCGGCGCTTTGGGGTCGGCCGTAGCGAGGTTGAAACGTCCTGTGACCGGATACGATCCAGGCGCGAACATCGGCGCCTTGGAGAGGGCCGTGGCTCCGCCGTTCGATTCGAAAGTGCCCGTAAAGCAGACGCCCTTGGCATGATTGCGCCGGAAGCCGAGTGCCGCGCCGCCCGGCGGCGCGAGACCGTTGACGATCTTTGCCGGCGTGAGACGCCCTGGCGAGAGCCAGCCGGCCGTATAGGCGAAGGCCGCGACCAGCGCGGCCACGACCACGGCAATCAGCACCAGCGAACGGACGGCGGAGGCATTGGAAGTCGGTCTGTCGGCCATCGATCTCTCCCGATCAATGATTCGGCTGAGTAAAAATCTAGCAGGGTGGGAAGAATAGTGCCATTGGTTGATGAATTGTGCTTACTCGATCAAAGAAGGCGTCTGATCGTGGAAGTTCTCCAAATGGACAGAATCCGCTTCCGCGCAAAAAAATAACAACCGCCGTCTCAAGAACTGCAGCCCGTTGCCGATATTGCGTGAAGAGTGCTTTCGGTTGGATGTTCCGCTGGCACTACGGACAGGTGTATGCTGGCCAGTCCGTAAAAAAATGGCATCTCGTTGGCCGCATTCAAAATGACCCAATAGCAGGATCTCGCCGGGGCCATCGTCGGGAAAACTGAATGTGGTACTCAAGTCATCTTCGTACGACGGAGACACTGTGATTCGACATTGCCTCGGGGGTTTGTTGCTGGCGCTAAGCTGCGTGGGCAGCGCCATGGCCGCGGGTCCGGAATGTTCGCGTTCGTTTACGCTCGCTTTACACGATCACGGCCTGCTCTATTCCGTCGACACAGATACTGGGATTGACAAGGACTTCGCCGACGAACTGATTCGCCGCAGCGGTTGCCAGATCAGAGTCAGCCTGATGTCGCGAGCCCGGATCTGGAAGCTGATTGAATCCGGCGCTCTGGATTTCAGCCTGTCGGGCATTGCCAACGACGAGCGTAATGAGTACGCGGATTTCGCCTGGTACTTCAGCAACAAGTACTATCTGCTGGTGCGCAAGGACGCTGGAATTCATCGGCTGGCCGACTTCGAACACAACGATCAGTTTCAGCTCGGCGTTATCCGCAGCTTCCGCTATAGCGACTCGGCAAACCGGCTGGTCGACAAGCTCTCCGCCGAAAATCGTGTCAGCCAGGCCGGCGGTCTGGATCCGCTGTATCAGGCGCTGATTCTGCGGCGCATTCAAGGCATGATCATCGAGCCTTTCGATTACCCTGCAATCGATGAAAAGAAAATCCGCGACGTCACCACCATCGTGGAATTCGACGACCCCGCCGTCCGTCACGGCCTCATCATGTCGAAGAAGGCACTCTCGCCCGCCGAGCGGGAAAAGTGGCGCGCGCTGGTGAATGAGATGCGCGCGGACGGCACCGTGCGGCGCATCTTCGAGAAGTACTTTAAACCCGACCTTGCCGATTCGATGGTCGATTTCAAGACGCAGCCGTGAACTGGGCACGCCTCGTCCTGCTTCCGTTTCTGGTCCTGTCCGCCGCGCTCAGCGTGACCTGGATGCTATGGGACCATGAGCGGCAATCCGCGCGTCATGAACTGCTGTCCCAGTTCAACTATTCGCTGGGCGACGCCGTCAGCCGCATCGAGCAGCGCATGGGCACGTACGAGCTCTTGCTACGCGGCGTGCAGAGCCTGGTCGCCGCGACGGGCGAGATCGACCGCGGCCGGTTTCGTGACTACGTCGGCACGCTCAATCTCGACGCCAACTTCTCCGGCATCCAGGCGATCGGCATCGTCGCGTGGGTGCCGGCGACGCAAAAGCTCGAGCATATAACGGCCATGCGCCGGCAGGGCGTGCCCGACTACGCGATCGAGCCCGAAGGCGCGCGCGAGAATTACGCGCCCATCATCCAGCGCGAGCCGTTCATCGGCATCAATCGCGCGGCGCCCGGCTTCGATGCATGGGCGGACCCGGTCCGGCGGCGCGCCCTGGAGCAGGCGCGCGACTCCGGCATGGCGACCCTTTCCGGCAAAGTCCGCCTCTCGGTGGATTCCGGCGGCAATACTCGCCCCGGATTCGTCATGTACCTGCCGATCTATGCACGAGGCCAGCCGCAAGACAGCGTCGCCCAGCGCCGCGCGCACCTGGTCGGCTGGGTGTTCGCGTCGTTCCGCATGCACGATGTCATCGCCAGCCTGTACGGCGAGCAGCCGCCCGGTCTCACCATCGCTATCTACGACGGCGTCGAAATGTCGGCCGCCGCGCTGTTGCACAAGACGCCCGAGGCGCCCGGTCATCGTCGGCCTACGGACATGTCGGCCTATGAATATCTGGTTGTCGGCGGACATGACTGGACGCTCTCGATGAGCGCCCACGACGACTTCAAGGCCCGCTTCGGCCGCAACGCCGCGCTCCTTATCGCCAGCACCGGCACGGGCCTCAGCCTGTTGCTGGCGCTGCTCACCTGGCTGATGATGACCGGCCGCGGCCGGGCGATGCGGCTTGCCTCGGCAATGACAAAGGAATTGCGCGAGAACGAAGAGAAATTCCGCGCGATCGCCGACTGTACGGTCAACTGGGAAATCTGGTGGGGACCCGACGGCAAGCCGCGCTGGATCAACTCGGCGGTGCAGGCGTACATCGGCTATACGGTCGACGAGTGCATGGCCTTACCGGATTTTGCCGGCACCGTGATTTATCCCGAGGACATTCCCCGCGTGGCGCCTGAATTCCAGAAGGCGCTACAGGGTTTGCGCGGCAATGACCTTGAGTTTCGTTGTGTTCGCAAGGACGGCTCGCTGATGTGGCTGTCCGCGTCCTGGGTTCCCATTACCGATTCCAAGGGCGAGTTCATCGGCTTTCGCATGAGCGGCCGCGACATTACCGAGCGCAAACAGGTCGAGGCTGAACTGCGCATTGCCGCTGTCGCATTCGACTCGATGGAACCGATGATGATCACCGACGCGAACGCCACCATTCTGCGCGTGAATTCGGCCTTCACCGAATGTACCGGCTATACGGCCGAGGAGATCGTCGGCCAGACACCGCGCGTGCTTCGATCCGGCCGCCACGACGACGCATTCTTCGAGGAGATGCGGGAAGCGATTCACAGTGCGGGCGGATGGCAAGGAGAAGTCTGGGACCGCCGCAAGAACGGCGAGGTGTACCCGAAATGGCTCACGATCTCCGCCGTGATGAGCGACGACGGCACCGTCAGCCATTATGTCGCCACGCATCACGACATTACCGAGCGCAAGATCGCGGAAGAGAGAATCAAGGAATTGGCTTTCTTCGATGCGCTGACCCGGTTGCCCAATCGCACGCTACTGCTGGACCGCCTGAGGCAGGCGATCACGGCCAGCGCCCGCAACGAAGCATGCGGCGCGCTGCTGTTCATCGACCTGGATCACTTCAAGACGTTGAACGATACCTTGGGCCACGACAAAGGCGATCTGCTGCTGCAGCAAGTGGCGCGGCGTCTGGCAGATAGCGTGCTCGAAAGCGACACCGTGGCGCGAGTGGGCGGCGACGAGTTCGTGGTGGTGCTCGGCAATCTGCACAAGAACCGGCAGGAGGCGGCCAATCAGACGGAGGCCGTGGGCGAAAGAATCCTCGCTGTTCTGGGCAGTCCGTACCAGCTTGGCGAGATCGAGTACCGCACGAGTGCGAGCATTGGCGCCACCGTGTTCAGAGGACATCAGGCGTCGATCGACGAACTTCTCAAGCAGGCCGACCTCGCGATGTACAAGTCCAAGGAACGGGGACGCAATGCCGTGCGTTTCTTCGATCCCGACATGCAGACCGTCGTGGTGCAGCGAGCCGCGCTGGAAGCGGGCTTGCGCAACGCCATCGAGGACAAACAGTTCCTGCTCCACTACCAGGCGCAGGTTGTGGGCACGCGAGTGACAGGCGCGGAAGCGCTGGTGCGCTGGCAGCATCCGCAGCGCAGTATCGTACCGCCTGCCGAGTTCATTCCGCTCGCGGAAGAGACCGGACTAATCCTTGCGCTGGGGAGCTGGGTGCTGGAGGCCGCTTGCGCGCAACTGGCGCAATGGGCAACGCGGCCCGACATGGCGCATCTCACGATCGCGGTCAATGTCAGCGTCCAGCAGTTCCGCGAAGCCGATTTCGTGGACAACGTATTGACGATTATCGCTCGCACCGGCGCGCGGCCTGACAGGCTGAAACTGGAACTGACGGAAAGTGTGCTGGTCGACAACGTGCAGGACATCATTGAGAAGATGAGCGCGCTGAAAGCGAAAGGCATTGTCTTTGCGCTCGACGATTTTGGCATCGGCTATTCGTCGCTGTCCTACCTGAAGCGGCTGCCTTTGGATCAGTTGAAAATTGACCGCTCATTCGTGCGCGACGTCCTAGTCGATCCGAACGACGCCGTGATTGCCAGAACTATCGTGGCGCTTGCGCGCAGCCTCGGTTTGGGTGTGATTGCCGAAGGCGTCGAAACCGAGGCTCAGCGGGATTTCCTCGCTGCGGCGGGATGCTACGCGTATCAGGGCTATTATTTCTGCCGCCCGCTTCCTATCGAGGATTTTGAGGCGCTCTTGAACAATGTCGAAACACGTCGGTGCGTGGCTGAGCGAACGTGAGACGAGCGCCGTTGATCGCAACCGAATCTTCAATCCGTGCTTGTCTCTTCGCCGGTTGGGCGGTGGCGCGTGCCCAACCGGCGATTGTCGACGTCGCGCGACGCGACACGTTTTACAGATAGCTGCAGACGTAGTCGAGTGTTTCGATCACGTCGATATCGAAGCGGCTTTTCCCGGGCACCGAGAACGACTCGCCCGCACCGTACGTCTTCCACTCGTCACTGCCTTCGAGGCGGATGCGGCATTGACCGGCCTGTACTTCCATGAGTTCCGGCGCGTCGGTGCCGAAGTTGAGCGCGCCCGGCAGGATCACGCCAAGCGTTTTGCGCGTGCCGTCGGCGAACAGAACCGTGTGCGAGACGCACTTGCCGTCGAAATAGACGTTGGCTCGTTTAACAATGGAAACCTGATCGAATTGCGTTGTTGCCGTCATGCCAATCTTCCTCTGGGTTGTCGTGAATGGATGCGTTTGCGTGGACTCTGGCCGGACGTTCAGGTCGACGCGGACCCGCCATCATACAGGCGGTCGGCGGCGTCATACGCGGAGTGAACCTAAAGAAATGGAGATCCGCGGGCCTGCCCGCCACATGACCGATCACACGGCCGAGCATCGCACCGATCGTGACCATTGCCATGGTCGTCGCGATACGCGTGGCAAAGCAGGGCAGCGCCTGCTCGCGCCTCGCATGTCTGCCCAAGAAATAAATCTGTCACTACTTCACGTATCAGTAGCGTGGCAAACGGCCGATGGTATATGTTGAATTAGTGGCACACCGTCGTTCAGGAAAAGAGACAGATCGCGCTAGCAAAAGGCAGATACGCGAAACATCAGAACATTATGAATGCGCGTCAGGCGTTAGGGATTGCAACGCGTGTTTCTCGTACGAAAGTTGCTTCCGCGAGGCGGACTGTTGCGTGCGACGCAGGCGACTCCTCGAAAAAAACGAGGCCTGATAAAAGCAGGAATCGGTTCCGCACGTGCACCGGCCCAATCCATATGTTGCACTGCGAGAACACGAAACTGGGAGCGAGACATGAGCCAGTCAGTATCCACCGCGGCCGATGCGGGCAATTCCGGCGGGCGCGAGCATCACCGCCCGGCGACGCCTGCACTCGCGCTGGCAGCGTTGGGTGTGGTGTATGGCGACATCGGCACCAGTCCGCTTTATACGTTGCAGACGGTGTTCGATCCGGCCAGCGGGCTGTCGCTCAACGCGCTGAATGTGGTGGGCATTGTGTCGCTGATCGTCTGGTCGCTGATCATTGTCGTCTCGCTCAAATACGTCACGTTGATTCTTCGCGCGAACAATCACGGTGAGGGCGGGATTATGGCGCTGCTGGCGCTGGCCGCGTCGTCTGTCGCCGCGCGGCCGCGCTTGCGCCATGCGTTGCTGGGCATCGGCATCATGGGCGCGGCGCTCTTTTACGGTGACAGTGTGATTACGCCCGCGATCTCGGTGCTGAGCGCGGTCGAAGGTCTCGAAGTGGCCGCACCGTTCCTCAAGACCTGTGTGATACCCGTGACGCTGGTTGCGCTGGTCACGCTGTTCCTGATGCAGAAACGCGGCACGGCCGGTATCGGCATCGTGTTCGGACCGGTGATGGTGCTCTGGTTCATCGTGCTTGCGGTGGTGGGCGTCGTCAACATGATGCGGGCGCCGGCGATTCTTTTCGCGCTCAATCCGCTCACGGGGCTGGCGTTCTGTCTGCATCATCGGTGGCTCGCGTTCGTTGCTTTGGGCGCGGTCGTTCTGTCGTTGACCGGCGCGGAAGCGCTGTATGCCGACATGGGACATTTCGGCGCGAAGCCGATCCGGCTGACGTGGTTCGGCCTCGTGTTTCCTGCACTCGCGCTGAACTATCTGGGGCAGGGCGCGTTGCTGCTTGCCGATCCGGGCGCGTTGCAAAATCCGTTCTACAAACTGTTTCCGCAATGGGCGCTGTATCCGATGATCGTGCTCGCGACGGTTGCGACCGTGATCGCGTCGCAAGCCGTTATCTCGGGCACGTATTCGATGACCAAGCAAGCGATGCAACTCGGCTTTCTGCCGCGCATGAACGTTGTCTACACATCGGAAAGGGAGATGGGGCAAATCTACGTGCCAGGCATCAACTGGACATTATTGGCTGCAGTCGTGGCCGCTGTCCTAGGCTTTGGTTCATCCACGGCGCTCGGTTCCGCGTACGGTATCGCCGTGACCGGCACGATGCTGATCACAACCATTCTGACGTTCTTCGTCATTCGCTATGCGTGGCATTACAACTGGCTGCTGTGCGTGGTCGCGACCGGTTTCTTCTTCGTGATCGACGCGGCATTCTTCTCCGCGAATCTGCTGAAGTTCATGGAAGGCGGCTGGTTCCCGCTTCTGGTCGGGCTGATTATCTACACGATCATGGCAACCTGGGGACGAGGCTGGGAGATGATGCGTGCCGAAGCGCGCGTAAGAGCCGGGACGACGCCGCTCAAGCCTTATCTGGCGACGCTGCTGAAGGAATCGCCGATTCGCTGCGGTGGCACGGCGATCTTTCTTTCGCCGGATCCCGATGGTGTGCCGCATTCGCTGATCAACAATCTGATGCATAACCGCGTGCTGCACAAACGCGTCGTCTTCGTGACGGTCGACAACGAGGAGATACCGTGGGTGCCTGCCAGCGAGCGTGTGAGCGTGCGTTCCCTCGATTCGGAATGCTACCAGGTCACGATTACGTATGGCTTCATGGATGAAGTCGATCTACCGCGCGCACTCGAAGTTTGCAAGGCTTACGGGCTGGCATTCGAGCCGGCCGAGACTTCCTACTTCCTGAGCCGTGCGACTCTCGTGCCGACTCGTGATAGCGGCATGGCGATGTGGCGAGAGCGCTTGTTCTCGGTCATGTTGCATAACGTGGGTAACGTCGCGGCTTATCTGAAGCTGCCGGCCAATCGAGTGATCGAGTTGGGGGCACGGGTGGAGATTTGAGGATTACCTAAGAACGCGAGCAAAGTTTTGACCGTGGGCGAGGCAGAATCAAATATTCACTTTGCTTTTTATTCGGACTACACTGAATTTTCCATTCCCCTTACCTTACCGCTAGTTTTCAGTAACAGATGTTTTTGTCGTGATCCGCGAGCCGAAGCAAGCCGGGTCGGCGCGTGCCCAACACCATTCGAACGGGACGACTCATCATGGCTGATACGAGCTACATGGCACGGAAATCCGTCGCCGATATTGTAGGAAGCGCCGACGCGGAAGAAGGCCACTCACTATCGAAAACACTCGGCGCCACCAGTATCACGGCGATGGGTATCGGCGCCATCATCGGCGCCGGCATCTTCGTTCTGACGGGCACCGCCGCAGCGCAATTCGCCGGCCCGAGCATCGTCTTGTCGTTCGTGCTCGGGGGCATTGCATGCGCGTTCGTCGGCCTCTGTTATTCGGAACTGGCGGCAATGTTGCCGGTATGCGGCAGCAGTTACACGTACACGTATGCCACGCTGGGTGAAATATTCGCGTGGATCATCGGCTGGGACTTGATCCTCGAATACGCAATGGGCGCCGCCACGGTCGCGGTCGGATGGTCCGGTTATATCGTGAGCTTGCTGCATAACGTAGGGATCAATATTCCGCCCGTTCTCGCCACTGCACCCGGCACCGTCATCAAGCTGGCCGATGGCACCACCGCGACAGGCGTCGTCAATCTGCCCGCGATAGTGATCATCGCCATTCTTACCATCATGCTCGTGCTCGGTACGAAGGAATCGGCGCGGCTCAATAACATCATGGTGGCAGTCAAGCTGGTCGTGGTGGTGGCTTTTATCGCCCTCGGCCTGTTTTTCATCAAGCCGGCGAACTGGCATCCGTTTATTCCCGCGAATACCGGCGAGTTCGGCAACTTCGGCATGAGCGGGATTCTGCGCGGCTCGGCCGTGGTGTTCTTTGCGTTTATCGGCTTCGATGCGGTTTCCACCGCGGCGCAGGAGGCGAGAAGACCGCAGCGGGACATGCCGATCGGCATCCTCGGGTCGCTGATCATTTGCACAATTTTGTACATACTCGTTGCAGGCGTGCTCACTGGGCTCGTGCCTTACGCTGAACTGAATGTTCCTGATCCGATCGCCAAGGGGGTGGATGCCATCGGCATGAACTGGTTCTCCATTCTGATCAAGATCGGTGCGCTGACAGGATTGACCACGGTGATTCTCGTGCTGCTGTACGGGCAGAGTCGAATTTTCTTCACGATGTCGACGGATGGTTTGCTGCCGCCTCTTTTCGCGCGAGTTCATCCGCGTCTTCAGACGCCTCATTTGAGCCAGATTCTGATTGGCTCGGTTGTTGCGATCGTGGCGGCGCTTACGCCGATTAGCGTACTGGGAGAGATGGTTAGTATCGGCACTTTGTTCGCGTTCATTCTTGTGTGCGGCGCGGTGATTTATTTGCGGCGCAGCGACTCGGATGCGTCACGTCCTTTCAGGGTTCCTGGGGTGCCGATCGTGCCGATCCTGGGGATTCTGTTTTGCCTGCTGCTCATGGCTGGGCTGCCGCTTGTTACGTGGGTGCGGCTTGTTGTGTGGCTCGTGATCGGCATGACTATTTACATGTCTTATGGCCGGAATCATTCGAGGTTGCGTTATCCGGAGCGGCATTGAGTGAGCGTGACGCCGGTTTGGCGCTACGGCGAGTATTTCTCACATAGCGATGAAAAATGCTCGTTTGGTGGTCGAGGTCTGTCTTCGTAAACTGGGAGTGTGAGGTGTAGTCGCGGTGATGTTGTAGGGCGCTGCGGCTGCCCCCGGTTTATGAGGAGGTTCATCGTGGATATGACCTTGTTTGAGATCCCGGCTGTGGTGGTTGTTTTGGGTATTGTGGGTGTTGTAGTGGTCAGGGCGTTTGCTTCGTCGCGGGTGGATGGTATTGATGTTTTTATGCGGCGGCATATGCCGGACGAGCGGGAGAGGCAGTAGACCGAGTTTGCATTTGCTCGCAACCGATAGATGTTCGGTTCCGCGAGTCCATGCGGCCGTTGCTTAGTCACGTGGATCACACCCGCTAAGCAAGCAGCGGCGTACTTCCTTCACAGCCGACCGGCGACGCCATTCCGCCGATGCGCGTCTGCGCGGACATCCACTGCAACGCCCGCGCGTGATCCACGCCGATCGCGGCGACAACTCAAGCGGCATCGGCGGATATTGTGTAATTGCGGCATCAAGCCGATGATGGCCAGGCACCGTCCCACACATGGCAGCGGCCGTCGCAAATATCGATGGTTTGTCGAACGCACGCCCGCCTGGTTGCATCACTTCTCGCGCTTCCGCATTCATCTCGGGCGCGTGCTGACATTCACGGAGCCTCCTCAAACTCGTCGATTGTTGCCGTTCGGACAACACGCTGAGCACATTCGCGACGCTACTGGCATTCACCCCCGCTGACTAGAATCAGTTTCACGGTCGTGTCTAAACGCGAGCAACACGCAGCGCGCGGTATTCACGCTCGTGTTAGTGCGCCACGCCGCCCAGTGCTGCTTACCCCATTGTTTAAGAGGACTATTGCCATGAGCGAAACAACCCGTAATGTGCAGCCTGTCACCGCCAACCTTGGCAAAGAAGGTTCAGGCGAACTCGTGCCTTCCCGCTACGCCGTGCGCGTGGGTGATGTCGATGTCGTGCTGATCAGCGATGGCGTTCTGCCGCTGCCGACCTCCACCATGTCCACTAACGTGAGCGAAGCGGACCGCAACGAATGGTTCGATGGTCGTTTCCTGCAACGTGACATGTTCGACTGGGCGCTGAATATCGCGCTCGTGCGCAGCGGCGAACGCCTGATCCTGATCGACTCGGGCGTGGGTGACGGTTTCGAATACTTCTCGCGCGCCGGTCGGTCGGTGATGCGCCTGGAATCGGCTGGCATCGACCTGGCTGCGATCACCGACATTGTCGTTACGCATATGCATATGGATCACGTCGGCGGGCTGAACGTTGATGGCGTCAAGGCCAAGCTGCGTCCGGACGTGCGCATTCACGTGTCGGCTGCGGAAGTGGAGTTCTGGAAAAATCCGGACTTCAGCAAGACGGTGATGCCGGAAACGGTTCCTCCCGCACTCCGCAAGGCTGCTGCAAAGTTCGTCGAGCTCTATGGCGAAAACATCGTGCGGTTCGATCAGACCGTGGAAGTCGCAGCGGGCGTGTCGGCCCGCGTGACGGGCGGACACACCCCGGGGCACTGCGTCGTGGACATCGCATCAAACGGCGAGAAGCTGACGTTCGTAGGCGACGCGATTTTCGAAGTCAACTTCGACAATCCCCGATGGCAAAATGGCTTCGAGCACGAGCCTGAGGTGGCTGCGGATGTTCGTATCGCGCTGCTCAACGAAGCCGCTGAAACGGGCGCTCTGCTGGCCGCAGCGCATGTCGCGTTCCCGTCTATTGGGCACGTTGCAAAGAAGGGTGAACGCTTCCATTTCGTGCCGGTGCAGTGGGACTACTGATGGATTTTAGAATATCATCCGTCGTCGTATAGGTTGCACTGACCAGACATCGGGAAATGTATGGCGCGCACTGCGCCAGTCCGCTTAGTGCAACGCGACCGGCGTCTGTACGCACAAGCCTACGTACATCATTAACCTGTGCAATCGTCCAAAACCGAGCCTTTATCCCGCCCAGTTACCCTCTCATAATCCCACCTGATTTATAATTATCAAGCCGTCGGGAAACACCCGGCGGCCAGGTTTGACAGCCTGCGATCGTAACCGCACACCCGCTCAGGCGGGTCGTGCGTCTATTGCTGCACGTCTACGTTTCAATGGGCGGGCTGTAGTGGGAGAGCCGCAAGGCTCGCCGTTTCGTTACGATCACGGTCTGTCAATCCCGCTACGTGCCCGCTCACCCTTCCCAAAGAGAGTGTCGGGCGATCTGAGCAAGCATCAGGGAGATCGCAAAATGACCAAGCCTATCAAGAGTCAACCCGCTTCACGCCCGCCTGTCGACGCACTCCAGTACGAAAAACTCGCCCTATCTGCATTCGACTTCTGCGATCGGCAATTGAGTCAACTGAACACGCTGATTACACTCGCGTCTTCGATATGTAGGAATCCTCCCATTACGAGTGACGAAAGACGCCGTCGCCAGATCATGCTCGAGCTGCTAGTCGACACTGCGGAGCAATATCAGCAAGACCTCGAAAACGATCGCGAGCTTTTCCAGGTGATCGCACTCGATGCAAAGGGCGTCTCTCAAGCGCGTCTGACGGCCAGCCACGCAACGCGCCTTCTCGCCGAAGCATCCAAGCTCGCGAGCGGATTGCAATCCACCGACAACGTCCCCAAGCGAAAAAGAACGCCCGCGAAAACCGCGTCGATCGTAAAAACGCAAACGCAGCAATCGGTCGCCGTGCGGCACTGATCAACGGGTAGCGGTGAACCAAAAGCATCAACGAAGGAGGCGCCATGCACAAGCGCATGCGCCTCCTTCACCCGCACCCTCAGAACGACCACAAAAACCTACCCCTTAAATTCCACCGAAGCGAGCGCTATAAGCCGCCGCGCTGTCATGGTCACGCATTCGACGCACAAACGCGAGCGCATGCCTGAACCATGCGCTCGCATCGAATTGACGAAAACAGATTGCGTACTACTGACCTTGCAGATTCGGATTTCCAGCAGGAACGCCGGAGCCGGTTTCGGACGAGCCAGTGGTGGAAGGACCATATCCCGTCGCTCCACTGTTTTGCGCGGCCACGCGAGCTTCGGCCGCTTGAATGTCAGCGGGGTAGGTGGAGTCGGTTGCGACCGCGGGGTTATAGCCGGCCTGTTCGAGCTGCTTCAATTGCGCTTTGACCTCGGCGCGCGTGACCGGCTGCTCGGATTGCGCGAACGATGCCACCGGCGCTGCGAACACTGCAACTAGCGCGACTGCCTTGATAAGCGATTTCATGATGCTTCCCTCCGAGAATATTTTATTGGGCGCCGCAACAATCTCGGCGCCACGCACGGATTCTAGGAAGGGCGAGGTCTAGGGGAAACCCCTGATACGGTAATTCAGTGTTGCCACAAACAGTAAGTCGGTGTGATGTAATGTCGTTCGTAATAAGTGAACAATCGCGTCACACGCCTTGGCGTACATCGACACGGTACGCAGTCACTTGCCGATATGTGCTGCCGGCTCGCACGATCACTTCGTACTGCTCAGCCATATTGACCTGGTTCGGAAAGCCGCCCGCTTCGAGACACAAACCGGCATGTGCTTGATACGCAACGCCGCCGCGTCCTGTGTCGCCTTTTAGCCGGTTGCCGCTATAAAACTGTAAGCCGCGTTGATCGGTCGAGACGGTCAATTCGCGTCCGCTGCCGGGATCGTAAGCGCAGGCAACCTGGCGCACCGGCGGAGTGGCGCCGTTCTTGCCGGCGTCGCGTGCATCGTGCAGCACGTAGCAATGATCGAAGCCGCCGGCCGTCGCCAATTGCGCGTGCGGCCAGTCGAGCCGCGCGCCGATCGGCGCGCTCTGCCGGAAATCGAAGGCATTGCCTGCCACTTCCGCGAGCTTGCACGGAATCATCGCGGCATCGACTTCAAAGAAGCGGTCGGCATCGATCGACAACACGTGGCCGCGAATATCGGCCCCCGGCCGGCCTGTGAGATTGAAGTACGGATGGCTCGTCAGATTGAGCGGCGTCGCGGCATCGGTGATCGCTTCATAGGCGATGGTCAGCGTGCCGTCGTCGTCGAGCGAGTAGCGCACCTGCGTGGTCACGTTGCCGGGAAAACCGGCGTCGCCTTCGGGCGACTCCAGCCGCATGAGCAACGCGCCGTTGTCCTCGCTCACGTCCCACAGCGCGCGATGAAAACCCACAGTGCCGCCATGCAGCAGATTCGCGCCTTCATTGCGATCGAGCGTGTACTCGATACCATCGAGCGTGAACCGCGCATCGGCAATGCGGTTAGCCCACCGGCCTATCAGTCCGCCCATATAAGTGGTGGCCGCCACATATTCGGCGGGCGTGTCGTGGCCGAGCAGGATATCGCCGAGCACGCCGGCGCGATCCGGCGCATGCCATGAGACCAGCGTCGCGCCCAGATCGCTGATGGCGACCTTCATACCGTGCGCATTGCGCAACGTGAAGAGTCGAACGGAATCGCCACCGCGCAATGTGCCCCACGGCTCGGAAGAAAGTTGTGCGATGCTGATCATGTCGTCAGTGAGAAGAAAAGAGAATAGGCATGCTCAGCCCGGCGCGGACGTCGAATTCGCCTGCTCCTGGTATTCACGCGGCGTACAACCGAGTTCACGCCGAAATACCGCGTACATGTATTGCAACGACGTAAAGCCGCAACGGATCGCCACTTCCGCGCTCGACGCATCGCGCTTTGCCAGCAGTGCTTTCGCGACATCGAGTTTATGACGCAAAATTTCCTGATGCACGGTGCACTGCCGTTCGCGCCGAAAGTACTCTTCGAGCGACGAACGCGATACGCCCACATAGTCGGCAACCTGTTCGGTGCGAATACCCTGGCACGCGTACTGTCGAATGAAGTGCCGCGCCCGCATCACATACGGACTGGCCAGCGGTTGATGCTTCGTCGATTCGAGTACGTTGATGCCGACCGGCGGAACGAGAATGCGCCGCCCGGGAAAGCGCGCGCCATGCAGCATCTGATGCAAAAGGTGAGCCGCGGTGCGGCCCATTTCCTCGGTGCCCTGAATCACCGAAGAAAGCGGAATACGCGTCAACGTGCGCGTCAACGGATCATTGTCGATGCCGATGATCGCGACTTCTTCGGGCACCGGAATGCCGGCGATCAAACACGCCTGAAGCAGATGCCGCGCGCGCGCATCGGTCACGGCGATGATGCCGACCGGCTTGGGCAAATCCCGCAGCCACGCGGTGAGCTGTTCGGTCGCCTGGTTCCATGACGGCGCGCTGGTGGAGAGTCCGCGATACATCTCGCCGTCGATCTGCTCCGCGCTGTGTCCGTCCGCGCTACGCAGATGAGCGAACGCGAGTTCGCGCTGTTGCGCCCAGCGGTTCTCTTGCGCCTGCGGCAAGCTGTACAGCGCGAAGTGCTCGAGACCCGCGCCGATCAAATGCGTGTAGGCGAGCGAGACGAGCTTGCTGTTGTCGGTGGCGATATAGGGTAAATCCGGAGGATAGTGCGCCGGATCTTCGAACGACGAACCCACGGCGACCACCGGCAACGGACAATCGCGCAGCGCTTCGCCCACGGCGGGATCGTCGAAATCCGCGATGATGCCGTCGCCGTCGAAGCGTTCGATGCCCGTCAGCCGGCAGCGAAAATCTTCTTCGAGGAACAGGTCCCACGCCACGCGCGTGGACAGCAGGTAGTTGCCGATGCCGGTAATGATCTCGCGGTCGTAGACCTTGTTCGCGTTGAACAGCAGCGCGATCCGATGGGTCGTCTGTGGCGTTTGCGGACGGGTCATGGCGGTGAGCGGCGCGCGGGCCAATGACCCGTCACGCCTTCGTCTCCTGTTAGATGCTTAGTTTGAATGGCACCGGTTTTAAGCGTCTGGTTATTCTAGGCCCCGAATCGCGCGCCGGTGCGAAACAAAATCATGGGCGGTAAGAAACATCAAGCACGCTGCGCAATTTCGCAATTGCCGACGCATCGTGCAAGCGGCAGCATGGCGTCACCTTGTCAACCGGCGCGGCGACGCCGCACGGGTTGCGGTGCACCATAAACTGGAGACGCTGATGTCTTACTTCGAACACATTCCCGAGATCCGCTACGAAGGCCCTCAATCGGATAACCCGCTTGCGTACCGCCATTACGATAAAAGCAAAAAGGTACTCGGAAAGACGCTCGAAGAACATCTGCGCATTGCCGTATGTTACTGGCATACGTTCGTCTGGCCGGGTGTGGATATTTTCGGGCAAGGCACGTTTCGACGTCCCTGGCAGCAAGCGGGCGACGCGATGGAGCGCGCGCAGCAGAAAGCGGATTCCGCATTCGAGTTCTTTTCGAAGCTCGGCACGCCGTACTACACGTTTCACGATACCGATGTCTCGCCTGAGGGGGCGAGCCTGAAGGAATACAGCGAAAACTTCTTGCGCATCGCCGACTATCTGGCGCGCAAGCAGGAAACCACGGGCATCAAGCTGCTATGGGGCACGGCCAATCTGTTCTCGCATCCCCGTTATGCGGCCGGCGCCGCGACCAGTCCCGATCCGGAGGTGTTCGCGTTTGCGGCGACACAAGTGCGCCATGCGCTCGATGCGACGCAACGACTCGGCGGCGATAATTATGTGCTGTGGGGTGGCCGTGAGGGTTACGATACCTTGCTGAATACCGACCTCGTGCGTGAACGCGATCAACTCGCCCGCTTTCTGCATATGGTCGTCGACCATGCGCACAAGATCGGCTTTAAAGGCTCGTTGCTGATCGAACCCAAGCCGCAGGAACCGACCAAGCATCAATACGATTACGACGTCGCGACCGTGCATGGCTTTTTGCTGCAGCATGGGCTCGACAAAGAGATTCGCGTGAACATCGAGGCCAATCATGCGACGCTCGCGGGCCACTCGTTTCATCACGAGATCGCCACGGC
Organism: Paraburkholderia sp. BL25I1N1; assembly: GCF_003002025.1. GTDB lineage: Bacteria > Pseudomonadota > Gammaproteobacteria > Burkholderiales > Burkholderiaceae > Paraburkholderia. Next base: position 219,064 of record NZ_PVZB01000011.1, read on the forward strand.
CTACGCGCTGGGTATTTTCGGCAGCGTCGACGCGAATCGCGGCGATCCGCAAAACGGCTGGGATACGGATCAATTCCCAAATAGTGTGGAAGAACTGACGCTCGCCTTCTACGAAATTCTCAAACACGGCGGATTCACAACCGGCGGCATGAATTTCGATTCGAAAGTACGGCGCCAAAGCGTCGATCCGGAAGATCTGTTCTACGGTCACATTGGTGCGATCGATAACCTTGCGCTCGCCGTCGAACGCGCGGCGGTACTGATTGAAAACGATCGTCTCGATCAATTCAAACGTCAGCGCTACGCGGGCTGGGATGCGGAGTTCGGCCGCAAGATTTCTTCCGGCGATTATTCGCTCTCCACGCTGGCCGAGGACGCAATGGCGCGCGGTCTGAACCCGCAGCACGCAAGCGGCCATCAGGAGTTGATGGAAAACATCGTGAATCAGGCGATTTATAGCGGACGTTGATCAGCGTTTCAGGAAGCAGTGCATCGAGAAGTCGCAACACCAAAAAAAATCGCGCGGCCACGTCGACCGCGCGAAACAGGAAGCTTTGGGTTGTCGCTTGTCCGGTCTTGTGGCTCGCAGCGCAAACCGTCCAATCCGGTATTCCGGCTATCAGAAGAAGGAGACAGAGATGAAATTCGCAACGCGTCGTAACGTATTGAGTTCGCTCGTATGTGGAGCGGTGCTCGCCAGCCTGTCGCTTGCCGCGCCGCTCGCGCATGCAAGCAAGGATCACCCGGAAATTGGCTTCTGTATCGACGATCTGCGCGTCGAGCGCTGGTCGCGCGATCGTGACTATTTCGTCGCCGCAGCGGAAAAACTCGGTGCGAAAGTGTCGGTGCAATCCGCCGATGCGAGCGAAGCGCGGCAGATCTCGCAGATCGAAAACCTGATCTCGCGCGGCGTCGATGTCATCGTGATCGTGCCGTTCAATTCGAAGACGCTCGGTAACGTGGTCGCCGAAGCAAAGAAAGCGGGCATCAAGGTGGTTTCATATGACCGCCTGATTCTCGACGCCGATGTCGACGCCTATATTTCGTTCGATAACGAGAAGGTCGGCGAATTGCAGGCGCAAGGCGTCTACAATGCGCAGCCGAAGGGCAACTACTTCCTGCTCGGCGGCGCGCCGACCGACAACAACGCGAAGATGTTGCGCGAAGGTCAGCTCAAGATACTGAAGCCCGCCATCGATAAAGGCGACATCAAAGTAGTCGGTCAGCAGTGGGTGCCGGAATGGAGCGCGTCCACGGCGCTGCGCATTGTCGAAGATGCGCTGACGGCGAATAACAACAAGATCGACGCGATCGTCGCCTCGAACGACGGCACCGCGGGCGGTGCGATCCAGGCGCTCGCCGCGCAGCACATGGCGGGCAAAGTGCCGGTATCGGGCCAGGACGCGGACCTCGCGGCCGTGAAACGTGTGATTGCCGGCACGCAGACCATGACCGTCTACAAGCCGCTGAAACTGATTGCCGGCGAAGCGGCCAAGCTCTCCGTGGCGCTTGCAAAGGGCGAAAAACCCGCCTTTAACTCGCAATACGACAACGGCAAGAAGAAAGTCGACACGGTGCTCCTGCAACCCACGTTGCTCACCAAGAGCAATGTCGATGTAGTCGTCAAGGACGGCTTCTATAGCCAGGCCCAGCTCGCGAGCCAATGAGCGTAACGTGTGCGCGGCGGACTTCGATGCGTGTCATGCGCATCGGCGCCGTCGCGCGCCTTGCAGCGAGGCATAGCGAATGACGCAAGCTCTCATGACGATGCGTGGCATCGTCAAGGCGTTTTCCGGCGTGAAGGCGCTCGACGGCATCGACCTCACGGTCGCGCCCGGCGAATGCGTGGGCCTGTGCGGCGAGAACGGCGCGGGCAAATCGACGCTGATGAAAGTGCTCTCGGGCGTGTATCCGTGGGGCACGTGGGACGGCGAAATCATCTGGGAAGGCGAGCCGCTGAAAGCCGCCAGCGTGCGCGATACCGAACGCGCCGGCATCATCATCATTCACCAGGAGTTGATGCTGGTGCCGGAGTTGTCGGTGGCGGAGAACATCTTTCTCGGCAATGAAATCACGCTGCCCGGCGGCCGCATGAATTACGCCGCGATGTACCAGCGCGCCGACGAACTGCTGCGCGAACTTGGCATCAGCGGAATTAACGCCGCACAGCCGGTGATGAACTATGGCGGCGGCCATCAACAGTTGATCGAGATTGCGAAGGCGCTGAACAAGCGCGCCAAGCTGCTGATTCTCGATGAACCGTCTTCTTCGCTGACTTCTTCCGAGATCCGCATTCTGCTCGACATTGTGCGCGATCTGAAGCGGCGCGGCGTGGCCTGCGTGTACATCTCGCACAAGCTCGATGAAGTGGCGGCCGTGTGCGACACGATCAGCGTGATTCGCGACGGGCGTCATGTCGCGACCGAGCCAATGCGCGCGCTCACCACCGACCGCATCATTTCGTTGATGGTAGGCCGCGAAATCAAGAACCTGTTTCCACGCGAGCCGCATCCGATCGGCGACGTGATCTTCGAGGCGCGCCACGTCACGTGTTTCGATGTGACCAATCCACGCCGCAAGCGTGTGAACGACGTGTCGTTCGCGCTGCGGCATGGCGAGATTCTCGGCGTGGCCGGTCTCGTCGGCGCGGGGCGCACGGAGTTGATGCAGGCGATCTTCGGCGCGTATCCGGGCGAGAGCGAGGCGACCGTGGTGATGGACGGCAAGCCGCGGAAGATTCGCGCACCCGTCGATGCGATTCGCGCAGGCATCGGCATGGTGCCGGAAGATCGCAAACGCCACGGCATCGTGCCGGGGCTGAGCGTCGGCCATAACATCACGCTCGCGGTGTTGCAGCGCTTCGCATCGGGCGGGCGAATCGACTCCGCAGCCGAACTCGATACGATTCATACGGAGATGAAGCGGCTTTCGGTGCGCGCCGCGCATCCCATGTTGTCGATCGCGAGTCTGTCGGGCGGTAATCAGCAAAAGGCCGTGCTGACACGCATGTTGCTGACCAATCCGAAGGTGCTGATTCTCGACGAGCCCACGCGCGGCGTCGACGTCGGTGCGAAATATGAAATCTACAAGCTGATCTTTCAACTGGCGCAGCGCGGCATGTCGATCGTGATGGTGTCCTCCGAATTACCTGAAGTGCTCGGCATCAGCGATCGCGTGCTGGTGATCGGTGAAGGCGAGTTGCGAGGCGATTTCATCAACGACAGCCTCACGCAAGAGGACATTCTCAGCGCCGCGATCCGTCCCGTGCAGCGATCCCCGAACCCAACCGCAGCGAGTGCCGCATGACGCCCGACGTTACTTCCCAACGCGCCGACGAAGCCGCGCCGCGAGGCGCATTCGCCGGTCCGCAGCGCATTCAGCAATTGTTCGCGCGCTACAAGATTCTCGCGCTGCTGATTGCCGTGGCCGCGATCTGGATTTTCTTTTCGATGCTCACGCACGGCGCGTTCGTCACGCCGCGCAATCTGTCGAACCTGCTGCGGCAGATGTCGATTACCGGCATGCTCGCGTGCGGCATGGTGTTCGTGATCATTGCCGGCGAGATCGATCTGTCGGTCGGATCGCTGCTCGGTTTGCTCGGCGGCGTGGCGGCGATACTCGACGTTAACCGGCACTGGCCGATCGGCGTCACGTTGCCCGTGGTGATGCTGCTCGGCGTGCTGGTCGGCATGTTCAACGGATGGTGGTCCACCTATCGGCGTGTGCCTTCGTTCATTGTCGGGCTCGGCGGCATGCTCGCGTATCGCGGCATTCTGCTCGGCGTGACCGGTGGATCGACGATCGCGCCGGTGTCGGACGGTTTCGTGTTCGTCGGCCAAGGATATTTGCCGCGGCTCGCGGGTGACACGCTCGCGGTGGTGCTGTTTCTGCTGCTCGCCTTTCTGACGATACGGCAGCGCCGCAATCGCGAGCGTTATCAGTTGCGCGTGGTGCCGGTCTGGCAGGACGTGGTCAAGGTGGTCGGCGCGGGTGTGATACTCGCCGGTTTCGTTGCCACGCTCGATCGGTATGGCGGTATTCCGGTGCCGGTGCTGTTGCTGCTCGCGTTGCTGGGTATCTTTACGTGGATTGCCACGCAGACCGTGTTCGGGCGACGTATCTACGCGGTCGGTTCGAACCTCGAAGCGACGCGGCTCTCAGGCGTCAACACCAATCGCGTGAAACTGGCGATCTTCGCGCTGATGGGGCTGATGTGCGCGTTCGGCGGCATCGTGAACACGGCGCGGTTGGCGGCGGGCTCGCCGTCGGCGGGATCGATGGGTGAACTCGATGCGATTGCCGCGTGCTTTATCGGCGGGACGTCGATGCGCGGCGGTTCCGGCACGGTCTACGGCGCGCTGATCGGCGCGCTGGTGATGGCAAGCCTGGACAACGGCATGTCGATGCTCGACGTCGACGCTTATTGGCAGATGATTGTGAAGGGCAGCATTCTCGTGCTGGCCGTTTGGATCGATGTCGTGTCGGGGTCGAACCGGCGGTGAGGTGGAAGGCGCGGAAGGGCGGCAACGCATCACTTTTCGCTGAGGCGAATTGCGAGCTACCTATCAGCGCACCTGCGCGGCGACGGCTGCGCCCGGTTTGCTACGCCGTGTGGACCCCTTCGTCCTTGGCTTCTTCACTGCTGCCGGTTTCTTTGCTGTTGCAACAGGCCTCTTGCGGGCCGGGGTTTTATCCATGGAGTTGCGTTTCACTGGGCCGTCCAGCACGCGCATCTCGATACGCATGTCCGCCGCGACCGCCATGTTGACCAACGCGTCGAGCGCGAACAGGTTGATTTTGCCGCGTATGAGGTCGGACACGCGAGGTTGCGTGACGCAGAAGCACTTGGCCGCTTCCGCCTGGCTCATGCCGGTGCGGGCGATATGGTCTTTGATCGCCATCATCAACACCGAGCGAAGCTTCATGTTCTCCGCCTGCTCGGGCGTGTCTTCGATAGCGTCCCAGACGCTGGAAAATGTTCGATTGCTCATGCCTTAACCTCTTTCATTTCGCGGTAGCGCTTGGCGGCGAGATCCAGATCTGTTTTGCTGATCTTTTGCGTCTTTTTCTGGAAGCAATGCAGCACGTAGATCGCGTCTTCAAATTTTGCGACGTAAATGATCCGGAATGCACCGTTTGCGTCGCGAATCCGAATTTCCCGTGCGCCCGGGCCTATCGTATTCATGGGTTTCCAGTCGTCGGGATCACGACCGCGCTGGACCTGATCGAGTTGATGGCCGGCGTCGCGTCGCGCGGAAAGCGGGAACTCGCGCAAGTCGTCCAGTGAGTTACCGCAGAACTTGAGTGACTTCGCATCGATCATTTACGATTATACAAAAATTTGTATGAGAGGGTAGTCGGCAGAATGTGATGAAGTTGCTATTTTTGCGCTGAACTCACAGCATTGCGTGCTCCGCGCAGCCTACATTTGAGTCAGATCAGAAATCCGATAACGTCGCAAATAGGACGCGCTGGCTAATCCACTTCGTCCTGCTCACCCCCATTTAATGAAACACCCCACGACAACCCCCCATCCCCACCATCCTCCCCATCCCCCGCCCCAAGCCGCCCTGACTTGAACCCACGCATTTAAGTCCCACATCCGTGGCCCGTCTTATTACTATTCCGAGGAACAACGCCAGGCGCCGACCCGCGCTCTCACAGCTTTCCAGCCATCGTGCAAGCTGATCGAACCATGCCATGTTGAAACGCAGAACCTTTCTGCTCGGCGGCGCCGGCGCTGTCGGCGCGTTGCTGGTCGGCTGGTCGGTGCTGCCGCCAGGACAGCGTTTGACCACGTCCATGCCGCTGCCGGCGCAAGGCACGCAAGTGGCGCTCAACGGCTGGGTCAAGATTGCCGCCGAGAACAGCGTGACGATCATGATGTGCAAGGCGGAAATGGGGCAGGGCATCCATACCGGTCTCGCCATGCTGCTTGCCGAAGAACTGGACGCCGACTGGTCGCGGGTGCGCGTCGAAGACTCGCCCATCGACAGGATCTACAACAGCGTGCAAAGCATCATCGACGACTTGCCGTTTCGCCCCGACAACGACAGTACCGTCAAGCGCGCCACCGTCTGGATGACCCGCAAGCTGGTGCGCGAAGCCGGCACGATGATGACAGGTGGTTCATCGAGCATCAACGATCTATGGACGCCCATGCGCGAAGCCGGCGCGTCGGCCCGCGCCATGCTGATCGGCGCGGCGGCCGCGCAATGGAAAGTGCCGCCCGGCGAGTGCCGCGCTGAAGGCGGCCAGGTGCTGCACCCGTCAGGGCATAAAGCGAGCTTCGGCGAATTGTCGTCGATGGCCGCGCAGCAGCCGCTGCCGCGCAAGGTGACGCTAAAAGATCCCGCCGACTTCAAGCTGATCGGCAAACCGCTGCGCCGTATCGAAGCGGCGTCGAAGATCAACGGTACGGCGCGCTTCGGCATCGACGTGCTGCCGGACCGCCTGCTCTACGCGAGTGTCGTAATGTGTCCAACGCTCGGCGGCACGGTGGCGAAGTTCGACGCGACGGCCGCCCGCAAAATGCCGGGCTTCCTCAAGGCGTTCGCTGTCGCGCCGTACAGCGGCGGGACCGGCGGCGTCGCCGTGATCGCCGACAACCCGTTCCGCGCGATGAACGCAGTCGCCGCCATCGACGCGACCTGGCACGATGGCCCGGCAGCGAAGCTGTCGAACGCGGACGTGGACCGCCGCCTCGCGCAAGCACTCGACGACAGCGACGGCCACGCCTATTACCGCCTCGGCGACGTCGATGCTGCCATGACCCGCGCGGCGCGCACCGTCAGCGCGGAATATCGTGCGCCGTATCTCGCGCACGGCGCGGTCGAACCGCTCAACTGCACCGTGCAGGTCGCGGACGGTACAGCCACGGTCTGGGTCTCCACGCAAATGCCCGGCCTCGCGCGGCACCATGTGGCGAAAGTACTGGAACTCGACGAGGATAAAGTCGACGTGCAAACGCTTCTGCTCGGCGGCGCGTTCGGCCGTCGTCTGGAGCTGGATTTCATCGCTCAGGCCGCGGCGATCGCGCGCGAGGGCGGGGGCCGTCCGGTGCAAACGCTCTGGTCGCGAGCGCAGGATTTCACCCACGACTTCTATCGTCCGGCGTGCCTGTCGCGGCTGAAGGCCGGTTTCGACAACGACGGCAAACTGGTGGCATGGCAGGCCACGTCGGCAAGTCAGGCGATCGTGCCGGAAGCGCTCGCGCGTTACTACGGCGCGCCGCGTCTTCCCATCGACAAGACCACCTGCGAAGGCGCCTTCGATCAGCCCTATGAATGGCCCGCTGCGCGCGTCGCGCACAAGATCGTCGAATTGCCGGTGCCGGTCGGGTTCTGGCGTTCGGTGGGTCACTCGCATCAGGCGTTCTTCACCGAGGGCTTTACCGACGAACTTGCGGTAGCGACCGGCAAAGACCCGCTTGCGTTTCGCGCCGCGCTGCTCGAGCAGCATCCGCGGCATCTGGCGGTGTTAAAGCGCGTGGCGGCTCTGTCGGACTGGGAGCATCCGCTAGCGCGTGCCGCCGACGGCGCGCCGCGCGCGCGTGGCGTCGCGTTGCACGAGGCGTTCGGCAGTGTGGTCGCGCAGGTCGCGGAGGTGTCGATCGGGCCGGGTAAGAAGATTCGGGTGCATCGGGTGATCTGCGTGATCGATTGCGGCATGCCGGTGAATCCGAATCTGATTCGGCAGCAGATGGAGAGCGCGGTTGTCTTCGGTTTATCCACCGCGTTGCAGGACGAGATCACACTCGTCGACGGACAGGTACAGCAAAAAAACTTTCTGGATTTCCCGGTGGTGCGAATGGACGATTGCCCGGTGATCGACACGGACATCGTGCCGAGCCAGATGCATCCGCAAGGCGTGGGTGAAGCGGGCGTGCCGCCGGTGGCGCCGGCGGTGGCTAATGCGGTGTTCAAGCTGACGGGCCAGCGCTTGCGCTCGCTGCCGTTGAAACTGGCGTGAAGCAGGCCGAATTCAAGAACACAGGGAGACAGTCATGGGATCGCTGAACATCAACGGCCGGGCGGTGGCGGTACAGAGCGAACCGGACATGCCGCTTCTGTGGGTGCTGCGTTGCGAACTCGGCATGACGGGCACCAAGTTCGGCTGTGGCGTGGGTATTTGCGGCGCGTGTACGATCCATGTGGACGGCGAACCGAACTTCGCCTGTCAGACGCTCATGTCGAGCCTGCACGCGCAGAAGATCACGACCATTGAGGGTTTGCAGGGTCCGGAAGCACAAGCGTTGAAGGCCGCGTGGATCGATCTCGACGTGGTGCAGTGCGGCTATTGCCAGAGCGCCCAATTGATGGCGGCCTGCGCGCTGCTCAAGCACAATCCCAAACCGACCGACGCGGACATCGACACGGCAATGTCGCACATCGTGTGCCGTTGCGGCACGTACCCACGGGTAAGGGCGGCGATTCACCAGGCAGCGGCAAAGCGTCGGCCTGCGTGACGCCGCCGACGAGTTCCGCGTTCACCCCTAACGAAAGAGTCCGCTGCGCACGCTCAACCTGCCAGCAATTCCACCACGGCGACGACCGCCGTAAAAATGCCGATGCAGCCGCCGAGCGTGGCTGCGCTTTTCATGAATTGCGACATACAGGTCCCCGTAGTGAGTGGTTGGTGACGTGTATTTAACCTGAATTGAAAGGCAAAAGAAAGCTAATAAAAAATAATTCGTAAGCTCTTCATGGATCATCTCAGGACGCGGTTCGCCGCCAGCACACCCCAATAAGACGCCTCTTCGAACAGCGACATGCCCGACAAATCGGCGTGCGCGAACAGGATCGGGCCGTCCACGTCGCGCAAGGCGAGCAACCCCGGACGGCTCAGGAAGCCGACATCCGGCGTGGCCATGGCGTGACCGCGCACGGTGATTTCCAGTGCGGCCGCATGACGCCAAAGCTCGCGGCCATACGCGGGCAGCAGATCGATCGCCGCCTGCGTGCGCAGGTCGTCGGGATGCGCGGCGGCCAGCCAGCGGCGTGTGTCGTCGGGCGTCTTGAGGTCGAGCGCCTGATAGGCCGAAAACACCGAACGCTGCGGCGGCGACAGACGGATCAGTTGATGCGTGGAGACCACGTAGCCGAGACCTTCGCCGCGATACACGACGTTGTCCCACGCGAGCGGCACGCCCTGCGCTTCGTCCGGCATGCCGTCCATCAGGAAATTGGAGACGAGCCACGGCGCGCGCGGGGGCAGATCGCGCGGCGCTTCGAAACCGTAAGCGGCCAGATTCGGTATCACGTGTTGCGCGACGAAGAGCGGCATCGCGCTGACCACGCGACGCGCTTTCAGAACGAACGTAGTGGGCACGTTCTGGTTGTCAATGCGTACGCACAGCACTTCGACGCCGCCGGCTTTTTCATCGACATGCGCGGCAAAGCCCGGTAACGACCACGTGTGTTCATTGCCGACGCGGCGCGTGATCGACGCACTCAATTTGGTCACCATGCTATGCAGCCCGTCGGGCCAGGTCAGTACCGCGCCGTCTTCGGCGTTGCGCGCATGACCGCCGCGCGACGAGAAGTAATGCAAGCCGGCCCACGCGGAGACGCGTTCATAACCCGCGCCGAAATCGTCGCGGCAGGCGTAGTTCAGATACCAGTGCAACGAGGGCGCGTCGTAACCTTCATCCACGAGCCACTGTTTGAACGAGCGCTTGTCCAGCGCACGCCATTTCGGATCCTGCGACGACTGCGTCAGCGGGATGCAGAACACCTTGCGCCCGTCATTGCCGACGGCCGTGCGCAACGCGTCGGTGTAAGAAAAAAAGCGCTGTTGCTGCGCGAGTTCCGCGTGACTCACGCCGAGCGTTGGCACGAGTCCGTCCTGCCATCGGCTGTCGATCAGCAAGCGTTCGTCCGGTGCATGCACCAGCACGCGTTCATCGAATACGGGCCGCGCGGTGAATGGATCGGCTTCGATCACGCCGAGGTCGGCGAGCATGTCGCGCAAGTGCGTCGATTCCATCGACGGCAAGGGTAAATAGTGCGCACCCTTCGGATAACCGAGATCGCCATACTGACCGCCGGCCGCATTACCGCCGAATTCTGGCCCGGCAAGTACGACGAAATCCTTATGCCCCGCGCGCGCGAGTTGCCACGCACACGACAAACCCGCCGCGCCCGCGCCGAGAATCGCGATATCGGTTTCGACCGTGCCCGACGGCGGCGGCAAGCTGCGATGGTCGCGCAATGCGTGGCCTTCGCGCATGCCAGGGCTGTCGACTGTCGGCGTCGTCTCGATCCAGCCGGTGCGGCCGCACCCGGCGAGCGTGGCCGCCGCGCCGGCCAGCAGAAATGTGCGGCGGTCCATCAGCGCAGCACGTGTTTCCAGTCCTCGTCGAAAAGGCGGACGAGCGGCTGGTCGTTCAACTGGTTCGGCGCCATCGGCAACGCGGGCATGTCGGCGGGGAAATGAAACATCTCGACGGCCGTTTGCGCGTCGAGCCAGCGCATGGGCTCTGAGTAGTGCGTCGGGATCGTATAGTCGCGGCGCTTGCCGGCGATCACGAAACCCCAGTCGCCGAACGAGGGCACGTAGCAGTGATACGGCCACGTATTGAAGCCCGCTTCGCGCAGCGTATCGACGATCGTCCAGTACGCGTGCGGTGCGAAATACGGCGAGGTCGATTGAATCACCGCATAGCCGTTCTCCGACAGATGCCGCGCCAGCATGCGATACACCGGCACCGAGTACAGACGCCCCAAACCGAAGTTGGTCGGATCGGGAAAGTCCACCACGATGGCGTCGAACACGTCGACGTTGGATTCGAGCCAGCGCACGGCGTCGTCGTTGATCACGTGCACGCGCGGGTCTTTCAGCGAGCCCCGATTGAGTTTGACGAGCGGCGCGGAATTTGAAAAGAGTTGCGTCATCGCCGGATCGAGATCGACCAGCGTGACGGTTTCGATGTTGCGATGCTTGAGGATTTCACGCACCGCGAGGCCATCGCCGCCGCCGAGCACCAGCACGTGTTTGGCCCACGGCAACGCTTCGAGAGTGGGATGAATCAGCGCTTCGTGATAACGATGCTCATCGCGCGAAGAGAATTGCAGATTGCCGTTCAGGTACAGACGCATATCGTCGTGCCACTGCGTGAGCACGATGCGCTGATAAGACGTGGTTTCGGAAAAGATCGTCTCGTCGCCATACAGGCCGTGCTCGGCCCAATGCGTAAGACGCTCGGACAGCGCGAACCCGGCGCCGAGCAGACTGATCACCAGCGCGGCGCGCGCCAGCTTGGCCGGCACGTTGCTGATTTCCGCGCGAAACGTGTGCGTGGTCCACAACGCGACCAGCGCATTCAGAATGCCGAACAGAAAGCCAGTGCGCAGCAGACCAAGGCGCGGTGCAAGCACGAGCGGAAACAACAGTGAGACGGCAAGCGAGCCGAGATAGTCGAAACTCAAGACATCGCTGACCGTATGGCGAAACGCCTGGCGGCGCTGCTGAAAGGCGCGCATCACTAGCGGAATCTCCATGCCGATCAACGCGCCGAGCACCAGCACCACCGCATAGAGCGCCGCGCGAAACGGCGTGGACAGCCACGCGAACACGCCGAACAGCATGGCCGCCGACAACCCGCCGAGCAATCCGACCAGCAGTTCGATATCGACGAAGCGGTCGAGCACGTCGTCGTCGTCGATGAATTTGGCGAGCCACGAGCCGACGCCCATCGCAAACAGATAGCAGCCGATCACCGACGAGAATTGCAATACCGAGTCGCCGAGCAAATAGCTCGACAACGTACTGCTGATCAGTTCATAACCCAATCCGCATGAAGCGAGAACCAGTACGGAGAGAATCAGCATGCGATTATGCTTATTCATCGCGCTGGGCACTCCGCTCCGATGTGGATATACTGGCGGCGATTTCGCCGAGCCTTCGAACCGCGCTTCTCGCATAATCATGGCCGGCAGAATCGGCATGCGCGACGGCATGCTCGGCATACACAATCCGGGGGAATAAATGGGTGATGCCTTTTCTTATGGGATTCATTTACTGTCGGCGTTTGTGCTGATCCTCGGATTCGCGGCAGTTTACCTTAAGGTCACGCCGTTCGACGAACTGGCCCTGATCCGCGACGGCAACGTTGCCGCGCTCCTTTCCTTTGCCGGCGCACTGATCGGCTTTTGCCTGACGCTTGCCTCGAGCATTGCGCATAATTCCACGCTGATGTTGGTGCTGGTCTGGGCCGTCGGCGCGATGATCGTGCAGGTTGCCACTTACGCATTGCTCACACGTCTGTTGCCCGGCATGAATCAAGCCATTGAAACGCGTAATACGGCAATGGGTGGATTGATGGGCACAGCTTCACTGGTGGTCGGCATTATCAACGCAGCCTGTTTGACCTGATTTGACGTTTAACCCATTTCCACATTAATGCCTGACAAGCGGGCGCCTCGCGCGAGGAGTACACGATGAGTCTCGGTTCGTTTATTCGCAAGCAATTTGTCGACGTCCTGCAATGGACGGAAGATGGCGACGGCGTATTGGCCTGGCGTTATCCAATGGAAGACCAGGAAATCCAGTACGGCGCGCAGTTGACGGTGCGCGAATCGCAAATGGCGCTGTTTATCAACGAAGGGCGCATTGCCGATGTGTTCGGCCCCGGCCTCTACACGTTGACCACGCGCACGCTGCCGGTGCTGACCAGTCTGCGCAATTGGGACAAGCTGTTCCAGTCGCCCTTCAAGTCGGATGTGTACTTCTTCAGCACGCGTCTGCAACTTGGGCGGCGCTGGGGCACGCCGCAACCGGTTACGATCCGCGATCGCGAATTCGGCCTCGTGCAGGTGCGGGCGTTCGGCATATATTCGTACCGCGTGGTGGACGTGCCGTCGCTGCATCGCGAGATCAGCGGCACGCGCGCGGTCTATACCGTAGACGACCTCGAGCAGCAGTTGCGCAATCTCGTTGTCACGGCCATGAGCGTGGCGTTCGGTTCAGCGGATGTCGCGTTCGTGGATATGGCGGCGAATCAGGAAGCGCTCTCGCAGCGTATCGGCCAGGCGCTCGCGCCGGTGTTCGCGCGTTACGGCGTGGCGCTCGATTCGTTCACCGTGCAAAGCGTGTCGTTGCCGGAGGCGCTGCAAAAGGCGCTGGACGCGCGGATCAGCGTGGGTGTAAGCGGCGATCTGAACAAGTTCGCGCAGTACCAGGCCGCGCAATCGATCCCGCTCGCCGCGCAGAATCCGGGCGGCGTAGCCGGTGTGGGCGCGGGTATCGCAGCGGGCGCCGCGATCGCGCAATCCATGACGGGTGCGCTGAATCAGTCTGCTCAAACGCAACCTGCGCAAGCCTCGGCCTCGAACGATTACGTCGAGCGTCTGCAGCAACTCAAGACCCTGCTGGACAAGGGCCTCGTCACCGAAGACGACTATGCGAAGGCGAAAGCCGAAATTCTCGCGAAGCTGACCCAATAAAAACGCACTCGATGTTCAGTACTTCGTGTCCTCAATGCGGCGCGCCGCTCGAATTCCGCTCCGCCGCGGCCGTCATGGCCGTGTGCGGATCGTGCCGTAGCACCCTGCTCAAGCGCGGCGAGGCGGTCGAGCGGATCGGCGAGATGGCCTCGGTATTCGAGGACTATTCGCCGCTGCAACTCGGCGCGACTGGCCGTCATGAGTCGCGCGCGTTCACGCTGCTCGGCCGCATTCAATTGCGTTACGACGCGGGCTACTGGACCGAGTGGTACGCCGCTTTCGACGACGGCTCGTTCGGCTGGCTTTCCGATGCCTCCGGTCAATATGCGGTCACTATCCAACATCAGCTCAACGGCAGCGGCGAAGACTTGCCGCAGTTCGATTCACTGCACCCCGGCGTCGGCCTCGACTTCGCCGGCAAGCGTTATCTCGCGTCGGATATCCGCACGGCCCAATGCGTCGGCGGCGAGGGCGAATTGCCGTTTCGGGTGGGCGACGGCTGGCAGGCGCGCGTTGCAGACTTCCGCTACGAAGACAAATTCATCACGCTGGATTACTCCGACGCCGATCAGCAGTCGGGCAAGCCGGTGGTCTATGCGGGCGCCTCGGTGGAACTGGACACGCTCGCCTGTCAGGGCCTGCGTGACGAAACGGAGATTCGCGAATCGGCCGGCCGTTATCGCGGCGAACTGGGCGCATTCACGTGCCCGAGTTGTGGCGCGTCGCTCGATTGTCCGGTCGGCGTGGCGAACTATGTGATTTGCGGCTCGTGTCACGCGGGCGTCGACTGCAGCACCGAGCAGGCGACGCTGTTCTCAAAGAAGCGCGAAGTCGAAGCGATCGAAACCGCGCTGCAACTCGGTGCGAGCGCGACCTTCGACGGCGTTAAATATATGGCGCTCGGCCTCATGCGTTGTCGCACGCCGGACGGCGAATCGAACTGGGAAGAATATCTGCTGCACAACCTGGAACGCGGATTCCTGTGGCTCGTGCATAGCGAAGGCCGTTGGGAACGCGTGGACGTGCTGAACAACTGGCCGATGATCAGCAAAGACGGTCAGGTGCTCGAAGGCGGCAAGACCTATCGCGAACGCGAGCGTTACGACGCGGTCGTCGCTTACGTCGCCGGCGCATTCAATTGGCGAGTACAAGTGGGCGATAAAACGTCGATCACCGATTTCGCGTGGCGTGACTTCAAGATGACGCGCGAAGTGACGGCCGACGAAATCGTCTGGTCGCGCGCCAAGCCGCTGAGCAATAGCAAGGTTGCCGAACGATTCGGTGTACCGGCTCTGGCGGCGGAAACGGCGAGCCGGCGCGCGCCCCGATCCGGCAGCAGCGGCTCGAAGCCGGCGCGAGAAGGATCGGCGACTGCTGGCTTCGGTCCGTGGCCGTGGATCGCTACCATTGCAATGGTCTTCATCAACTTCAACACGTTATTTGAATTCGACGGCTCGACGGTGCTGGTGATCGTCGGCATGGTGGCTTTGTGGGCGCCGGAGTGGATCTGGCGCGCGTTCCACGAAGAGTCGAGGTGAGTGTGCGGCAATTCTTATATGTGCTTTATGCGCTCGTTGTGATCGTCATGTTCAGTTGCACGTCGATGACCGGCAACGGTGGTGGCGGCGGTTATGGCGGGACGTCCGCGCGCAGCGGCTACTCGTCGTACGGGTCGCACAAGTGAGCGCGGTGACGTCCATGTCCGCGCCCGCTCCCGCTCCGCGTGATGCCTGTGGCACGCATGTGTTGGCGGATCTGGGCGGTATCGCGGTGGACGCGCTGCGCGACGCCGCGGCACTCGAGGTAATTCTGGTGAACGCGGCTAAAGCTGCCGGCGCCCACGTACTCTCCGCGCACTTTCATCACTTTGGCGGCGAGCACGGCGTGACGGGTGTCGTGTTGCTCGCGGAGTCGCACGTCACGATTCATACATGGCCCGAGCATCGCTTCGCCGCGCTCGATATTTTCATGTGCGGCAAAGCGCGTGCTGAAGACGCTGTCGCGCAGATCGCGCGCGAGTTGAAGGCGGAAGTGCAGAACGTGCGCACGTGTGAGCGTGGGGTTGTGTTACTTCGATAGATCGTTCGGCAAAAAGCGGATTGTCTAAAGCGGCCGCATGCTGAGCGGTCCGCATTGGACAGTCAAAATCAGAATCAAAAAAGCCGCTTAAGGCGCTTTCGCTTTTGTTGCAGCCGTTGGCGTCGCCTTGACCGGCACCACAACCGCAGGCGTGGAACCAACGGAAGCGTTCTGCGGATCAACTTCCCAACCGCCGCCGAGCGCGAGGAACAGATTCACCTGATCGATCGCCACCTGGCCGTCCGCAGCCGCGGCCTGAGACTTCGTGGACGTCAGCGTGCGCGTCGCATCCAGATCCGAAATAAACGACTCACGTCCCGCGCGATACAGCCGATGCGTTTCATCCGCCGACTCGGTCGCCGACTTGACCGCGGCACGCAGCGCATCGGCGCGGGCGTAATCCGACGAGTAGGTCGCGAGACTTGTCTCGGTCTCGCGCAACGCGGTCAACACCACACCATCGAACTTTGCCAACGCCACCTGGCTCGATGCCTGCGCTTCACGCACGCGCCCACGCGCGCCGTTCGTGGGGAACTGCCAACTGATTAGCGGACCGAAGCCCCAACGCGCCGTGGGTGACGTGCCGAGGTCTTCCAGAACGCCGGTCAACCCCGCCGACGCTCCGATGCTCACCGTCGGATACAGCGCCCCGGTGGCGACGCCGATCCGCGCCGTGGATGCCGCCAATTGACGCTCGGCCTCGCGCACATCCGGTCGGCGTTTAAGCAGCGCAGCGCCGTCGCCGACCGGAATCGGCTGGCGAAGTTGCGGCAGCCTGTCACAAGCGAGCACGGCCGGCGGCAGATCCGAAGGCGCGCGCGCGAGCAACGCCGCGAGCCGGTACTGCGCGATCTTGCGGCGCGCCGTATAACGCGGAATATCCGCCGACAACGTATCGACCTGGGTCTGCCCACGCGTCACGTCGGGTTGATTGCCGCGGCCTGCGTCGCGCAGGCGGCGCGAGACGTCCACGCGCTGTTTCTGCAGCGCCAGCGATTGCTGCGCGATCCTGAGTTCCTCAGCGGCCGAACATTGCTCCACGTAAGAGCGCACCACGTCCGCCACCACGGTGATTCGCGCGAGATCGGCCGCGGCTTGTACCGACTCGGTGTCCGCTTGCGCCGCTTCCACGCCGCGCCGCAGCTTGCCGAACAGATCGATTTCATACGAGATGCTGATGCCGATGTCGCCTTCGTTGACGACCGGCAGCTTTTCGGTGAGCAGGTATTGCTCGGCGGATTCCTGCGCGCGTTCGATCGCCACCGAACTCTTGCCGGAAAAACCGCCCTGCGCCTGCGCTACGCCCAACGCTTCACGCGAGCGCGCGAGATTGGCCGCCGCGACGCGCAAGTCGGTATTCGATTGCAGCGCTTCGTCGACGAGTCGATTCAGCACCGGATCGTCGTATAGCTTCCACCACACGGGTGGCACGTTCTGGCGCGTGGTCAGCGAGGTGTCCGCGCCTTCGATCGGCGCGTTGGCGAGCGGTGCGTTGATCAACGCCTGTTGCGGCAACGCGTAGTTGGGACCGACGTTCATGCATCCATTGAGCGCAACCGCCAATGGCAGCAACGGCAGCAACGGCAATAAGGGCAGGGCGCGCGACAGCTTCATTGCGAGGCGCCCGATGACGAGACCGCGGCCGACGCCGGCTGTGCAGCCGAACCGGCCGAGCCAGTCGAGCCAGTCGAAACAGCAGACGTAGTAGACGTAGCAGACGTAGCCGACGCGGACGAAGAAGCCGCCACCGCCCCCGACGCCCCCGCATCCGGATGCTTCTTCCCGACAGGCGACAGATCGCGCACCGACACAGTCGCCGTCCGTCCCGCGATCATGCGGAAATCCGCGGGCACTTCATCGAGCGCCACACGCACTGGAATCCGTTGCGCGAGACGCACCCAACTGAAGGCCGGATTCACGTTCGGCAGCAGATTCGAACCTTGCGTGCGGTCCCGATCCTCGATCGCGGCGACGATACTCTGCACATGTCCGCGCAACACCGCCGGTTCGCCCATCACCGTGATATCGACCGGCTGGCCGATGTCGATGCCACCCAGCTTGGTTTCCTCAAAATACCCGTCAACACGGAACGAATGCATATCGACCACCGAGACCACCGCGCGCCCCGCCGCGACATATTCGCCGACGCGCGGCGCGCGGTCGTTCAGATAACCGTCCACCGGGCTCATGATCGTGGCGCGTTGCAGATTCAGTTTCGCGGTGTCGATCGCCACGTTCGCGTCGGCGAGCGCGGCTTCGCCAGCCTCGACGCGCGAGCGGCTTTCTTCCGCCACTTCCGCCGCGACCAGGTTGCCGAGCTTGCGGTTGCGCGCGTCCTCGCGGCGCGCCTGGTCGAGCGTGGCGCGGCGTTGTTGCGCGGTCGCCTGCGCCTGGCGCAGCGCAAGCGTGTAGCGGGCTTGATCGATCACGAACAGCACCTGGCCTTGCTTGACCTGCTGGTTGTCCACCACCTCGACCGACGAAATCAGTCCCGAGATGTCCGGTGCGACCTGGATCACGTCGGCGCGCACGTGTCCGTCGCGAGTCCACGGCGCGAACATGTAATAGCCAATCAGTTTCCACAGCACGAGGGCCGCGGCGACGACGACGATCAGGGTCAGCAGAATTTGACCGACGGAGAACCAGGTTTTTTTCACGTTATTAGTCTGTGCGAAACGACAACGATAAGGCCCAGCACCAGCACATAGATGCCAAGATCGAAGATGGAGCGATGCCAGACGAAGCGGTAAAAGCCGACGCGCGCGAGCACCGTGCGAATGACCAGGTTGATCAGATACGCGACCAACATCAGCACGAGCACGGCCGGCACGAACACGCCGAAAATATCGATTTCACCGATCATCGCGGGAGGTGGGCAAGAGGAAAGGAAATGGCCAACGGCATGAGTGCATCAGGCGGCGGCCTCCGGTTCGGGCGGCGTGGGTGTCGTCAGCGTGGCCGGAAACAGCGAAAGACGCAAGCCGACTAGCGCGTGCAGCGCTTCGCGCAACCGGCGCGCCGAGGTCTGCGCGCTTGGGCTCGGTGCCCCGGCGTTGGCGAGGCCCTGTGCGGTGACACTCGCCACGGCGGCGTCGATCGACGACATCAGGCTCTCCGGCACCGGCTCGCGCTTGCGGCGGTCGACGCAGCTTTCATAGTACTGACGCACGTCGTCGAGCACGTGATCGATCGCGGCCGGCGCGTCGCCGCCCAGATTGGGGGTCAGGCGGCGCAGATCGAGCGCGTTGAGGCCAATGCGCAGATCACGAAAGCTTTCGATCGACGGATGACGATGGTCGTCGGTCGCGGCGAGTCGCGGGATCAACTGCATCAGGCGGTCGAGCATGCGCGCAGCGAGATTGCGCGGATCTTCGATCGGCCGTGTCGATGCCGTGAGCGCCACGTCGGCCCAGCTCGAACGCAACAGGCGGGACGCCGTGAGTTCGGCGCCGAACGGGCGCGTCGCCCGCGTCCACAGATACGCATAAAGCAAGCCGGCGAGGCCCGCGAGATTGCTGTTCAGGAACACCAGAAAATTGGCGTCGTAGGCGTCCTGAATGCTGATGAAAGTGGCCGTGTTCACGGCGACCAGCACCGTGGCCAGGTTGAACTGCGGGCGCGGAATCAGTGTGCCGACGAAGATGAACGGCGCGGCGAACATGATCACCAGCAAGGGAAAGTCATGCACATGCGGCAGCACGACGAACAGATAGACGCCCGCCGCCACCACGCTGATGGCGGTCGCCACGAAGAAGCGGAAGATGAACGGCGCGGGCTCGTCGAGCGCCGCGAAGAAGCAGCATGCCACGGCCGCGAGCGTGACAGCGCTCGCTCCGTCGTTCCACCCCGAGCCGATCCACAAACTGCACGCGAGAACCACGGCCGCCGCGGCCGTGCCCGTGGAGAACAGCATGATGCCGCGATCGTAGAAGCGCTCTGTACCGCCTAGCCGCCAATGACGGAAGCGTGGACGCCACGAGCCTTCTTCCCGTGTGATGATGATGCGCAGCGAGCGGCAGTCCTGCCAGACATCGATCACCTGTTTCATACGCCACAACGCGTTCGAGAGCAGCGCGCCATCCCAGCCCGCGAGCGTGGACGGCGGTGGCTGCATCGCCGCGATGCGCGCACGCAATGCATCGGCCGTCGGGTCCGGGTGATCGCCCTCGCTCACGATGGGCATCGGCTCGTTGAACCATTTGATGACATCGGCGAGCAGGCTTTCCAGCCCGTCGGGCCACGTCTGCCTGCCGCTGTTATAAAGCGCGATCAGCGGATCGGCGAGCGACGACATGATCGGCAGCAGCAACTGCATGCGCCCGCGCAGTTCATGTGCGCGCGCCAATATGTCGGGCCGCGTGTGATCGTAGGCCAACTGGCTGAGCAGCAATTCAAGGCCATTGATGGTGGCCGCGATGCGTTGCCGCGCACCCGAAATGGCCGAACCGGCAATTCGTCCAGAGAGCGTTTCGGTTGCGTAGAACGCGGCGTCGCGAAACCATGCGTCGGTCTGATTGATGATCGTCGGTGCAAGCCGGCTCGGAAACAGCGCGCTGCCGACAATGCTCGCGCAGACGATGCCCAGCGTGATCTCCTCGGTGCGGCTGACCGCGAGGTCGAACACGCCGCCCGGATTGGTCACCGAAGGCAGCGCGATAATCGGCATCGTATAGCCGGCCAGCAGGAACACGTAGCTGCGCGCGGTGCGGTCGGACACCGCCAGATACAGCATCGTGCCGGTCCATAGCGCGACGATCACGCTGAACAGATACGGCGATTCGACGAAGGGCGGCACCAGCAGCACCGCTGCCGAAGCGCCGAGCATGGTGCCGAGCGCACGATAGAGCGCCTTCGAACGCGTGGCGCCGACAAACGGATTCGACACGATGTAGACGGTCGCCATCGCCCAATAAGGCCGTGGCAGTTCGAGCGCGAGGCCGATGTAAAGCGCGATCATCGCCGCGGCAAATGTCTTGACGGAGAACAGCCAGTCGCGAAGGGAAGGGTAGACCATCAACCGTTACGCCGGCTCGCCGCTGTTATCGCTGTTCTGATCGGCGCGCTCGCCGGCGTCGGCCGTGAACGCGGCCAGCACGCGCAAAGTGGCTTCCAGGTCGCTGCGCGAGACGCCTTTTAACGCTTGCGCCCGCAGCGTGACCAGTTCTTCTTCCATTTTCGCGGTGACGGCGCGGCCTTCTTCGGTGAGCACCACGGTTTTCGCGCGCCGGTCTTCGGGGTCTTCGTCGCGACGCATCAGGCCCGCGGCGCACAGTTGATCGAGCAGCCGCACGAGCGAAGGCCCTTCAATACCGATGTGATCGGCGAGCGTGACCTGGCGCACGGCCGCGCCGAGCCGGCTGGCGGTCAGGAGTGGCGTAGCGCACGCCTCGGAGACATTGAAGGCCGCGAGCACGCCGTGGCTCGTGCGCCGCCATTTTCGGGCGGCGACGACCAGCGTGCTGCTGACTGTCCGGCGTAAGGCATCGAGATTCGACATGGCCGGTATTGTATTTCCAAAAAATTCGTTAGCAAACTATTGATTCTGGAATTTTTTATGACGATACGGTGCGACTGCGCGCATCGGCACGCGCGCAGGTTTGTTACGTCGGCGTGACTCAGGCCGCGAGCCCGAGCCTGACCGTCCGCGCCAGATCGTCCAGCTGGAAAGGCTTGCGCAAAATCGTGCAGCGCTTCACCGCCAGCCCGGAAATGTCCACGTCCGCATAGCCCGTTGCCAGGATCACCGGCAAATCCTCGCGCATCTTGCGCGCCTCGGCGATCACGTCGATTCCGTTCATGCCGGGCATCGCGAAGTCCACCATCAGCAGGTCCGGTTTGTCGTCCTGCAAACGGTTCAGGCCCGCGCGTCCGTCGGCGGCTTCGGTCACCGTGTAGCCGAGCATTCTCAGCGACTCGACCAGCATGGCGCGCACCTCGCTGTCGTCTTCGACCACCAGCACGCGTTTTTCGCCGATCACGTTCGCTTCCGCATTCGACGCCGCTTCGGCCTGCGGCGCCACGCGCTCGCGCAACGGCAGCCAGAGCTCAACGGTGGTGCCCACGCCTTCCTCGCTGAACAGACGCGCGGTGCCGCCGGCCTGCCTCGCAATGCCGTAGACCTGGCTCAAGCCGAGTCCGGTTCCCTTGCCGATCGGCTTGGTGGTGAAGAACGGATCGAACACGCGCGACACCACATCGGGCGGCACACCCGAGCCGGTATCGGCGACTTCGATCACTACGTAGCGGCCTTCAGCGAGTGTCTGATCGGGCGCCTCCCGCTGCTTCACGCGAATGCCGAGCTGGCCGCCGCCCGGCATGGCGTCGCGCGCGTTGATGGCGAGATTGAGAATGGCCAGTTCGAGCTGATTGGCGTCGGCCTGAGTCCACATCTCTTGGCCTTCGAACTCGTTGGTATAACGGATGCTCGATCCGAGCGACACCGTAATGATGTCGCGCATGCCTTGCAGCAGCGCCACCACGTCCACGGCTTTCAGATCGAGGTTGCTATTGCGCGAGAAAGTCAGCAACTGTCCCGTCAGTTTCGCGCCGCGCTCGGTCGCGCGTTTGACGGTGGCGGCCATGCTGCGAAGGCGCTCATCGCTGGTTACTCGCGCGATCAGCTCTGCGTTCACCATGATGACGTTCAGCAGATTATTGAAGTCGTGCGCGATGCCGCCGGTGAGTTGCCCGAGCGCCTCCATTTTCTGCGACTGCACGAGCACCGCCTGCACTTTGGCGCGCTCGTGTATTTCCATCATCAGCCGATTGTTGGCGGAGGCGAGTTCCTGAGTGCGTTCGGCGATACGGCTTTCCAGCGAGTCGTTCAACTGCACCAGTGCTTCTTGCGCTTCGATCCGCTCGGCCAGATGGCGGCGCGATTCATACTGCCGCGCGCGTGCCCGCAACGACGACGCCACCGCGCGCCGCAGCGTCTCCGAATTCAGCGGACGTTCGAGCACGACAACGTTGCCGAGCCGTTCGAGCACTTCGAGGCCACGTTCCGAGCGATGTCCGACGCGTGAGGCGGCGAGCAGAATAAACGGGAAATCCGACCACGCGGGCTGCTGCTCCAGCCACTCGAACAAACGGGCCGCATGGTTGCCCGTGAGCGCTTCTTCCGCGATCAACGCGGCGCCCGCACCGGCGTCGAGTTCCGCGGTGAGCGCGTCGGCATCGCGGCATGCCACGCAGAGGCGTTGATCTTTGTGCAGCACTTCGGCAATCACATCGGCGTCGCGGCCAAACGGCGCAAGAATAAGGACGCGTTGCTCCATGGCCTATTGCCCGGACGTGTCAAGGACGCGGTTCGTCGCACCGAGCAGTGCAGTGTTGCCGCGATAAGCCGGCAGTCCGGAGAGCACACCTTCGAAGTCGCGCAACGCCTCGCCGACTTCCACGCCATTGCTGCCGAGCCGGAACTGGCGGATCGAGCGCTCGTGAGCATTGGCGCGGCTCTTTACAGCCGTCACGGCGGTGAGCACTTCGCCGTGGTGTTCGAAGTAGCGGAACAGCACCACCACGTCGCTCAGGTAGCTGATGTCGATATCGGTCTGTACCTCGCCGATGATGCCGTGCTGCCCCAGCACGAGCATCGTGATCACGCCCTGCTGATTCAGATAACCGAGCAGTTCGTGCATTTGCAGCAGCAGATAGCGCTCGCCGGGCATTGCCTGCAGATAGGCGTTCAGACTGTCTATCGCGACAAAGCGCGCACCGTCCCGCTCGACAGAGCGGCGGACGTCGCTGGCGAATTCACCGGGCGAGATCTCCGCCGGATCGATCTGCCGCAGCGTCAGCAGACCGCTTTCGACGTGCGGCGCCAGATGCATGCCGAGCGTCGCGCAGCGGATCGTCAACGTGACGAGCGTCTCGTCGAACACGTAGTAGACGCAGCGCTCGCCGCGCTCGAGCGCGGCGATCAGGCACGACACCACCGTGGTGGTCTTGCCGACGCCCGAAGGGCCGATCATCAGCGCATTGGTGCCGGGGATCAGACCGCCGCCGAGCAACGCGTCGAGCCCCTGCGTGCCGGTGCTGACCGCCTCGGTCTCGAACTGCGCGTGGTGTTCCGCCGCGACTAGGCGCGGATACACGCGGATGCCACCGGTGTCGAGCGTCAGGTCGTGGTAGCCCTCGCGGAATTTGATGCCGCGCATTTTGGCGATGCGCGTGCGCCGCCGGTTGCCGCCATAGTCGCGCACCAGATTGTCCAGACTGACCACGCCGTGCGCGATGCTGTGCAGTTGAACGTCACCGGGCTCGGAAGAATTGTCGTCGAGCAGCAGCACCGTGCATTCTCGGGTGGCGAAATAGCGCTTGAGCGCGAGAATCTGCCGCCGGTAACGCAGCGGGTTCTGCGACAGCAGACGCAATTCGGAGAGGCTGTCCAGCACGATGCGCGAGGGTTTGAGTTCCTCGACCTGCTGGATGACGTTGCGCACCGTTTCGCCGAGTTCGACCTCGGCCGGGTGCAGCACGGTCTGCTCGTACTGCGGGTCGAGACCTTCGTCCGAAACCAGCTCGAGAATGTTGAAGCCGCCGATATCCCAGCCGTGGCTTTGAGCTACAGCGATCAGTTCGGCACGGGTCTCGGACAGCGTGATGTACAAACCTTTCTGTCCCTCTTCGACTCCCTTGAGTAAGAATTGCAAGGCCAAGGTAGTTTTACCTGTACCGGGCGCACCTTCCACAAGGTACATGCGATGGGGCGTGAGACCGCCTCCCAGGATGTCGTCGATTCCATCGATTCCTGAGGAAAGGCGGGCCGGCTTGTCGGCGGCTTGTCTGTTTGACATGGCGTAGCGTATTTGACGTCGATGGATGGCTGTTGGTTATTCAGCCGGTACGGCGAGAATGCAAAATCCGTGCCGGTTGACGGATTCATGCGCCGGCGCGCTCCTTCACCAGTTGAATGAAGCGCGTGGCCGCGCTGTTGTGCAGTGCGGCGGGATAGGCAAGGTGCAGCGGCGCGCTGAGTTTCGAAGGGTTCGCGAGCGTGCAGTACACGGTGCCCACCTGATCGTAACGCTGCATGGAAGCGGGCACCAAGGTCACGCCCAGACCCGCCGCCACGAGGTTGATGCCCGACACCATGCGCGGCACTTCGCGGGCAATACGCGGGACGAAGCCCGCTTGCCGGCAAGCGGCGAGGATGTCGGCATACATGCCGGGCGCGCCCGGACGACGGACCAGAATGAAGTCTTCGTGCGCCAACGCTTTCAGCGACACTTGCGGCCGCTTCCTGCCCTTGAGCAACGGATGACCCACCGGCAACACCACGACCATCGGTTCGTCGAGCAGCAACTCGAACGCCACGCCCTCGCGGGCGTCGACCGGCTTGCGTAGAAACGCCGCCTGAATCTGGCCCGCAGCCAGACGCTCGATGATCTCCGCCGCGTTGAGCTCGGCGAGGTCCACGGCGACTTCGGGGCAGACCGCGCGAAACGCGCGGATCGCCTCGGTCGTGAATGGATGGAACGAGGCGGAACTGGTCAGTCCGATCGAAATCGTGCCGAGTTCTCCACGCGCAATCCGGCTCGCCTTTTCGACAGACTGCTGCAGATTTTGCAGCAGGCGTTGCGCGTCTTCCGCGAAGGCCTGACCGGCCGGCGTCAAGGTGACGCCGCGCGGCACGCGCACAAAGAGTTCGAAACCGATCTCTTCTTCCAGCGTTCGAATCTGCTGCGAGAGCGGCGGCTGTTGCATGGCTAGCCTTTCTGCCGCGCGCGTGAACTGGCCTTCTTCGGCGACCGCCAGAAAATAACGCAGATGCCGCAGCTCCATGGTGTTTCGTCTCCTCACCAGCGCATGAAGGCCGGTTCGATGCCATACATATTAAATATGAATGGTGCATGAAACAGGTATTTTACATTTACCATGGCCGCTCCTACGATCTCGTCCATCGCATTCCGTCCGACTCAGCCGGTGCGACGCTCGGTATTCGCCTCCGGTTCCGAGTATTCGGTTTCCCTACGACGGATTTGATCATGCGCCGCGTTCAAGACTGTGCACGGTGATCAGGAGGAAGCTGCATGACTTTGAATCTTTCACGACGTATTGCGGCGTTGTGTATGTCGGCAGGCGCGGCAGTGCTGATGACGTTCGCGCAATCCGCGTTCGCGGTCCATGCTTACGAGCCGCATCTGAAGCCGGTGGCGACGATCTCCGACACGCGCTTCATGCTCGACACGCCGCAAGGGCAAGCGCAATTCCCGCTGTATCTGTCGAAGGATTGGAACGTTGCGCAGCCGCAGGTGACACGCGCGGTTATCGTGATTCACGGCAAGCTGCGCAATGCGGACGTGTACTTTCGCACCTCTCAGAATGCTCGCGACACCGCACACGCGGACCCCGACGCCACGCTGCTGATCGCGCCGCAGTTCCTCGCCACGCTCGACACGCGCGTACACGACGAGCCTGCCGACTTGCTGCGCTGGACCGGCGACGCCTGGATGGGCGGCGAAGCGGCGCGCGCGCCGCTGCCGATCAGTTCGTACGAGGTGCTCGATGCGATCGTCGCGCGTCTCGCCGATCGCAAGCTATTCCCCAATCTGCGGCATGTGGTGTTCGCCGGGCATTCGGGCGGCGGCCAGATCGTGCAGCGCTACGCCGTCGCGGCGCGTAATATCGCCGCGTTGACCGGCGAAGGCATCGACGTGCGTTACGTAGTCGCGAGCCCGTCCACGTATGCGTATTTCGATGCGCAACGGCCTAACGCGCAGGGCATTGCCGCGCCGTTCGATGCCGCGCAATGTCCCGACTTCAATCAATGGAAATACGGCATGGACAACCGGCCGCCGTATCTCGACGACCGCACGCCCGCGCAACTCGAAGCGATCTATGCGTCGCGCCGGGTCGACTACCTCGTCGGCGGCGCTGATGACGATCCGCAGCAGAGCGCGCTCGACAGAACCTGTGCCGCCGAAGCGCAAGGGCCGCAACGCGCGGCGCGCGCCGAAGCGTACTACCGGTATATCCAGTCGCGTCATCCGGACGGCCTGAAGCAGCACTTTCATATCGTGCCGGGCGTGGGGCACGACGGTGCGCGCATGCTGACGTCGGTATGCGCGCTGTCAGCAATGTTCGACACTCCGGGATGCGGGCAATGAGCGAAGCGACCTTCAATCAGCGCGACGGTGTCGCGGCTGGAGCCGATGCAGCGAACAGCTTGAGTCCGTCGATGGTGCGGCGCGCGATCTTCGCCTCCGTGCTCGGCAATGGACTCGAGTGGTTCGACTTTCTGATCTACGGCTACTTCGCGAAGATCATCGCGCAAGTGTTCTTTCCCGGCGGCGGCGGCTTCGTGTCGATCATGCTGACGCTTGCGACATTTGCCGTCGGTTTTATCGTGCGGCCGATCGGCGGCATCCTGCTCGGCATTTACGCGGACCGCGCGGGGCGACGCAAGGCGCTCTCGCTGCTGATCATTTCGATGGCGGCCAGCACGTTGCTGATGGGTCTCACGCCGGGCTATGCGAGCATCGGCATCGCTGCGCCGCTGTTGGTGGTGCTTGCTCGCTTATTGCAAGGGCTATCCGTGGGCGGACAGTTCGCGACGGCTTCCGCGATGCTGGTCGAGTACGCGCCGCCGCACAAGAAGATGTTTTACGGCAGCTTCAACATGTCGGCGCAGGCGTTCGCGTTGCTGCTGTCGTCCGGCGTCGGCTATCTGCTGACCACGCAGCTCGCGCATGAGCAACTGGTGGCGTGGGGCTGGCGTTTGCCGTTTCTGTTCGGCGCGCTGGCGGGGCCGTTCGGCTTCTATATCCGGCATCGCGTGGCCGAGTCACCGGAGTTCGAGCGGCTGCTCGAACACAAGGAGAAACCCCCGCGCGTCACGATCCGCCAGTTCTTCCGCGACAACGGCGACGCGGCGATCTGCGCGATGGGTGTGATTATCGTCGGGGCGGCGACTAATTATGTTTGGCATTCCTATCTCTCGGTGTATGTCGAACGGCAATTGCATTTGCCGCTGTCCACCGCGTTGCTCGGCGCGTTCGTGTCCGGTGTGCTGAATCTGTTTCTGTTTCCGCTGTCTGGCAAGCTCGCCGATCGTTATGGCGCATACCGGTTGTTCTATCCCATCGTGATCGCGTGGATGGTCTGCGTGTATCCGCTTTATCACTTCGTCGTGACGAATCCGACGCCGGGGCACCTGTTCATCGCGCAGATGATCGCGACGCTGTTCCTCGCCGCAATGTCCGGCGCGCATCCCGGCATGCTCGCGACCTTGTTCCCGGTGCGCAGCCGTTCGGCGGGCGTGGCGCTGTCGTACAACATTGCGGTGACGCTGTTCGGCGGCATGGCGCCGCTCACCATCACCGGCTTGACGCGCGTGACCGGCAGCAGCCTCACGCCCGCGTTTTACCTGATTTTTGCCGGCTTCGTGTCACTCGCGATGGTGTACTTCACGCGCGCCGGACGCATGTCGGGCGGCGCGGCGGCGAGACCCGCCACTCATTGATCGACCACGAGCCTATTGCATGACCCAGTCTTTCATCACAGACGACGAACGCGCGCCGAATGAACATCCGGTCGCGGTCGTTGCGAGCCGGCATCTGAGCGTCACGACGCGAGCCGGCAGCGGCACCGTGCCGGTGTTTTCCAACGGCGACTGGCTCGCGCCGACGCGCGATGTCCAACGCGCCGTGATTCTGATTCATGGCCGCTTGCGCAACGGCGACACGTATTTCGAACTCGCGCAGCGTTCGTGCTCGCTCGCCGGCGGCAGCGCGGCCGATACGCTGCTGATCGTGCCGCAGTTTCTCGCGACTGCGGATGTCGACGCGCATGAGCTGCCGCCGTCCACTTTGCATTGGGACTGGACGAGCTGGATGGCCGGTGAGAACGCCGAAGGTCCCGCGCCGATCAGTTCGTTCGATGTACTCGACGCGATTGTGGACACGCTGGCGTCGCGCGAGCAGTTCGCGTCGCTCGCCGAGGTGGTGATCGCGGGACACTCGGGCGGCGCGCAGGTCGTGCAGCGCTACGCGGTAGTAGCGCGAGACGAGGCGTCGCTCGCGGCGCGCGGTATCGCGCTGCGCTATGTGGTCGCGAATCCTTCGTCGTATGTGTACTTCGATGCAATGCGGCCGGTTGGGTCGGTTGCGTCCGCTGTGTCCGGCGAGTTTGCGGCGTTTGATCGGGCGAGGTGTCCGTCGTTCAATCGCTGGAAGTATGGGCTCGAGGATTTGCCCGCTTACTCTCGCGACGCGGCTTCAGCGGCCACGCTCGAAGCGCGTTACGCGCAGCGTGACGTGACCGTGCTGCTCGGCGGCGCGGATTGCGATCCACAGCACCCAGCGCTCGACCGCTCGTGCGCCGCGCTGGCGCAAGGTGAACACCGGGTCGGGCGCGGCCTGGCTTATGCGCGTTATATGGCGTTGCGGCATCCCGAAGGATTGGCGAGGCATCGGACGTATGTGATCGATGGTGTCGGGCACGATGCCAAGGGGATTTTTGGGTCGGCGCAGGGGCTGGCGGCTTTGTTCGGTACTGGACTGTAACGACGGCGACTGAAGCGCGGTCTTGAGTAGTCGGCGATCATGGGCATGAAGCGTGCTACGGCGCTGGTACCTGCGAGTGACTTCAAGGACCGCGCCGACATGAACAGAACCCGATTGCTTGCCACCGCGCTCGCCGCTGCGTCGCTGGGCGCTTTGCTGACCGGCAGCGCGTATGCCGACGATGCGCCTAGCCCTTGCACATCCCTGAAGCGGATCGTCGCGGCGGCCCCTGGCGGGCTCGCCTCATTGACGTCGGACGACGGCAAGGGCGTCGCGCAACCCTACGGCGACGACGCGCAATGTTCGGCGAGTCACGGTGCCTATCAATGCACGTGGACGCCGCATCACGACGCCGGCTCGATTGCCGACGCGCTGCAAGCTGTCGCGGCGGACGTCGCATCGTGTCTGCCGGACGCGACGCACGATCAGAATTCGCCGGGACTTCAGCACTTTTATCTGGGCGCGAAGGGTAAGCGGACCGATATCACACTGACGCCGACCGGGTCGAACAAGCTGCGTCTGGTGGTGTCGGGTAAATAAGCCGCCCGGCGAGAGCGGCTAGTATGTCGCCGGCCACCATGTCCAGCCGCGCGACGAGTGCCGCAACTCAATGATCGAAAGCGGTGCGATTTCAATGCGCGGAAAAACCGCGGGCGATGCTCCGAGCGCATACACGATCGCTGCCCGCAGCACCGGCGCGTGGGTGACGGCGATCACGTCGCGAAGATGGGACGATGCACGATCCGTCTCCCCGTCTAACAACGCTTCGAGCCATTCTCCTACCCGTTTCACGAGTTGACTGAACGACTCGCCGCCGTGAGGCGCGGCGTCCGGATCGCGCGTCCATGCGGCGACGTCTTGCGGCGCTTCGGCTGCGAGGTCGGCGAGCCGCCGTCCTTGCCATGTGCCGTAGTTCAGATCCGCCAGGCCGGCGTCGACCGATGCCGCGAGGCCCAGCGCCGTCGCCGTTTCGCGCGCGCAGGCGGCCGGGCTGACGAAAGCCGGCGCGTCATCCGCGATCGCCAGGCGCAAGCGTGCGGCGTGGGTTTGGGCTTCGGCGAGGCCGCGGGCGTCGAGTGAATCGTCGGCGGGAAAACGGCCTGCGCGCTGGGCCGCGGTCGATGCGTGGCTGACCAGTAACAGCCTTGTGTCCATTCCGTTCATGTCCTATCAAGCCACGTCCCGAAGCCCAACGCCGGCGGCATGAACCGTATGTTTTGCGTTGCCGGGTGCCGAAGTTTAGCGCGTAGAATAGCGGGACTGCGAAGCGCGGAAGCCGGTGAGAGCCCGGCGCGGTCGCGCCACTGTAATCGGCAGCACAAGCCGAAAGCCAGACCTGAGCTTCGCACCAATCCTCTGCAATGACTATCGGGGCGCGTTACCCCAGGAGATGTCCATCATGACCGAAGCTGTTTTCGATCCCGCCAATCAGCCCGTTGCCCAACCCACGCCGATTCCGCTGCGCGAGTTGTTGCCTTGGGTCGTGTTCGGCGGGTTGCTGTTGTTGCTCGCGCTTTACTTCGTGGGTGCGGAACAGGGCGCCACCTCGCTGGTGCCAGGCATGTACGTGCATGAGTTCGTGCACGACGGCCGCCATCTGCTCGGCTTTCCCTGCCACTAACGGAGTCGACCATGGTTGGTAAGTTGTTGGTACGCGGGATGCTTGCAGGCATCGCCGCGGGACTCCTCACGTTCGGCTTCGCCCGGGTGGTGGGCGAGCCGCAGGTCAATCAGGCGATTTCATTCGAAGAAAAGGCCAACGCCGCGAAAGGCGAGGCGCCCGAGCCTGAGATGGTGAGCCGCGATACGCAGCGGGGTATCGGCTTGTTGACTGGCGTGCTGACTTACGGCGCGGCATTCGGCGGCTTGTTCTCGCTGGTCTTCGCTTACGCTTATGGGCGAGTGGGCGCGTTGAGCCCGCGCGCGTTGTCCGCATGGCTTGCGCTTGGCGCGTTCATTGCGCTCGCGATCGTGCCGAACCTGAAGTATCCGGCGAACCCGCCCTCGGTCGGCGACCCTGAGACGATCGGGACGCGCACGGGGTTGTTCTTCCTGATGATTGCGATCTCGCTGGCGGCGATGGTGTTCTCGCTCAAGGTGCGGCGCCGTGCGGCGATGAAACTTGGCGCGTGGAACGGCTCGATCGTGGGCGCGGCGGTGTTCATCGTGATCATCGCTGCGGTGCAGTTGTCGATGCCCGCGATTAACGAAGTGCCGGAGGCTTTCCCGGCGGTGCTGCTGTGGAAATTCCGCGTCGCGGCGCTCGGAATGCAGGCGATTATGTGGGCGACGATCGGGCTGCTGTTTGGCGCGCTGGTCGAGCGGATTGCGTCGATGCGGGTGGCGGGGCGGTCGGTGGTGAAGTCGGCTTGATTTGCATGACGAGTGCGTCGCTTCGGTGGTTGCGCTCGGCGGTTTGCTCGCCGTGCTTCGCTCTCCGCAGTTTGCGCGCAGTGGTCAAGATGGGTTATGCGTCAAGGAGTTGGGGCGGTTGTGGGGTGGTTATCCACAGGCTTGCGAACAATTTCTGTGGACAAGTTTCCACCTACCGCCATTCCCAAGCCCTCTACACACTCTTCCCCCTCAACGCCCAATTGAAAACGCGCCGCCCATCCGAAACCGGCTGCGTCAACCGATCGAACAACTGCGCAACGGCGCCATCCAGTTGTGTAAGTGCCGATGCCCGGTTCAAGTCGAAAGCAAAGGCAGGCATCATCGGTCTACGGTCATCTGACCCGCCACGCGCAGCGTCCGTCGCGCCGCCGCCATAACGCGCAATCAAAGTATCGAGCCGCTCCACGATCGACTCGACATGCGCCGCGCTTACCTCCGCCGCATTGAGCGCTACTGCTTCCTGCAATACGCCGCTCCGCGTAAATCCACTCAACACCCGCGCCCAATGCAGGCAACACAACAACGAACCCGTCGCCAGCTCGACATCCGGATTCCACACCACCACGCGCTGCGTCTGCAGCGGCCGCAGCGCGATCCGCAGATCATGCCAGCCGCGATCGAGCTTACGCATCGCGGCAACCGCGTCACCCGCCTGCGCGCCTGCCCCAGAGAGCCGCACGACGTCGCGTAGCGCGCCCAGCACCGCCGCAAGCCTCGCCTCGACATGCCGCGTCGCTGCGAGCGGCATCATTAGCATCGCGACGGCGAATGACACGAGGCAACCCACCAGCACTTCTTCGATCCGCAGTTCGACCAGCGGCCCCATCGCAAACCCCAGTTCGCCGTAGACCAGGCCGACGAGTACGGTGATGAAAAACACGCCCGGCGCATACGCGCTCAAGATGTAGTAAGCCCAGCCGAATACGCACAGGACCATCGCGATCACCAGCCACACCGGCGAATCATGCAGCGGTGCGACCAGCAACACGCTGACGAGCGCGCCAGCGAGCGTCCCCACGAGACGCTGCGCACCGCGATACACCGTATCCGCGCGCGACCGTGTGCCAAGAAACACGACGAACGTCGTAATGACCGCCCAAAACCAACGTTCCGGCGAAAGCGAATGGCCGATCAGCATCGCGAGCAATGCAGCGGTAGTGGCGCGCGCGGCGGGGAGCCAGCAGAGCTTGCTGCGCAAGTCGGCGAAGCGCTGCGCCGCGGTCAGCGTAATTGAAGCGCTCGCCCGCGCAGACGAAACGCGTCGCGCGTCGCCGCCTTGCGCAATCTCCTTGAGGCGCGCAATCGCGTGGCGTAAGACACCGGCACTCGCCTTGACGCCATCATCAACGGATCCCGATGCAAACGCATATTGCCCAGCCGCGACTTCTACTTCGACGATCCGTTCACGGATCGTCTCCGCATCCGGCGGATTCAGCAGCGCCAACTGTTCTTCGAGCGACAGCGCAGCTTCATTCAACGCGGAGAGATGCGCGGCAACCGGAGCGTGAAGCACACGCGACGCGCGCAGCGTCACCGTATGAACGGCGAGGCGAAAGCTCGCCGCGGCTCGCATCGACACAATTACGCGGCCTACCAGCGCGACCATCAACGGGCCGAACGCGGACAGCAGAAGCGACTGCACGAGATACGCCGTCGTAGGATGCAGATAGAGGCCGAGGTAAAAACACACCACGCCCAGCATCGCGCAGCCCAATGCACGCGGCCCGCACGCCTGGCACAACATGCCGATGAACATCACCACCAGGAAGCCGGCATCGCCGGCTAGCGGATAGTGGCTCAACACGCTCGCCGTAGCGAAGCACACGCAAGCGCAGAGATAGAGATAGAAGAGCGTGCCGAACCAGGCAGTTCGCTGCGCATCGCGCACGAACAACGGCGCGACCATCGCAAAGAGGATGCCGGGCGCGGCAAGCGTAATGGGCTGATCTTGGGAAACGGTCCACGCGATAGTGGCCACGCCGGCGAGCAGGCAGGCGAGCGCGACGCGCAGCGCGGTATGGAGGCGCACGAGTCCCGCGTCCGCGGCTAGCAGACGGTCGGCGACACGCGATAACGTGGCGGCAATCATGATCGATGATATCCAGGCTGATTGGCCGCCACCGGCTTTTGGCCGATTGCGGCAGGGCGGGCGCGCGGGCCCGCCACCTTCGTATCGCCGAACTGGGCTGCCATGCCGGGATCACCGGCTGACAACCCCGTCCGTCGACGGGCGATAACACTCGAACGGACACGCCGAATGCGCTGCAAAGGGTGGTGCAGCGCATCCAGCGGGTTCGGGTTTTCCCGAATGATACCGGGTCAAAATTGCGTGTGTCGAATTTTGCCGCAGCGCAGTAGCGCAGTGGCACAGGAGAGCACGTCGAACCAAGGCAAGCCAAACCCCGGCCTGCCTCACGCCGCGTCGTGGAAAATCACCCCGAGCGTGTGTCGTTGGCCCGAGCGCAAGCGGCTCACGCCATGCCGCAGATTCACCCGATACGCACCGCGCGTCCCCTGAACCGGTCGGTGATGGACCGCGAACACCACCGCATCGCCCTTGCGGAGCGGCACCACTTCCGTACGCGACTGCATGCGCGGCCGCTGCTCCGTCATGACGAATTCGCCGCCGGTGAAGTCCACGCCGGGCTCGGACAGCAGAATCGCGACCTGCAGCGGGAATACGTGTTCGCCATAGAGGTCCTGATGCAGACAGTTGTAGTCGTCGGTCGCATATTGAAGCATCAGCGGCGTGGGGCGCGTCTGACCGGCGGCGTGGCAACGCTCGATAAATGCCGCGTGCGCGGCCGGATACCGGACGTCGATCCCCATCGCCTGATTCCAGCGATTCGCCACCGGTGCGAGACGCGGATAAAGCTTGCGGCGCAAATCGGCGATCAACGTCGGCAGCGGATAAGCAAAGTACTTGTATTCGCCGCGGCCGAAACCGTGGCGCGCCATGACGACGCGGCTACGAAACAACGCATCGTGCGGATAGAGCGCGGTCAGCGAATCGCATTCCTCTGAGCTGAGCAGATTGCGCAGCATCGCGCAGCCGTACGCGTTCAATTCTGCTTCGACATCGAACCAGTCGACCGCACCGATACGCTGCGCAGGCGAGCCGCGCGTCTCCGTTTCAGTGGCTTTCACCTCCGGCTTCTGTCCCGCGCCAGCTGTCAGGTCCAACGCCAAATCCAGCGTGCGCGACTCACTAACCTTCGCAACCGTGTCCATAATTTCTCCATCACGCGATCGTAATCATGATTGAGTGTAAGCACGGGCGTGATGCCGCACACCCCGACTCTTGCTTTCCAATTCCGCGCTGTTCGCAGCCGGTGTCTCGGCAACGAGCGCATGATGTGCAGACGGATTCGGCCGCAGTGCTCCGCCACGCGGCGATTCAGCGAGCCTTAAGCAAATCCAAACACTCGCTTCGAAAATGCAAACTTCGCAGCATATGCTGGCTCGTTCATAGTAAGACTCTATTAAGCCCAATACGCGTATACGGAGACGGTGCCCATGTCTGCTTCCCCACAGAAACTCGACGACTGGCTCGACAAGCAGGAGGTGCTCAAAGACGACA
Source organism: Paraburkholderia sp. BL25I1N1 (assembly GCF_003002025.1). Lineage (GTDB taxonomy): Bacteria > Pseudomonadota > Gammaproteobacteria > Burkholderiales > Burkholderiaceae > Paraburkholderia. Next base: position 254,067 of record NZ_PVZB01000011.1, read on the forward strand.
TCACCGCTTTTCCATTGAAGGCGATGGCCGCCACGCTCGATCGCGAAGAAAGCAGCGACAGCGTGCCGCCGCTGTGGCACTGGCTGTACTTTCTACCGGTTGCGTCGATGTCCGAAGTCGGCCCGGACGGCCATCCGAAGCGCGGCGGTTTTCTGCCGCCCGTGCCGCTGCCGCGCCGCATGTGGGCCGGCGGCCGCCTGACTTTTCACGCGCCCCTCAAGGTGGGCGACCACGCCACGCGCACTTCGACCATCGCCAATATCGAAGACAAGACCGGCCGCTCCGGCCGTCTCGTGTTCGTCACGGTGCAGCACACTATCGAAGCCGGCGGCGAACTGAAGCTCGAAGAAGAACACGACATCGTCTATCGCGACACGCCGCAGGAAGGCGCGCGTCCACCGCAGCCGCAACTCGCCCCGGAAGGCGAAACCTGGCGCCGCGCGATCGACGCCGACGCCGTCATGCTGTTCCGCTACTCGGCGCTGACCTTCAACGGTCACCGCATTCACTACGACTATCCGTACGTCACGGAAGTCGAAGGCTATCCAGGCCTGATCGTCCACGGTCCGTTGATTGCAACCCTGCTGGTCGACCTTGTGCGCCGCGAACAACCGCAGGCCACGCTGCAAAGTTTCGCTTTCAAAGCGGTGCGTCCGACCTTCGCTGGCCGGGCTTTCACGGTGTGCGGTAAGCCTTCCGCCGACGGCAAGATCATCGAGTTGTGGGCCAAAGACCACGAAGGCTATCTGACTATGCGCGCCACGGCCGCTATCGCCTGAGCTTCGCCTGAACCCCAAGAGATTCGTTTATGCAAACCACGCAGCAGGATTCCTTTCAGGACATTCGCGAAGCCGTTCGCGATCTGTGCCAGCAATTTTCCGGCGAGTACTTTCGCAAGATCGACGAAGCACGCGGCTACCCGGAAGCCTTCGTCGACGCGCTCACCAAAGCCGGCTGGCTGGCCGCGCTGATTCCGCAGGACTTCGGCGGCTCGGGGCTCGGGCTGACCGAAGCATCGGTCATCATGGAAGAAATCAATCGCGCCGGCGGTAACTCGGGCGCCTGCCACGGCCAGATGTACAACATGGGCACGCTGTTGCGCCACGGTTCCGAAGAGCAGAAGCACAAGTATCTGCCGAAGATCGCGTGCGGCGACTTGCGTCTGCAATCCATGGGCGTGACTGAGCCGTCCACCGGCACGGACACCACGAAGATCAAAACCACCGCCGAGCGGCGCGGCGACCGCTATGTGATCAACGGACAGAAGGTGTGGATCTCGCGCGTGCAGCATTCGGATCTGATGATCCTGCTCGCGCGCACCACGCCGCTTGCGGACGTGAAGAAGAAATCTGAGGGCATGTCGATCTTTATCGTCGATCTGCGCGAAGCGATCGGTCACGGCATGACCGTGCAGCCGATTCTGAACATGGTCAATCACGAGACCAACGAACTGTTCTTCGACAACCTCGAAATCCCCGCCGAGAATCTGATCGGTGAAGAAGGGCAGGGCTTCAAGTACATCCTCGACGGTCTGAATGCCGAGCGCACGCTGATCGCCGCCGAATGTATCGGCGACGGCTACTGGTTCGTCGACAAGGTCACCGAGTACGCGAAAGAGCGCATTGTTTTCGGCCGTCCAATCGGCCAGAACCAGGGCGTGCAGTTTCCGATCGCGCGATCGTTCATCAATGTCGAGGCAGCCAGCCTGATGCGCTTCGAGGCAGCACGCCGTTTCGATGCGCATCAACCGTGCGGCGCCCAGGCAAACATGGCGAAGCTGCTCGCGGCCGATGCGTCGTGGGAAGCCGCCAACGCATGTCTGCAATTCCACGGCGGCTTCGGCTTTGCCTGCGAGTACGACGTCGAGCGCAAATTCCGTGAGACTCGGCTTTACCAGGTCGCGCCGATTTCCACCAATCTGATTCTTTCGTACGTGGCCGAGCATATTCTCGGGCTGCCGCGTTCGTTCTGACGTTCGGGCGCCAACAACATGAGACCACTCGACGGTATCAAAGTCGTCACGCTCGAACACGCGATCGCCGCGCCGTTCTGCACGCGTCAACTCGCGGATCTCGGCGCGCGGGTGATCAAGATCGAGCGGCCCGGCGTCGGCGACTTTGCGCGCGGCTACGACGAACGCGTGCATGGACTGTCGTCGCATTTCGTCTGGACCAATCGTTCCAAGGAAAGTCTTGCGCTCGATCTGAAGCAGCCTGCCGCGACGGAGATTCTCGATGCCCTCGTCGCCGACGCGGACGTGCTGGTGCAGAACCTCGCCCCCGGCGCAGCGGACCGGCTCGGTCTCGGTTACGACACGCTGAGCAAGAAGTGTCCGAAGCTGATCGTCTGCGATATTTCCGGCTACGGTTCCGACGGACCGTATCGCGACAAGAAAGCTTACGACCTGCTGATCCAGAGCGAATCCGGTTTTCTGTCGATCACCGGTTCGCTGGGCGAGCCGGCCAAGGCCGGTTGCTCGATTGCGGATATCGCGGCGGGCATGTACGCGTACTCGAACATTCTCAGCGCGCTGCTATTGCGTGGCCGCACGGGGCGAGGTTGCCGCATCGACGTGTCGATGCTGGAGAGCATGGTCGAGTGGATGGGTTATCCGCTCTATTACGCGATCGACGGTCAAGCGCCGCCCGCGCTCTCCGGTGCGGCGCACGCCACGATCTATCCGTACGGCCCGTTCCCGGCCGGCGACGGCAAGACGGTGATGCTCGGTCTGCAGAACGAGCGCGAATGGAAGCTCTTCTGCGAACGCGTATTGATGCAACCCGATCTCGCCACCGACGAGCGCTTCAACTCCAACTCGAAACGCACGTCGGCGCGTGACGCGTTGCGCGAGGTGATCGTTGCGGCCTTTGCGACGCTGAGCGCGGCGCAAGTGATCGAACGGCTGGATAGCGCCGGTATTGCCAATGCGCAAATGAACTCGCTCGGCGACGTATGGGCGCATCCTCAATTGAAGGCGCGCGAGCGCTGGCATGAAGTCGGTACACCGGCGGGTGTGGTGCCCGCCTTGTTGCCGCCGGGTTTGCCGACGGATATCGAGCCGCGTATGGATCCGGTTCCCGCGCTCGGCGAGCATACCGACGCGATTCTGCGCGAACTCGGCTACGACAGCGCGCGGATCGACGCGCTGCGAGCCGCCGGCACGATCTGAATATGTCCTGTGCCGGCGTGTAAGCGACTCCGCGCCCGGCAACCCGAACGAACACAAAGCGACCTCATCATGAACGACCATCCCAGTTTGACGCTTGCCACCTTTGCCGCTCAACTCGACTTCGACAGCATTCCACACGCCGTGGTGGAGCGCGCCGTCAACCTTTACGTCGACTGGCTCGGCTCGGCGCTGGCGGGCAAAGGCGCGCGGCCGGTCGAGACGATCGCCCGCTTCGCCCGCCAGGCCGGCGGCGCGTCGAACGACGGCGCATGCGAAGTGTTGATCGACCGCAGCCGCACGACGCCGTATTTCGCGGCGATGATCAACGGCGCGGCGTCGCACTTCGCCGAACAGGACGACGTGCACAACGGCTCGGTGTTTCATCCCGCGACGGTCGTGTTTCCGGTGGCGCTCGCGCTGGCGCAAGCGCATCGCAAGTCGGGGCGCGACTTGATCGTGGCAGCGGTCGCTGGCTATGAAGTCGGCATCCGCATCGGCGAGTTTCTTGGGCGCTCGCACTACAAGGTGTTTCACACCACGGGTACGGCGGGAACGGTCGCGGCGGCGGCGACAGCGGGACGATTGCTCGGTTTGTCGCCGGCGCAAATGCTCGACGCGTTCGGCTCGGCGGGTACGCAGGCAAGCGGCCTGTGGGAGTTTCTGCGCGATGCCGCCGACTCGAAACAACTGCATACGGCCATGGCGGCGGCCAACGGACTGATGGCCGCGCAACTTGCCGCGGACGGCTTCAAGGGCGCGACGCACATTCTCGAAGGCGCGCAAGGCATGGCGGCGGGCATGTCGAGCGATGCTGACCCGGCGCGTCTCGTCGACCGCCTGGGCAGCCGCTGGGCGACGGCGGAGACGTCGTTCAAGTATCACGCGGCCTGCCGTCACACGCATCCCGCCGCCGACGCGTTGCTCGCCGTCGTACAGGAACACCGTCTCGCGCCGCGCGATATCGCGAAGGTCGTGACGCACGTCCATCAAGGCGCGCTCGACGTGCTCGGCGCGGTCGTCACGCCGCGCACCGTTCATCAGGCAAAGTTCAACATGGGAACGGTGCTGGGGCTCGTCGCGCATCACGGCTATGCGGGCGTGACCGAATTCGAGCAGGCTTTCGGCGCGGATGCGATCGCCGCCTTCCGCGACAAGGTCGAGATGGCTTTCGACGCCGAAGTCGACGCCGCTTATCCCGCGCGCTGGATCGGCAAGGTAACGGTCACGACCACCGACGGCCGCACCTTCAAAGGCCGCGTCGACGAACCGAAAGGCGACCCGGGCAATACGCTGTCGCGCGATGAAATCGCCACCAAGCTGCATCGGCTGGCGGCATTTTCGGGCGCGGCCTCCGAAGGCGAGGCCGCGCGATTGCTCGGCGATGCGTGGCAAATCGCGAAACGAACGCAGGTCGGATCCGTCTTTGAAGCCGAGTCCGACGCGACGGTGGCCGCATGAGCGGCGCACTGCCGCGCTCTTATCTGTTCGTGCCGGGCAACCGCCCTGAGCGCTTCGAGAAAGCGCATGCGGCCGGCGCGGACGCGGTGATTCTCGATCTCGAAGATGCCGTGCAGCCCGATGAAAAACCGGCGGCGCGCGCGGCGGTGTTAGCCGCTGTATCGGGCGAAGCATCACGGCGCGCATGGGTCCGCATCAACGGCTCGGACACGCCTTGGTTCAACGAGGATGTCGGCGCGCTGTCCGGACAGCCGGGTATCGCCGGGATCGTGTTGCCGAAAGCAGAGATGCGCGACCAGATTGAAGCCGTGCTGGCGACGGCGCATGCCACATTGAGCGTGTTGCCGATTGTTGAAACGGCGCGTGGGTTTGCGAGCCTCGCGGTGTTGTGCGCCGCGCCGCGCGTGCAACGCATTGCGTTCGGCACGCTGGATTTTCAGATCGATCTGGGTATCGACGGCGACGGCGAGGAACTGCATCTGTTCCGCTCGCAGATCGTGCTGGCCTCGCGGCTTGCCGGCATCGGCGCGCCGGTGGATGGCGTATCGACCACCATCACCGATACCGAGGCCATCGAAGCCGATGCGCGGCGCGGCCGGCGCTTCGGTTTCGGCGGAAAGCTGTGCATTCATCCGAAGCAGATCGATGCGGTGCATCGCGCGTACGCATGGAGCGACGCGGACAAGGCATGGGCGCAACGCGTACTCGCCGCAGTGGAAACGAGCCAGGGCGCGGCGGTAGCGGTGGACGGCAAGATGGTCGATATGCCGGTGATCCTGAAGGCGCGGAGGATCCTCGCGGGCGCGTAGGGTGCGGCAAGCGCATCGCCGACGCGAAGCCGCGAGCCGTCCATTAACCGCGACAAAACATCGGCTTCCAATAATGCCAATTCCCTGAAGACGCGGCGTGACGCAATCTTGACGTCACGCGGGGGGACGCATCCGCGCCGCGTGACTCAACACCATGCAAAGAGCCGTCGTCATAAAAAGACAGCCATGCATCACTGTTTTGCGCGCGCGGTCCAACCGCGCGCGGACCCATCAGGAGACACAATTTGGCAACCGTCAATTCCGGCGCGCGGCTCGATCGCCTGCCCATCAGCCGTTTTCACTGGAACATTCTCGGCCTGATCGGCGCAGGCGCCTTCCTCGACGCATTCGATATCTATCTCGCTAACGGCGCGTTAGCCGCGATGGTCAAAAGCGGCTTCACCGATTTGCGGCTCGGCTCGTTTTTCATCTCCGCGACCTTCATGGGCATGATGATCGGCGCGGGTCTGTCCGGTTATCTCGGCGACCGCTTCGGCCGGCGTTATTCGTATCAGGCGAATCTCGCGATCTTCGGTCTCGCGTCGATCGCCGCGTGCTTCGCGCCGAATATCTACTGGCTGATCCTGCTGCGTTTCATCATGGGCGTGGGGCTTGGGGCAGAACTGGTGGTGGCGGCCGGAACGTTGTGCGAATTCGTGCCGCCGGCCACGCGCGGACGCTGGACTTCGCTGCTCGCGTTGATCATCAATTCCGGCCTCCTTGGCGCGACGGCGATCGGCTATTGGGTGATTCCGCATCTCGGCTGGCGCTATATGTTTGCGATTGCCGGGATCGGTGCGCTCGTCGTGTGGTTTCTGCGGCATCGCATGCCGGAATCGCCGCGCTGGCTGGAAACGGTCGGACGGCTCGACGAAGCCGAGGCAACGGTGTCGGCGATCGAGCGGCAGGTCGAAGCGCGGGTCGGCAAGTTGCCGCCGGTGTCCCGCGTGATGAGCCACGAGGTGCCGGCCGCGCCGTTCTCTGCGCTGTTCGCGCGCGGCATGATCGGCCGCACGCTGGTGGCGGCGCTTACCTGCATGGCGATCAACATGTCGCTGTATGGATTTGTCGCGTGGTTGCCGACGTTCTTCGTCAAGGAAGGGCTGACGATCGTGCAATCGTTGGGATTCGTGCTGCTGATGTCGTTCGGCGCACCGGCCGGCGCGGTGGTCGGGTATCTGGTCACGGACCGGATCGGCCGGCGTAACGGCATCGTGCTGTTCTCGCTCGTGACAATCGCGCTCGGGTTCGTGTACGTGCAGATGCGGGCGCCGGCGGCGATTTCCATCGTGGGGTTCGCACTGGTGACGGCGATCTATACGGTATGCACGCTCGGATTGTTCGGCTATATCCCGGAACTGTTTCCGACCGCGCATCGGTTGCGGGGGACGGGCGTCGCCGGTACATGCGGACGCGCCGCTTCCATGTCGACGCCTTATGTGGCGCTGTTGTTGTACACGCACTTCGGTGTGACCGGCGTGCTGACGATGGTCGGCGGCGTTCTGCTGTTGCTGAGCGTGGCGATCCTTGCGCTGCGGATCGAAACGAGTCAGCAGACGCCAGAAGACATCTCGCCCGATGCTGAGCTCACGCCGAGCGGAGAGTGGTTCGAAAAGTCGGTGTAACCGATCGAGCGCATGAGGCGGTCCGTCGATTCGATCTTTCAGACGCGAGCGCGTTTCAAAGTAACCGTACCTCGACGCCGCACCGCTGCGCTCGCGAACTCACCGCGTGCCCCGCTTTTGTGCGCGACGCGCGCGAGCGAGTGCATCGACGGCGCTCGCCAGCGGGCCGCGAAGTGCTCAGCAGGCCGCGGGCATCGCCGCATCGCTTTCGCATTCGGCCAGCAACGAGAGCAGCTTGTCCAGCGCGAATGGTTTCCTCAGAAAGCCTTTGACGGGGAAGGCGGGCGCTTCGCCGCTGCCGCTCGTCAGAATCACGGGTACGGAAGCCAGTTCACTGCGGGCCTGCATCGATTCGATCAGTTCGGCGCCGTCCATGTTGGGCATGCGCCAGTCGCACACCACCGCGCTGACGCGCGTGCGTTGCAGTCGTTCAAAAGCTTCGGCGCCGTCCGCCGCCGTGGCGACCGTGTAACCACGGCCGACCAGCACGGCGCGTAGCGCGGACAATGCCTCGGGTTGGTCGTCGACCAGTAATACGCGACTCATGATGCTTATGCCTGAAATGTTCGGTTGGACCGGGCCGGGGGTGTCCGTGGCGCCAGCCGTGACAGGGAGGCGGCCTGAACTGCCATATGTTCTTGCCCTGTCGAGCCGCAACATTAAGCAAGTGCCGTGCCTGGCTATATGAAGGAAAGCGATGTGCGAAGTTGCGGGCGAAACCGGCGGCTCAGCGGAGACCGTCCGGCACTTTCTTCACGCCCGGTTAAGATTGGCCTTTGTCTTGCGAGCGCCCAGCAGCGCTTCAACCAGGCCGTCATCATGCATTTCGATTTCGTGGACTTGCGTCTGCTCATCAATATCGCCGACACGCAAAATCTGGCGCGCGCCGCGGAGCGTTCGCATCTGTCGGCGCCGGCGGCGAGCAACCGGGTCAAGAATCTCGAGGAACAACTGGGTTTCAAGCTGCTTTATCGCACCAGCCAGGGCGTGACGCTTACGCCCGCGGGCGAAGCCTTCGTGCATCACGCGCGGCTCGTGCTCGAACGGGTCGAGCATCTGGCCGGCGACATGCAGGAGTACGGCGAAGGCATCAAGGGACACGTACGCATCTGGGCCAATACCACGGCAATCAGCGAGTTCATGCCGGCCGTGCTGAGCCATTTCTTGCGCGATCATCCTGACGTCAACATCGACCTGCGCGAAGTGTTGAGCGGTGAAATCGTCAAGGGTGTGGCGGATAGCGCGACGGATATCGGCATCGTCGCGGGCAACGTGCACGCGGAGCATCTGGAAATGCTGCCGTATCGCGACGACCGGCTCGTGCTGGTCACGTCGCGCGATCATCCAATGGCGCGTCTGGCGTCGGTGGACTTTGCGCAAGTGCTCACGGCCAATTTCGTGAGCTTGCCGACCTCTAGCGCGATCCACGCGTTCATCACGAGTGCCGCCGATGCGCTCGGCGCGCGGCTGAAACTGCGCATCCAGGTCGGCAACTTCGAAGCCGCTTGCCGGATGATCGAAGCGGGCGTGGGCATCGGCATCGTGCCGGAATCGGTCGCGCTGCGGCACAGGAAGACGATGCAGATCGCCACGGTCGGACTGAACGATCCTTGGGCCGAGCGCAAGCTCAAGATCTGCGTGCGCAGCCTCAAGGACCTGCCGCCGTTCGCGCGTGTGCTGGTCGACCGGCTGATGGCGGGCGTTTAAGGCCGATAGTTGCCGGCGTTCAGTCGCGCGCCATGGATCCGTAACGATCAAGCTGCCGGGCCAGATGTCGTTCCGGGTGCCCTTTCTGGTGGCGCCATGTATTTCCAATAAGAAACTAATGGGCCAGGGCCAATGTGCGGGCGTGAGTTGATGCCTCGGTCCGCTAAAACGCGAAACAATTGATTCGGCGGACCGACTTGCATAGACACAGCAAGACTTTGCGGCCTTTGCCCCGGCCCGCTCCGGGCAAATACCCTTGCCGCCATAAAAGCCCGCGTGTATAGTTTCCGAACTTACTCTTGTTTCGCATCGGAAATTAAAGGGATTTTCATGGACGCTTCCACCATCCTCGCCGACCTCGGCATCGCCCACGCGGCGCAAGCCGGCGACATCGCGGTTCATTCGCCTATCACCGGCGAACTCATCGGCCGTGTGGCCAGCAACACGGTGACGGAAGTCGACACGGCCCTTGCCCAGGCGAAAGAGGCGTACACCGCCTGGCGTAACGTGCCGGCGCCGCGGCGCGGCGAACTGGTGCGTCTGCTCGGCAACCGTCTGCGTGAAAAGAAGCAGGCGCTCGGCAGCATCATCACGCTCGAGACCGGCAAGATTCTTCAGGAAGGCTTGGGCGAAGTGCAGGAAATGATCGACATCTGCGATTTCGCGGTCGGTCTGTCGCGCCAGCTGTACGGCCTGACGATCGCCTCGGAGCGTCCGGGGCATCGCATGGCGGAGACGTGGCATCCCATGGGCACCTGCGTCGTGATCTCGGCGTTCAATTTTCCGGCTGCGGTGTGGTCGTGGAATGCGGCACTCGCGCTGGTCTGCGGCAATGCGGTGATCTGGAAGCCGTCGGAAAAGACGCCGCTCACCGCGCTCGCCGTCAATCAGATTCTCAGCGAAGCGCGGCAAGAGTTCGGCGATGCGCCGGCCGGCCTCACCGCCTTGATCAACGGCGGCCGCGACGTGGGCGCGAAGCTCGTGGCCGATCCGCGCGCGTCGATTGTCAGCGCGACGGGCAGCACGGAAATGGGCCGCACGGTCGGCGTGGAAGTGGCGAAGCGCTTCGGCCGCTCGCTGCTCGAACTCGGCGGCAACAATGCGGGCATCGTCACGCAAACGGCAGATCACGAACTCGCCATGCGCGGCATTCTGTTTTCGGCGGTGGGCACGGCGGGTCAGCGTTGCACGTCGTTGCGCCGTTTGTTCGTGCACGAGAGCGTGTATGACAAAACCATCGAGCGTTTGAAGCAGTTGTACAGCAAGGTGCCGATCGGCAATCCGCTCCAAAAGGGCACGCTGATGGGTCCGCTGATCGACAAGCAATCGTATGGCCGCATGCAGGAAGCACTGCAGCAGGCCACGGCCGAAGGTGGCAAGGTGTTCGGCGGCGAGCGCGTCGACGTGAAGGGCTATGAAAACGGCTATTACGTGCGTCCGGCTATCGTTGAAATGCCGTCGCAAACGTCGGTGGTATTGAAGGAGACCTTCGCGCCGATTCTCTACGTGTTGCGCTACAGCGATTTCGCCGACGCAGTCGAGGCGAACAACGCGGCGGTGCACGGCCTGTCGTCGTGCGTATTCACTACCGATCTTCGCGAAGCGGAACGCTTCCTGTCCGACTCGGGCAGCGACTGCGGCATCGCGAACGTCAACATCGGACCGAGCGGCGCGGAAATCGGCGGCGCGTTCGGTGGCGAGAAGGAAACCGGCGGCGGCCGCGAGTCGGGTTCGGATGCGTGGAAGGCCTATATGCGCCGCGCCACCAATACGGTCAACTACTCGTCGGCGTTGCCGCTCGCGCAGGGTATCGACTTCAATATCGGCTGATACCGCTCGCTTGACCGGTGCAAAGCAACGGCGCATTCCTGCGCCGTTGCTAATTGACAGAACCTCTTCAGCAATCCGTTTGCGCCGCCGGCGTTTGCGAGCGGCCACGCTACTCGTGGAGTAAGACGTGAGTTCCAAAGTCGTGATCGTCGGCGGTGGGGTGATCGGCAGCTCGATTGCGTATTTCTTGCGACTGTCCGATCCGACAGTCGGCGTGACTGTGATCGAACGCGATCCGACTTATGCGCGCTCGTCGTCGGCGTTATCGGCGGCGTCGATCCGTCAGCAATTCTCCACACCGCTTTCCATTCAGATGTCGCTATACGGCATCGAGTTTTTGCGCTCGATCGGCGAACGGCTCGAGGTCGATGGCGCGAAGCCGTCGATCGATCTGCACGAAGGCGGTTATCTGTTTCTCGCAACACCGGCCGGCGAGACCACGCTGCGCGAGAATCACGCGCTGCAAACGAGTCTTGGCGCCGACATCAGCCTGCTCGACCAGCACGCATTGCAAGCGCGCTTTCCCTGGCTCAACACAGAAGACCTCGTGGCCGGCGCATACGGTGAAAGCGGCGAGGGCTGGTTCGACGGCTATGGACTCGTGCAGGCGCTACGCAAGAAGGCGCAGTCGCTCGGCGCGCGCTACATCGCCGCCGATGTCACCGCCATTCACCGCGACGGCAAACGCGTCACGCAAGTGCAGACCGCGAGCGGCGAGACCTACGCTTGCGACGTAATGGTCAATGCAGCCGGCGCATGGTCGCGCAAAGTCGCGCAGATGGTCGGCATCGACATTCCGGTCTACGCGCGGCGCCGCAGTATTTTCAACGTTAGCTCGCCGGGGCAGCTCGAACGGTGTCCGTTGCTGATCGATCCGAGCGGCGTATACTTCCGTCCCGAAGGAAAATCGTTTATCTGCGGCACGTCGCCGTCGGCGGATAACGACCCCGACGATCTGCCGCTCGACGAAGTCGATCACGCACTCTTCGACGACGTGATCTGGCCGACGCTCGCGCATCGCGTGCCGCAATTCGAAGCGCTGCGCGTGCAGAATTGCTGGTCCGGCTACTACGAATACAACGTGCTCGATCAGAACGCGATCATCGGCTATCACCCCGATGTCGATAACTGCATTTTCGCCAACGGTTTTAGCGGTCACGGTTTGCAGCAAGGTCCGGCCACGGGGCGCGGCATCAGCGAACTGATTCTGCACGGCCGCTATACGACGCTCGATCTGGGCTCGCTGAGCTTCACGCGTGTGCTGGAAAACCGGCCCATCGTGGAGAAGAACGTGGTGTAGCCGCGTGCATCGGGGTGATGCGGAAAACGCAATACGTAGTGCGTAGATAGCGTTTGCCGCCCGCCTCGGCAATGGTCACAATCGGCGACGATCTTTCTTCCTGAGAAGCGGCCCGTCACCATGTTCACGTTCAATCCCGCATTCGAAGCGCCGACCGGTTCGCCGATCCGCGAACTGTTCAAGTATCTGGCGCAACCCGGCATGATCTCGTTTGCCGGCGGCTATCCGGCGAGCGACCTGTTCGATCGTGACGGGCTCGATGCCGCTGCGTCGCGCGCTTCGCAACACACCACGCTCTGCCTGCAATACGGCCCGACCGACGGCCTGCCTGTCCTCAAAGAACAACTCGCGCACCTGACGGCGCGCCGCGGCGTGTCTTGCACGCCGCAGGACGTGCTGGTGACGACCGGCTCGCAGCAAGGCTTCGATCTGCTGCTGCGCGTGATGGTCGCGCCCGGCGATGTGGTGCTGGTCGAGCAGCCCGCTTATCCCGCGACCTTGCAGGCGCTCAAGCTGCAAGAGGCCGACGTGATCAGAACGGCCTCGATATCGGTGCGCTCGCCGCGCTGCTCGACTCGGGCACGCTGCGCCGGCCGCCGAAGCTGTTGTACACGGTGCCCACGTTCGCGAATCCCACTGGAGCGACCTTGTCGCTCGAACGCCGCACGGCGTTGCTGAAGCTGGCGGCGCGTCACCGCTTTCTGATCGTCGAAGACGATCCCTACGGCGATCTGCGCTTCACTGGCGCGGCGTTGCCTTCGCTGCTCGCCCTGAGCGAACAGGTGCCGGGGTCGCGCGATTGGGTCGTGCATTTCTCGAGTCTCTCGAAGATCGTCGCGCCGGGCTTGCGCGTGGGCTGGATGCTCGCGCACGCGGAGATTCTGCGACGCTGCGTGGTCGCCAAGCAGACCGTCGATCTGTGCAGCTCGCCGTGGACCCAGGCGATCGCCGCGGAGTATCTCGCGAGCGGTGCGCTGGAGCAGCATTTGCCGCGGATCGTCGACGCCTACGCTGTGAAATGCCGCACGCTCTGCGATGCGCTCGACGCGCAACTGGCGGAGCAGCTCGCATTTCATCGTCCTGCTGGCGGCATGTTCGTATGGGCGCGATTGAAGGCCGGTCAGAATGCGTCCGATTATCTGCGCGCCTGTATCGAGCGCAATGTGATGTTTGTGCCGGGTGTCGCGTTCTATAAAGATAATATCGATTCGTCGGCACTACGTTTGTCGTTTGCCGCGCCCGGTGTGTCGGATATCGAAACGGGCGTGCGGAGAATGAAGCAGACGCTTGAGCATTTTTGACGGCGGCTAAGGTGGTGCTCGCGTCAAAGCAGTAATCGCGATGCCTGAAATAACCCGGCGCACATTGCGTGCAGCCGGGTTTTTTTACGCGCACGCTAAATCAAGCGGATTTAGCATAATAGCTCCGGACGAGTAATGCCATGCAAGCCGACGGGCGTCGTACCCAAGCGTCGAGGCCACGCCCCGCGTGTTCCGGCCTATAGGCGCGGCACTGGCTCGCGCCATTTAAACGAATCGAATCGCCGCATCCAATGGAAGCGTTTCCTATTCCCTTAATCAGGCATGTGTCCGATTTTTGTCAAACTCCTCAAGCAAAGTCCCACTGTTAAATAGGAAGCGTCGTTGGTTTTCGGTTAAAAATATCGGTTATCATCGCTGCCTTCGGAGATTGATCCCGCTGGCATAATCCACCGGGCATCCGCGTTAATACCGTCGCATCGAACCAGAAGAAATCAGATGAAGATGTCGCGCAAAAAGATTGCAATCCTGGTAGCCGGTCTTCTGGTCGTGGCCGGCGTGATCATTCAGGCGGTGTGGCGTCCTTTTGGTCATCGCAAAGTCGCCGAGAACAGCGAAGTCGTCCTCGATATTCATCACCCTGACGCGGTAATCGACAGCGAAGCGCTGTCGCGTTTGCCGCGCGACATCCTGCGCGTGCCGCTGCTGCACGACGTGCTGACGCAAGACTTCGTCGACTATTACGAATCGAGCAATACGCGCCTGTCGGCCGAAGGCGCGCTGCGGCGTCTCGCGTTCGAACATCAACTCGACTGGCGCGACGAATTGATCCGCCGCGTCTTCGACGAACCGGCGCACGTGCTGCTGTGGCGCTCGCCCGACGGCCGCCTCGGCTACTGGGCGATGTCGATGCATCGCAACGGCCTCGCCAAGCTGCTGCAAGGCGTGGGCAACGTCGCCACGAGCGACGCGCAACTGAGCCAGGTGGCCAAGCTTTCCGGCGACGTGCCGGTCTACGCATTGAAGCTGGCGGTCGGCCGCACGCTGCTGTTCGCCACTAAAGACGATCGGCTGGTGGTGCTGTCCACGCCCGGCGTACTGCTCGACGGCAAGGGCGGCTTGCTGACCGAGCGGGCCGACGCCGTGTCCGAGATGCTGTCGTCAGGCCGCGACGATGCCGCGCATGCGTATCGGCTCGATGTGTCCGGCGACGCGCCGAAGGGCCATCGGCTGGTGGTGTCGGCGAATTACCTGTCGTTCGGTTATCAGGCGTTCTTCTCCGGTATCGACGCGCTGCGTTTCGACTTCTCCCCGAACGGCAACGGCAACGCCGCGGCGAACTGGCAGACCTCGGCGCTGATCGATCCGGGCAAGTTGCCGCAGCAGTGGAACGGCGCCGACCTGTGGCGCGCGTTGCCGGCCAATGCGGCGGCCTGCACGAGCTTGCCGGCGGACTGGAAAGAGGCCTCGGGTCTGTTGGGCAAAGTGGCCGGCGGCGGCGCGGACAACGCAGCTGCGATCGGCGATCAGCTCACCGGCCCCGCAGCGGTGTGCTGGTATGCAAAGTCCACGCTGGTCGCGCCGGTGTTCGTCGCGCGCGTGAAGCAGCAGGACGCGGCCGGCATCGCCGCATTGAAGACTGCGCTCGGCAAGACTTTCGGCGATGTGATCGGCGCTTATGAAGCGAAGGCCGCCAAAGCCGACGGCGCCGACTCGGGCTATCGCCGCTTGCCGGTCACCACGCGCGATCAGGGCGCGGACGTCACCGTGTGGCAGCGTCCGGTGAGCGCGCGGTCGGGCACGGCGGTGAGCAGCAAGGCGTCGTTCGCGTCGCAGTTGTCCGCGGAACGTTATTTCCCGGTCACGCTCGCACTCGCACACGGCTATCTGATTTTCTCGCCGGACGGCCGCCTCGTCGACGACACGCTCGCGGTGCTCGACAAGCGCTACCCGGCGCTCGCCGATACGCTCGCGCCGCAACGTCTGCCACGCACGATTCTGACGCTCGCGCCGTCGTCGGCAGCCGCGCTGATCGAACGCGAGGCCGGCGCGGCCTTGCCGGCGGATCAGGAAGCGGTGTTCCGCAATGCGTCGCGCACGCATCTCATGCCGAAGCTGCACGCGCTCGCTCACTACCCGCCAGTTTCGTTGACGCTGCCGCAGAATCTGCCGGGCTCGACGGGCTGGGTGCCGGTGGAGTGGTGGTTCGACCGCGCGAAAGCAGATGCGGGTTCGAATACGAGCGCGGCGGATACGTCTGCGGATCAGCCCGGCACCGAGGGCGACTGAGTGCGCCGCCTTCGCGTATCCGACGCGGTAGTGGCGGCGCACGCGCCTGAGCGCGTGGCGCGGCGCGTGGCCATTGCGCAGCCTGCGCATGCCGCCCTCACATCGCGCCGAGCGTGGCTCGCGAGCACGGCTGCCGCGTTCGCCATCGCGACATTCGCGCCCTACGCGCACGCGCTCACCAGCACCACCGCATCCGCCGACCCCGACGCACTCTCACCACAGCAATCCGCGGCATTTCGCGCGTGGTTCGCGCGCATCGTCGATCAGCAGATGCGGCGCGGACCGACGCCGCGCTGGACCCAACGCGATTGCGCGGGCCTCGTGCGCTTCGCGGTCGGCGAGACGCTCCGTCCGCACGACACCCGATGGCTGCGCGCCAACGGCATGACCGGTCTCGCGGATACGAGCAGCATGCCGCCCGAACTGCAATTGTCGGCGTCGCAGCGCACGATCGCCAACCGCTGGACCGAACTCGACGGTTCCACCGGCGCGTACGCATCGGCGATCGCGCTGATTCAACGCAACAGCCGTTTTGTTTCGAAGGACGTGAACCAGGCGCTGCCCGGTGATCTCCTGTTCTTCGACCAGGGCGACGACCAGCATCTGATGATCTGGCTGGATCGCTACATCGCTTATCACACAGGCACCGTCACGCCGACCGATACCGGTCTGCGCGCCGTCGCCGTTTCCGACCTGATGCAATGGAAAGATTCCCGCTGGCAGCCGCTCGACGGCAATCCGAATTTCGTCGGCGTGTTTCGTTTGGACTTTCTGACACCATGACCCGAATGATTTCCGTCACACGATCGAGCGGTTGGTTGGGCAGGGCGCACCGTCGCGCAGCATGCACGTTCGCGGCGCTGCTGCCAGTCTTGTTCGCGGTGATGACGCTCGCCGTCGCACCAGCCGCCTATGCGGACGACGACGCGGCGAGCGCCGCTGTCGCCGCCGATGCCAACATCGCCGGCAATCCGACGCTGCAGACGGCGCCCACTAGCAACTTCAGCTCGCAGAAAGTGGACGGTCAACCGTTCTTCCTGCTTTCGGACGCGAGCTTCGGCAGCGATCAACTGGCGCAGGTGCGGCTCGAAGCGCCGGGCCGCGATTTCAAGGACGCGTTGCAGGCTTATGGCGGCGCGGACATCGTCGTGTATCGCGTGCCCAGGCCGCTGGACTTTCTGAAGGCGCAAAAGAATCTGCATCGGCTGAATGTCGCACCGAATTATCAGGGCGAAGGGCTCGCGAATACGCTCGCGTATCTGTGGGACCGCTGGTTCACCGAAGCGCGCCGCGCGTGGCAGCGCGTGTTGTCCTTCGCGACTCGCAGCAAGGCGACTGAAGCCGCGCCGCAGTTCAAGCTCGGCGAGCAGACCGGCAAGCCGACGCAGTTCGAGCCGAACTCGCAATTCGCGCCGCTCAAAGGCTACGACATGGTCGCGCGTTTTCGCTATCCGATCTGGGACGCGAAAGTGATCGAGCCGCCCAAGGGCGTGAATCTCGCGGGCAGCAGCAGTAACTTTATCGAAGCCAGCTCAGGCAACGTGATGATTCCGGTCGGCAAGCTGCCGCCGGGGCTGTATATCGTCGAGGCGGTGATCGGCAACTATCGCGCGCATACGCTGCTGTTCGTGTCGGACACGGTGGCGGTCGTGAAGGCGGCGTCGAGCGGCATGCTGGTATGGACCACGCGGCGCGATAACGGCAAGCCGGTGGCGAATACGGAAGTGAACTGGACCGACGGCGTGGGCGTTCTGCAAAGCGGCACGACTGGCGGCGACGGCGCGCTGGTGCTGCAACACGTGAGCCCCGAGCACAGCTATGTGCTCGGCGCCGATCCGCAGGGCGGCGTGTTCGTCTCCGAGAATTTCTATTACGACAGCGAGATCTACAACACGAAGATCTACGCAGTGACCGACCGGCCGATGTACCGGCCGGGCGATCCGGTGCATGTGAAGTTTATCGGCCGCACGTTCCAGAACGCGACGCAATCGTCGGCGCCGGCCGAGGCCGATATCAAGCTCGACGTGCTCGATCCGAACGGCGCGCCGGTCGCGACCAGCAAAGTGCATTTCGCCTCCGACACCGGTGCGGATACTGCGTTTACCTTGCCCGCCGATGCCACCGCCGGCGGCTACACGCTGCGCTTCGATTACAACGGCGACGTGTATGGCAGCGCGTTTCGCGTCGCCGAATATGTGAAGCCGCACTTCGACGTGAACCTGTCGATGGATAAAGCCGACTACGCGACCGGCGAGGCGCTGAAGGGCAAGATCCAGTTGCGCTATCCGGACGGCAAGCCGGTGCGTGACAGCAAGATTTCGGTCACGTTGCGCGCGCAGAAAGTGACGATCGTCGACGGTGAATTGCGTTATGCGGGGCTGTTTCCGGTCAAGCTCGAACAGCAGGAACTGAAGACGGATAGCGACGGCAACGCGAGCCTCACGCTGCCTGCCGCGAAGGAACCGAGCCGCTACGCGTTGACGCTGTTCGCGCAGGACGGCGCGGCGTACAAGGTGCGCGTGACGCGCGAAGTGCTGATCGCGCGCGGCGCGACGCCGTATCGGTTGACCACGGCCAAGTCGTTCTCGCAACCGAAGGAAGCGGTCAGCTTCGATTTACAGGCGCTCGGCGCGATCGATCCGGCTTCGCATGCGCCATCGAAATACGAATGGACGCGCCTCGAATCGCAAACGCATGGCGAAGGCGCGCTGAAGGGCGCGAGCGCGGGCGGCAAGCTGTCGTTCCCGGTGCAGTTCGATGAGCCGGGTTCGTACATGTTGTCGGTCAAGGACGACTTGGGCAACCTGCTCGCCGCCACCAGCCACTGGGTCGCGGGCGACGGCCTCAAGGCGATTCCGGGCAGCGTCGAGATCGTGTTCGATCGCGACAAGTACAAGATCGGCGATACCGCTGAAGCGTTGATCACGTTCCCGATGCCGGTCGACGACGCGCTGCTCACACTCGAACGGGATAACGTCGAACGTCGCGCGTTGCTTACGGCGGGCGGCGACTGGTTGCAGTTGCAACGCGTGGCGCCGTCGCAATGGAAAGCGCGCATCAAGGTCGGCGCTGACTTCGCGCCGAACATGACGTTCTCGGTGCTGTACGTGCACGCCGGCGAATACGTGTTCCAGAACGCGGGCATCGTGGTCGCGCAGCCGCAGATCGAACTGAACGTGAAGAGCGACAAGCCGGTGTACGGGCCGGGCGACACGGTCACGCTGAATTTCGACAGCACGTTGAACGGCAAGCCGGAAGCGGCGAACCTGACGGTGAGCGTGGTCGATGAAATGGTCTACGTGCTGCAGCCGGAAATCGCGCCGAATATCGTCGACTTCTTCTATCACCCGCGCCGCAATAACGTGCGGACTTCGTCGAGCCTGTCGTTCATCACCTACGACCTCGCGCGCTCGCCGCTGAAGGGCGCGCCCGGCGGACCGCAGCGCGCCAACTACAACGAGCGCGGCGTGAAGGTGCTCGAACGGCCGCGTCGCGACGATCAGGACACGGCCGCGTGGGAAGGCAACCTCAAGACCGACGCGAGCGGCCATGCCACCATGACGTTCAAGATGCCGGATTCGCTGGCGCGCTGGCGCATTACGGTGCGCGCGGCGGCGCCGGATGGCATGGTCGGTCAGCGCACTGCTTACGTGCGCTCGGACAAGGCGCTGTATCTGAAGTGGAGCGGCCCGTCGCACTTCCGCGTGAACGATCAGCCTGCCATCGACATGATCGCCTTCAATCAGACCGACGCGGAAATGGACGCGCAGTGGGTGGTGGACGGCGGCGGGTTGTCGCTCAATCAGAAGGTCACGCTCAAGCGCGGCGCGAACTATCTGCGTTTGCCGAGCGGCGCGCTGAAGGACGGCGTGATCAACGCGTCGCTGCGCAGCGCGGGTAAAGACGTCGATCGTCTGCAGACGGCGATTCATCTCGATGCGAGCGGCTGGCTCGATCTGCATCAGAACACGGTGGCGCTCGACGGCTCGAACAAGCCGCTCAATCTGCCGCAAGATGCGCAGGACGTCAGTGTGCGTTTCATCGGCAGCGCGCAGAGCCAGTTCATGCGCGTCGCCGACGATCTGATCAACTACCCGTACGGTTGCGCCGAGCAAACGTCGAGCCGTCTGATTCCGCTGGCGCTCGCGCACGATGCGATCGGCCATGGCGACAATGCGAGCTCGACGCAAGGACTCGAAGCGCTATTGCGTAATCAGCGGCAGCGGTTGGCCATGCTCGCGGGCGTCGGCGGCACGTTCGGCTGGTGGGGCGATACGACCGGCGGCAGCGCGCTTATTACGGCCTACGCGTATTACGCGGACTGGCTCGCGAGCCGCAGCCTCGGCATCAGCCTGCCCGCGGACAACTGGCAGCACGCCATGGACGTCTATCGCGACGCCGGCGCGAAAGAACCGCTGTTGCATCGCGCGCTGGCTTTGTGGCTGATGCAGCAGATGGGCCTGCCGGTCGCAACGCCGGTGTCGGGCGTGGCCGCGGATCTGACGAGCGATGCGGCCGCCACCGCTAAAGTGCCCGCGCGTAGCGGCACGTACGGCGCGTCGGACAGCATCGTGTTCGCGCAGGCCGATTCACCGCGCGGCAAGCAGATGGCGACGCTGCTGATCGCGAGCATGGCGCGCAGCACGAGCGCGCAGTTGCCGGATGGCTTCGACGCCGCGGCAAGCGCCGCGCGCCTCACGCTCGTGAACGATCCCGCGCCGTTGGTGCAAAGCCTCATCGCAATGACGGGCGACGGCGGAGCGAGCGCCGATGCCCCGACATTGCTGGCAAAAAGCAGCGCCGACTATCCGACGCTCGATCGCGCCTTGACGCTGCTGTGGCTGCGCAAGTCGCTCGGCGCGGACCCGACCACCGCGTCGTTGCCGTCGCTGCAAGGCACGGGCTGGACCCGCGCCACGACGCCGACCGGCACGCCGCTTTACAAGTGGACCGGCGCGGCGCAGCCGACCACGCTCGACGCCGGCGCCGCGCGCACCGACGTCAACGCGCTTGTCTCGTTCCGCAGCCACACGAGCGAGGACAGCCGCTTGAACATCACCGTCGAGCGGCGTTTCTACAAGCTCGAACCGGTCGAAGTCGCGGTCGATCCGAAGAAAAAGGACGCCGCCGGCGAGAGTCAGTTGGGCCGCTCCGCATTTACCGCGCGTGTGGTGAAGCAGGGCGACGCGATCGATAGCAATGCGCTCTATGTCGACGAAGTCACGCTCACGCCGCGCTCGGGGAACGCCTACCACTACGGCCTGCTCGACGTGCCGCTGCCGCCGGGCGGCGATGTCGAGGCGACGAGCTGGGGCGTGTCGATCGACGGCCTGCCGGGCGCGAAGGACGGCGCCAGCGGTCCGCAGCCGTTCCAGCGCGTGGCGTCGTACGAGATGGGCGAGCTGGCGTATCACCAGCCCGTGCCCTTGCTCGACCGACCGGTCACACTGCGGCAACTGGTGCGCTTCGCATTGCCGGGCACGTTCGCGTTGCCGCCCGCGCGCTACTTCCGCATGTATCAGCCGGACGCGAAGGCGTTCGAAGGCGGCAAGAGCGATCGCGTGACGACGTTGCGCATTCAATAAGCGAGACAAGACCGCCATGTTGCACGCGCTTCGGCCTCTACGCGATCGTCTGGCAGCCAGGCTGCGGATCGCGCTCGCCGTGGGCGTGGGACTCGGTTGCGCTGGACAGGGCGTGTCGGCGGATGCCGTGGCTTCGTCTTCAGTCGCATTGGCGAACGCAACGGATGCCGCTACCGGGATGAGCACCGCAACCTCCGCTGGAATGTCAGCGCGATCTTCATCGCAGATGCTGCGCTTCGCGTGGTTGCGCGACGGCCAGAGCAGGCTTTGGCAAGCCGACGGCAACGGCGCCGCGCTCGGCTTCTCGCCGCAGGCCGCGGGTGTCTTGCCCGCGACGCTAAAGACGCCGCTCGGCAGCGTCTGGAAGCTATTCGTCTACGGCTACGTGGTGGACCGCAATATCGCCACGCCGGATTACGCCTGCCACGGCGGCGATCCCGAAGAAGTGTATTGCTGCATGACGGGCGGTCATATCGACCGTGAGCATGCGCTGGTGCAGTCGTGCGGACTTTTTTTCGAGCCCGCGCGCCTGCAGCTCGATTCCGCCGACTGGCGCAAGTACTGGACAGCCGCTCACGCGCCGGCCTGGCTGCGCGATCTGCGCGCCATGACGCCCACGCGGCGCGTGCCGGTGGCCGAACTGCTCGCCGCTTTGCAGGCGATGCCCGCCCGGCCGCGCGAAGCGGCCGCGAGCACGCTGGTGTCGGTGCTGACCAGCGGACGCGGTGAAGGCACGGTGTCGCTTTACGGCAGCGTATTGCGCGCCAAGACCTGGACGATGCCGGATCCGGCGCGTCCGGGCGCTTCGATCGGCGGCGCCGCCGGCTGGCTCGCGGATGGCACGCCGGTGTGGCTCGGCGGTCCGGGCGGCAGCGCGCGCGTGCTGGCGGCCGCCCCGCCGCGCATTGCGCCGCTGCTTACGCAAGTCACCGTGCCGGACGACGGCGCTTGCGTGCTGGTCGATTTCTTCAGCCGCTATCCGATTCGCGAAGTGCTCGGCGACAAGGGACCGGCCGCCGCGCCCGAGGGTCCGTTGCGCGGCGATTTCCGCGTCGGCTTCGTCAACGGCAATTGGGCGCGGGTGACGAGCCGCGGCGAGTTGCGGCTCGATCGCGATGCGGCCGGTGTGCCGCAAGTGGTCGGCCGCTTCGGCATGAACGACTATGTGGCGCGCGTGGTCGAGCGTGAAGGCGACACGAGCCAGGTGGAAGCGGCGAAGGCGCTGGCGGTCGCGGCGCGCACTTACGTCGTGCAGCAGGGCAGCCACGACCACGGCTGTTTCCGTATCGACGACAGCAGCAAGACGCAGCGCGTTCTGCCGCGCGCGCCGACAGCCGCCGCGCGCCGTGCCGCTGATTTCACCGACGCGCTCGTGCTGACCGGCGTGCCCGTTCAGTACCACCACGACAAGGCCGCGCCGGAACAGATGAACTGGCTGGCGGCGAAGGCGTCGGCGCAGGCCGGCCTGACGTTCGACGCCATTCTCGCGCGCACCTGGCCGCAAGCGACGCTGACTTCGTTTCAGAGTCCGCTGTCGGGCGATTGCGTGGAAGTGGCCGGCGCGCAGGCATGGCTGCAGCGCAACGCGCCGATATGGGCGCGGCGCATGGACGGCGCGGCGGGCTACGAAACGCCCGATCTGCCCGCGGTGTGCGCCGTGCGCGAAGGTCGGCCGTATGCGGATGCGCAGCGCAATCGCGTGTACGTGTATCGGCTGCAGACTGAAGAGGACCGTATCGCGTTGGCGCATGAATATATTCACCTCGCGTTTCAGCATCATCCGCGTGGGCTCGACGAGACGTTTGTCGAACGCACCGCGCGCACGCTGATTCGCACCGACAATCCGATCCAATGAATACCGTCTCGCGCTCGCCGATATCCTTGTTGCGTTGGCCGTTTGCACGGCGTGATTTCCGTGGTCGCGCCGTCGTGACGTTGGCCGCGGCCGTGGCTGCGCTTGCGCTCTGCACGAGTGCGCCGAACGCCGAAGCCGCTGACGCGGACGGCGCGATTGCCGACCTGAGCGGCGCGTTCGGCGGCTGGCGTCACAGCGGACTGACCAACGAGGGCGAGCATTTCGTCGCGGCCTACCCCCGACCGCCGGTCGATCGCGGCGCGCAGCGCTATCGCACGCTGATCGAAGGGCGCCTGAAGCACATCGACAAACACGCGCGTAAGCCGCCGACGCTCGTCGTCAACGGCAACCCCACGCCGCTTTATACCGACGAGGAAGGCGCGTTTGCGCGGCCGTGGGCGTTCGGCGCGGGCTCGAACAGCATCGAGCTGATTTCCGCCGATGGCAAACAGCATCAGCGCATGCAATTCTACGAAGCCGACCGCAGCAAGCCGCAAGCGAAACTGCGTGCGCTGGTCACGTGGGACGATCCGCACGCGCAGGTCGATCTGCATGTGATCACGCCGGGCGGCCTGCATGCCTTCTTCGCCAACCCGACACTCGAAGACGGCAGCGGCTTCGATGTCGATTCGGTGGACGGCGCGGGGCCGGGCATTTTTTCGTCGGCGGCGCCCGAGCGTGGCACGTGGCTGTTCTTTCTGAATTACTGGGGCAATTTCGATTCGACCGGCTATAACTTCGACGCCGCCGCGCACGACCGCGACGTGATTACGGCGACGTTGACGCTGGTGTTCAACGAAAACACGCCGAACGAACGGCGTGAAACGATGGTCGTGCCGCTGCGCAAGATCGGCGACCTGATGCTCGTGAAGAGCGAGCGACTCTGACAGCGGGATGGGAGCAGTGACGATGAAGGTCGAGACGACGGGTTGGATGAAGGCGAGCCGCGCCGGGCTCGCAATGGCCTGTTCGGCGGGTTTGGCCTGCTTGCTGGCAGCGTCGGCGGCGCACGCGAGCGATATCGATTTCGCCGCGCCGTTGAACGGCTGGCGCAACACGAGCGGCGACAGCGAACGCTATACGCAGGACGTGCATTACCCCGCGGTGGCGGTGTCAACACCGGAAGGGCAGTCCAGGTCCGCGCTGATCGAAGGGCAGATCCGCAGCACGCCGAAGAAGAAGGGCACCTCGGTGGGGACGCTGGTGGTCGATGGCACGCCGCTGCCGCAGCGCGTGGAAGAGGACGGCAAATTTTCGCGTCCCTATGCGTTTCCCGCTGGCAGCAACAGTGTCGAACTGCGCGCGCCGGACGGCAGTCGCAAGCGCGTGCAGTTCTACGACGCCTACAGCGGCAAGACCCAGCCGAAGCTGCGCGTGCTGCTTGCGTGGGACACCGACGGCACCGATCTGGATTTGCACGTCGTCTCGCCCGACGGCGCGCACACCTGGTACGGCGAGCGCGTCGCGCCGAACGGCGGCGCGCTCGACGTCGACGTGACGACGGGATACGGGCCGGAGATTTATTCGTCCGCGGCGCCGTTGAAGGGTACGTATCTGGTCTATGTGAATTACTACGGCAGCGGCAACAGCGGCGCCGATATGACCGTCGCGCAAGTGACCATCATCACGAATGAGAATACGCCGAACGAAAAGAGCGAAACGATCCGCGTGCCCATGCGCAAGGCCGGTGAATTGACGCTCGTGAAAACGTTTGTATTGCCGTAAAGCAGGAAACACTCGTCGGTCTGCAGCAAGCCGTTAGGCCCGCGACTCATTCGGAGCGCGGCGGTGAAAGCCAACGCGTTCAATGAGTTGGGTGAGTCATGCGCAGGTTGTCCACAGGCTTCTGAACAGTTTCTGTGGACAAATGCCGTGGACAAGTTCGCGCGCTATCCTGCCTTTGAAAAGCCGGCTTGCGCAGATCGACTCTACCCGTGTGGCGATCAGAGGTCGGTGTCCAATCGACGCTCTTCCACTCCATCGCGCATGACCGACCAATACGGCTGACGGTTGTAGTAGTCGTGCACGGCCGTGCCCCATTGCATGTCCGCCATGGAAGGCCAGTGATCCTTATCGAAACCCGGTGCGTTCTTGATCCGATCGGCGCTCGCATCGATCACGAAGCATTTGTCGTCCGTGTCGAGCGTGAGCGCGCTCCACGGAATCGCGTGAAGCGTGTCGCCGATACCCAGAAAGCCGCCGGTGGACAACACCGCGTAAGCGATCCGGCCGCCGCGCACGTCGAGCATGATGTCGGAGATCTTGCCGACATGTTCGCCGTCCGACGACATCACCTTGTTGCCGTCGAGCGTGGCTGCCGCCATGACGTCCGGTCCGGGACCGTCACCGTCGCCGACTCCAACGATAGTTGCCCCTTGCGTATCGGCGGATGCCGGCACTTGGGGATCGAGCGTAGTCATGATGTGCTCCTCGTAAAAAGTGTACGTGGGGAGCACGCAACGACTATGCCTGTTAGCCGGGGAGTGGTTGGCGCGGGAGCGCTTAGCGGGTGGTTGCTGCTGCTGGCCGGGTGATGGGTTTTTGCGCGCGCGTGGCTGTACGACGGGGCATGTGGGCAATCGATAGTTGTGGGCGGCGTTACCGGAAAAAGGGGCGCGGACTGGAGCTGGTTTTTTCGGCGGCTCCGCGCGAGTTCGACCACCCGATCGGCAACGCGTGGCGCGGCGATCGAGCAGGTAGCCCTTAGCCTTTCTTACCGGTGCTCAAGTTTCCGCGAATCGAGGTCGATAGGAGTTTTAACCGGCTGTGCGTGGGACGCCGGCCGACGCAGCAGAAATAAAATCAGCGGAGGTTGCTATGCAAATCGACAGTGCGTTGTCGTCGACACTGCCGGGGCCGGATCGCACGACGACCAAAGGGCCGTCCGCAGCAGACGACGCTGTCGTACAGACATCGACCGTGGATACGCCCACGCAGGACGACGCCGTCCATATCTCCGCGGAAGGCGCGGCAACGGCGGCTCAGGATAACAATACGGGTCAGGGTGACGCAGTCAGCGATTCCGCAAGTGAGGACACGCCGGCATCCGGCGTCTCAGCGGTCAAATCGTTTGCGTACGGCACGCTCGGACTCGAGCGTCCGGATCAGCCTCAGGAAGCGCACAACGCGTTCTATACGGCCGGACGTTGGCTGGCAGCCGGAATCACGATCGGCGGGATCATTTCGCTGCTTGCGTGAAAGCGCGCGGGAAAAAGAAAGCGCTTGCCGTGCGTGACGCACGGCAAGCGCTATTGACGGCTTACCGGTTGATTTAGCGGTGGCTTAGCGGTCGAGGAACGACTTCAGGCGGTCGGCGCGGCTCGGGTGCATCAGCTTGCGCATGGCCTTGCTCTCGATCTGACGAATCCGCTCACGCGTGACGTCGAACTGCTTGCCGACTTCTTCGAGCGTGTGGTCCGACTTCGTGTTGATGCCGTAGCGCATACGCAGCACCTTCGCTTCGCGCGGCGACAGCGAGTCGAGCGCGTCGTCGATGGCGGCGCGCAAGTCGGCTTGCATCGCGGCGTCGGCCGGCGAGGACGCTGCCGAATCTTCGATCATGTCGCCGAGCGTGGCGTCGCCGTCGTCGCCGACCGGCGTTTCCATCGACACCGGCTGCTTGGCGATCTTCAGAATCCCGCGCACCTTCTCTTCAGAGAGTTCCATGCGTTCCGCGAGCACCGACGGATGCGCTTCCTGACCGGTCTGCTGCAGGATTTCGCGCGAAATGCGGTTCAGCTTGTTGATCGTTTCGATCATGTGCACCGGCACGCGGATCGTGCGAGCCTGGTCGGCGAGCGAACGCGTCACAGCCTGGCGAACCCACCACGTTGCGTACGTGGAGAACTTCCAGCCGCGACGGTATTCGAACTTGTCCACCGCCTTCATCAGGCCGATGTTGCCTTCCTGGATCAGATCGAGGAACAGCATGCCGCGGTTCACGTACTTCTTCGCGATCGAAATCACGAGACGCAGATTCGCCTCGATCATCTCGCTCTTCGCCTTGCGCATCTTCGATTCGGCCGCGACCATCTGGCGGTTGATCTCTTTCAGATGCTTCAGCGGCAGCGAAACCGTTGCTTCGATTTCGATCAGCTTTTGCTGTTCGGACTGAATTGCCGGCAAATGGCGCTCCAGCGCCGCGCCGTACGACGACGCGCCGCGCGCCGCACGTTCCGTCCAGCCGAGGTCGGCTTCATGGCCGGCGAACGACTCGATGAACTTCTCGCGCGGCATGCCGCTCTTCGAAACGACGATTTGCAGAATGTTGCGCTCGATCGCGCGAACTTGTGCGACCTGTTGCTGCACGTCGCCGCACAGGCGGTCGATGGTGCGTGCCGTGAAGCGGATCTTCGCGAGGTGCTGCTGGATCTCTTCGCGTGCGCGCTGGTACGCCTTCGAGGTGACGTCGCCGCGCGTGTGCGATGCGTTCATCTGGTCGGACAGCATGCCGACTTGCGCGAAGATTTCGAGGCAGTCGCTCGTGAGTTGCTTCAGGCGCGCTTCGTCCGCTGCCGAGGAGTCGGCGGGGCCGACGTCGTCGTCACTGTCTTCATCGTCGTCGCTATCCGTGTCCGTGTCGACGTCGGCGGATGCGTCCGCGCTGGTGCTATCTTCTTCGGCGGCGAGGGTGTCCTCATTCAGACCGTCGACCAGTTCGTCGATGCGCAGTTCGCCGTCGGCAACCTGCTGGGCGCTCGCCAGGATGGCCGAGATCGCGAGCGGGCAAGCGGCGATTGCCTGCACCATTTCGTGCAGGCCGTCTTCGATGCGCTTCGCAATCGCGATTTCGCCGGCGCGCGTCAGCAGTTCGGTCGCGCCCATCTCGCGCATGTACATACGCACCGGGTCGGTCGTGCGGCCGAATTCGGAATCGACGGTGGACAGGGCGACTTCGGTCTCCTCGTCCGCCTGATCGTCCGACACGACGGCCGGGGCGTTCGAGTTGAGCAGCAGCGTTTCCGCGTCCGGCGCCTGTTCGTAGACCTGCACGCCCATGTCGTTGAACGCGCTGACAATGCTGTCGATGGCGGCCGTCTGCGCGAAGTTGTCGGGCAGGTGGTCGTTGATCTGCGCGTGGGTCAGGTAGCCTTGCTCCTTGCCCAACTGGATCAGTGCGCGCATCTGGCGCTGACGTTCTTCGGCTTGCTGCGGCGGCAACTCGGCCGCCACGGGGATCGCTTTACCGGCGCCCTTGCCCTTGGCCGTGCGGCCCGAGGGCGCTTTGGCGGTGTAGGCGGCGGTTTCGTGTTGCGAATCTTCGCGATCAAAAGGGTTCACGTATTCTCCTCTAGAGGCTTCGCTATGAGACGCAAGACGCGACCGTCAGGCGTTTCGAGCATGGCTCAACATCACCTGAGTGACTCAACGCGGTTGTTTGGCTGTGCTCTGGGGAGCAAAAAAGATGAGCCCGCTCGAAGCGGGCCGATAGAAATGTGCGAAATTCGCGCGGCTCGCATTATATCCGAGCTTAGGACTTTGCGCTCATCGTGTGCACATCTTTTCATCATGCGCGTTTGTCGCAGGTTCGTCCTTTGGCCGCCGGTCGGGCTTGGAGCGGTTGCTGGGCCGATGCATCTAGGTGCGTGCACATTCGCTGTTTTCAAGCTCCTCACTATAGAGGAGTTCGGTTGTCCTCACACGACGGGATCACGAATGCACCGCTCCCCCTATATATAGGGATAGCGTGTTCTAGCGTCGATCAGCGCCTGGTCAAAAGAAAATTCACAAAAGGGGGTTGACGACGTGTCAGTCGTTCTCCATAATCTCGTTTCTCTGCTGCTGATGCAGCGACGCAGAACGAAGCGGTGCCGGGCGGTTGTGATGTTGACGACTGGCGGTGCGGGTTCGGTGGTGAATGCGTACTCGATCTTTAAAAATTAACAGCCGATAAGTGTGGGCGCTTGATGCGCGACGCGCCGGCGGGCCCTTCGGGATCTGCCGGAACAAGCGAAAGTATC
>NZ_PVZB01000012.1 GCF_003002025.1 Paraburkholderia sp. BL25I1N1
ATCTCTGCACCAACCTCCTGGTCCGGGACATTCGCTATACGCGCGATCTGCAACACGGGCTGAGCTGGGACATTTATGCAGGCGAAACCGATCAGACTGCATGTCACCAGCCTTAACACCCTCCCCGGGAGCATTGCAGCTCGCCGAAGCGCCGGACACCTGGTCGTAAGCATGTCAGATTCCCGGAAAATGCCCAAGAGTCTAGCGTTAATGCCGCTCACTGTTGGCGGACGTCGGGCGAAAGATGGCCTCGTACGCGGACTGTTCGTTCTGCGCTGCTGGAACTACGTCCTCGGGAGATGGATGCAACTCTCAGATCTGATCTAGTAGCTTACCCGCGTCATACCGAAGAAAGTAGCGATCCGAGTGCCGCAATATTGTCGACGAACGGAGCGATGGCGTCGAACGACCGGAAGTGGCGGTCCCGTGACATCCGAGTCAGATCCGCGATCTCTCGGTCTCAGCCGGGCTGAAGGTGCTGGCACTCCGTTTGGAACCAATAATCGACCAGGCGCTGCGCCGCTTGTAGATCATCCGGGTAATACGGATCATTAAACCAGGGTGACGGGTCGTAGCCCGCTTTCCTTAAGGCGGCGAGTTCGCTTTGGTGCTGCGCCATCGTAGGGGGCGCGTTTGTCTTGAGTGCCGCCAGGTCGCGGCACTCGATCGGAGTGAGGTGCGGCCCGGCATACGGCATGCCACCAGCGACACAGCCGGCGAGCAAAATCACCAGGACGGGAAGTATTGACCGCGTTCCAGGCCGATTTCTCATAGTACGTCTCCTTTCCTGCGCCGCGTCGTGAACCAACTCGTAGTGCCTTCTCGCCCAGTTTGCGCCCTTCGGCCCTATCGCGCTCCTTCGGTCGATTCACCGCAGGAGACGCAAGCATCGTTCCTCCCGGCTATGGCGGAGGTTGGTCAGCGAGGCTGCGCCGCGAATAGGTTCGCCGGCTGCGTTCACAGGTAAAGCGGCCATCCGTCTTACCGGCAGTGGACCAGAAAGACCATGCGTCCGTATCACTGATTTTTGTATCCTCCTTACCGGGAAAAAGGAGTCCTTGCGGAGTCAGCAAGGCAGATTTCAGTCAAAAAGTCGATAACTCCATGAATGGCATCCAGGCCCGCCGAATAATAGATGAAGGTCCCTTTCCGGTTACTGGATACAAGGTTCGCGCGCGACATGTCCTTTAGGTGGAAAGACAGGCTGGACGGAACAATTCCTAACTGCGCAGAAATCTCTCCCGCCGGCAACCCACCAGGCCCCACTGCAGCGAGCAGCCGAAAGATAGCCAATCGCGAGCGGTGTGCTATCGCGCTCAAAGCAAGCAATCTGGCGTCTTCGTCCATTTCCGTAGCTCAGCCGTTGTCGAAGGTCGTTTGCTCTCGCAGACGCGCGCGGCGACAACGTGGGAACCGCGTGCGAATGCTGTTGCGCCCGCACGCGCTCCGGACCGACGCGCACGTCTGCGAGCGAATCAAGCGTTGCGGCGTGCGAGCGAAAACGCTCGTCGGTTTCCTCAGGCAATCCATCCACCATCGACCGTCAGACTCTCGCCGGTCGTGTAGCCTGCTTCGGGGCTCGCGAGATAAGCTACAGCCGCGGCGATTTCCACCGGTTTGCCGAAACGCCCCACGCTTGCGAGCTTTGTCATCGTTGCGTGGTCTTCTGTGCCGGGCTGCGGAGCCAGTTCTGTATCGATCGGGCCGGGCTGGACGGCATTCACGGTTACGCCATATTTGCCGAGTTCGCGCGATAGCCCGCGAGTGAAGCCTCTGAGGGCGAACTTCGATGCGATGTAGAGCGTCACACCAGGCAGTGGCGCGGCTTCGCCAAAGGCCGAGCCCACGTTGATAATGCGTCCCCAGCCGGCCGCCACCATTCGCGCTGCCGCGTCTTTTGCCAGTTCGATCGGCGCACGAACATTCAAGTTGAAGTGCGTGTCGTATGACGTCTCCGAAGAATCAAGGAAGGGTCCATACTCCACCGTGCCAGCGTTGTTGACAAGAATGTCGAGCCGCCCCTCGAAGCGGCCACCGAACGCGCCGTTCAGCGCCTCAATGAGACTCTTGACGCCTTCTGGTTGCGACAGGTTGGCGCCGACAGCTTCAGCCTCGCCGCCGGCATCGCGGATCTCCTTGACAACTGCGTCGGCCCGCGCCTGACTCGACGCATAGTGAACGATCACCGATGCGCCGTCCCGCGCAAGACGTGCCGCAATAGCTGCACCGATTCCACGCGAAGCGCCCGTAACAAGAGCAAGTTTGCCTTTCAGAGCCTGGGTCATGTTTTCCTCAACAGATAGGATTCGAAGCGGTCCTCCGGGCTGAACAGCCGGAAGGGACTGCCACATCGGAGCCAATGTTTCGTGCATTGGTTGATGCGTATCCTCCGCTCAGGTGGCGTCGCCCGGTAGTCGCGGGTGAGGAATAGCTCCTATTCCTACTGCGAAGAGGCAGCCCGGGGCATTGGCGCCCCGGTACGCAGCGGCTAGGCGGTGAGATCCTCGCTGGAGCGCTCATTGAGAAGGTGCTCGACAAACATGACGAAGGCACGCGCCTTCATGGTCGCCATGCGGCCGGACGGAAATACTGCCCACAGGTCAATCGGCGGCAACATCCAGTCAGTCAGGACGGCCTGAACCGCGCCGTTCGAGAGTTCAGGAGCGAACATCCATTCCGAAGCGACAGCAAGGCCCATGTGAGCGAGTACCGCCGTGCGCATGCCTTCAGCTGCGTTCACGCTTATTCGGCCGGACAAGGTTACGTTTGAGTCGGAACCGTCACTCCGGCTGAACAACCACGATTCACCGCCGCCTCGCACCGAGTAAACGACCGCCTGATGACGGCTAAGGTCGCCAGGCGTTTGCGGAAACCCCGCCTCCGCGAAATATGAGGGTGTGCCGACGACGACCCGCCGCCCGGTGGAGATGCGACGCGCCGTCATGTTCGAATCGTCCAGGGCACCCATACGTAACGCGACATCGACACCCTCTTCGAGCAAATCGACCGACCGATCGTCAAGTACGATATCAATGCTCAGATTGGGGTGTTGATCCAGGAAAGACTTTAATGCGGGCAAGACGTGTAGCCGGGCGAAGGTGACGGCTGCGCCAATGCGCAGTCGTCCGGACAAGCCATCCGACGAATCACGTACGGCCTGTTCTGCCCGCTCCGCCTCATCAATGGCCCTGAGTGCGTGATCGTAGAACCGTTGACCGGCATCGGTCGGCGCCAGGCCACGTGTCGATCTCAATAGCAAACGGGCCCCCAGACGTTCCTCCAACTGTGCGACTGTCTTTGAGACGGCCGGTTGGCCCAGCTTTAACCGGCGTGCCGCGGCGGAAAATGAACCCGCATCGACAACAGTTATGAAAGTCTCCATCGCCACCATGCGGTCCATGTGCAGCCTCCTGCCAGGTTGTCAGCGAAAGTGCGCAGTGTAGCGAAACGACGAGCCTCTTCGGACAATGCACGCGGTATCGCGCGCCGGCGGCCCGTAGCGCAATCAGATGCGGCGGACCACTTGTTGGCCCTTCCCGAATTGAAGCAATTAAGCTCCTTCGCAACCTCCGGATAATCACCCTTCCCAATCTTTCGTCTCGACGAGGAATGCGTCCATCTCCTGCCAGAACTGATCCGACAAGCGTTCAGAAAGACGCGCGAACGATTCGTTGAATTCATCCGCGTTCTTTGCGCCGAAAACGATCGTGCTTACCGCTGAATGCCGCAACGGAAAAAGCAGGGCAGCGGTAGCCAGCGACACGTGATGGCGACGGCAAATGCGTTCGAGTCCTTCCGTCTGCAACAGGGCTAGCCGCGTCGCGGGCCGCATGTTGTAGAAGGCGTCGGGACGCGAACCGGTTGCGAGAATGCCCGAGTTGAATGGCGACGCCGCGATCCAGGCAATGCCTTTCTCGACGCAGTGATCCAGCAATGCGGTGCTGCGCGTGCGAAGCAACGAGTACTCTCCCGCCGGCATGACGACATCTACGTCGGCCAGTTCGGCGAAGTCCAGACAGGCCTGCCAGTCCATACTGGCGACGCCTATCGCGCCGACCACTTTTTCATCCTTCAGGCGCTGTAACGCGGGAAACGCACCTTCAACGGCCGCTTTGAGTTCCTCACGATACGCCGTCCGGGCAAAACCGGGATCCAGATCGTGAATAAAAACTGCATCGAGACGATCGACATTGAGTCGCGACAGGCTGCGCTCGACCGATCGGAGCGTCGTATCGTATGTGTAGTCCAGGTAAAAGTCGCTACCGCCTGGCAAGGAGCTTGCGCCAGGCTGGCTCAAGTACCTGCCGAGCTTGGTCGATACATACAACTCGTCTCGCGGAAACGCTGCCAGCGCAGCGCCAAGCCGTTGCTCGCTTTCGCCGCCAAGATAAGCTGCCGAGGTATCGAAATGTCGAACGCCGCTCGCCCATGCGGCGTGAATCATGTTGAAGAACGCCTGCTCGCCCGCGGCGTTTGCGAGGCTGCCGGCTCCGACTCCTACCCGAGGAAACTGAACGATTCCATTCGGCTCCGAAATTCGTGCGTTCATCAAATTCGATATCCTTCATCAATAGTTCAGAGAATCGCAATCGACTTAGTTGCGACCACAAAGACAAGGGCCGCGGAAAATGTGTCAATAGGCTTACCGGGTATGTTCGTTTGCGGCGATGTAATCGCGGCGCACGCGTTCCGCGGAGGCCTTGAGAACGGCGACGGCCCGCGCGCCGACACGTTCCGAATAACGCACCGACGGAATCGCGACGTTCAGCGAGCCGAGCGGAAAGCCCGACGATGACAACACGGGCACGCCGACGCCAACGATGCCCGGTGTGTATTCGTCCATCGAATAGGCGACCCCGGTGTGTCGGATGGTTTCGATCTGTGCAAGCAGCGCCTTTTTTGATGTGATCGTCTTCGGCGTGATGGCTTGCATCTTTACGGTCTTGATGTACTCGCTACGCATCTGATCCGGAAGAAACGCGAGAATCACCTTTCCCCCGGACACTGCATACAGCGGTGCAAGATCGCCGAGTCGCAGATGGGATACCAACCGTTGCGGGCTGGTCACTGTCGCAACGACTTCCACCTGATCGCCCTTGATCTGATTGAGCGCGCACGACTCCAGCGTCTGCTGGGTGATCTCCGCCAGCACCGGCTGCGCGCAGCTGACGAGCGAGCGGCTATGCGTGGATTGCTGCGAAAGCCGGATCAGCGCTTCGCCGAGGCGATAACCCTTGGTGACAGGGACGAATTCGACAAATCCACGAGCCGTAAGATTCTTGAGCAGCTTGGTCAGCGAACTCTTCGGTATATCCAGCGCTTCCGCGATTTCCGTATGGGACATCTCGCGTCCCCATCTCGCGAGCAACTCGATCACGTCGAGCACGCGATCCGCCGATTTGACCACTGCATTCGATTCGTCTTCCAACAACATATCCGGCTCCTGTTTATGTATGGAAACATACTAGCATCAGGACACCGGACCAGCGAGAAACGTCCGCATGCGTGCATGGATGCGTCTCGCCTGTTCTTCGAACGGCAGGCCACGTAGCGCGAGGGTCGGCGCCTCGACGGCGAGTGGAAGATCGGACCGCAGTCTCGACAGCAGTTCGCGCAGCGGCAATTCACCGTCGCCGGGCAGCAGCCGGGCCGTCCTCGCTTCTTGTCGCCGTGCTTCGAGGGACTGCGGTGCGGCGCTCGGTGCATCGCAAATCTGGATGTATTCGATCAGCGCCGGGTCGATTGCATCGATCTGCTCGCAGGTCGCGCCCGCACGGAAGTACTGCAACGCGTCAATGAGTATTCGCGCGTTCGGCTGTCCGCTGTCTCGCACGACCCCGAGCGCGTCGGCGGGCGTACCCACCGCGCAGTATGTGATCGCTTCGAGCCCGACCGAAAGGTCAAAGCCGTCGGCCGCTTCGCACAGGCGGCCGAAGTTGTCCCGCAGGCGAGCGCGTTCGGTGTCGTTGCCGACGCAGAGCACGTGCCGCGCACCGAGCATACGACCCGCTTCGAGTGCGGGCAGTAGTGACGCGACATCCGTCTGCGGACTCAGCCAGATCGCCTCGATATCCAACAGCCTGACGCCGGTTGCGTCGAGTCGCGCGCGTAACTCGCGGATGAGTGCGGGATGGTTCGCGACATCCACGATGGCGTCGGCGGCGGGGGGCGCGACCAGCCGCAAGCCGCAAAACTCAAATCCCGCAGCGGCGGCCGCATCGACGAGTTGCAGCGGATGCGCGTCAAGGATGGTCAGATGATGCAACGATAGTTCATGCATGGGAACACGTCCGTAACATAAAAATGGCTCGTGGCGCACTGCGGTCAGTTCTGCGGCGGCAGCACGAAATCATAGGCAAGCAGGGCACTCGGAACCTCGACGAGATGACCGGCCGGGCTCAGACCCGGTGCGAGAGGTATCAGTGGTTCAATCAGTGCGTCCTTCACGCCGAACACGACGTCCGAGTCCAGGTAGATGTCGCCGCTCACGAACACATGCGTAACGAGTGTCTGGAAGCCGGGTGCACTGACACGGAAGTGCACATGAGCCGGGCGGTACGGATGCCGCCCCTGCGCATCGAGCATGCGGCCAACCGGGCCGTCGTTCGGAATCGGATAGGCCGCGGGTACGATCGAGCGATACCAGAATGCGCCTTGCGGATCGGTCAGGAAGCGCGCGCGCATGTGCAGGTTCTCCCTGCCCGCCGCCTTCTGCACATCATAGAAGCCGTGGCTGTCCGCGTGCCACGTCTCGATCAGTGAGCCCGCGATCGGCTCACCGTTCAGATCGCGTACGGTGCCCTCGACCAGCAGAGGGTCACCCGGCTCGCCATCGGCGATCGAAGCGCCTAGCGGCAGAATAGCCGCTTCTTCCACATAGAATGGACCGAGCACGGTAGTTTGCGTCGCGTCGCCCGGATAGCGATGATTAATCGCGTCCACCAGCATCGATACACCGAGCGTGTCGGAGAGCAGAATGAACTCCTGCCGGGTGTCGCTGCACATCTGCCCCGTCTGCGTGAGAAAGCGGATCGCGGCGGCCCATTCGTATTCGGTGGGCTCGATCTCCTTCACGAACGCATGCAGATGACGAACCAGCGCGTCGCTGATCTGGTGCACGCGTTCACTCCTGCTTCCCGCGAGACGCTCGATTACCGCAGCAGTGATGTTGTCTTCGTCGAAATTGCGCATCGCGTGTTCCTCACAGCGAATCGGGTTGTGGTGCCGCGCCGCGCCATGCCCTTTCGAGCATTGCCCTGATCGAGTCATAGTCCGGCGTGCGCGGGTTCGCATAGGCCTGTTGCAGCACCAGATCGGCCGCGCGCCCGATGCCATCGTGCGGCATGCCAATCTCCGCAAGAGACTGGGGAACGTGCAGCCTTGCAGCGAGCGCGTGCAGCCCGGACCATGCGTCGTCGGCTTCAAGCGCGTGTGCGATGCGGCGCATTGCATGCGGCGCCGCGCCAGCCTGGTAGGCAACGACGTGCGCAAGCATGATCGCATGGGTGTCGGCATGCGGCAGATCGAAGGTGCCGCCCAGCACATGACAGACTTTGTGATGCAGCGCCATGCCGACGGAGCCGAGGCACGTTCCGCACAACCACGCACCGTACTGGGCGCGGTTGCGCGCATCAAGACTGGCGGGATTGGCGAGAATCTCGGGCAGCGCAGCGGCGAGGGCCGCGATACCCTGTTCAGCCATGATCGACGTGACCGGATTGGCGTCGACGGAATAGAGCGCTTCCACCGCGTGAGCCATCGCGTTCAGACCGCTGGTCGCCGACAAGCGCGCGGGCAGCGTCAGAGTGAGTTCCACATCGTAGATCACGGCCTCCGGCAGCACGTCGAGCGTACGACGCGTACGTTTCTCGCCGTCCTGCGTTTCGCCGATGATTGGTGTGACTTCAGAGCCGGCGTACGTAGTGGGCAGCGCGATTTGCGGCAGGCCGGTGCGCAGTGCAAGCGCTTTGGCGAGGCCTATCGCCGAACCACCGCCGACAGCAATCAGGGAGGCCACGCCGGTCTCCTGCACGAGCGCGAGTGCACGCGATGTCACGTTCCACGGCGTGTGCATCGCGGCCTCGGGAAAGATATGCGCCGGCGAACCGGTGAACAACGACGCGATGGCATCGGCCAAATCCTTCTGCTCCGGTGTGCAGACGATCAACGGATGCGCGCAGCCCAGTTGCCGGGCGACTTCAGGCGTTTCCCGACGCCTGCCCGCGCCGAACAGCACGCGCGCCGGCAGCGCCCGGTAATCGAAGCGCATCGGCGAGACGTCTTCCATCATAGCGCTCCGTTTTGCAGATACTGGCGGCCGCGCGCATAGAGCGCTTCTACCTCCGGACCCGTCAATGCCGGCATGTCGCGTTTGACCTTGTAGCCGATTCGGGTCTGCATATAGGCGAGATGCCGGTAACCAACGGGGAACTCGGCCAGCAGCGCCGCGTCGAGAACGGGACGGGCGTCCGGCTTGACCGGATCCAGACGATCCTTTTCGTAGATGGGCTGTCGAAGCAACAGCAGCCATCGGTCGCCGACCTTCTCGAAGAAGTCGTAGAAGCGGCCGGTGCACACGACGTCGCATAACGTGTCTTCCACTTCTCCACGCTGCGAGATGGTCATCTTGGTTTGCGCGACGGCACGCGAGCCGCTCACTTCGATCGACGTGCCGCCCAGAAAATGCAGGATGCTCACGCCGTTGGCCCAACCGGCCTTCGTCACTTCGATGAACTCACGGCCGCTTCCCTGAAACCACGTCGCCATCATGCGGCCGTCCGGATGCCAGAGCGTCGCGAAACGCTCCCAGTCTCCCGCATCTCGCCATACCGCCCAGTTTTCGATCGCCTCGCGGATCGTCAATCGATCCATCATCGCCTGCTCCATGTATCGCTCCTCGTTGTTCACGTATAGAAATCAATTTCTATGTTGGTACTCGTGACGCCGTGCGGTCAAGCGGTTTTTATCGCGAACCGGGACATTCCCTGGTTTGTTCCCCTATGTGAATGAATGGTGGGATTGCCGTTGACGAGCCGGAACATCGTTTCTAGGATAGGAACTACGTTATATACAGGAACAAACGGAAATGGAAAAGCAATCGATAAATCAACGAAGATTTGAATCGCGCACAGCCATCGTGACGGGCGCCGCGCGTGGCATCGGGCGGGGTATCGCAGAGCGACTTGCGGACGAAGGCCGCCGGATCGCCTGTTGGGATGTCGATTGTTCATCGCTCGAAACAAGCGGCGACTCGTTCGCGGCGCTGGTTCAGGCCGTCGATCTTGCCGACGCGCGTTCCGTTGAGGCCGCGTTCGCTGTCACGCTCGAGTCGTTCGGTCATGTCGACATACTCGTGAACAATGCCGGCATCAACGGCCCGGTCGTGCCGATCCAGGACTATCCGGTCGACGCATGGAACCGCGTTCTCGCCGTCGATCTGAACAGCGTTTTCCACACCTGTCGCCTCGCCGTGCCGCACATGCGCGGACGTGGCGCGGGACGCATCGTCAACGTGGCGTCGATCGTCGGCAAGGAAGGACATCCGAACATTTGCGCTTATGCCGCGGCGAAGGCGGGTGTCATCGGTCTGACGAAATCGATCGCGCGCGAGTTGGCCGGAACGGGCGTCACGGTCAACGGCATTGCGCCTGCGATCACCGAAACGGATCTTTTCCGGGAGATGACGGAGGAGCACATCGAGGCCAGCAAAGCGCGCATTCTGATGGGGCGGTTTTTGACCGTTCCGGAAATCGCCGCCATGGTGGCATGGATCGCAAGCGACGAATGCAGCTTCACGACCGGCTTCACCTTCGACCTGTCAGGCGGCCGCGCGACGTATTGAGCGCAGACGGTACGCGAGCCCGGTTCACGACGGCCGACAAGACACATGCAGGAGACGAAATGACAGCAACGCATCAGCAGAGCAGTAATCAGGCACGAACCGCCACCGCGAGCGCGTGGATCGGCTCGGCGCTGGAGTACTACGACTATTTCATTTATGCGCAAGCCGCCGCGCTGGTTTTTCCGCAACTATTTTTTCCGTCCAGAGACAGTCGCGTTGCGATTGCCGCGTCGCTCGCGACGTATGGCGTCGGCTATCTCGCACGACCAGTCGGCGCATTGGTGCTCGGCCGTCGTGGCGATACGCATGGCCGCAAGAACCTGCTTCTCACCTGCATGTTCATGATGGGGTTGTCGACGCTCGCTGTGGGTCTTCTGCCGACATTTGCGCAAGTGGGTTTCGCAGCGCCGATCCTGCTCGTGATCCTGCGGCTCATCCAGGGTTTCGCGGTCGCCGGGGAGATATCCGGTTCCAGTTCCCTCGTGCTGGAGCATGCGCCGCTCGGCCGTCGCGGCTACTTTGCGAGTTACGCGATGCAGGGCGTGACCGCCGGCCAGGTGTTCGCGGCGGCCATCTTCATGCCGCTCGCCTACTATCTCCCCGAGAAGCAGTTTCTGGCGTGGGGTTGGCGCGTACCGTTCCTGCTGAGTGTGCTCGTGCTCGTAGCCGGCTATGTGATCCGGCGGAAAGTGTCGGAGACACCGGCTTTCGTCGATGAAGCGCAACAGCGGCAAATTCCCGCGTCGCCCGTCAAGGAAGCATTGCGCGACGGCTGGCGGGATATCGTCCGCATTGCCGAAATCGCGTTGATTGCGATCATCCTCGCGGTGACTTCTATCTTCGGCGCGGCCTATGCGGTACAGCCCGCTTACGGTATCGGTCTTTCGAAAGGATTCTTTCTCTGGATTCCGCTGCTCGCCAATCTGACCGCGATGTTCTTCATTCCCTTCGCAGGCAGTCTGTCCGATCGATGGGGACGCCGGCCGCTCATCATATTCGGCGCGCTTGCCTCGGGTCTGCTCTCTTATGCGTATCTCTATGCGATCAGTCTGCACAGTGCCATGCTGACGATCGTCATCGCGATCGTGATGTGGGGCGTGGTGTATCAGTGCTTCAACGCGGTCTATCCGAGCTTCATGCCTGAGCTGTTCCCGACGCGTATCCGCGTTACCGCCATGGCGATCGGCCAGAACATCGGCACGGCCATTACCGCGATCGTGCCGGCGTTCATCGCAGCCGCCGTGCCGCCCGGCACGCAGCACATCCCGTTGATCGTGGGGACGATCACGCTGGCCGTCTGCGGCATCGGCGCGCTAGGCGCATGGACGGCGCGCGAAACCTACCGGCTGCCCGTCAACGCGCTCGGCCGGCGAGATGCAGCACCGATCAGTCAGGAGGAATACGACAGCCTGCGAGCGGATATTCGCAGGAAGAAAACGGCGTCCAACGTTCCCGTTTGAGGGCGATTTTCGTGTGCCGCGGTCCGAGTCAGTCGACGGGCGGCACCGCACCTTCGAGCAAGGTCTTGATGAGCCGCGCGCGACGCTTTTCGAGGTCCGCGATCTGACGATCGATGGCTTCGAGCCGTATCCGCTGGACGTCGGTGATCTGGTCGCACGAGCGGGCGCCTTCGATCAGAAGCATGCAGTCCGGAAAGCCGCGAATATCGTCGATGGTGAAACCGGTCGCGATCATGCGCT
Source organism: Paraburkholderia sp. BL25I1N1 (assembly GCF_003002025.1). Taxonomy (GTDB): domain Bacteria; phylum Pseudomonadota; class Gammaproteobacteria; order Burkholderiales; family Burkholderiaceae; genus Paraburkholderia. The sequence goes on from NZ_PVZB01000012.1 coordinate 11,542, forward strand.
GAATCTGCTTGACCTGCGTGACTGCCTTCTCGGGGAACATGCGATAGCCATTGTTCGCACGTACCGAGGCGAGCAGACCGTGTTCGTCGTAATGACGGACCGACCGCACGCTCGCGCCGGTGCGTTGCGAGAGTTGTCCGATTGTTAGCAGTTCCTGTGGAGGCTTGTCTTTCATGAAAAGCAGGCTAACACAATTCGCTTGACTCTCACATTGGTGTGAGGGTTGAGACTAGGCGCACTGACACTCTCCACGGAAAGGCAATGAGCTTTCGAACGTTCCCTCACTTTCTGATTTCCGCGCTCTCGGCGGCGACGTTGTTCGCGTCCGCAGGCGACGCCATCGCAGCGCCGACCAGTTATACAGTCGCATCGACGGATGGTGTAAAGCTGGCGGTTCAGGAAAGCGGTAACCCGAACGGGCCGCCCATTGTTCTGGTGCATGGGCTGCTCGGCAGCCGCCTGAACTGGGACGCGCAGGTGCGGAGCCCCGAATTGCGCCAATACCGGATCATTACGTATGATCTGCGCGGCCACGGTCTGTCGGACAAGCCACCCGGCCCGGAGCCATATCACGACGGAACCCGCTGGGGGGACGACCTCGCAGCGGTGATCCAGGGTTCACACGCGCTCAAGCCTGTCGTAGTCGGATGGTCGCTCGGTGGCGTGGTGATATCAAACTACCTCGCCAGGTATGGCGATCGCGCAATCGCGGGCGCCGTGTATGTCGATGGCGTGGTCGAGCTCGCTCCCGGTCAGATCGTCGATCACCCCGACGTCTATCGGGACATGAATTCTCCCGATCTGCAGACGCATCTCGACGGTGAGCGCACCTTCGTCGGCCTTTGTTTCAACCATCGGCCTGACGCCGACACGTTCGACCGGCTGCTCGCGAACGCCGCCATGGCATCATGGGACATGCAAAAGGAAGTGCCGACGATGACGGTCTTCGCCGCGGAGGGGCTCGGCAAGGCGCGTGTGCCGCTGCTTTTTATTTACGGCGGTCATGACGCGCTGGTCGACACCCACGCGACGCTGGCCCGCGCGACCGCGCTGAATCCGCACATCGTCAGCAAGGTCTACGCGGAGTCGGGGCACGCGCCGTTCATCGAGGAAGCCGAGCGTTTCAACCGCGATCTGGCCGAGTTCGTCAGGTCGGCGTCGCAGCAATGAAGTCACGTTTTACGAGGAGATAACCATGGAGCATGAAGTCGGGAAGGACTTCTTTCCGGGCTTCGCGATGCTTGACGTCGAAGCAGACGATGTCTCGTTTCGCGGCAGGATCGGCGGGAGCGGACCGCCCGTTTTGCTTTTGCACGGGTACCCGCAAACTCACGTCGCGTGGCGATTGATTGCGCCGACGCTCGCGAAGTCGCACACCGTCATCGTGCCGGATTTGCCAGGGTACGGCGACAGCCGCACTCGCAACGATCAGCCGCGATGGAGCAAACGTCGCGTAGCCGACGCGCTGGTCGCGCTGATGGGCCGGCTCGGGCACGAGCGCTTCGCAGTGGTCGGGCATGATCGGGGCGCTCGGGCAGGATACCGGCTTGCGCTCGACCATCCTCGACGCGTCGCCGCATATGCCTCGCTGACCGTGATACCGACGCTCGATGCATTCGCAACTATCGACAAGACATTCGCGTTGAACGCCTGGCACTGGTTCTTCCTGGCACAGCCGGGCGATCTCCCGGAGCGGATGCTTGCGGCCGATCCGGACGCTTATCTCGACACCGCACTGGCGAAGATGGCGGGCGGTCTTGAGCGGATCGATCCCCTGGTCCTCGACGTCTATCGAACGGCCTTCAGGAATCCGCAGGTGCGCCACGCCATGTGCGAAGACTATCGCGCCGCTGCTTCCGAGGACCTGGAGCACGACGCGAGCGATTTGGCTGCGGGCCGAAGGCTCGCCTGTCCGGTCCTGGTACTGTGGAGCGAGAGCGAACAGAAGGCGAGAAGCATCCTGCCCCTCGACGCGTGGTCCCGATGGGCAGCTAACGTGACGGGCAAGGGATTGCCCGGCGGCCATCTGCTGCCCGAGGATGCGCCGGATGAGGTGTTGGCGTCTCTTGAGAATTTTTTGGTCGGACAGGTTTAGGGTTGGCTACCGTGAAGACATTGACGATTCGGAGATCGATGACCCTGCACTACTGTGCAAACCGCTCGACCATTTCGCGCATCGTTTCGGCAGTCAACGCCAGAAAAGCCCCGATAACCGGATTGGTGTGCTGCAGTTGCGGGCAAACGGTAAACCCACGGAACATCACGTCGGGTGAAAACGGACGAAACACGATGTGCTCCGGGTTCGCGTCCAGCGTGGCAAGCGGATTCACAATGCCCACCCCCAGCCCGCGCGACACCATCGCGCAAATCGTCGCGCCATAAGGTGTTTCTATAGTCGGCACCTGGTTCGTTTCCGCTTGCCGAAGCACGCGGTCGAGCGACGAGCGCGTGTCGTCGGCATACGACGGCAGGATCAAACTCTGACCGCGCAAATCGTGCGCGCGAATCTGCTTGCGCGCGGCGAGCGGATGCGCGGCGGGCAGCGCGCACACGCCCGGCAGCCGATAGAGTTCGGCGCTGGTGACGCCGAACGCATCCGGCGTGGTGGTGGCGAAACCGATATCGCAATACGCCGCCGACGCCCAACGCTGGATCGTCCCTTCGCTGCGCATTTCCAGCGACACCGCAATGCGCGGATACGCCGCGAGAAAGCGCTCGAGCACGGCCGGCACGAACGACAACGCGAGCACCGGCGCAGCCACGAACCGCAAACGTCCCGTGCCGAGCTGGCGAATCTCTCGGGCCGAATGCGCAAGTTTCTCCAGCCCGACGAAACTCCGATCCACCTCGCGATAGAACGCGCTGCCGGAATCCGTGGCTTGTATCCGCCCGCCGTTACGGGTGAACAACGCGAGGCCGGTCGATTCCTCCAGTTCGGCAATCAGGCGGCTGATGCTCGGCTGCGACGTGCCGAGTTCCTCGGCCGCGGCCGTCATCGACCCGCGCAGCATCACCAGCCTGAATGCCTCTATTTGCCGCTGATTCACGCTGTTCACCCTGCCGGTTACGACAACATGCCGTTCAGCATGCCATATCAAAAATGAATGGCAGACGTTTTTGGCCGTATTTGACCGGATAAACGACGCAAACCTACACTGGGTCGCAACAGTCAACCGCGAGATTCCATGCGACCCGACGCGCTGCTTTTCCACGACGATTTCAAGGTTGCGCCTTACTGGTGGGATGCAGCGCCGCCCGAAACGGCGCGCGAGCCGTTGCCCGAGCGTGTCGATCTGGCGATCGTCGGCGGTGGTTACTGCGGCCTCTCGGCAGCAGCGGAGGCTGCCCGCCAGGGCGCGAGCGCAGCCGTGCTCGACGCCGCGGAAATCGGCGCGGGCGGCAGTACGCGCAGCGGCGGGATGGTGTCGAGCGGGCAAAAGCTCGCACTGACCAACGCGATTCGAGGCGTCTCTCCCGAGCGGCTGAGCCGTTTGATGCACGAGTCGATGGCGAGTTTCGAGTACCTGCAACACATCATCGCCGACGAAGCGCTCGACGCCGATCTGCAGATCACCGGCCGTTTCTTCGGCGCGTTCACGCAAGGGCATTTCGAGCATCTGCGCAAACAGGGTGAACTGCTGCACGAAAAAACCGGCGTCACGGTGCACGTGATTACTCGCGCGGACCAGCGTGCGCTGATCGGCTCCGACTATTACTACGGCGGCATTCTGGTCGACGAATACGGCGGTCTGCATACGGCCAAATATCATCGCGCGCTGCGGCAGCTGGCGCGACGCCGCGGCGCGAGTCTGCATTCGCACGCCGCAGTGCAGCGAATCGAGCGGCACCGCGCGGGCTTTCTCGTGCATACCGCCCGCGGCCGCATCGACGCGAAGCAGGTACTAATCGCGACCAACGGCTACACCGGTCCGCTGCTGCCGTTCCTGTCGCGCCGTGTGCTGCCGGTGGCGAGTTACCAGATCGCGACCGAGTCGCTGCCCGCCGGACTGATGGCCGCGCTCAACCCCGGACGCAGAATGATCAGCGACTCGAAACGCAATCTGTTTTACACGCGGCCTTCGCCGGATGGCACGCGCATGATCTTCGGCTCGCGGCCGGCGATTCGCGAAGTGAGCGAACGCGAAGCCGCGCGAATTCTGTACGCGAAGATGATCGAGCTTTGGCCGGCGCTGCGCGACGTGCGCATCACGCACGCATGGAAAGGCTATGTGGCAATGACTGGCGACCGGCTCGCGCATATCGGCGTGCACGACGGCATCTACCATGCGCTGGGATGCAACGGCAATGGCGTCGCGCTGATGAGCTATCTCGGGCAGCGCGTCGCGCGGCACCTGCTCGGCGTCGACGCCGAGCCGGGCGCATTCGGCGAAGGCGCATTCCCGGTGAGCGCCGCGGGCATCGCAAGCCGTTGGGTCGTGCCGGTCGGCACCGCGCTTTATCAACTCGACGACTTGTGGGACGGCCGCGCACGTGCCGCGCTGTCATGAAGCACGTCATTGTCAACCAGGAGCCGCCGATGATTTCGCTGCAGAACGTGTCGAAATGGTATGGCGAACATAGAGTGCTGAGCGATTGTTCGGCGCACATTCAGGCGGGCGAAGTCGTCGTGATCTGCGGACCGTCCGGCTCCGGCAAATCGACGCTGATCAAGACCGTCAATGGACTCGAACCGGTTCAGCAAGGCGCGATCGTGGCGGCGGGCATCGCGGTGGCCGGTCAACCGTCCGCGCTGAAAAAATCCGCGCTCGCCGAGCTGCGCACTCGCGTTGGCATGGTGTTCCAGCAGTTCGAGCTGTTTCCCCATCTCACCGTCCGTGAGAACTTGATGCTCGCGCAAACCCGCGTGTTGAGGAGAAGCCGTGATGAAGCCACCGACAAGGCACGCGTGCTATTGCAACGCGTGGGCATGCGCGCTCACGAGGACAAGTTTCCGTCGCAACTTTCGGGCGGCCAGCAACAACGCGTCGCCATTGCGCGAGCGCTTTCGATGGATCCGGTCGCGATGCTGTTCGACGAGCCCACTTCCGCGCTCGATCCGGAAATGGTGAACGAAGTGCTCGACGTCATGACCGAACTGGCGCAGGAGGGCATGACGATGCTTTGCGTCACGCACGAAATGGGTTTTGCGAAGCGCGTGGCCGATCGCGTGGTGTTCATGGATCAAGGCGCCATCGTCGAAGACGGCACGAAGGATGCATTTTTCGACCGTCCGCGCTCGGCGCGCGCACGCGATTTTCTCTCGAGGATCTTGCACTGATTTCGCCGTCATTCTTTTCACCCGTGGTCTCTTCGTCGGAGCAAACATCATGCGATTTCGCCAATTCCTAAGCCTCGTTGCGATAGTCGTCCCGCTATCGCTCGCAGCCGCTGTCCCCGCGTTTGCCGACGACGTCGGCACCTTGACTCCCGGCAAACTGGTTGCCGGCGTGGATGCGAACAACAAGCCGTATTCTTACGTCGACAACGGCACGATGACCGGTTTCGACGTCGAACTGCTGCGCGCGATTGCCGGCAAACTCGGCCTGAGCGCCGATTTCCGCGCGCAAGACTTTAGCGGCCTGCTGCCGAGCGTGGTGAATCAGCAGATCGATCTGGCCGCCGGGTCGATCTCGATCACCAAGGATCGCCTGAAGATGGTCGATTTCTCCGAGGGCTACCTGACCGGACTGCTCAGCGTCGCGACGTTGTCCGACAGCCCGATTTCGAGCGATCTGGCGTCGGTGAAGGGCAAGCGGATCGGCGTCATACAGGGCACCATCGAAGACACGTACTCGGACAGCTACCTGCCCGGCGCGCAGATCGTGCGCTTTCCGAATCTGAACGCGGGGTTCCTGTCGCTACGCTCGAAGTACATCGACGGCTACTTCGTCGACAAGACGCTGGTGGCGGGGCTGCAGAGCAAGTACCCACAAGTGAACATCGCCGACAAGCTGGATATCTCCGCAGTGAATCTGCCGGCCGGTTTTCCGGTCCGCAAAGGCAACGCGAAGCTCGAAGCCGCGTTGAACAAGACGCTCAACGAACTGGTCGCGGACGGCACGTGGCTCAAGCTCTACCAGCAATTCCACCCGGGCTATCCGAAGCCGACCAGTCTGCCGCCGTATGCTATGAAAAGCGGCAGCTAAGCTGAGCTGACGATTCAACCGGACGATTAGTGGACGAGACGGCAACGCGCTTGCCGCCGACGCACAGACTGGAGCGCGTCATGAATGCATTCCTGCAGAACTTTCTCGACTGGCCCTTGCTGATCGGCTCGCTGCCGTCGCTGCTCTGTACCGGTCTCGTCAATACGCTGGTGCTGTCGGTGTTTTCGACGTTGCTCGGCATTGTCGCGGGCATGGTTCTCGCGTTGATGGCGGTATCGCACACGCGTTGGCTGATGCTGCCCGCGCAGGTATTCATCGACGTGTTCCGCGGTCTGCCCGCGGCATTGGTCATTCTGCTGGTGGGCCAGGGTCTGGCGCCGGTGGGCCTGGCGATTTTCGGGCCCAATCCTTATCCGCTCGCCATCGTCGCGCTGGGCCTGATTTCGTCGGCCTATATCGCGGAGATTTTCCGTTCGGGCATTCAAAGCGTCGGGCGCGGCCAGCTCTCCGCCTGTCAGGCGTTGGGCATGACGTACTGGAGCAGCATGCGTCACGTGATCGTGCCGCAGGGCATCCGGCGCGTTCTGCCGGCGCTCGCCAACCAGTTCATTTCCATCGTGAAGGATTCGAGTCTCGTCTACTTTCTCGGTTTGCTGACATCGCAGCGCGATCTGTTCACCATCGGGCAGAACACGTCGGTGAATGTCGCCAATCTATCGCCGCTAGTGGCCGCTGGCGCGGTCTATCTGTTGATTACCGTGCCGTTGACGCACGCGATCAATCACATCGACCGCTGGACCAATCGCTTCGCGAATCCCCGTCAAGGCAGCACGCGCCGCAAACAGCGAAAGGCGCAGGCCGCCGAAACCGAAACACCTAATGCCAGCATCGCCAAACAACCTCAATAACCGCTATCGGCAGGGCAGCAAAATAATATGGGACCACAAGTCGACGTCGTCGCCGACGACACGAACGTACCCGCGGAAGTGGATGTCGTCGTGATCGGCGGCGGGATTATCGGCGTGAGCACCGCGCTGTCTCTCAGCAATAAGGGCTTGCGCGTGGCGCTCTGCGAGAAAGGCCATATCGCGGGCGAGCAGTCCAGCCGCAACTGGGGATGGGTGCGCGTGACGCACCGCGACATGCGCGAGTTCGAACTGAGCATTGAAAGCCTGAAACTGTGGCGCAAGATCGACGAAACGCTCGGCATCGAAACCGGCTTCAACCAGTGCGGCATCCTTTATATGACCGAGGACGACAAGGTCATGGAAGGTCATCGTACGTGGCTGGACGACGCTCGGGGCATAGCGGGCAACGCGTTCGACACGCGGCTGGTGGACTCGAAAGAGGTTGCCGCGTTGTTGCCGGGTGCGGCAAGAGCATTCAAGGGCGGTTTATATACGCCCGGCGACGGCCGTGCCGAGCCGCAAAAGGCCGCGCCTGCCATCGCCAATGCGTTGCGCAAACGCGGCGTCAGGATTCTCACGCCCTGTGCCGCGCGCGGCATCGAAACCAGCGGCGGACGGGTCAGCGCGGTCGTCACCGAGCACGGCACGATTCGTTGTCAGAGCGTGGTGGTGGCAGGCGGCGCGTGGTCGCGGCTGTTCTGCGGCAATCTCGACGTGGATCTGCCGCAACTGCTCGTGCGTGCGTCGGTGCTGCGTACGGAACCGATTGCGGGCGGCCCCACGTGCAGCGCCAGCAACAAGCATTTCGCGTTTCGCAAGCGCGCGGACGGCGGCTATACGGTGGCACACGGCTTTCGCACCTATAGCGATCTGACGCCCGACAGTTTCCGCCTGTTTTTCCAATACATCGAGGCGTTGAAGAGCCAGTTGGGTTCGCTGCGGATCGGCATCGGCGCGCGCTTTTTTGACGAATTGCGTCGTCCGCGTCATTGGGCGCTCGATCGGCCCACTGTTTTCGAACAGACACGCACGCTAGATCCCGAGCCGATCGCCGCTTATGTGGACGGCGGCCTGCATGAGTTCGTCAAGGTGTTTCCGCACCTTGCCGGCGCGCGTATTGCGCAGCGTTGGGCCGGCTATATGGATGTCACACCGGATGCCATTCCCGTGATCTCCGGCGTGGACGCCGTGCCGGGGCTCTTTATCGGCACTGGCTTTTCGGGCCACGGTTTCGGCATCGGCCCGGCGGCGGGCCAACTGATGGCGGACCTCGTCACCAACGACACGCCGCTCGTGAATCCTCACGCATTTCGTCTGAACCGCTTCAGCGACGGCACGAAAATCGTGATCGACGCGGGCTTCTAGGGAGCAGCCATGCAAACCGTGCAAAAGGTAGCGATGATTTCCGGCGCGAGTCGCGGCATCGGCCTCGAGATCGCGAAAGAACTGGCGCGGCGCGGCTATCGTTTGTCGCTGGGCGCACGCGATCCGGCCTCGCTCGCGAACCGTTTCGACGCGTTCGTCTGCGCTTACGAAGCGCGTGATCCGCAGGCGGGGCGCCGCTGGGTGGCGGCGACCGTCGAAGCGTTCGGCCGCATCGACGTGCTGGTCAGCAATGCGGGCATTTGCAAACCCGTCGGTCTCGAAGACGGCACCGACGAGATGCTTGAAGAAACGCTGGATATCAACGTGAAGGCGCCGTACCGTCTGATTCAGGCGGCGTTGCCGCATTTACGTCGCGCCGGCGCGGCTCGCGTGGTGCAGATCGCGTCGTTGTCGGGCAAGCGTGTGAAGAACCTCAACGCTGGTTATCAAATGTCGAAGCATGCGGTGATCGCGCTCAACCACGCGGTCAGGCGCGCGGGCTGGGACGACGGCATTCGTGCGACCGCGATCTGCCCGGGTTTCGTGAACACGGAAATGGCGGCGGGGATCGCCGACCTGGCGCCCGAAGCCATGACACAACCGGAAGATTTGGCACGCATTGTCGCTAATACGATTGAACTGCCGAACTCGGCGAGCGTCGCGGAAATCCTCGTCAATTGCCGGCATGAGGATCTTTTTTAGGCGAGCGGGTCAGGCGTCGGTTTAAAGCAGATCTTGAGCGTGCCATCGCGGCAATGTGCGTTGAAATGCTGCTTGACGGAGAGTTAAGCAGAACTTGCGCTGTGAGGCGGCGCTGCCCGCGGCGGCTACGTCAATCGCGTCAGCGTCGCTCACGCCTACCGCCAATCCACGGCGGATCCGCAAATACCTCCGCCATCCAGTCGATGAACGCGCGCACTTTCGCCGGCGTGTACTGCGCCGATGCGCGAATCACATGCATCGTTTCATTGCCGGCAACCCAATTTCCGAGGTCAGCGAGAAGCGGGCGGTCGTCGTCGAGTCGAATCATGCTTAAAAGGCGGGTGCATCGCCCCTGTGAGCATGCAAGTCAATTCGCAGGATGCCGGATTTAGCGCAACCGCAACACGGTTTTGCATTTCCACAATGCCGCTAGACTCACTACGCCGAGAAATGCCAGATAAAAGGCAGGTGAAAGCTTGTTGCCGGTGAGTTGAATTAGAGAATCAACGATTAATGGCGCGAACCCGCCGAAGACCGTTACACCGATGTTGTAGCTGACTGCCATACCGGTCGCGCGTGTTTCTTTAGGAAAGGCGTCAGACATCAATGCGGGCAGAGCACCAAAATATACGCCTTTCAGCAAACCGACCCACGCCATCATTGCCATTAACGCGCCCAAGGTCGGATGACGGATCAATGCGTCAAACACCGGGTAAATTGACAGCGTGAAGATTACGCCAGAGGCCGCCATCAAGCGGATTCGGCCCACCCGATCGGAGAGAACGCCAACAAATGGCGGTACGAGCATCAGAATTGCACCTGTCAAGACAGTCGCTGTGAATCCGAACGACGATGGCATGTGGAGTTGCTTGACCGCATAGGTCGGGATATAAAGAATTACGTAGCTCGTGCCGGTCGAGGCGGCCAACACGCCGATCGAGAGCAGCATACGCAGCTTCTGATGCGCTAGAACGGTCCTGACAGGCGTATGGGAAACAGGCGATTTGTCCAGGCTATGCTCGTCCTTCAACTGCCTGCGAAGGTATAGTCCGACTGGACCGATCAGAATTCCAAAGAAAAACGGAACACGCCAGCCCCATGATTCCATGGAGGCCGTGTCCAGGGTGCTGGTCAGCACCGCGCCGAACCCCGCAGCCAGTAGGTAGCTTAGCCCTTGACTCGCGAACTGGAAGCTCGCCATAAAGCCGCTTCGGTGCGGCGCCTGCTCGACCAGAAACGCGGTTGTACTTCCAAACTCGCCTCCCGCGGAAAAGCCCTGCAGCAGACGGGCAGCAAGCACAGCGATAGGTGCGGCCACGCCAATTGCTGCGTATCCTGGCATGACGGCGATGGTCAGTGTGCCGATCATCATCATCGTGATCGATACCAGCATCGACGCTTTTCGACCGTGCCGGTCGGCGTAGGAACCAAGTGCCAGCGCGCCAATGGGTCGAACAAGATAAGAAATGCCGAAAGTACCAAGCGTAACCAGCAGCGATAGTGACGAACTGGATGCCGGAAAAAACGTCTTTGCAATTGTCGTCGCAAAGAATCCATAAATCAGGATATCAAACCATTCCAAAGCGTTTCCGATAGTTGCAGCAAATATGGTTAGGTAAAACCTGGTTTTCGTCGGCTGAGAAAGAAAGCTGGTGCTCACGCTTGCGGGTGTATCCATGACATGCTCCATATAGAGAAATCGATTTGCCCGTTCGACGGCGCGAGCTCAGACCAGTCCATCGATCGTTTACTGTCATAACCTCCGGGCAAGAATGTCGGCACCGTCTTCGCCGAGGTCCCAAAACAAACCAGCCATCATTTGCAGTGCTTCTCGGGCAACGCTGCCGAGCAAGTGTTCATTGGGGGCGTGCTGGCAGCAAGCGCCATACGAATGGGGAATCCAGAGCGTTGGTAAGCCGAGAACATCGGCAAACGCGCTGTTGGGTATTGAGCCGCCGAGGTTAGGTAACAGGTCCACCTTCTTGCCGGTCGTTGCCTGAATCGAGTCGATCGCCCAGTTGACCCACGCGTCATCCGGAGATAGACGCGTAGCGGCCATGCGATCGCCGACTTCGACCGACACGCAGTTGAAGCCGTGGTCGTCCAGGTGGCGACGTACGATCGCCTCGACGTCGTCGCACTGCGTGCCGACCACATATCGAAGCTGGCAATGGGCGCGTGCCGTGGGCGGAATGGCTCCCACGGGATTGGTTGGATTGCCAGTCGTGAAAGCCAGCACTTCAAGCGTATTCCAACCATAAACTCGTTCGGACGGGCTCAGTGTGATTTCTCCCCAGTCCGTATCGACGACGGGATCACCCGGGCCGCCGCCCACGGCTATGTCGCGCAACGAAGTGCGCACCGCCTCCGGTATACACTGCGGACGCAACGCATCGACCAGTATCCTGCCGCGTGCATCCACCAATGCGGACAGCGCGTTAGCGAGCACGGTTCCCGGATTGCGCAGCAAACCGCCCCAGTTGCCTGAGTGATGCGCACCATCGCGCAGTTGCAGCGAGAGCGTGAAGTTAACAAGGCCGCGCGAGCCTAGAAAAATGCACGGCCGGTCCGCCTGGGCCCTGGGGCCATCCGACGCGATGAGTAGATCAGACGCGAGCGCGTCACGGTAGCGCTCGCAAAACTGGTCCAGCCCCGGCGAGCCGGTTTCCTCACCGGTCTCCATCAGCAGCTTGACGTTGAAGCCGAGTCTCCCGCCACGTGCCTGCAAAACCGTCTCAAGCGCGGCCAGGTTGATCGAATGCTGTCCTTTGTTGTCCGCAGTGCCGCGGCCGTACCAACGATCGCCTTTCACTGTCACGCACCACGGCGAAAGTCCTGGCTCCCATTGATCATCCTGGCCTCTGACTACGTCCGCGTGTCCGTAGAGCAAGACTGTAGGCAGCGACGGATCCTCGATACGGCTGCCAAGTAACATTGGACCGCCGCCTTCGACGGGATTGGCGAGCACCACGCCGCTGAATCCGAGCGGTTCGATACGCGGCAGTATCTCATCGCGCAAATATTCATGGAGAACAGGCATTCCCGAGGCGCATTGACTTTCGGTGCGCATGCGAACCCGGCGATCCAGATCTGCGAGAAATCTTCCGGAATCGAAGCAGGAGGCGGCGTTGCCGATGCATTTACTGCGTGTCATGATGGACCTCCGTTTCTCGACTCTAGACTTCCGATTGACCAGAGCAGCGTACGAAGACAAAACTTGCATCGCAATTGACTTATTTGCAGGGTCCCGTTTCTTAATTTTCAAATGCGCCACCACGATCATGCTCAGTACACCGATGCGCTACTTTCTATCCGTCGCCAACACGCGTTCGCTTGCGGAAGCATCCGAGCAGATGCATGTCACCATTTCCGCTCTCAGCCGTCAGATCGCAAGGCTCGAGGAGGAGGTCGGGAGCAAGCTGTTCGACCGGCAGCCGCGCGGAATGGTGCTTAATCCGGCGGGGCGGTTGCTTGCAAACTACGTGCGCCGAACTTTGCTGGAAGAGAAGCAGGTGCTGGACGAAATCCATGCGCTTTATACGTTCGATCGAAGCGTAATCAAGATCGCCGTGTCTGAAGCATTCGCACGCGACGTGGTGCCGCGGACTATCGCGTCGTTTTCCGAGCAGTCTCCCGGAACGCGTTTCGAGGTCTCGGTGGTCGCACCGAAAGAAGTGACCATGCTTGTCGGCAGTGGGAAAGTGGATCTCGGACTCACTTTCAGCGTTAGCAGGGACGAGGATATCGTCGTCCTGCATTCCAGACAGGCGCCTATCTACGCGCTCATGCCGCGCTCTCATGCCCTCGCTGACATGGCGCGGGTTTCCCTTGCCGACCTTCATTCATTTCCGATTGCACTGCCGGACCAGGACACCACGATCCGGCAGATTTTCGAAATGACATCGATTCTGGAAGGGTTGAGATTCGATCCGATATTGACCTGCAACAATACCGGCATGCTGTACGTATTTACCCAACTGGCTGGCGCCATTTCGCTAACGAGCCTCCTGACCGTTAAAGCTCGCCTTGAAATGGACGGACTGATCGCGATTCCAGTCGATCATCCGGCCATGCAACTGCGCAGTGTCCAGTTGCAATCGCTACGCGGAAGATTCCTGTCGGGCGCGCTCGAAACATTCAGTACGATGCTCGTCGAGGAGCTTGAAAACGCTTCGGGCGGAGCAGTCAGCGCTTAGCAACGAACCTGCTGTTGATACGTCCGATGTGGTTAATAACCGGTCGCTACATTGCACTTTACGACTTCGCGGAGAACAGCAAAGACTCGTTCGATTCCGAACCGAATAGCCGACGCCTCGTCCGTATCTATTCGATAACGCGTGTGCAAGACAGGCTGCCCGTAAATACCGCCGAGCCAATCCAGCTCTTCCGGCGCACTGGACCATAGCAACAGTTTTACTGCTCGGGATAACGGTCGCATCGATTTGGCGGCGTCCCCTGTCACCGTGGCCACGGCGGATGTCTGGTGCTCGCTGTATTTACTCCATTCTCGATGCAGATGTGCAGGCTCGGGAATTCGCAGCAGCGAGACTTGAGGCACTGCGGAGAAACGCTTCGCCAGCGCCTGAGCAGCCGGAGTCGGAATGCTCTGGTCAACGACGATGCACAGTTGCGTAAATTCCGATGCCGGTAGTATCCAATCCCAATTCACGCTCGACATATCATGCGAATCGAGGCTACCCATTGCACCCTCCGGAAAGGCTAAGCTATTTTTAAAACGCCTCGCAAGCTAAAGGCGATTAACAATGGGCCGATCAGTAGACTTGCGTTCATCGCCGCGTAGCGTTCCCCACACTTTGCGAACACTGGACTTCGCCCGCAAGGTGCGCATTCAGCCGTATTAGGGATGAATTGATGGAGGGCCGAAAGCAAGTAGGTAGCGAGGGAAGCATCTGAGACTCATGGTTCGAATTCTCGACATGTCGATGACTTTCGCTCGCAGCTTAAAAGGGAAGATAGTTGCTGTACGGCGCATCTCTGAACCAAATTGTAAAGAACTTTTCGAGAAATCTCATTGCGAAGAAAATACTAGAAATTTACTTTAGGACATATCGCCGAGCCCGCAATGTACGAAAATTTTGTGTAAATGAATATTCGCACAATAAAAAGATGCACAGATCGACCGAACCGACGCCGCCCGTGTACCTGACCAACGGTGTCGATCGAGAGACTCTCCGCCAGCCCCGGAAGGATGGGGCGATCCCGAATGTATCGCTCGCCGTTCAGGCGAAATCACAGTGCGCTCGAAACGGTCATCGCATTTCGCTCAACCCAGCGACGTGGCAACATCTGCGCTGCTGAGCTTGAAGATCGAGACGACCTGTACGAGTTCGTGTGACTGGTTGCGCAGGCTATTGGCCGCGGCGGCCATTTCTTCTACGAGAGCCGCGTTTTGCTGAGTGGCCTCGTCCATCTGGGTGACCGCTTCGCCGATCTGCGCCACGCCCAGGGATTGTTCGTTGCTCGCGGCATCTATTTCACCCATGGTGGCGGTGACGCGGCGAATGGAGCGGACGACTTCAGTCATGGTGAGACCGGCTTGTTCGACCTGGGCCGAGCCTTCGGCCACGCGCTCCACGCTTGCGCTGATGAGCTTTTTGATTTCCTTGGCCGCGTCGGCCGAACGTGCGGCCAGACTGCGTACTTCATTGGCCACTACCGCGAAGCCGCGGCCCTGTTCACCGGCACGGGCGGATTCCACCGCGGCGTTCAAAGCGAGGATGTTGGTCTGAAAGGCGATGCCGTCGATGACGCCAATGATGTCGGAGATTTTGCTGGAACTGTCGTTGATACCTTTCATGGTATCAACGACCTGATTGACGACTTGGCCACACTGGATGGCGACTTCAGATGTGTTCATGGCCAACTGGTTTGCCTGGCGGGCATTGTCGGCGTTTTGGCGCACGGTGGAACTGAGCTGTTCCATGGCGGCGGCGGTTTCTTCCAGGGCGCTGGCCTGGCTTTCAGTGCGGGCGCTGAGATCATCGTTGCCCTGGGCAATTTCGGCACTGGCGGTGGCCACGGTTTCTGAGCCGGAACGGACGTTGGAGACAACTCGCACGAGGCTGGTTTGCATGTCTCTGAGGCTGTTGAGCAACTGACCGACTTCGTCGGCACCGCTGTTATCGATACGGGCGGTCAAATCGCCTTCAGCGACCTGGCGGGCCACCCCGGTGGCTCTTACCAGTGGCCTGGTGATACTGCCGGAGATCAGCCACGCACACACCATGCTCAGCAGCAGGCTGACCACTCCAAGAGCGATCATCAGCGTGCGGCTGAATTCGTAGTTGGCCTGGATCCGCGTGGCCACCCTGTCAATTTCATCGCGCTGCTGCTTCACTAACGCGTCAACCTTCGCCACAAAGAGCCTGGCGGCCGGGATAAACTGTTGCTCCAGCAACTGGTTCGCCTCCTCGGCTTTGCCTGCCTTTTTCAGCGCATAGATCTGGTCGCGGGTAGCGAGAAAGATTTTGCGTTGTTCGCCAATCGCGGCAAACAATGTCTTTTCCTCTTCAGAGGTCATCAAGACTTCTATCGAATTTTGCAATGCCCCTGAAACCTTGGACGAAGCCTTTGCTTCTTCCACGAAGTAACTGGCAAGACCTGGGTCGGTGCTCTTGGCAATCGCGGTGGTGCGGGTGACGGCGGTATTGATATTGCGCGACCAGTCGTTGACAAGCCGTTCGGTCCGTATTGGGTTGGCAACTAGATCGCGGGTTGCTCGCGCCACTGACGACAGGCGCGCAAGCCCTATGACAATGCTGATCATCGACATGATCAACACCAGAACAAAGCCCGCGCCCAGTCGCTTGGCAATGGGCAAATTGGAAATAAATGTTGGCATAATCAGTTTGCTCAGTAACTAAATAGTCAGATAGCCGCCGAAAATGCCGACTGCCGCTGTTCGTTCCTTAAGGTATACGGCTGCAAACGTCGAACGCTGAAGTGCTCATTCGATAACATGCGTGACATGGAGGTAGGGATAACCTATAAGGCAGCTGCCGTGAGTAGCCCGAATTTTTGGTAATGGATGCTTTGAGGGCCGCCCATCGAGCTTGGTCCGCAGCATCGCGATCCGGCGCAGTGTTGCCCGCTTTCGATACACGATGAACGTTTGCTTTACGCTAGATGGGGAAACTGGTTGTCGATAGGATTTCCTTCAGGACCATGAAGGTCCTGACCTGCCGGACACCGGGCAAGTACAACAACTGTTCGGCATGCAGGCGGTTAAAGCTCTCGCTGTCGCGCGTGCGTACCAGCATGAAGCAGTCGAACTCACCCGTCACAATGTGACACTCCATGCATCCCGAAACCTTCTGCGCGGCTTTTTCGAATGCGGCGAAGGACTCAGGCGTAGAGCGATCCAGCACTACGCCGATGATGATCATCATGCCTGCGTTGAGCTTCTTTGGCTCCAGCAACGCCACGATTCCCCGAATCAGACCTGCTTGTTTAAGCCGGTCCACACGGCGTAAGCACGCTGGCGCGCTCAGGTTCACCTTGGCCGCAAGCGCAACATTTGATATGGATGCGTCGCGCTGAAGCAGCTTGAGGATCGCGCGGTCGACGCGGTCCAATTCAACGCCCGGATGATCGCTCCCACGCGCGTCGGTGCGAACTTTTGTTGCGCTCATCACTATTTCTCCGCACAGTAATTACGTTAGCCAGACATTCATTCAATGAGAATTAAACAAACAACAATATATTCGCAACCCAAATTCCGGCAAAGTTTTTTACCATACTTCTCATCGACGCAAGCTATGCGACGACTTGGTTGATCACCGGAGCGATACATGAACCTAAAGAAATTTCCTCGCCACGCGCTCACATTCGGGCCGACGCCGATCCAGCCGCTCGCACGGCTGTCAGAACATCTTGGCGGCAAGGTCGAGCTCTATGCCAAGCGCGAAGACTGCAACAGCGGCCTCGCATTCGGGGGTAATAAAACGCGCAAGCTCGAATACCTGATTCCGGAAGCGATCGCACAAGGCTGCGACACGCTGGTTTCTATCGGCGGGATTCAGTCGAACCAGACGCGTCAGGTCGCAGCCGTTGCCGCTCACTTGGGCATGAAGTGCGTGCTGGTGCAGGAGAACTGGGTGAACTACTCGGACGCCGTGTATGACCGAGTTGGCAATATCCAGATGTCGCGCATCATGGGCGCCGATGTACGCCTGGTTGCGGATGGTTTCGACATCGGCTTCCGCAAGAGCTGGGAAGACGCGCTGGAAAGCGTGCGCCAGGCCGGCGGCAAGCCTTACGCGATTCCGGCAGGTTGTTCCGACCATCCGCTAGGTGGCCTGGGCTTCGTGGGTTTTGCGGAAGAAGTGCGCCAGCAGGAGGCGGAGCTTGGTTTCAAGTTCGACTACGTGGTGGTCTGTTCGGTCACGGGCAGCACGCAGGCCGGCATGGTCGTGGGTTTTGCGGCGGACGGACGCGCGGATCGCGTGATTGGTATAGACGCATCGGCGAAGCCTGAAAAAACCCGTGAGCAGATTCACCGGATCGCGCGGCACACGGCCGAACAAGTAGAACTGGGACGTGACATTACGTCGAACGATATCGTGCTGGACGAAAGGTATGGCGGTCCCGAATACGGCTTGCCTAACGAAGGCACCCTTGAGGCTATCCGCCTGTGCGCAAAGCTGGAAGGTGTGTTGACCGACCCCGTCTACGAAGGCAAGTCCATGCACGGCATGATCGATAAAGTGAGACGTGGTGAGTTCCCTGAAGGCTCGAAAGTGCTGTATGCGCATCTTGGCGGCGTGCCGGCGTTGAACGCATATAGCTTTCTGTTTCGCGAAGGTTGATGCGAGGAACTACGAAGGTACGCTTGGGCGAACGTTGCTAGGCGGCGGGATTAACCCGCACAGCGACAGCGTTAGACGCGCCCGCGCGGGGCGGCAGTGTTAGTTCGCGCGGCGATCGGCTGGGCTGAATGACCGACTTGCCCTCGTCAATAAATGTCTATGCGTATCGAACGCTTGTTTGGGACATCTATGTTGAACGCGTAGTTTCAACTCGCGACGGCCGGTTAGCAAATGAGCAGAAGATCGCCGCCGCGCTGCCGCGTGCGGCTGTATGTTTAGCTAAGCTAAAAGGAGCGAAAGCTGTCGCGCAGGTGGTCGATGTACTGCGTTAAGCGCGATGCGCCGAAGCGCAAGTTGCAGATCCTGTCGAACAGTAGTTCTTGTGCGCACATCCAGCGTTGACCAGCACGCGGCGGACCGATTGCAATCATTAACCCGACCAAAATCGTGCGGCGGGAAAATTTGTGACTGCAGCACGAAGTTGATGGTTGCGCCGGCACGTTGCGCGCCTCACCTGCTACCGACGAGCCATGAAGAGCGCGGCTGAACTCGAGACACTGCTGCCTGTGATACTTGCCGAGGCTCTGGCGCAAATGGCTAGTCAGGGCTGAGTTTTTTTCTATCGATCTGGATACCTTATCGATTGAACAGAACGGTATTCCAGACAGCGAGCGCAGCGGGATCTTTAAGCCCGAGCATGGAGAAGTTGAACTGCCCCTTGCGAATGCGATGCATCAATTCGATGCCTGAAATCGTGGTCATGGCATTCCTGAGTCGTTTGAAGCCGAGCATCACATTCGTTCTGGACTTGATGTTTCGATGGTCCTGCTCGATCAAATTGTTCAGGTACTTCGAAGACCGGATATTCGTGTCCTCAGGCAGCAAGCCGTCGGCCTTCATCTCGCCCACAGCGCGGTGCGAGGCGGCATATCCATCGAGCGTGATCGTCTCCGGCGGCTGGCCCTGATGTTTGATTGCCTTGCTGAAAAAGGCTTTGGCCGCGGTCACGTCGCGCTTCGCTCTGAGCATGAAGTCTACCGTCTGGCCGGCTCGATCTACCGCACGATACAGATAAACCCATTTTCCACGAACCTTAAGGTAGTTTTCGTCAACACGCCATGACCGCCCTGTGGGTATGCCAAAACGATTCCAGCGCTTGACGAACTCCGGCGTGAAGCGCTTCACCCAACGCATAATCATGGTGTGCACCAGCGACAAGCCGCGCTCGGCCATCATCTCGACCAGATCGCGCAGAAGACTGAGCTTGTAGCGAAGGTACCAGCGCACGCGGAGAATGATGATCTCCCGATCAAAATGCCGCCCATCAAAGAACGCCTCCAGGCCATTGCGCTTGCTCATCACCGACCACCAGATTGTTGGGCTGAATACATTAACCGATTCGCCGAGCTTATTTGCACCAGAACCATCGCGCACGTGTTGGAGGCCTTCATAGCCTGAGATCGTGGTTTCAAGAGGGGAGGGCAGGTAACGCCCAAGCCACCAGTGAAGTGAGGCTTGGAGGAAGATCGGGTGTCTTGGCGCGAGTCTGTGCACAGTTCAAGTCTTGACACGTCGTCGCTCTTCGACACCTCCCTAGGGCCTAGGGCCGATCGAACGGTTTTCGATCCAATAGACAGTCGATGAACGCACCGAGGAGGGCTGGGCGATGCTGCCTGTTCGGATAGTAGAGGAACAGCCCCGGGCGCGAAATTGACCAGTCCGCGAGGACTTGGACTAGCCGTCCCTGGGCCAAAAGCTCACCCACGCCATCTCGTTCAAAGTGATAGGCAATGCCGAGCCCGTTCACCGCGGCAGCGACGCCGATGTCAGCATGATTGGTGACGACGGGGCCATCCACCGCCACTTCAAGCCGCTGCCCCCGCTTCTTAAACTCCCATCGATAGTGCCTGCCGTCCATCTGGAGCCGCCAGTTGATGCATGTATGGTTATGCAAATCGGCAGGTGAGTTGGGTGTTCCTCGACGCGCGAGGTAGTCTGGGGACGCCACGGCAACCATGTTCAGATCCGGCGTGAGGCGGACGGCCACCATGTCTTTCTCGAGGCGGTTACCTACGCGGATGCCCGCGTCAAAGCGGTCAACAACGATATCGGCCAGCGCGTCGTCGACCACGATGTCGAGAACCACGTCAGGGTGTGTTTGATGGAAGCGTGAAAGCCGGGGCGCAATGATGGTTCTCGCTGCGATCCCCAGCGTGTTGATGCGAAGCGTGCCGCGCATCTGTCCTGTCGCCTCACTGGCCTCAGCGACTGCAACAGCCATCTCTCGAAACAGTGGAGCTATACGTCTGTACAGCAGCTCGCCACTTGTCGATGGCGCGACGCTTCGCGTCGTGCGATTCAAAAGACGTGCGCCGATGCGGCCTTCGAGCTGACGGATAGTCTGGCTGAGTGCCGAAGGCGACAGGCCCAGATGCTCTGCGGCCCGTGCGAAGCTCTGACGCTCCACGACGGCCACGAATGCCTTCAGCTCGGCAAAGTCGGATCCACGCATTATGTATTCCTTTCTACACAACCTATCAAAATTATAGGATATTCTCTAAATTCAGTTCGGCGTGCATCCTGAGGCCTTTACTCACCCATGGAGCCGAAGCCTTGAACACCTTGCCCCTTCCTGAGCCAATTGCCGCGTACTTCGCGGCCGAACACAGCCCTGAAGCCTTGACGCACTGCTTCATGGCGCAGGCCGTGATGAAGGCCGACGGTCTCACCCATACGGGCATCAACGCCATCAAGGCCTTCATGGCCGAGGCATCGGCTAAGTACAGCGCGACGAGCGTGCCGTTCGCCATTGAGCGGGAGGACGGCTTCCACCTCGTCCGCGCCAAGGTCACCGGCAACTTCCCTGGCAGCCCGATCGTTCTGTCCTACCGCTTTCGTCTGGAACGCGGCCTGATCGCATCGCTGGAAATCACGGTATGAGCTTCGACCTTCGCTTGGATGGCCTGCGGGCAGTGGTCACCGGCGGCACGCTGGGCTTGGGCGCTGCCGTCGTGAAAACCCTTGCGGAGGCCGGCGCTCGGGTGATGACATCCGCGCGCACTGTGCCAGCGCAGCCGGTGGCGGCCGTCACCTACGTAGCTGCCGACCTGTCGACGGCAGAAGGGACGAGTCACCTTGCCCAGACTATCCTGCAGGATTGGGGCGGCGTCGACATCTTGATCAATGTGCTCGGCGGCTCGAAGACTCCCGTCGGCGGTTTCTCTGCGATCAGCGATGAACACTGGTTCGCCGAGTTGAACCTGAACCTGATGCCTGCCGTACGTCTGGATCGTGCGCTGCTGCCGGCGATGCTGGCTCAAGGCTCGGGGGTCATCATCCATGTCAGCTCCATCCAGCGCGTGCTGCCTCTGCCCGAGTCCACTACGGCCTACGCCGCAGCCAAGGGAGCCCTCACCACCTACAGCAAATCGCTGGCACGAGAGGTGACGCCAAAGGGAGTTCGGGTGCTGAGCGTTGCGCCGGGCTGGATCGAGACGGAGGCTTCCGTAGCGTTTGCCGAGCGGATGGCTGCACAGGCCGGAACGGACTACGAGGGCGGCAAGAAGATTGTGATGGATTGGCTGGGAGGAATCCCAGTGGGCCGGCCCGCCACACCACACGAGGTTGCCGATTTGATCGCTTTCCTGGCGTCCCCGCGATCCGCTTCGATCGCGGGGTCCGAGTATCGGATCGACGGTGGCACTGTTCCCACTCTGTAGCCAACAGCCGCAACCGGCTGAACGACGGCGAACCCCGCGCCCGGCTCTCTCGCACGACGACCGCGGCGATGTTGAGCCGCTCGACACGGATGGTGGCCTTGCAGGCGCGGGCCAAGATCGGTGCCGGCCAGCGCGTGGCGGGGGGGCTGGTGCAAATAATCGTTAGGGTCGATTGTTTTCTGCAGGTAAGGATGGCTTATTGAACTGACAGCACCGCATTCCAAACCACGGGTGATGCGAATTTTTTGAGGCCGGGCTTCGCGAGATTGAACTGGTCTTTGCGAATGTGTTGCATCAATTCAATGCCGGCCAAGGTGATCGCTGCGCTCCTGAAACGTTTGAAACCAAGCATGACATTTGTCCGGGACTTGATGTTGCGATGGTCCTGCTCGATCAGATTATTGAGATTTTCGAGGATCGAACCTTTGTGTCTACAGGTGTCAGGCCGTCGCCCTTCATCTCGCGCGCGGCGCGGTGAGAGGCGGCATAGCCATCCAGCTTAATGGTCTTCGGTGGTTGGCCCCGATGCTTGAGGGCTTTCCTGAAAAAGGCTTTGGCCGCCTTCACGTCGCGCTTTGCACGGAGCATGAAGTCAACTGTCTGGCCGGCCCGATCCACCGCCCGGTAGAGATAGACACACCTACCGCGGATCTTCAGGTACGTTTCATCGACGCGCCATGATCGTACCGTCGGCGTGCCAAACCGGTTCCAGCGTTTGACGAACTCCGGCGTATAACGTCGCACCCAGCGCAGGATCGTCGTGTGTGCCAGCGACAAACCCCGCTCTGCCATTATCGCCACAAGATCGCGCAGACTGAGCTTGTACGCAAGTACCAGCGAACACACCGAATAATCACCTAGCGATCGAAGTGACGGCCTGCGAACAGTTCCTCAAGGCTCTCCGGCTCGCTCATCGTCAGCTCTCTACTCGTTCAGCCCGACACTCTAACCGATTCGCCAGCGCCATTTGCACCAGAGCGAGATGGCGATTGCAGCTATCTCGCCTCGATGATTGTTGTCCGGTGGGGAGTCGGCGATGAACAAGCCGAAGAGCCTTGAGCAGAGGTCCGCAAGCCGTCGTTCCGGTCGCGAGGTGAGATCTGCGCGCCAGTATGATCGATCGCCTGCGCGCTTGCGCGCTGCCTTGAGCGTCCGGGTAGAGGGCACCCGGGTCGGTCATTTGTCCGATACCGTTGTGCGTCCTCGCATGCGACTCTTGCCGGCGGCCAAGACACCCGGATCCAAACGGTGACCGGGCAACGTGGTAAATCTTTTACGCGTCCGGATTCGAGGTGGGGCTGCGCGGACAGGCCCGCGATGCGCAGTTGTTTCCCCTCGCCGCCAACAGTCGCAGGACATGCCTTCCACTTTCAATACCGTCGACAGTGAGGTCGCCTTGACGCACACAACGATACATCCCGTATGGGTCCGCATCTTCCACTGGATCAATGCGGCCGCTGTCATCGCCATGTGCCTGAGTGGCTGGCAAGTTTATGAGGCGTCGCCCATCTTCCTGGCGATCCGGTTTCCAGCGTCCATCGCGCTGGGTGGCTGGCTCGGTGGCGCACTGCTGTGGCACTTCGCGGTCATGTGGATACTGGTCGCAAACTTTGTCGCCTATCTGACTCTGGGCGTGGTCACAGCCCGACTGCGAAAAAAGTTCTTCCCCCTTGGCCTTCGCGCGATTGCCAGCGACCTGGTTGCCGCACTGCGCGGCAAGCTCAGCCATGGTGATGTCAGCCAATACAATGCGATACAGAAGCTTGCCTATCTCGTCGTGATCGCTGACATCGGGATCGTAGTGCTCTCAGGCTTGGCTATCTGGAAGTCGGTTCAGTTGCCGTTGCTGCGCACGTTGATGGGAGGTTATGACAACGCGCGCATCGTCCACTTCTTCGCGATAAGCGTGCTCGTCGGTTTCTTCGCGATACACGTCGTGATGGTCGCGCTGGTGCCGCGATCGTTGCTCGCCATGATCCGGGGCCGCTAGCCATGACTTCACGAAAGTCCGTACGCCCGCTCGACGCCGGATCGATCATCAAGGATGCAGAAAAGGAACTGCAATCGTCTGCACGCCGCCTGTTTGGCAAGCGAATCCTGACCTTGGGCGGACTCGCGCTACTGTCGGGCTGCGATCTAAATAACGACAAATCGGTCAACACGATGCTGCGCAGGATGTCTTCATTCAACGATGGTGCGCAAGCGCTGCTGTTCGATCCGCGCGAACTGGCCCCGACCTATCCGGAATCGATGATCACGCGGCCATTTCCGTTCAATGCGTACTATGACATCGACCAGGTGCCCGAGGTCGACGCGCAGACTTACCGCCTTGAACTCACTGGTCTCGTAAAAGGCAAGCGTATCTGGACGCTCGAAGAACTGCACGCGTTGCAGCAGCAGAGCCAGATTACGCGGCATATCTGCATCGAAGGCTGGAGCGCGATCGGCAAGTGGGGTGGTGTGCAATTCTCCGACTTTCTCTTGCGGGCCGGCGTCGATACAACTGCAAAATACGTCGCGCTACATTGCGCCGACAACTACTGGGCCAGCATCGACATGCCGACGGCGTTGCATCCGCAGACACTGCTTACGCTGACCTATGACGGCAACATCCTGCCCGCGAAGTATGGCTTTCCCATGAAGCTTCGCATGCCAACAAAGCTCGGCTACAAGAACCCGAAGCACATCCTCGCCATCTCCGTCACCAACGAATTCCCCGGCGGCTATCGGGAAAACCAGGGTTACAACTGGTTCGGCGGATCCTGAGCCGCAAGCCGCAGATACCTCTAACCGCAATACACTCAAGGAATTTCCATGGCCATTCGCTTCAAACTCGCGGCTTCGCTCGTCGCACTCACGCTCACCAGCGCAGCCTTCGCGCAAACACCGGCAGGCAAGCCGGAACGGATTCGCGGCGACATCGTGTCGCTGACGGGCAGCACGCTCACGGTGCATCGTCGCAGTGGCGACACGGTGACGATCCAGCTGAGCGATAAGTCCGTCGTGAACGGCGTCAAGGCGATGCAACTCGCCGATATCAAGCCGGGCTCGTATGTTGGTGCCGCGGCCATGCCCGGCCCTGACGGCAAGCTGACCGCGAAGGAAGTGCTGGTGTTCCCGGAAGCCGCACGCGGCATGGGGGAAGGTCGCTACGCATGGGACCTCGGCGTCAACACCTCGATGACCAACGCCAACGTGGACACCGTCGTCGAAGGCACCAACGGGCGTGATCTGAAGCTGTCGTACAAGGGCGGCAGCAACACCATCAGCGTGCCGCCGACGGCGCCGGTCGTGACGCTGATTCCCGCCACGCGCGACGAACTGACGGCCGGCAAGAAGGTGTTCGTGGTGGCGACCTCGAACGGCGGCAGCTACGCCGCGCAATTCGTGGTGGTCGAGAAGGACGGCGTCGTTCCGCCGATGTAATCCTGCAAGGGGTACGGCGCGCCTCCGTCCGGCGCCGTGCCTATAGGAGTCTGTGGTCCGAAAGGAGGCCGCTTGACAGGCCTTAGCCTCAAAAGCAGTCACCCATAACGGATATATACGGTTCGTCGCCGTCGCGATGCGGTTGTTTGCGTTCGTGAGCACTTGCGAGGCTAGGTCTTGAACCGCCCCGGGGCAGTTCAAAGCGAGTCTGATACGAAGGACGCAGGAGAAGGATGGTATGCGCCGAAACAGTCGTTTTCCGTATGAGCACGCCCGAATTCTCCCCTTGGAAAATCGCGATCGTTCTACGCTTCATCTCCCATCACCGGACAGCCATTTCTATTCGCGGAAGATAGTCATGTCGTCAGGCCTCAGTGTGAACTATCAGATCGCATCGCTATGGACTTTCGGGGTGTCCGTGACAGGCGCCGGTGTAGGTTCACATTACGGACGCCCGGTGCTACCGGTTGCAGGAGCCGCTGATGCGAAGGCCAGTTTGATCGTGCTCAACACAAATCCGACCATTACGTACAAGCCGCTGCGCAACCTGTCGATTGGGGCATCTCTGGTAATTGGATTCGAACAGTTGTGGCTGAATGGCATACTTGCGCCAGCGCTCCCACATTACCGCTTCCTGGCTTTTCGTGTAGTAGATTCGCCGTCTCTGTTTCATTTCAATACCTCCGCTGCTCTGGCAGCCTAGGGTATTGCGTCGACCGGTTGAATCCAGGCGCGGACTATGACGTCAACTTCCAAATGCCGCTGGTGCAAGACGCATTGACGCTGCCATCCGGTCGAGGAAAACGCTGACGGGCTTATCTTGACCTTATCAATCTTTTTTAACTAGAGGTGCTCGCATGATCGCCCGCAGCCCTGAGCACGCCATTGCGCTCATCGACAAAGCCTTCGAGGAAGCCGATATCGACACGCTCGTTGGCTTGTACGAAGAACACGCCGTCTTGATACCGACTGCGACTGTAGTCCGGCAGGAGATCCGCGGCCGCCAGCAGTTGCACGACTTTTATTCAGGCTTGCTAGCGCCCGGTCGCTTCACCGTCCGCCAGCATCAGACGCACGTTGTTCAAGTCGATGATATCGCTCTTGTAACCATACGGTGGACCTTAAGTGCGAAGGATCGGCAGCCCCAGACCCTGATCGCGACGGTCGTATTTAGAAGGCAAGCTGACGGTGCCTGGATGGACCTGATCGACAGCGGCCCCGCCGTTCTCGACCAAAGTGATGGGATCGAGTCGCTGCAAATGTAACCTGACTTCTCCTTTGATTCCCGGTCGGAATATTCGATTTCTGGTGTCGTCGACCTCATCCAAAACCCATCGCGGAACTCATAACCTACAGGCGTGCAGCGTTTTGTAGTGCTCCTGCCGCCTTCGCCGGTGTAGGCGTGTCGGGCGATGGTGGTGCGTGCCTCGCGGCCGGCGCTTGCGCGAGTGGTTACATGAGGAATCGGACCCGACGAGCGCGGAAGGAAAGCATTGATGAAGCAACAATTTATCCAGGCAAACGGAATTAACCTGCATGTCGTCGAGGTTGGCAGCGGCAAGGCCGTTCTATTCTGCCATGGCTTCCCGGATACCTGGCGTGGCTGGCGGCGTGTGATGAGAGCTGTTGCGAAGGCAGGGTATCGCGCCACCGCGATGGATATGCGCGATTATGGCAGGAGTTCGGCGCCTGACGATCCAACGCTCTACACAATTCTGCACACGGTAGGCGATGTGGTCGGCGTACTGAATGCACTCGGCCTCGATCAAGCCGTCATCGTCGGGCACGATTTCGGCGCGTCGGTTGCCTGGAACGCAGATCTGATGAGGCCCGACCGGTTCCGTGCCGTGTTCGGCATCAGTGTTCCATTCACGCCTCGCGGCGAGAAAGCATTCCTCAGAGCGTCAGACTGACCGAATATTACGGGTACTGCAGGATGTTGACGATCGTACCGTCGGGGTCTCGAACCATCGTCGATCTCAAGCCATCCCCAGAGAGAGGCTTGAGTTTCCATTCGAAGACTGCGCCTTCGTTCTCAAGGTGCGAAGTGACGGCGTCGAGGCTCAATGTGCGAAAAACGATGGCCTTCGCGCCGGTCCGGTCGATGTGTGGCCCGGGCACGATATCCGCGTCAGGATTGCGAACGGTTGTCGCACGCGAGAGAAGTTCGATCCGCATGTCGTCTCTTTCGAGTATCTGGAAGTCAGCCTCGAGCGGTTCGATGTACGTGCAATAGCCTCGGCGGAAACCAAAGAGGCGTCCGTACCAGTCTGCGGATCGATCGATGTCAGTGACTGAGATGGCGACGTTGTCAAATTCAAGCAACTGCTGTGTCGGCAAATCGGATTTGCTGGGGTCCATCATTGTGTACTTCTCCTGTCAAGTACCGAGCGGCGTCAGATGGCGGGGCAACGCTCCGACCGGTGTATTAAGTTGAGCCAATTCGGACGGCTCATGCTATGAGTCGGTGGGTATACGAAGGTTGCGGCGTTTCGTTTTTGTTGTTTCACCTGTCGCGTACCTAGAAACGCGGGCTTGTGGCTTTTTCGATCCTGTTGTCGTACCTGTATCGTTGCGCACCAACTCACGTATGCCCGCCGCCGCGAAGCGCACGAGGTCGGAATAGTGTGCCGTCGACTTCCTGGCGCGGTCCCGTGCGCCCAGTCTCATCGCCCGGCCATTGAGTGCATGGGCTTGCTGCCGCGCTCCCACCGAAAACAGATACGCCCACACCGCCTGCTCGCGTGCAATGCCAGGCATGACCGTATGCAGGGCGTCGATGAATCGCTCCGCGATCGGGTCATAGTAGGTTTCGCGAATGCGACGTGAACGCTCGTCGCTGCCGAGACTGACGGACGCCACGAGTTGCACGTAAAGCGCCAGATTCACCGCATCTTCGCCATGAAAAATTTCCGATAGCGGGGTGAAAGCGATCGTCAGCACGTCTTCGACGGTCGCGGTGCGTTCGCTCGCGAAGAGAGCGTCGAGCAGCTTGCCACGGTGCTGATTAATCGCCGACGACCGTCGCTCGAATACAGCCTCGTAGAGCTTGTCCTTGGTCGCGTAGTGATAATGCACGAGCGCCTGCGCGACGCCCGCTTCCTCCGCGATGTTTCGCATGCTCGCGCCGGCGTAGCCGTGCTCGCCAAACACCCGTTCGGCCGCATTCAGGATCGCGGAGAGGCGCGTGCCGGGCGCGTGGTCCGGTTCCTGAGCACCGTTGGCGGTGCGAGCTGACGCCTTCTTTTCGCGTTCTGTCTTCATCTAAGCGACTCCCTCACCGTACTATTCGATCGATCAGTCAGTATATCGCGATCCTCACGCGACGCGATATACCGGGCAGCGCATGCCGTTACCCAAGAAATTCCGGCTCGGGCAGTCCCTTTACGCCGGGACGTACCGCGAGCACATTGCCGGCGAGCGGCTGCTGCGCGAGTTCCTTCTCACTCATGCGCCGGCGCGCCGTGGTGATGAAGAGGGTGTCGAGATCCGGACCGCCGAAGCACAGGCTGCTCACGCGCCGCACCGGGAGATTGATGACCACGTCGATTCGTCCCCGCGGGTCGTAACGCGTGACGCACCAGCCGTCCATGTTCGCGCTCCAGAAGCACCCGTCGGCATCGACGGTCGAGCCGTCGCAGATGCCACGTCCGAGCGGAACTTCAGCGAACTTGCGACGGTTGTAGATGGCGCCGTCGGCGGAATCATAGTCGAACACGTCGATCTGGCAACTGAACGAATCGGTCATGTACATCAGGCGGTTATCCGGGCTGAAGCTGAGCCCGTTGATGCAGGTGATGCCTTCCATGACGAGTTTCGGATTCAGATCCGGATCCAGCCGGAAAAGGCGTCCGCGCGGGGTGTAGGCGGCCGCTTCCACGGTGCCGGACCAGTAGCGGCCGTGCCTGTCGCACTTGCCGTCATTGAAGCGGTTATTCGGGCGCTCGGCGTCGGGGCGCGCCACTTCGGTCAGCTCACCGGTTTCGGGCGAGAAGAAGTAGAAGCCCGAGCGCATGCCTACGAGCAGACCGCCTTTGGCGCGCAGGCCGATGCTGCCGATCTCTTCCTGCATCGGCCAGCTCTTCTTGGCGCCGCTTGAAATGTCGAGGCGATGGATCGATTGACCGATCCCGTCCACCCACCAGAGAAGCTGCGTTTTCTCATCCCAGATGATCGATTCACCGAGCACGTCGGGCGTGGAATCGACCACATCGATGACCGAACCTACCATATCGATCGGTCTGGTAATACTGCTGACAGTCATGCTGCCTCCTTGATTTGTGAAGTTGATACGGGTGAGAAGCCGGGTCCCGTTCAGGCAGCCGCTTCTTTCATACGGGCGATGCCTTCCAGCGCGAGTCCGTATCCGAGCACGTCGTGCAGTCGTGCCTTCAGTTCGTGATTCAGGCAGGTGCGCGTATAGCGTCGCACGAGACGGGGCTGCCTGAGCATCAGTTTGGCGAGTTCACGGGCGCGCGGCAAAAGCTCGGCCGAGGGCAGCACTTCGTTCACCAATCCCATTTCAAGTGCCGCGCTTGCGGAAATGCTCTGACCTGTCAGCAGAAAGTAATGGCCGCGCGCGCGGCCCATCAGCAGCGGCATGATCAGATGCATGCCGTCGCCCGGCACCATGCCTCCCTGGAAGTGTGCGGTGTCCTGGATCGCCGCGGTGTCGGATGCGAGCACGATGTCGCCGAGCAGCGGAATCTCTGCATGACGCACGGCCGGGCCGTTGATGACGCTGATCACCGGTGCCTCGATATTGAGCAGGTTGATGAGCAGATGCTTTGCTTCCCAGTAGATCGGATCGTAGATCGTGGGCGTCATCGAATTGCGGTTCTGATGCATGCCGGGCGCAATGGCGGGGCCGCTGAAGGCATCGCCCGTGCCGGTCATGATCACGACCTCGTTTTCCCGATCGCGTCCTACATCGAGAAATGCCTGCTCGAACTCGCGATGGGCTGTGAGATTCCATACCAGCGGTTCGCCGTGCGTGTGGAAGTGCATCTCCAGTACGCCCTCGGTACGTGTCATGCGGATGGTCTCGAATTTGTCTGAGTACTCGTTGAAGGTGCTCACGGCTCTTTCCTCTGATGAAGGTTAAAAATCACTCCGACGCCTGTCGCGAGGTGCATCTCTTCGCCAGGCGATGCATTCAGCTGCCGATACTAGTCCTGACTGATCGATCAGTCAACAAGGGAAAATCCCCGGCGGATTAGCCGCGTTTTCCGTTGACCGGAACCTGGCTCCTCGGATACTGTGCTGACTGTTCGATCGATCAGTTTTCGATGCGAGCGATCCGCCGCCTTCGGGCGCGCCCCCAGAAAGAGCAGACGCCGCCGGACCATCTGCGCCGCGACAGGCTCAAGGAGACAGCCTCATGAAACGCTTCCCGTCATTCACGTGCCGTTCCGTTCAACCCCATTGAGAGGATCATCATGTTGCGCAAAATCACTCTCGATGCACACGCTCCCGCTCAGGTAACGGCCCCGGAAGATTCGCAGCGCGCGCTCTATCTCAAGGTTGCGATACGGCTCGTGCCGCTTCTGATCGTGTGCTATGTAATCGCGTATCTTGACCGCATCAACGTCGGATTCGCCAAGTTACAGATGCAGGACGCACTCGGCTTCAGCGATGCGGTGTACGGGCTCGGCGCGGGAATATTCTTCATCGGCTACTTTCTGTTCGAGGTGCCGAGCAACCTGCTTCTGCAACGCATCGGCGCCCGCAAGACCATCACACGCATCATGGTGTTATGGGGTTTCACCGGCTGCGCAATGGCAACCGTATCGAGTCCAACCGCATTTTATGTACTCCGCTTTATGCTCGGCGTGTTCGAGGCGGGCTTTTTTCCCGGCGTTGTCTACTTCCTCAGTCAATGGTTCCCGCGCAACCGGCGCGGGCAGATTCTCGGTCTCTTCATGACCGGCTTCCCGATCGCGGGGATGATCGGCGGCCCGGTATCGGGCTGGGCGATGTCGCGGCTCGCGGGCGTCGCAGGTCTGGCGGGCTGGCAGTGGCTCTATATCGTGGAAGCGGCACCGGCGGTGCTGCTCGGTATCGTGACGTGGTTCACGCTTTCGGACGACATCGAGCGGGCAAAATGGCTGACGGAACCGGAGCGCGACACCTTGCGCCACGCGTTGCGCAACGCTGGCGACGAGGCCGGCGCGGAACATGCCGGGCAGCTTCGGCAGGTCATTACCGACCCGAAGGTGTACGTGATCAGCTTCGCCTACTTCACGTTTATTTGCGGCACCTATGCGTTGAGCTTCTGGGGGCCGACGGTACTGAAGAGCGCCGGTGCGACGAGCCTGGGGCGCATTGGCTGGCTCTCTGCCATTCCGTACGGCATCGCCGCGATCGGCATGGTGCTGATCTGCCGCAACTCGGACAGGCTTCTGGAACGCCGCTGGCACGGCGCACTGGCGGCCCTGGCCGGCGCGACGGCACTTTCACTGCTGCCGCTTCTGGCGCATGATCTGACTGCGACCATCGTGCTGCTGACGATCGCATCGACCACGGTGTTCGTCACGATTCCGCTGCTGTGGTCGCTCGCGTCCGACTATTTCGCTGGGTCGCCGGCCGCCGCTCCCGCGATCGCATTCGTCAACAGCCTCGGTCTGCTCGGCGGATTCGCCAGTCCGTTCGCGATGGGCTGGCTCAAGACGCTGAGCGGCACGCTCACCAGCGGGCTTTTTCTGATGACGACATTGCTGGCGCTCGGCGCATGCGCGATGCTGTGCGTGCGGGTGGGTGGCCAGGCGAGCCGATGAGCAACGAACGAACGGCGAGGTCCGGGCAATCGGGCCGTCGCGCAACAAACATGAAACCGACCTTCAAGAATGCCTCGCCTGGCAGCCTGCTTGGGGAAAGCGTGGCGCGTCTGGACGCAGAGCGCTTCGTTTCAGGGCGCGTCGATTACAGTGCCGATCTCGTTCCCGAGGGCGCGCTCCATCTTGCCATCCTGCGCAGCGCTCACGCGTGTGCATCGATCGTCTCGATCGATCTGTCGGACGCGCTCGCCATGCCGGGTGTGGTCGCGGGTCTCACTGGAGAGGACGCAGCGCGCATGAGCGATGCGATGCCGCCTGCCATGGATCTGCCCGCACAAGGCGCGCGCGGTCCTTTGCAGAGCCGTTGCCTTGCACTCGGTCAGGCAACGTATTTCGGCCAACCGGTCGCGGCGCTCGTGGCGACGTCGGTGCACGACGCGCAAGCCGCGCTCGCGAAGATTCGCGTGGAATACGCGGTGCGACCGGCAACTGCGAACGCATGCGACGCGCTGCGCGAGGGTGCGCCGGTGGTTCAACCCGGCTGGGATACAAACCTGTTTGTGCGCGACCGCATTCGTGCGGGGGACGCCGATGCCGCATTTGGGCGCGCAGCGCACATCGCACGAGGGGAACTGACAGTCGGCCCGTCGACCAGTGCACCGATGGAAACGCTGTGCTACGTCGCAGAATGGGACGCGCGCGGCGAGCGCTACACGCTGACGGGCACGTTCCAGAACCCCCATACGAGCCGCTGGCTGATTGCAGCGGCCTTGCGCGTAAAGGAGTCACAGGTCCGCGTGATCGCGCCGCGCATTGGCGGGACCTTCGGACTCAAAATGGCGGGGCATCCCGAAGAAGTGCTGGTCGCGCTGTTCAGCCGGATGACGAAACGCCCGGTCGCCTGGGTCGAGGAACGGCGCGAAACCATGCTCGCCGGCGCGCGTTCGCAGCATCACAGCTTCGAGATCGCGGCGGATGATCAAGGCAGGCTCATCGGCTGGCGTGACCGCATCATGGTGGATGTCGGCATCATCGGCGCGGGTCATAGCTGGGCGATGGCGCTGGTCACGCCGGCCGTCTTTCCAACCGTCTACACAATTGAGCACTGCGACGTCGAGTGCTCCCTGGCGATCACGAATCAACCGCCGTGGCAAGCCATACGCGGTTACGGCAAAGAGATCGGCAACCTCGTGCTGGAACATGCAATCGATCTGCTGGCACGACAAACCAGTATCGATCCGGTCGAATTGCGACGGCGCAATCTGGTCGCGCGAGAAGCCTTGCCGCGTTTGCTGCCGTCCGGGCTGAACGTGGATAGCGGCGACTATCCGGGCGGCCTTGAGCAGTTGCTGACGATGTTCGATTACGAGCAATGGCAGGAGCGCGCAAGCGCGGCGCGTACCAGCGAGCGTCGCATCGGTATTGGCATTGCGTTCGAATTGACGCCGGAAGGCGGCGCGCGGCCCGGTAACTTCCCAAATGGATACGAGACGTCCACCGTTCGCATGATGCCGTCGGGCGACGTGCAGGTGCTGACGGGCGTGACGTCTCCGGGCAGCGGCAGCGATACCGGCATTGCGCAGATGGTTGCCGGTGAGCTCGGCCTGCGCGCGGACCAGGTCTGCGTGATCGAAGGGGACACAGACGTGACGCCGCTCGGCACCGGCAACGCGAGCAGCCGTGCGCTGATGTACGGCGGGACCGCCGCGTATCTCGCCGCGCGGGAGTTGCGCGCACGGCTCTCTCAGTGCGCCGCCAACATGCTCGGCGGTGCGCCCGACGACATTTCGCTGCACGACGGCCACGCATGGCGTGAGTCGAACGGCGCGCGGATCGCGGTGGCCGAACTCGCGCTCGGGGCGCATCTGCGGCCATTCACCGTGGCAGCCGGCGTGACGCTGCCGCTCGAAGTGACGCGTAGCTTCGCGCCAAAGAACGTACGCGTGGAGCCGGATGCGCAAGGCCGCATCGCCACGTACCCGACATTCTCATATTCCGTGCATGCCGCGGCGCTCGAACTCGACATGGCGACCGGCAATAGCAGGCTGCTCGACTATGCCGTGGTGCACGACTGCGGCGCGATGGTCAATCCGGCGCTCGTCGAAGCGCAACTAAGAGGCGCGGTGGTGATGGGCATCGGTGCCGCGCTGTGGGAACTGATCAAGTTCGATGAACATCAGCGCATGATTACCGATCGCTTCAAGAGTTATTTACTGCCTCGCGCTAATGATCTTCCGCCCATTCGCGTCGGACATCGCGTGACGCTAAATCCGTTTCATCCGCTCGGCATGAAGGGGGCGGGCGAATCGGGGCTCGGCGGTGCGCTCTCAGCGGTGAGCAATGCCGTGACGAATGCGCTGGGT
The DNA here is from genome assembly GCF_003002025.1 of Paraburkholderia sp. BL25I1N1. Lineage (GTDB taxonomy): Bacteria > Pseudomonadota > Gammaproteobacteria > Burkholderiales > Burkholderiaceae > Paraburkholderia. The sequence goes on from NZ_PVZB01000012.1 coordinate 45,736, forward strand.
GACGATGCGCGCCTCACACACGTGCCAGCGACACCGGCGCGCGTGATGGCGTCCCTCAGGGAGGGACACGCGTGATCGGCCATTACTTCGATTTTCACCAACCGAGGGACCTTGACGAAGCGGCTGCCTTGCTAGCCGCCTTTCGCGAGGATGCGTCGGTGCTCGGCGGCGGCACGATGCTGGTGCCGTCGATGTCGGCGAATCTCGTGTGTCCCGGACATGTCATCAGTCTCGGCGCGCTCCGTCTGGATGAAATCGCGCTCGACGATACGCATCTGCACATCGGCGCGATGACGACCTATGCGCAATTGCTCGCTTCACGCCTCGTGGCGCGCCATGCGCCGTTGCTTGCGGCGATGGCCGCGCAGGTCACGGGTGGTGCATCGATCGTCAATCAGGGCACGCTCGGTGGGGCAGCAAGCTTCGCCAATCCTTCGTCCGACGCACCGGGATGTCTCGCGGCGCTCGAGGCAGAGTTCGAATTGCGCTCGTCGCGGGGCGTGCGTCATGTCGATGCGAAAGACTTTTTTATCGACGCCTTCTGCACCGCGCGCCGCGCAGACGAGTTTCTCGTTGGCCTTCGTGTGCCGCGCGATACGACGCTCGTAGCGTATGAGTACCAGAAGTACAAGGCGAGTGCGAGTTCGTGGCCCATCGTGACTGTCGCGTGTTCCCTGCATCGGGGCGAGCAGATCAGTGTGCGACTCGCCGTCGGCGCGGCCGGCCGACGGCCGGCGTATCGCCGCTTCGCGAGCGACGAACGGACGTTGCTCGCGCCCGATGCGTTCATCGAGCATGCGGCGATGAGTGCGCGGGATCTTGTCGGCGAAGGCTGGAGCGATGAACTTGCGGACGCGGATTATCGTCGCGCCATCGTGCCGGACGTCGTAAAACGGCATTTGCGCATCCTGCTCACGGGAACGAAGACATGAAAGGAACGATCGAGGTGCGGCTGACGCTCAATGGCGAGCCGCGTTCTGAACGAGTGAACTCCCGGCTGCTGCTCGTCGAGGTTATCCGCAATGCGCTCGATGCGAAAGGCACGCGTATCGGATGCCTGACCGGCGATTGCGGCGCGTGCACTGTGTTGATCGATGGCGAGGTAAGGAAGTCCTGTCTTGTGCTTGCGGCGTCGATATCCGGAAACGACGTGCGGACGATCGAAGGCCTCAGCGGAATCGAGGCGCTGCAGGAGGCGTTTATTGCGGAGAACGGGTTTCAATGCGGATTCTGCACGAGCGGCATGCTGATCGCGGCGGCGGACCTCCTGAGGTATAACTCGTCGCCGAGTCACGAAGAGATACGTCACGCGATTAGCGGCAACCTGTGCCGGTGCACCGGCTACGAGAGCATCGTCAATGCGATCCATCGCGCGGCGCACGGCGACAAGACGTGCGCCCCGGCCGACGACCCAGGCTAGCAGCGTTCTCGCGGTCTTTGTCACGATGCCGATCGGTCCGCCGCGATAAACGGTGAAGCCGCGAGACCCGCCTGAATCTGGCATCGGCACCCGCGCGCGACATCACCGGTGCGACGCATCCGATCGATGCCAACTTTCACGCCTTAGTCACTGGAGAACAGCATGTCGAGAGATACCAACGTCACGATCTATGTCACCTACGAAGGCGAGACCGGTGCACGCTTCGATCGCGCGTATTACGTCGACCGTCATTTGCCCCTTGTGATGCATCACTGGTCACGCCACGGCCTTGTCGGGGTCGCGGCCTTTTTCCCCGCCGAGCAGCAGGCCGGAACGCTTGCGATTTGCGAATGCAGGTTTCGCGACGAACCATCGGTCGATGCGGCTTTTACGTCGCCTGAAGCGCCCGCCGTGATGGCCGACGTGACACGCTTCACGGATATTGCACCGCGCCGCCTGCGCGCGATGGCGCTTTAAAGAAGACGATGCGGGGAGCACTCCGTTGCGGCGCTCGCGCCAGCCAGGAGATGACTCATTCGCCAGACCAGGACAACGCACTATACGGTCATTGGCTGACACGGCGCGTCTGGAATGCAGAAGAACAGATACGAAAATCGACATTCTTCGGACGGGCCTGATGGGACGCGCGTTGGCCCCAACACCGCGTATTGGGACGCGCATTCCGTCGGGATCATAGTGGCTTGGGACAGGTGAGCCCTGCAGCACGAGATATGCAGCTTGACTTCCAGCCACAAAGGCTTCCTGATGCGTCAGTGCAGTGCGCCGCGCCTATTATGTTTCAAGACCGATCTTGGTCACTTGGTGTTCGAACGCGACTCACTGCCAGAGGGCGACTGCTGACGTGCCGCTTCTATAATGAAGTTTGCAACTTCTGCCGGATGCGATACGAGCACGATGTGACTCGCCTGAATCTCGATCGTGCGCGCATGCATGCGTTTCGCCATGAACCGTTCAAGCTCAGAGTTTATCGTCCTGTCGTCGCTCGACACGATGTACCATGCCGGCTTGTCGCGCCATGCAGCAACGGTTGTCCTGGCCGTCTTGATTTGCTTCCGCCATCGGCTGTTGGACAGCGAAGTAGGTCTCGGCCTCGGTTTTGGGAAGGTCGCCGGCGAAGTCGTTGACAAAAGCTTGCTCGGACAGACGGCCGTAGCCGTCAGACGACCACTGCAATCCATTCGAGGCTGGCGCGAATGCCGCTGCTTCCCGGAGCAGACGGCTAGGAAGGAATGATCCGTTCGCGCTTCAGTTTATCGAAGAGCGCGAAGAACGCGTCCGGCGTGGACTGATAATCGAGAAAGCCGGCTTTACGGCTCTTGCTCATGTCAGTCAACACTTCCATCGGACGTCCGAGGTCGGCGTCCGTATGCCACCACGACACGAGCTTGCCGATATCCGGTTCCTTCAGTTGGTAGCGGCCCGCGATATCCGCCCATTGCCTGCCCGCATCCTGCATGCGATGTTCGAGCGGACGCGTCTCACCGTCGAAAGGCGCGGGCTCGATGCCGAAATACTGCGCGAGCTGGGACCACATCCATTTCCACCGGAACACGTCGCCGTTGACGACGTTGAAGTCCTCATTGCGCGCGTTGGGAGAGGTGGACGCCCACTCGAGATGCCGCGCGAGCAGGCGCGCGTCGGTCATATCCGTGAGACCGTTCCATTGGGCGACCGAGCCGGGAAACACGAACGGCTGCCCCGTTTCCTTGCATAGCGTCGCGTACACGGCCAGCGTGACGCCCATGTTCATCGCGTTGCCAAGCGCGAAGCCGATGATCGTATGCGGGCGATGCACGCTCCAGCTGAAGTCATATCGACGCGCGGCTTCGAACAGCCGGTCTTCCTGCTCGTAGTAGAAGTTATCGACGGGTTGCCGGCCTTGTTCCTCCCGAAATGGCGTGAGCGGGACATTGCCTTGCGCATACGCTTCAAAAGGCCCGAGGTAATGCTTGAGACCCGTAACGAGCGCGGCGTGCTCGAGCTTGCCGGAAGGGCCGAGCGCATCCAGCACGTGACGGACCATTGCGCCGTTCACTTCGATGTTCTCGCGCTCGGTTGCCTGTCGCGACCATGCGGTAAAGTATACGTGACTGAAATGCTGTCCTTGCAGCGCATCCGTAACGGATTGCGCGGAAGTGAGATCGGCGATGACGGATTCGACGCCGTCGGGCGCTTGGGTGCGTCCGCGCGAGAGACCCGTTACGTTCCAGCCTCCGCATGCCAGTAGATGTTGCGCGAGATTGCCGCCGACGATGCCCGTCGCGCCAATGATGAGTGCCCGTTTGTCCATGTAAAGTAAATATCGAAAGTTGCAGTGTTGGCAGGAAGAATCTGCGGATGCGCGCTTCGCCAAGGGACGCGGCTATACGCTCTGGAAGGTCCGGCTGTCGGGCCGTATGCCGTCGAAAGCACACGCCAGCAAGCGATGTACCGCTTCACGGGAGAGCGGCCTTGGGTTGTAGTAGGGAGCCTGCATCGCGGCCGTGGCAGCAGCATCAATATCGGTTGAGCGAAGGCCTAGCACATCGAGAGACGCGGGGGCATCAAGCGAGCGGCCAAGGTCGTGCAGCGCGGCGGCGGGTTCCTGGGTGTCCAGTGCCTTGCACAGGCGTTCGTGGGCGGCTGGCGCGGCCGGCAGATTGAACGCCATCGAATAAGGCAGCATCACCGCATGGGTCTCTGCGTGCGGCAGATTGAACATTCCGCCGAGCGTGTGGCACAGCTTGTGATGCAATGCCATGCCGACACTCCCCAGCACAGTCCCGCACAGCCAGGCGCCATACTGGGCGGCTTCGCGTGCCGCGATATCGTCCGGCTGCCTCACGATGCGCGGCAACGCATTCGCGAGGCTGCGGATGCCTTCTTCAGCAAACAGCGACATCACGGGGTTGGCGTCCTGCGCATAGAGCCCTTCGGCGGCATGCGCAATTGCATTGAGGCCGCTCGTCGCCGACAGCGACGCGGGCAAGGTCAGTGTGAGGCACGCGTCGTAGATCACCGTGCGCGGCAGCACGCGATAACTCTTGCCGGTCTTTTTCTCGCTCGCCGACGTCATGCCGTAGATAGGCGTGACCTCCGAGCCGGCGTACGTGGTTGGAATGGCGATAATCGGCAACGAGGTTTCGAGGGCAATGGCTTTCGCGAGTCCGAGTGTCGACCCGCCGCCCGCTGCGACGAGTCCATCCGCGCCCGCTGCGAGCGCCGCCGCGACGCCTTCCTGCGCGATTTCGACGGGCACGTGCATGACGGCCCGATCGAACATGTCCGCGCATCGCTCGCCCGCGAGCTTGCGCACGCGGTCGGCAAGAAAGCGCTGCTCGGGCGTGCAGAGCACGAGCGCGCGGCGGATGCACAGTTCGTCCAGTTCATCCGCAAGGCGCTCGATCGCTCCCGTGCCGAAGACGATGCGGCCGGCCCGGCTGGTATAGGTGAAGGCAATCATGGGCATTGACTCAGGACGAAGTCGAATGAGAGCGTGCTGAATGGCGTCGCCATCACCGTACCGTCGGGCGCCGTGCCACGCTCGTGGCGAGTCCAGGGCGCAATCAGCGACGAGCGCACGCCGAATACGGCGTCCGAGTCCAGGTAACGATCGCCCTCGCGGAAAACGTGCGTGACGAGCCGTTCATAGCCGGGCGCCGTAATCATGAAATGCAGATGCGCCGGGCGCCAGGGATGACGCCCCAGCGCTTCGAGCATGCGTCCCACGGGACCATCGTGCGAAATCGGATAGGGCTCCGCCACGATCGAGCGAAAGTGATAGCGTCCATCGGCAAGGCTATGCAGCACACCTCTTGCGCGATGCGTGTCGGCGTCGCTCGTCTGGACATCGTAGAAACCATCGGCGTCCGCCTGCCAGACTTCGATGCGCGCGCCGCTTACCGGCTCGCCGCCCTGGCCGCGCACGACACCCGATACGAAGCACGGTTCACCGCGCGCGCCGTTGGCGACGTCGTCGCCGTTACGATATTCGGGCGCATTGTCGACGAAGAAAGGACCGAAAACGGTTGCCTCCGTGCAGCCTTTCGGCTTGCGATGCGCCATTGCCGTCACGAGCATCGACAGCCCGAGCGTATCCGACAACAGAATGAACTCCTGGCGGCGGTCGTCGGTGATATGGCCGACATCGGTGAGAAAGCGGATGCCGGCTTCCCATTCGCGTTCGGTTAAGCCGACTTCGCGGGCGAAGACGTGCAGATGCCGCACGAGGCTTGTGACGATCGTCTTGAGCCGCTCATCGGGCGCGTGTTCGTGGCGTGCAAGAACGGCATCCGTGATGGTGTTCTCGTCGAGGTTTCGCATTGATCGAATCCGTTGATATGACTAGCGGTTGTCGACGCGCTTGAGGAACGGACGGATATCCACGCTGCGCCAGATGCCCGCCTTGTTGAACGGGTCGTTGCTGTTAAAGCGCATCACGTCGCCGATCTCGTCTGCTTCGAAAAGAAAGAAACTGCCGATCATCGTTTGCTGATCGCCTGCCAGCAGCGGGCCAGACATGACCATCCTGACGGGCGAGGTGGCCAGATAAGCCTTGTGTTCTTCGTAATGGGCAAGACGGCGTTCGACCATGTTGTCGTGGTCGAGGCAGTAGACGGTGTAGTGCATTGCAACTCCTGAAAGTGGTGAGAAAAGCGTTCAGCGGGAAATGCCGGCTTGCGCTTCGACGGCGCGCACGATCGAGAAGAAATCCAGATCTGCACCATCGCCCTCTGCGTAGCGCGCGAACTGCTCGCGCACGAGCGCCGCGGCTATCATCGGCACGCCGGCGTCCGCGCCCGCATCGACGACGAGCGACATGTCCTTGAGCATCTGACGCGACGAAAAGGCCGGGGAAAAGTCCCGTTTCTTCAGCGGATCGAGTTTGTATTTGACGAGCGGGGACGCCGCGACGCTATCGCCGATCACCTCCAGCATCTCGGCCCAGTCGAGGCCGCCCTTTGTGCCGAGCGTGAGCGCTTCAGCCAGCAGCACGGCCGTCGAGCCGACCAGATGATTGATGGCGAGCTTCAGATAACGTGCCTGCTGATCCTCACCGACGTAGTACTGGCGCGCCGACATGGCCTGGAAGACGGGAAACGCGCGGCCGTACGCGTCTTGCGGGCCGGATGCGAAAACGGTGAGCTGCGCCTTGTCGGCAAGGGCGGTGCTGCCCGACACGGGCGCGCAGATATAACCAATTCCGCACTTCTGCGCCGCGTCGCGAACTTCGCCCGACGCCGTGGGCGAGACCGTGCTCATGTCGACATAGACGGCGGCGTCGTTTGCGTTTTCGATCACGCCGTGTGCGCCGAGCGCGATCTTACGCAAGACGGCATCGTCGGGGATGATCGAGAACACGAGCGGGGCCGAACGCGCGACGCTGGCGAGATTCTCAGCGCGGCGGGCACCGAGTCGAACGGCTTCTTCGACGCGCGCTGCGTCGACGTCATACACGGTCACGTTGAATCCTGCGGCGAGCAGATTGCGCACGATCGGCGTGCCCATCTTGCCGAGGCCGATCCAGCCGATCTGTGGTGCGTTGTGTTTCTCTTGCGTTTGCGGCATGTCGTCACCGTCCTTGGGGATTGATGAGAATCTTCATCTTGTCGCTGCCTTTGTCGCTCAGCACGTCAAAGCCTTTTTCGACGACATCGTCGGCATCGATCAGATCGTGGATGAGCTTTTCAACCGGAAATTTGCCGTTCGCGATCATGCCGATGATGCGCGGCCAGATCGTCACGGGGTAACACCACGTTCCTTCGATGCGGATGTCTTTAAGCGACCATTTCATCGGATCGACACTCGCTGTGCCGACGTGCAGACCTGCCTGGACCACGGCGCCCGCCGAACGCACGGCATCGACACAGGCGTTCAGCGCATGCTGGTTGCCCGCGCATTCGATCGCGACATCGACGCCCACGCCTTCCGTCAAGTCGCGAATCTTTTGCGGCAGGTCGCCGTCCGATGGATCGAAGATTTCAGTCGTGACGCCGAAGCCGGCCATCTTCGCGGCGCGCGCCGCGTTGGGTTCGCTGACGAATATCTTCATGGCCCCCGCTGCGTGACAGGCGAGGGCGGCAAGCACGCCAATTGGGCCCGCCCCTGTAATCAGCACCGTGGAGCCGACCGTGACGCCGCCCCGGTCCACGGCATACAGTGCGACGGCAGCCGGCTCGATCAGCGCACCCTGCTTGTCGCTGACGGTATCGGGCAGGCGGTTCGCGTGATAGTCGTTGAGCACGGTGTATTCGGCCATGCCGCCGCCGTCCCAACTGAGCCCGACGCAGCCCATCGTCGTGCACAGATGGCGCATGCCGCGCGCGCAGTAGTAGCACTGGCCGCACGACGCGAGCGGCATCACCGAGATGCGGTCGCCGCGTTGCACGTTCTTCACGTCCTTGCCGACTTCGACGACCTCCGCGCTGAACTCATGACCCAGAACCTGAGGCGCTTTCGCGCCCGTCAATGCATGCGGCTCGGTGGGCACGACGATGGGACCCGCCTGATACTCGTGCAGGTCGGTGCCGCAGATGCCGCACCACAGCGGCTTGACGATCATCTGGCTCGCGCCCATGCTCATCGGGTCGGGTACGTTTTCGACCCGGATATCGTGCGCACAGTGAAAACGCACTGCTCTCATATTCGACTCCTTGGTTGAACTGGCCATTTCGTATGGCCTTATATGGATCTGGAAGATTCAGCGTTGCCGGCGGCTCACGTAGCACGCGGATGCGCCGATGATGATGACGCCCTTGACAATGATCTGCGCCTGCACGGGCATGCCGATCAGCAGCACGATGTTGAAGACGATGACGAGGATGGCTGCACCCGCGAGGCCGCCCAGCAGCGAGCCGCGGCCGCCGGAGAGCGCGAGCCCGCCCATCACGGCGGCGACGATCGAATCGAGTTCGAAACCGCGCCCCACCCAGTTGTCGACGATGCCGACATAGCCTGACAGGATCAGTCCCGCCAGCCCCGCAAGCAGCGCACTGATCACGTAACACGCGATACGCACGGTGTCGGGACTCACGCCGACCAGTCTCGCGGCAACGGCGTTGCCGCCCACCATGTACACGCGCCGTCCGAACGTGGACAGATGGAGCAACGTGCCGAACACGATCGTGCACACGAACAGCAACAGCACGTTGACGGGCACTGCCGCGATCGAGCCTGTTCCCAGTACGTGAAAGAGCGGTGGTACGTTGCCGGAAGGCGCGCCCTGCGTGTAGGCGAAGCGCAGGCCGTCGAGCACGACGGCGGTGGCGAAGGTCGCGAGAAACGGTGACACCTGACGCTTCGTGACAAGCAGGCCATTGAGCAGCCCGGCACCGATGCACAGTACGAGCGTGACGCCAAAGACGGCTGGGGCTGAATGGTTCGTGTCGTCGAACGCAGTGGCGATCACGGCCGCCGTCGCCATCACGGAGGCAACCGACAAATCGAGTCCGCCCACGAGAATCACGAACACCTGGCCAATCACGACGATGCCGAGCGGCGCGAACTGCACCAGCATGTTGACGACGTTATCGGCGCGAAGGAAAGTGGGCGACCACGCGCCCGAAACCGCAATCAGCACCACGAGAAACAGATAGATGCCATAGCGCTGCACGACACGCAGCGACAGCGTGCGAACCGGTGTGGCGTCGCTGCGCGGAGCAATCGAGTTCATGCGAGCCTCCGTTTCTGCTGAACGTTGACGCAGACGGCCGCGATGATCGCGATGCCCTGCACGATGAGCTGATACTGGGACGGCACGCCGGCAAAGTTGATCAGATTGTTGAGCATGCTGAGCAGGTACACCCCAAGCAACGTGCCGACGACACCGCCGCGTCCCCCGCTCAGAATCGTGCCGCCGACGACCACGGGCGTTATCGATGCAAGCGTGTAGTTGGCGCCGAGATACGGTTGACCCGAGCCGAACTGGGCGGCGAGATAAATGCCCGTGAGGCCGGCGCAGAGCGACGAGAACGTGTAGACGGATAGAATCACCCGTTTGCGCGGAATGCCCGAGAGCGTTGCCGCGTTGTCGTCGTCGCCTACGAGATAGACGTACCGGCCGAGGCGCGTATTGCGCATGAAGTACGACACGCCGGCATAAAGAAGCAGCACGACGGTGGCGGTGACGGGCACGTTGGCGTAGCGGCCGTAAGCCAGCGCGTCGAAGCCGTCCGGCACGCTGCCTGCGGGGCCGTTCGCGTAGTACAGGATGCCGCCTTGCAGAATGGCGCCCATACCCAGCGTAATGATCAGCGGATGCACGCGCAGCCACAGCACGAGCAGGCCATTGGCCAGTCCCACCGCCACGGACAACGCAATCGCGACAGAAATCGCCATGCCCCATCCGCCTTGTGTCGCATCGGAGATGCCGGATGTGAGCGTGGCTGTCACGCTGATCAGCGAACCAACGGACAGATCGATGCCGCCTGTCAGAACGGCGAGCGTCTGCCCGAGAGCGACGAGCGCAAGGCCCGTCGCCTGCTGATGGACGTTCAGCAGATTGGACAGCGTCGAAAAACGGTCGTTGACGTTTGTGCCCGTGACAAACAGCACCGCGATCAGCACCGCGACGATGAACGGCGCTGCATTCTGCGAGACGTGGCGTCTAATGAGCGTACGCATGAGCGCCTCCCGTCTGCGTGAGCTGCGTGCCACCCGTTGCGAGCGCCATGATGTCGTGCTCGGTCATTTGCTGGCCGCTGACTTCGCCCGCAATACGCCCTTCGCGCATCACCAGCACGCGGTCGGACATGCCGATGACTTCCTGCAACTCGGAACTGATCATCAGGATGCCGAGGCCGCGATTCGTCAGTTCGCGCATCAGGCGATAGATTTCCGCCTTCGCGCCGATGTCGACACCGCGGGTCGGTTCGTCGAGAATCAGCACGCTGGTGCACACGCGTACCCATCGGCTGATGAGTACCTTCTGCTGGTTGCCCCCCGACAGCGTCGCGACGCTGCCCGCGGGCCGCGCGCCCGCAATGCCGTACTCGCGGATTGCATGCGCGCCTGCCGTGCGCTCTTCTTTCGCTCTCAGCAATCCAAAACGGGACACGCGCCGCAGGGTAGTCGCCGTGACGTTCTGCGCGACGTTCAGGTACATCAGCAAGCCTTCGGATTTACGGTCTTCCGTGACGAAGCCCAGACCGAGGCGGATCGCCGTTGCCGGTGTCATACGCGTATGGCGCGCGCCACGCACTTCGACCGTGCCGCGCGCGGGCAGCGCGCCGAACACGCCGGCCGCGAGCTCGGTGCGGCCCGAGCCGACCATACCCGCGAGCCCAACGATTTCACCCGCGCGCACGCAGAGCGAAGCATCGACTACCCGATTGCCGACCTGCAGACCTTCGACGTTCATCAGCACCGTGCCGCCCGCGGCCAGCGTGGACTTTGGCGGATAGATGTCTTTCATTTCGCGGCCGACCATCATGCGCACGAGTTCGGCGCGTGTCGTTTCCGACACGGCTTGTGTGCCGATCTTGCGGCCGTCCTTCATGACGGTCACGCGGTCGCACAGTTCGAAGATTTCATCCAGCCGGTGCGAGATGTAGATAATGGCGACGCCGCGCGCGCGCAGCACGCGCAGCCGTTCGAACAGGAGCTGTACCTCCTTGCCCGCGATGACCGCCGTCGGTTCGTCGAGGATCAGCACGCGTATTTCGCTCGCCATCGCCTTTGCGATCTCGACCATCTGCTGGCTCGCGACAGAGAGCGCGCCGACTCGCTCGCGCGGATCGAGTTGTACGCCGAGTTCCTGTAGCAGCGTGGCGGCGCGCTCGTTCATCGCGCGGTGGTCGATCGTGCCGAGCCGTGTGCGAGGCTCGATCCCCGCGAAGATGTTCTGTGCGACGCTCGACTGCGGAAACAGCACGAGTTCCTGATAGATGATGTGAACGCCGTGCGCCTTTGCGTCTGCGGGGGACTTCCACGCGACGGGCTGACCGTCGAAGCACAATGCGCCCTCGTCCGGCAGATACGCGCCGGCGAGCACTTTCATCAGTGTCGATTTGCCCGCGCCATTTTCGCCGACCAGTGCGTGAATTTCGCCGCCGCGCACGCCGAAGCTCACGTCATCGAGGCTCTTCACGCCAGGGAACTGCTTGACGATGCCCCTGACGTGGATGACGTCGGGCGAGGGCGCGACGACATCACCTGAAACACCCGCTATATGCGCGTTCATTTCTCACCCGGCAGCTTGATCTTGAACGTCGAGGGGTTGTAGTCCGCTCCCATGCCGCCGTCGATGATCTTGTCAGGCGGGCCCTTCGCATCGACCACCTGATCGATGTACTGGTCGGGATGCGGCACCGATGCCGTCTCGTCGCCCCGCGTCAGCGCGATCTGCGGGCTGATCTCGTAGATCTTCGGCAGCGGTTGACCCTGCAGCACCTTGAGGGCGACATCGAGCGACGTGCCGCCCATCGAAGGCGGATAGCCGATTTCGAGCATCGGAATCTTGTACTTCAACGCCAGTTGCAGCGGACCGTTGAGGTCGGCTGTCGTGTGCGGCGGAATTTCACCGGGCCTGAAGCCTGCCGCAAGGAACGCTTCGATTGAGCCCGCGACGGGCAAGCCATGCGCGCACCATACGGCGTTGATGGTGTGCCCGTACTTTGCGATCATCGCCTGCATCTGCTGCTTGGCCTTCACGGGGCTCCAGTCGGAGTAGACCGTGTCGAGCACCTTGATGCCGGGATATTGCGAGAACACTTCGTGCGCGGCAGCTTCACGGTCGGCGCTGACGCTGGAGCCCGCCTGGCCCGCCAGCATGATGACGTTGCCCTTGCCGTGCAGCTTCTCGACGATCCATTGCGCCCACACGCGGCCCATCATCGCATCGGAGCCCGTCACGAACGATACGAAGTTATCCGATGAAATGCGCCGGTCGACCATCACGACGGGAATGCCCTGTTTCATCGCACGCGTGACCACGGGGTCGAGCGCCTTTTGCGTGTTTGCACTGACGATCAGCAGGTCCACGCCTCGCGAGATCAGGTCCTGAATATCGGCGGCCTGTTTGGCGTCGTCCATGTTCCCGTTGGTGATCAGCAATTGCTTGATCTGGTCGGGATGCTCGGCGGCGGCTTTCATCAGCGAGTGCTGCATCACGACGCGCCAGCTGTCGCCGAGTCCCGCATTGGAGAAGCCGATCACGTAGGGCGGTTTCTTCTTGAACTTCGCAGTATCGGAGAACGGAATCTGCACGGCGGGATTGAACAGGAACGTGCGCGCCGCGCCGGTGTAGTCTGCACGCGCGGCACAGGAAGCCGTCAGGATGAATGCCGCAGCGGCGAATACGCTTGTACGGTGAAAGCGGGTCGAACGACGCATGAATGTCTCCGTAAATGTTTTGATATCCGTCGGAAGACGCGCGCGCCGCCGTCCCTGCTCTTCAACGCGTCTGGCCATCACATGCACCGGTAACGGGTTCTATAATCTGGCGTTACCGATGCGGGACACAGCGTGCTTCCCGACGGCGCCAATGTGGCATGCTTCACGGAGCGCATCTAGCAATTGCCATTACTAGTAATGGCAGTAACAGGGAAAGCCGGAGGAGGCGAGACATGGAGAAGCAGCAGCGTCTGAACGAACTGGCCGATTTTCTGAGGACGCGCCGCGCACGTCTTCGGCCTGAGGACATCGACTTTCCGAGTGGCACCCGCCGCAAGAACCCGGGCCTGCGCCGTGAAGAGGTGGCCGAACGCGCTGGTATCAGCGTGACCTGGTATGCGTGGCTCGAGCAGGGCAGGGAAGTGAATGTGTCGTTCAAGACGATTGAAAGCCTCGCCAATGCGCTGAAGCTTTCGCCGCACGAGCGAACGCATCTGTTCGAACTGGCCAATCACTACACGCCGCCTGGTCCGTATCCCATTGCACAGAACGCGACGGATACGGTTCGGCGCATGCTCGATCAGCTTGGCAACATGCCGGCGTATGTCGTCGACGGCAACTGGAACTATGTGACGTGGAACGAAGCCGCTGTGCGCGTATTCACCGACTTTCGCAAGATGCCTGCGGGCCGCTGCAATCTCCTGTGGTTCACGTTTCAGCAAGACGGCGCGCGTGCGCTCTTTCAGGGCTGGGACGCCTACGCGAAATGCGTGTTGGCGCAGTTTCGCGGTGACTACATTCTTCGGCCTTCCGGCGAGGTTTTTTTGCGCGATCTCGTCGAAGAACTGAGCGATACGGACGCTGACTTCTGCCGCTGGTGGGCGGAACACGAAGTGCTCAAGCGCAGCGACTGGCGCAAGGTGGTTGAGCATCCGGTGGCCGGGTTGCTCGAGCTGGATGCATTATCGCTGGAGGTGCCCGATGCGCCGGGGATGCGCATCATGGTCTACACGCCCGCACCGTCGACGGATACTGCCCAGCGTATCGAGGCGCTGATGAAAGCCAGCAATGCGGCTGCAATTCCCGTTCAAGCCGCCACGGTACTCGATACATTTCGAAAGTCGCGGGTTTCGAAAACAGGGCGCGGCGGATGAGCGTCGAAACCAATCTTTTTTGCTCGTTTTCTGCCATTCGCTAGCGCGACGCAGCGATCGCTCGAACGGCTTTAAAACGCCCGCACCGTCGATGCCGGGCTTGCGGGTGTCTCAGGAGAGCCGTCAAACATCAGGGCCAGCCGCCGAAGACCATCACGCTGGATGGCTACGCCGCCTCACACCGCGCGGTGCGTGAGATGAAGGATCACGGCCTGCTGCCTGAAGACACAAAGGTTCGATCCTCGAAATACCTCAATAGTCTGGTCGAACAGGACCATCGCACATCAAGTCCCGGACAAATGTCATGCTTGGTTTCAAACGTTTCAGGAGCGCAGCGATTACGTTGGCGGGCATCGAATTGATGCAACGCATTCGCAAAGGTCAGTTTAACCTCGCGAAGCTCGGTCTCAAGAATTTCGCAGCGCCCGCGCTTTGCAATGCGGTCCTGTCTGCTCAATAAGGCATCCTGATCTATAGAAAATAATTGACCGCAACGCTTATTCGCACCAGAGCCTATCCGCGGACCAGACCGTACGCCGGAAGGAGGGTGGGTAGCCAATGGGAGGGTCTCTGGACGCTTCGTCAGTGCGTACGGCAAGTGAATCCCGAGCATCACGAATTGCTGTGCCGCATCCGCCGCACCTGCAGCCAGATGGCCGATATCAGGAAATAGAGAGCGCCGATCGCCGCGTAGCCTGCGATCTTCACGATCGCGGGCGGCACGGAAGCGTGGCTTTGGACAATGAAGAACAATCCGGCCAGCGCCGATTGCGCACCGCTCAGGACCATCACCCACTGTGCGCCGACACGCTTCCAACGACGCACGGCTGTGCCGAGTTGAAGCGCACCGGAGAGCATCGCCCAGATTCCGAACACCGTGAGTACCGCGTGTGTGCCCGCATTCAACGCCGTAAATACCGCCAGGGTCGCGACGGCGCTGATCGCGACGTTGGCCGCCTGCGTACGGTTGGCCGCCGCCCCGCCGCTGCGTGCCAGGTCGACGAAATTGGCGAGCGCGTCCCAGGCCGGATAAACGACCAGCAGGATCGCGGCGCAGGCCGCACTCTGCCGCCCGACGGAAAACGCCAGCGCGACCCAGATCAGCGAGAATATCGCCCTGGAAAAGTAGTACCGTTTCAACCAGCTGCCATCGGCTGGGGCATCGAATTCGGAGGGGCGGTTGACCATTTGCATTCCTTTGTACATCGAATTGTCGTTCCGGCCGACGCGCAGTGGTGGGGCCGCTATGCGGATGCGGCTCTGACCGGATATCCAGGGCGTCGAGTATCTCAATCGTCGGGGCATGCCGCTATCGGTCGGATATCCGATGGCGAAGGTTCGCCGGCTGCCCGAACCGATGCAGGTATCCCGCGTATCGACAATGACGGTCGTGCCGTTCAGGCCGGCCCGTCTTTCGTCCGTTCCGGGCGATCCGGCTCAGGCGCGTCGACGTCCGCCCATCGGTCACCCAGTGCCGCGATCGCGAAGTAGACGGCGCCCCTCGCTTCGCATGAGAGCAGCGCGCCGGCCAGTGCCGTTTGCGCGCCGGCCGAGATCGCTCGCCATGACGTGCCGACGCCCTGCCGGCGACCCACAGCGATGCCAATCCGAAACAACCCCGACAGCACGGCGAACACGCCGAACGCCCGGGGCAGGCCGCTCGCCAACGCAACGATGAAGCGCTGATGTTCCGACATGGTGTCGTGGTCCCGGTTTGGTCACTCGAGTGACGGTTTCCTATCCTCGCATCAGGTCGTTCGCGGGCTCCATCGGACAAATGACCGATGGAGCCCGCCGGAACGAACGCGTGCCCGCGGCTCGGCGATAGGAAACGACGCAATACGTAAGGATCCTCCAGGTCGGACCGATGCAACGATGAGTGTCGAGACGGGCGACTACGGCCGATTGCGTTCAGGGCCGAAGCCCGGCCGGGCGGCCGCACGGCCCGAAGTCGGTGCGGGCGAACAATCCGTTCCTGCCGGCGGTCATGACACGTTCCGGTACCCGAACCGTTGCAAGCGCGGAGCCGTTGCGTAGCGCAATGACACTCCTAAGCTTCGCGTATGATCTGTGGCGATCACCACAATCCTCTGTACTCATGCCCACGTTCGACGTCGATGCCAACCAGACCGCGCTGCGGGTATTCGATTCGGTAAGAGCGCTGGCGTTCGTCGGCGACCTCAGTATGGGACAGCCGACGGACCATTCATTGCGCACCGGATGGCTGGCGGCTCGGCTCGCCCGCGCAGCCGGGCTCGATTCGCAAGCTTGTGACACGGTGCGCGAGGTAGCGCTGCTGCGCTGGTCGGGCTGCACCGCGAACGCGTCGGGCTTCGCCGATGTGTTCGGCGACGATATTGCGATCAGGGCGACGATGCTCGAGGGACGATCGGACTGGGCCGCGCCGCTGGAGGCGCTGGGCGGGGCGGCGTCCGTCATGCTGCCGCTCGCGGAAACCCACTGCGAGGTATCGGGAGAGATTGCGAGTATGTCGGGCCTTTCAAGCATGACGGTCACGTCGCTCCGTCACATTTTCGAAACATGGGACGGTTTCGGGTTTCCCGCGAAAATGGCTCGCGAGTCGGTGCCGATGGCGGTGTTCGTCGTTGCGCTGGCGGGCGATCTGGAGGTGTTCGGTCGCACTTACGGCACCGAACGGGCGCTCGAGCTCATCACGCAACGCTCCGACAGTCGATATCCGGCCCATCTCGTCGCAACGGCCGTCAGTAACGCAAGCGGCTGGCTCGATGAGGTCGGGCGCGCGACGCTCGACGACTTCGACGCGGCATTGATCACGCCCGACATGCAACAGCCGACCGCGGCCGAGCTGATCGCCGATGTGATCGATCTCAAGTTGCCGTGGATGACGGGCTTTTCGCGCGCGGTCGCGACGACTGCAGCAGCGTGCTGCGTGCGGCTTGCACTCGATCAAACCGCGCAAACCCGCGTCTACCATGCTGCGTTGATTCACGGCATAGGTCGAGCCGCCGTCCCCAACGAGGTGTGGAATCAGCGTGAGACGCTAGCGGCCAGCGCCTGGGAAAAGATTCGGCTGGTTCCTTACTGGACAGCGCGCGCCGGCAGGCAAACCGGCGCCCTCGCCGAGGCCGCCGGCCTAGCTTCCTACGCGTACGAAAGGCAGGACGGCTCTGGATACTTTCGCGGCGTAGCCGGACACGCGTTGACGCTCGAGGCACGTGTGCTGGCGGCCTCGGTCGCGTGGGTGGCTCTGCGTTCGCCAAGGCCCTGGCGCGACGCGCTGCCGGCCGATGCCGCCAGGAAGATCTTGCGCGAGGAGGTCGAGCGCGGAAGGTTGAGCGACGAAGCGGTCGACGCGCTCGTGGCGCAGGCGCCTGCGAGCGGACGGTTCGCGAAACGCGTCTCGCAGAGAGCGCGCCTGTCGGCGCGGGAGATGGATGTGCTGCGTGTGATCTCGCGTGGCGCGAGCAACAAGGAGGCAGCGCGCGAGTTGGCAATGAGCCCAAGCACCGTGCGCACCCACGTCGAGAGCATGTTTCGCAAGCTCGATTGCTCGACTCGCGCGGCAGCCACGCTTAAAGCGTCGGCGATGGGGCTGCTGTAGTGATAATGCCCCGCCTGTCGGGACGGCGTTGTCAACTTGCCATGCGTGAGACAAAACGCTGGAGGTGTGACGACGATTTAGAAACCAGTCGACGGATCTTGGGCGAGGTCGGTGAATTCGCGCCAGGCAACGAACCTTGCTGCAAGCTGTTTGCGATAAAACGAAGCGCGCAGCAGATGCCGCTTGATCGCGAAGTGTTGCCGGATCAGTCCGAAGCCCGACAGGAAGGCCTGCGTGCGTTTCGAATCGCGAAAACCGCGCATGCGACGCTCGCGTTCACGTGTCGGCTGGTGGCTGTTTTCAGCCCTGTTGTTCAGTCGGGCTGCCGCTTTGGCAAACACGTGCTTTACGCTCCCCAGCTCTGGAATCTCAGCTTTGGCGGCCGGATAGCTGCGCAGTTGATCGGTAATGATCTTGCGCGGCACCGGGTTCGAGCGCAGCAC
Organism: Paraburkholderia sp. BL25I1N1; assembly: GCF_003002025.1. Lineage (GTDB taxonomy): Bacteria > Pseudomonadota > Gammaproteobacteria > Burkholderiales > Burkholderiaceae > Paraburkholderia. The sequence goes on from NZ_PVZB01000012.1 coordinate 63,667, forward strand.
ACGCTTGAAGAAGCGCTTGGCCGCGGCCTTATCGCGCCGCTTTTGCAGCAGGATGTCGAGTGCGGCGCCGTGCTCGTCCACTGCGCGCCATAGCAGGTACGGTTCTCCGCGCAACGTCACGAACATCTCGTCAAGGTGCCGTGTGCCGCCTGGCTTGCGACGCGCCGCTTTGACCCGACGAGCAAAGGCGGCGCCAAACTTATCGCACCAGCATCGGATCGTCTCGTAGGTCACGATCACGCCGCGTTCAAGAGCAGTTCTTCGATGTCACGCAAGCTCAATTGATATCGGTAGTACCAGCGCACGGCGCAACTGATCACGCCGGCTGGAAAACGGTGCCCGCGATACAGCGATTTCGATTTCTTCATCGCCTCATCTACGCGAGACGGCCAGCAACCTGACAACGCCCTCAGGGGAAGTTCAGTCATGGCCATGACCCACTCATTCATGCATTGATTGCCGCAACATGACAAATGAAGCAAAAGCCGACAGAAAATAAACCAAAAAGTTGAACGTCAGATCGGGAGCGCGGTCTGTTCGGAAGACGCTGAATAAACCAAAATCCTGCGATTATTTGCAGAAATAAAGCAAAAGCTGAGATTGTTTGAATTTCAATGTAATCCACTGATTTTAAATGTGATTTTTTATAAACCAATTGTTGGATAAGGCATATGTTGAGCGTTCCGCCGCCGTAACGTTGCGGCGGCAACCGTCTACTGGGTTATTAAGCAAAACGTGGTCTGTCCGAGAGGTCCCGCAGAGCAGATTGTATCTTTCCGTACGAGGCCGAAGTTGGGGACGGGAGAGTCTCAAGCGCGGTCCGAAGAATGGCTGCAGCTTTCAAGGGAGCATCTTTCGAACCGCATTTCTTTGATGCTCCTGTGCGCGGGCCTTAATGTTTGCTCCGCCCAAGTTCCTCGGGGGGCGACCGTTCAGTAGACGGCAAAAATGGTGCGTTTGCGTCAGAAATACGGCATTGCAGCAAAGCCGATAGAGGGAAACTATTTTGGGTCTCGCTCGTGGCGCCTCTCGACTACTTCAGCAGGGACCAAGCATCGAAGCTGCAGCCATGCATCACTTGGCCGAGAGGCATTCTAAGGCCACTCGTCCCGCATGTAGCGCAAGAGAGCATAGCGCTCGTCGGCAGTCCCGAAGTCGAATATTGAAGCGGGGGTGGGACTGGCGGTTGCCCGCGCAGAATGCGTCGAACGCTCCCAAAAACATTCGCCCCGCCCAAAGAGCTACGCCAGAAGCTGCGACGCCTCGACTTGGACCGCTCGCTCCAGCGCGTCTAGTGTGTCCAACGTCACCGAACTCGCGAAATTTGCTCAGATTCGCAGCGAGCGATTCGTGAAGGTCCCGGCGAGGCGTGCGGAGCCATGCCTGTCCTTTACCCCTCACAAAGGCTTAATTCGTCGCTCATGGCTCATGTTGCTTGTGGGCACGAGGCAAGACAAGTTTCCCGCGTACGTATCAAACTTCTTCGGCGTTACTTTCTGCAGATAGCCTGCCAACATCATTTGCACACTTCCCGTCGCCTCCCAAGCAACGCTGTGTCATGCCGACACGGCCTTTACACGCGGAGCGGGAAACACCGTATTACCTCCGCCTGTAGGCCAATCGCCAGCGAGATCGCCGCGACTATTCATTAGCAAGGTTTCGAGTATTTTCGGTCAAAGTGACGTCTATGGTCGTATGCAAAAGTCAAGCAGCAAAAATTTCCAAATGTATCTGAACTACACTATACTTAGGCGTAATCTTGATATCTTCCCTAGATGTTGATGCTATCGAGAAAATATTTCGATAGATTTTTACGACTCAGGAGATGCCAAGATGAAAAGAGATCTCTCGTTGAAGGAGCGCCATAAGCGCGTCTCGCTCGCCACGTCCGACAATTTTTTCTTTTTGCTGGACGCGATCGCTGAGCAGCAGGTGCCGACGCTAACTCAGCTTGGCGATATCGAGTCGTCATACCAGAGCATCGCGGAATTCCTTGCAGCCCGGCAGGAGTTCGAGAGTTTGATCACGCAAATCCATCCGCACGGCTCGCGCGAGCTCGGAACCATGGTTCGACCTTGGGGCCAGTCGCGCGAAGGCTTCGACATTGATGTAATTGCGAGGTTAGACCAAAGCGCGTCGGAACGTTACGGCGACGTCCGTGGGCCCGCTCGATTGCTTGCGCACTTTCATGCGGCCTTCGACGACTACGCAAATGCTCACGGACTCGAGGTCAAAAAGTGGAATCGATGCGTCACACTTATCTACTCGGGCGGTATGTGCGCTGACATCGCTCCGGTAATCGACAGTCCGCTTTTATCCTCACCATACGGCGAGACGCACGGCATAATTCCCGACCGCGGAGTTGCCCACTATAAGTCCACGAATCCACTTGGCTATGCCAAGTTCTTCCGCGAGACGGCATCTATCGCGGCGACCTTTTATGCCATGGAGGCGTTCGCGGCTGATTCTGTGCATAAAGCCGACATCATACCGCTGCGTAATCCAGACGAAGTGTTTGCTCCTTTGCTGTGCCGTATCGTGCAAGTCCTGAAGTTGCATAGAAACGTGCGCTTTGGCCCGCAGGATGGGGAGCAGGATCTCAAGCCATCATCGGCGTTCATCACGACCCTGGCAGCACATGCTTATGCCCAGCACGCACCAGAGGTGCACGTTAGTCCGCTGGACCTTCTTTTTGACATAGTCGCGACGATGCCGTCGAAGTTTCGGTCGGAAGAAACGGCGACTGGCGCAACGTGGTTTCTGCCTAACCCGGCAGCGCCGGCCAGTAACCTCGCAGAGGATATGAACGACCCGGCGCGTCAAGCGGCCTTCTACGCTTGGGTCGAAAAATTCACTGAAGATATCGACGAGATACTGCAAGCGGTTGAACAACGTGCAGGCATAGAAGTGGTGATTCAGCGTGTAGAAGCAGCCTTTGGTAACAAGTCCGCCGATGCCGCACGCAAGGCTCTATTGAAGCGCCAGGAGGCTGCGCGCAACGCAGGGCGAGCCAGTTTTTTCACCTCGACGGCCGCTCCGCTCATCGTCAAGTCGCGCCCGCATAATTTTTACGGTATTTGATTGTGCGCAGCTTTGAGCCGCAGCGATCACTTGAGCAACAGGCGCTAGAACTTGAGCGCCTAAACCTTCCTGGAGCGAAGTTGACGCGCGTTCAGGGTAAGGAGATTCGATACTGCTTCGAGATCTCGCCATCCGAGTTTTCGCCGCTTTACACGTGTCTGCTCATCGTGCCGAGAACGACTTCGCCACAGATGTATGTCATCAAGCCCGACCTCGTCGTCAAGGCAAGGGGCAGACGTCCTCCGCACATTTACGATCACTCGGACGGTAAGACGCAGTTGTGCCTTTGGTGGCCAAAGCAGCGCGAATGGAAGCGCGGCATGAAGTTTATCGAGAGCTATATAGCATGGACCGCAGAGTGGCTGTGGCACTACGAATATTGGCTCTCCTCGGGGAAATGGGAGGGCGGCGGTGCTCATCCCCGCAAGCGCAAAGGGAAGGGTTAGCGCTGTCGAGCATGTTATTGCAGGTGCCAATAGAGTGGATTTTGTAGCTGGCAATACCCCAGGATGAGAAGATCTCGAGAATGAATGATATAGACAAGCAGCAGGTGGAACCCCGGATGCTCAACTTGCTGCGAGCCCGGACGCTCATTTATCGCCGCGCGAAAAACTATCAGGCAGTGGGTTTGGCGATTTCGTTGGGGTTGCCGCTGATCGGTTTGGTCGTTTCCGCGTATTTTGCTCAATGCAAGCCGTTCATTGCGCTGCTTGCCCTTTCCTTTAGCTACCTGGAGGTTCTGTTTTTCGACCCGTGGCTTAAGGCTCAGTTGAAGACTGCGGCAAAGCTGCAGGAAGATTTCGATTGTTCTGTATTGCAAATGGATTGGAACAGCTTCGTGGCCGGCAGCAAGGTAGATCCGGAGCAGGTCTTCGAAGCTGCTCAGAACCTGAGTGAGAAGGACGAAAAGCGTTTGATCGACTGGTATCCGCTAGTCGTCCGGGAACTTCCGCTGTACCTGGCAAGACTTGTGTGCCAGCGCACGAACATCTGGTACGACAGCGCGTTGAGAAAGCGCTATCAGCGCATATTGTTGAGTGGAGCAGTCGGCCTTGGGGTTGTTGTGGGCGTGATTTCTTTGCATATCGATCCTACGCTGACGTCATTCGTTCTGACAACGCTCGCGCCCATTACACCCGTTGTGATCTGGGCGCTTCGCGAACGCAACCGGCAAGCCTCAACCTGCGAGATGTTGGATCGTTTGAATGAAGACATTAAAAAACTGCTCGCGGAATCAAGTAGCGGGGCAACCGAAGAGTATCTGAGCATAAGGTCTCGCGAGTTGCAGGATGCAATATACAACCATCGAGTTTCTAGCCCGCTTATCTTTGACTGGATCTATAACAAAATGCGGCGTGGGATGGAGGAGCGAATGAACGCGGGCGCGGAGGAACTCGTCAATGGCCTCCATCCAGCGGCGGCAAAAATCGCGGCTGCGGGGAGACAGCAATGAAACTCATCCAAGACTTCAATACCTTGCTTGCTGACACTGTGAACCTGAACAGCACCCGGTTCGGTTTGCTTGAAAGCAGCATTGAGGCCATCAAGGGGGCCGTCAGGGGGCTGGATTGGAAGCCGGCCATTGTCGGGTTTGCGGCACAGGGTTCATGGGCGCACAAGACAATCATCAAGCCATTGCCTGGCGATCCTTTTGATGCAGATCTGCTGGTCTACGTGAAGCCGGTGGCGGGTTGGGAAGCAAAAGGCTACGTGAATGAGCTCTACGCTGAGTTGTCCAAGCTGCCCTTGTACAAAGACAAGGTTAGAAGGTACTCGCATTGCGTAACAATTGAGTATGCAGGCGAACGCAAGATCGACATAGCCCCTTGCGTCAAGGAGCGCGTGCAGACAGGAGTGTGGGAGGTGTGCAATCGAGACACCAATTCCTTCGAGCGTTCCAACCCGCTTGATTATACAAACTGGCTGATAGACCAGAATACTATCTGCGGGAACAACAACTTTCGCAAGGTCACGCGCCTAATCAAGTATCTTCGCGATATCAAGACGAATTTCACCTGCCCGTCATTTCTTCTGACAACGCTGCTTGGAACGCAGGTGCGGTCAACGGATAAAGGCTCGTCTGCATTTGCTGACGTTCCTACTGCGCTCAAGACACTTTTTGGTCGACTTGACGATTGGCTGCAGGCGAACCCTAATAAACCAACCGTACGCAACCCGGTGCTCTTCGAAGAGATTCAAAGCGCAGCATGGGACGACACTAAGTATGCCAATTTCCGCGCGAAGATAAATCTTTATCGCGGCTGGATCGATGATGCCTATGATGAACCAGACAAGGAAGAGAGCATCGGAAAGTGGCAGCGCGTATTTGGTGAAGACTTCGCTGCTCGCGAGGCAGTGGAAAAGGCCAGCAAAGTCAGCGAGGCGGCTCTCGCCGTCGTCAGGGCGAACCACGGCTCGGCTGGTATTGGTGACCTTGTCGTTCTCGTTAAAAGGCTTGGTCGCACAGCACTACCGTACGGCTTTGAGCGCTTGCCGCACATGCGACGGCCTCGATGGCGCGTAGCGGCGGGTGGTCAACTCTCTGTGAATGTCGACAGTCAACTGTGGTCCGCTCGGCACGGACAGCAGATCCGCTCTATTCAAAGCCTGACTCCTGCTCAGCCCGGCTACTGGGTCCGCTTCAACGCACGAAACAATCTCGGTTTTCCGTTTCCTGACAGCTACAAGGTCGAATGGCGCGTGACCAACACCGATGAGGCGGCCACACGTGCCAATGCATTGCGGGGAGACTACTATCGCTCGGATGAGCCGTTTGTGCGGTGGGAGCGCTTATCGTACCGGGGCGTTCACATGGTAGAAGCGTTTCTGATTCGGAAGGCTGACGATACGCTTGCCGGAAGGAGCGCGCCGTTTTACGTCGTGATTGAGTAATTTCTGACAATACCACTACGTTTGCGGCGGCCGGGAGCAATTTCCCACTGTGAAGACTACGAATTCCTAGTCGTTCGCGCGGATCTTGAACTTACGCGAGCATCAGGCCCCAGCTCGTGTGGATATCATTCACGAAACATCCGGCGGATATAGCCGTATCCACTTTCTCATCGCAACACCTTACACTGATGCTGCAACTTTACCCAATACGGCATCATTCCGCTCTGAGTCTCTTATCGCGATGAACGCGATCCTTCCCACTGAGTGGGCTATCCGCGATATCCGTGATCTCGAGTCGGGTGGACGCAATGAGCCGACTTCGGCACGAAGTGGTACAGCAGGTGGTTGAACGGGATGCCACCAACCGTTACGCACAACATGTCCATATGCTTGAAGTCCGACAGGTCTCGCCCGGTTGATAAGTTTGAGGGAAGAACACTTCCTGGTTCGGCCCTTCGAGCGCGCGCCACTGGCTGACATGACGCTTAAACGTGCGCCGCATGCTGTCCGGAAAGCGCTCAGGATGGTCCTCCTGCAATTTGCGCAGCAGGGTGATCGCCTTCAGCTTTGGCGCAGCGCGTAGCAATGGGAACACTTCGCTCTCCCAGACATCGGTGAACGGATCAGGGCGCGAGCGCCAGTAGCGCCGGGGCTGCTGTGACGGCAGTCCGGCTTCGTGCTCGACACGTCGCGCCGTGCGCTCGCTCATGCCTGACTTCGCCGCAGCGAGGTTCCGCCGATGGTGTTTGTGATGGTTCATGTAGAGGCGGACCTGCTGGTCGGTGATGCGGCTTCCAGGCATGGGCTGACCGCCTCTTTTTAGGTTCAGTCAGCCATCCTAAGCCTCGCCGATCCGGCGCCGCCGGCAGTTCGTCGTCTCCGGCGGCTACGCCGCCTCCGACTCCTCACTACCGGCCAAGATGAATGTCGCTACACCGGACGTAGTCATTGTCGTCGCCCATGAACTGAACCGCCTCCTGGCGCTCGAACAGGTCGGCAAGTGGGCGCGGACAGGCGAGCGCAAGGCTGAAACACACCCGGCAACCCACGTGGAGGGCTTGCCGCGCGAGTCATGTCATCTTTCCCGCGGCTCGGCTGGCGACCGGGAGATTACAGCCGACGCTCGGCGGGAGGACGTCACTCGATCAGCTCACCGCGCGTGCCGGCGCCGCCGCCGGGCACGATGTGAAGCGGCCGCTCGTTACTCGGAAAGCCACGACCCGCCAGCATCGGCAGGAGGAAGTAATGAACTGCCATTGGGCAGGATGATTTCGGCCAGAGACTCGTGAAATCCGCGGTCCCCAATCCTGAGGAAAAAATCGAACAGCGTGTGACTCATCTGGGTGCGGGGGTATTTGGGGGACCGCGAAAACCGTTTCACAGCCCATCCTTCCGCTACGGCTCGATCTGAGCGTGTCTGGATCCGACCGACGATGGAGTTGGCTGCCTGCGCCTTGGGCACTTTGCTTCTGACGAGGTAGTCGACCGCCTGGGCTGCGGCCGTCCAGATCAGCGAATAGGCCTGAGACACCGAATGGCTGCGCAGTACGTTAGCGATGGTAAACCTCGTTTTCTCGCCCTGTGGCGCCTGCATGCCACGTTCCTCGGCGCAGTGCATAAGATATTCGAGGCATTCGTCGACTCCAAAGGAAAGCACCACATCAGGCGCCTGGGCGAACCAGTGATCCGGCCACTTGCCACTGGCCGCCGCCTGTTCAATATCGGTCACAATCGAGAGGGTTTCCGGCCTGACCGCCCATCGCACTTGATTGAACAGGTAGGCCACCGCATCGTCGTGTGTTACAAACGCAACGTCCGGCGTCTCGGGGGACACCGCTATCAGTCCCATGGCCATCAGACCAAACACGTCCTGACTGTCGTGGGGCACCGGCACAAGAGGTGTTTCAGACGAAGCGAAGGGCTCAAGGACGAGATCCTGGTCAAGGCCTCCACACAGACGGAACAGGCTGATTAGCATGGCCGCCTCGCCAAACGAGAGATCGGTGATGCCGGATACGAGCACGGAGTCAGGATACTGCGCGAGCTCGGTCGCGATCTTCGATTTTTTAATCACCGCTGGATCGTTGGCGAGCTTCAGACGGCTCGCCGAGATCTCGCGCGCGAGTGCCTCGAACGCTTCCAGTGCTTTACCTTCGAGCGAAGCGCATCGTTGGCTGACCAACTGCTCGAGCCGCTCCATCTCCGCCCCGTCGCGCTGGATTGACGCGAGGCGCAGCAGGTTACTGATCGCTCCCGCCGACAGATTCGGGGCCGAGCGCCAGTATGCCAGCCGCGCCAGATCGTGACGCCCGAGGTAATCGTTAGCGAGCCCGCGATCGAAATGCGTGTCGATATCCGCCCGGGTTGTTATCTCGTCGAGCAGCTCCAGCATCTCGGCATACAGTTTGTGGCGCAGCAACGCCGGACGCAACACCTGCTCATAGAGCCCGTGTGCAGCCCGCAATTTCGCGTCGTCAACCACACCTTGCACGGCAGCCCGGAATCCCTTGACGAAATTGCGCACCGTCGTCTTGTTTGCGCCATCAAGAATCTCCGCGTGACCCAATTCACCCAGTAATGCCTCGTTGGGCAGTCTGAACATCTCGAAACGGGTCAACGTCTCACCTGCCTGCACCCAGTTTCCACGTTGTACTGCGACCTCGAACCGGGCTTCGCAAAGAATCGGGTCGTCCAGTTCCTGCCCGGCGAGATCCACCTGTTCCAAAGCGGACGTCGTGAAATTTCCATCCTCGTCGCGCTCACATTGCGCCCACAGGAGTCTTAGAAACCCACGACTATTGTCCTCGTCGGTCGCATCGAGCATGCGATCGCGATAGGAGAGCAAGTCGAAACGGCTTTCGTAGCTTAGCCACGCTCCGTCGATAGAAAACGGCTGTGCTGCTCCCGACATCACTTCACTGCCAGGGTAGCGCCACTCGACGGGCAACTGTCGCATGCTCGTGGCGAATTCGATAGCGCGCTGTCTGACGGCGGCCTGGTCGCCCTGGCCAAGCGCGAGCGAGAGGCGCCCCCGGGCAGCGAACGCGATGAGTGTCCAATCCGCTACTGACGCACGCACCTGCGGGCCGCGCGCCACGTCCAGATACAGATCGTCGGCAGCCTGCCAGTTCTGCAGAACGGCCTGTTCCTGGGCAACGGCCAGCGTCAGCCAGCCGTTGTTGAGCGCGTCGGTCCTTCGCTGGAGAAAGCCGAGCCATTTATCCGCTGAATGGCTCCGCAGCCGCAGCGCCAGCCTGTATGCAAGCCAGACGAAGGGGGGATCCGTGTCGGGGGTGATCACATCGTCCAGCAGGCTGATGATCTCTGCGGAAGCGACAGCCGGGCAGGCGAGCGCAAGCCGTGAATACGCCTCAAGCACCGGGAGTGCTCGCGGATGAGCAGCAAGCGCGCGCGTAATCCAGACCTGCCGGTCCTGAGCGTCCTCGTTCGTTTCGCCATATAGCATGTTCAGGATGACGAAGGCAGCAATGGGGGCATCCTCACCTTCAGAAAGCGCCGCTACCATGAGCTGCCTGACCCGAGGCCTGAGTTCCTCGGATACCCATTGCCGGCCATCCAGCAGGCAATAGATGTGAACACAGTTCGCAATCGCCGACTGTCTCGGCGGTCCCGACGAAAACTCCGCGATGGCGCGAGGCAGTTCCCCCTGCTGGAACAGGCACCAGGCAAGCTTCTCCCGGGTTCGCCAGGAGGGATTTTTCAAACTGCCGTAGGCGTCGATCGCCTCAGTCCACATCTCCCGGCGGGCCAGTCTGTCGGCGTCAAGCTCCCGCCTTTCGTGCTCGCTGGCGCCTTGAACTTTGGCAGTGAGCGCGTGCATGGACTGGTCATCGGACGCGAGTAGCTGGTTCAGCGTGAGTGTTTGAAGAATTCGGTTTTTCTGTTTTTTCATAGTGATCTACTCAAGAATCGGGCAAGCCTGAAGGATGTATTTCTGGCGAACCTGTCACGGATGCCTTGCGATCCCTCAACCAGCATGATGAAGCGTCGAAGCGACAGCGCATCACTCACGAACCCGCCCGGCTCTGACCGAAGAACGACATTACCGATACTTAACACGTAGGCATATTTTTCGGCTGGGCTCCATGATACAAAAACGTGTGCCTGTCGTGCAGAGCGCTCGATGCCTCTCGAATTTCCGTTCAAACGTCAGGACGCTGTGTGACGGCTTCAGTTACGGCCAGGAGAGTCCAGTCGTCTGCGAGCCACTCTCAGGGCAAATGCAACAGTAGCGCGATAACACAACCAAATCGCGAGGAATCGTGAGGGCATTTATATTGATCTTTGCGGCGGTCGCTGCACTGAGTGCGTGCGGCAAATCTGACCAAACGACGGCCGAGTCGCCAGGCGTGCAATCGGACGTAGCGGCGGCATCGCCCGTGTCCAATCCCAACCCCACAGCGGTTGTAGATGTCGGTGCCCAAGCTACGTCAGTTGACGCGTGGGCCAACCTTAGCCCGAATGCGTTTCGAAAGCGGTACGACGAACTTGCGAAGGCTGACGGCGGTGACACCATCAAGCGGATGAGCAAAACGAAGGATGGGACGGCGATGACGCTTAGTGACGAGCAGTTCCAGCGCAGGATAGCCGAAATGAAAAAAACTGGATTTGGCGAATGGGCGATTTCAACGGAGGCTTGGTATTCAGCACTCCACCAATAGCACGGGGCAACGTGACGAAGATAGCGGTCGTGGGCGATCGATCTGATCCGGCCAACCTTGTGGGGTTCGTTGGTGCGGCGGCCGTAGTCAACAGCATGCTGAACCTTGGCATTGACGCGAAAGCTAATACGGATTTCCTCGCGACCCTCGGCCTCATGGGGGGTGGTGACGACCCGTCCGTCGGGCAGTCGGTTTCCTCATTCAATCGTGGCGGCGCGTTTCAATGCGTATCGATGCCGTCCGAGCAAACAATCGGTGTTGGCTGCGTCGTAGAGCCGAGATCATAGTCCGCATCCAGACGGACCAAAATCCGCCTCACTAATCCGTGCGGAATGCGCAGCCGCGTGCACATCGGGTTTTCCCGGTGCGACCCCGCCGCTGCAGAAAATGAAGCAGTCACGCAGCCCGTCGCGTAGATTGGACAAGCGCGGTCCCAGCTCCTAACCCGTTGATCCTCTTCGATCAGTCGAGCGAACGCCACTTGTGGCCGAAAGCTAACTCTTGCAACTAGCGACGAGGCTGCGGGTAGGGGCATCTGCATAAGCTCGACCGCGCCGCTACATTCCCATTGCGCGTGAGCGTTGGAGACCGTCGCGCCCGCGGCGCCCGTCTCCGCGATGATTGCCTTGGGGCGGAAGCGCGGCACGGTCGGGTCCGGTATCGCGTATTCCGCCAGCGGCCGCTGACTGATATCGTTTGTAATGCCGGTGCCGGTCAGATAGACGCGGTATTCGCTGAAGCGCCGCGAGATATCCCGCGTATATCTGCGCATCGTGCGTGAGTTCACCCGATACCTAGGGCGCTCGCCTGATACCGCCACCGTCGAGGACCTGCGAACCTACCAGCTGCATCTGGTCGATCATGGCACGTCGCCGGTTTCGCTCAATGCTGCGATCACTGGCTCGAAGTTCTTCTTCGAGAACACGCTCCACGAGCCCGAACTGATGGCCCGGATGCAGCCCGTGCGCGTGGCCCGTACGTTACCGGTCGTGCTCAGCCCCGATGAAGTGCGAGGGCTCATTGCAAGACGTGCAACCTCAAGCACCAGACGGCCCTTTCGGTCGCCTACGGTACCGGGTTGCGTCCCAGCGAAGTGGTGGCACTGAAGGGTCACGGACATCGATAGCCAGCGCATGACGCTGGGGGTTGCGCGCATCCTGTCGCGATACTGGAAGACCTCATCGGTCGCGCACTGCGGAGTGAACGACTAAAGTCGCGCTACCGACGTGCAGGGCCTTTGTTGCTCGCTCTGTGTTCGTGTGCGGCTGGCAACCGGCTGCACAGATCCTTGACCAGCGTCCCCACCCACGCGCGATCGTCGCTGCTGAGCCGCTCGAGCTGCTCAGCGATCTCTAGGCTGACATCTGTTGGCCGGTCGGACGCGCGCCTGAGCAACGTCGAGACCGGAATTCTGTAGAGGTCCGCTAGCTCCAGTAGACGCGGGATGGTCGGCCAATGCGCGCCGCGCTCAAAGCGGCTTACGGTCTCGACAAAAACACCAAGATGCTCGGCCACCTGCTCCTGCGTCAGTTCTGCATCGGCTCGGGCCGCTGCCAACGCGCGCCCCAGATGCTTCGCGGTCTTCTGCTCGTTCACGGCAGTCAAAAGTCACCATTTCATGTTGTCATTCAACATGGAATGGTCTCTTCAATGTGCTGATCTGATAACATCGAGTTATATTGGTAGGCAACATAAATTGTTGCTTTATCGTTGTTTCTGCCTCCCGTGTCATCGTAAGGAAGATATATGTTGTTCACAGATGCAAACTGGGCCGAGTCGAGTGCCGTCGGGCGCGCCATCGCGAAGCCGTTCCAGCCGTGGCGGTGCGTGGGATGGACGGACGACACGATCTGTTTCTGGGTTTTCCCCGAATCCGTGTCGGACCGGACCGGCGCACTGCCCGACGGGTTGCTGGTTGTCGACCCGGCGGCGCTTCTCGATACCGCCAGTCAACTGACGCCAGATAGCTTCTCTGTGTACGTTATGGAGGCACCCGCCGAAGGTCGTCCGGCTGCGCGAATGCAACGCGTGACAGGCTTGCTGACCCAGCAGCGAATCAATGCGTCGATGTGTGACTACTGGTACAGGACGCAAGAGGGCGATCTGCATCCCTGCTCCCGGCTGCAGCATCACCTTCCCAACGATGCCCCATTGCGGCTTGCGCTCAGCCTGGACGCACAGGATTACGACGACCCGATAGTGGTCGCGAGATAATCAAATCTGATATGGAGGACATCACCCGGCTGGTCCAGTTTCTCATGGATTTCGCTCCACGCGGCGAGCCGCTCGATCTTGGCTTCCTCGCCGAATACGGCGTGACGTCGGTCGAAGCATCACATCTCGTAACCGGCGGGTGGCTGCGGCGACTTTCTGACGACGCCTATCTCCTCTGAGGTGATTTGCCGGCGCTAGAGGGCACAGTTGCCTTTTTTGCCCGACGCATCCCCGGGCTTCATGTGAGCGGCAAGGCCGCACTGGACATGCGCGGCATACGCCATTACCTGTACGCACGCCCCCGGATCAACCTGTGGGGCGCCGTGCCCTTCGAATTTCCTTCGTGGGCGGAAGAGTTGCTGTTGCTCACGTACGAGTACGATCACCCGTTCGATGACGCCTTGGCAGCGGGACGCACTGTTCGGGGATGGCCAGGCACCAGTTAGTGCATCGCGTGGCATCAAGGGTAACCAACAGAGGATCCGACATGCTGAACGCAACAGAAATCGTGCAGTTCCTGATGGACTTCGCGCCGCGGTCGCAGCCGCTGGGCTTGCGCTACTTCGCGGAGCTTGAAATTGACGCACGGCAGGTTGGCGAACTCGTAAAACAAGGGTGGCTGCGACAGCTGTCCGAGGACGCTTATCTGCTACGTGGAGACCAGCCAGACATCGATGGAACGATTGCTTATTTGCAGGCATACACTTCGAATCTCCACGTGGGAGGAAGGACAGCGCTGGAATGGCACCGGATGATGCATCATCTGCGCTTTCGCGACCGGATTGATTTGTGGGGGCGCGGATATTGCAGCATTCCTTCCTGGGCGGTGGAGCGACTTGTGTGTTTCTACCATTCCCACCCTCTGTTCGATACGCGGATGGACGAAAGCTACGGATTGAAGCCGCTTGCGTGGCGCCATCCACAAGTGCTTGTTTCGGTTCCGGAACGCGCAATTCTCGAATACGTGAGTGTCTCGCTGGATTTGGTCTTGATAGAAGACGTGAGAGCTCTCATTGGGAGCCTGAGGAATATTCGGCTGAACATCCTGCAGGAGCTGGTCGATTGCTGTCTCCGAAGAGACGTAGTATGGGGGCTGAAATTTCTCGCAGAAGATGAAGGCATGAGTTGGGCTCAGCAGTTGCGCGTCTGAGCAGACCGTGGTGTGATGGCAGCGGTGATCGTGTCCCGAGGCACACTTGGAAATTCCCGCGATGGGCTCGTATGATCGTTTGAGCGTCAACCTGATTTGCGGGCTTTGGGGATCGCTACAGACAGTTGCGTGAGCGGTTCGATCGAACGCTTACCATAAGTGAGCGTGTCTGTTCTGACCTGACGGCACCCTCGGTATGGCTGCTGTTACCTTGCCGTCAGGCGATGATTGTTGTCATCGTTCCACTTGACGTGGTGGGAGTTGCGCCATGGCCCATCCATATAGGCTGATTCGTCCTGAGGAACTCGCCGCGCCCGGCGAAATGGCACCTGCTGTTGTTCTGCGAGTATCGTTAAAAGCAATTGCGAACGTCGTCGCAGAAAAGGTAGGAAAGAAGGGCGCCAACCTTATTTTCCACGACCGGGATAGCGATGCGATGTATCTTCGGGTAGATGATATGCCGCTTGTTTTCGTCTCATTCAATGAGCAGCCGCGCGAGGTGCATGTCTACGTGGCAGATCGGAACGTGCAAGGGGAGAGCGACTTGTTGGAGCTGCCAGGTCGGCTACCGTTGTCTGGGGTAGAAGGAGATTGGTGGGCGCGCGAAGATCAGCCGCGCTGGCCCGGAAACAAGGCTGAAACTTTTGTCATTCGCCAACAAGGCCGCGGTCCCCGGCTGGGGATCTGAAAGTCAAGATCCTTCGGAATTGCTCCATGACAGACCATCCTGAGCGTGACCCGGCCACGACGGTGGCGATCGGGTTCCGCGACGAACTGCTTGGAAAAGGGTGGCCCGACGCTCGTCATGTTGCCGACCTGGCAGGCCTTTCGCCCGAACGGGGGGATACGGCGTACGCAATCCAGGCGCGAGCGACAGGCGCTCTGCTCGGCGTCTGGTCTGCGCCCCAGCATCGGTTCATCTATCCGGACTTCCAGTTCAATCGCTCGGGCGCCCTCCGGAAGGACGTTGCTGAACTCCTCGCCGTCCTGCCAGCGAACAAGGACGATCGCGGAGGCTGGCGACGCGCTTTCTGGCTCTATTCGTCGCATGCACTGCTCGATGGGCAGACGCCGGCGGACGTATTTGCGAACGCCCCGATTCGCGTGATCAAGGTCGCAAGAGAAGAATTTCTGAGCGATCCCGAGGTGACCTGGTGAATCGGCGACTGGCCGGGCCGACGCGAGCTCTTACGGCAACACGTTCTCTGTTCGGTAAGAGAAGTCATTGCCCGTGGACATTTTCGCGGCCGCAAAAAATTGCAGGTGAGCTATGACCGGTTACGACGCGGATTTCGCTTTGCGGGTCGTTGAACTGGCTGAGTTGCTGCGCGCTGCCCGACTCGATGAACTCGATCGTGCGAACCTCGCCCAGACGAGGTGATAATGAACAGCAGACGGCCCGCTGGCCGGTCCACTGGCAGCAATTTTCCGGGGGGCGAACCACCGTGACCGTACAACTCATCCAGAATGGCCTGGAATATCGTAAAGCCCGGCAGACGCTCCTCGAACTGGTTCGACCTGCCCCGGCGCCCGGCGCCCGGCACGCCGGTGGACGACCAACTGCCGGCGCTGGCGAGCGAAGTGGAACGCTACGAGGTGCAGCATGTTCTAGATCTCCCCGCTGGCACCCGACGGACGTTGGTGGCGAAACACGGCTGGAGCGCTGACACTTTCGGGTCTAATCGGTTTCTGCAGCCGGACTGCCCTCATAGGCTAGCTGCATCAAAGTGCTCAAATGGACCAGTCTGGGTGCGGGACTCTGCGAGCCCGCGCCCGTTTCGGGAGCTTTCATGCGACCTCCAGAAACGAAAAAATGCTAGGCAGGCGAACCTGACCGGGCCAGCAGTGATTGCGGTGAGCAAATACGGGGAGTAAATACGGGAGAGGACTCGAGAGTGGGCGCTACACGACCAGCCTGAGCGCTTCATCCCACGCCTTCTGCTTTATGACTGCACTCCGGCCGAACCACGCAGCATCGCGCCGGTGATCGAGGTATTCCGTCACCGCGTTCAGCAGGCCCCATACAGTGCCGGATGCAGATCGCAACCCGCGCCCTTGCTGCGTCCGTTGAACAGCTCGCCGATCGTGCAGATCGCCCGTTCGTTGACGGACACCGCGTCGCGCTCGGTCTGGTTCATCGACGGGTAGGCGCTATGGATCACCATGCTCAACGGGCGATTCAGGAGCCAACGCATTGTGGAAATCTCTCGCTGCGTTAGTTGAGGACCCGGGCGACACTGTCTGTCTCATTGCACCGACACCGCGGGCCGTTTATAGGAGCATTATGAAAGGGTGAACGATGGGGGCAGCCCGGCTTATAATCCTCGTGCGTCTGAGTCAGACGGCCTTCGCTTGTCTGTCTCAGCTATTCGCCGATGTCGGGCAGCGGTTCCGTGCTTTGCATTGGCGCGGACGCTTTAACAACGAAGATCTAATATGACGCGTCGACTGAACTACAAGAATGAGTTGGGTCAACACATGACGCCGGTGACGATCGCCAACATGCTGTGCCAACAATTACCGCGTGGCGTGACTGTGGCGATTGATCTGGCCGTCGGCGACGGCGCTCTGCTTCACGCGCTCCGCGGGAGATGGAAGAAGATTGAGCTCTATGGCGTCGACTGTGACCGGGAACGAGTTACGAGGGCTGCGCGGTTGCTGGGACCGGGTTGCGCAGGACAGGGCGACGGGTTGACTGCCCGCTTACCTTCTCGTCTTAATGCGACGGCCGGCCGTACCGTATTGATCGGTAACCCCCCATACTTTGCGGTCGAATCTCGGGATATTGACCTACGGCTTCAGCGAAAGGCGTTTCCGGGTGTCTCTTCTAAACACGGGCTTCGAAGGATAGAGATGACCTTTTTTTCGCGTGCGTTGATCGAAGCGCGCCGCCGAAAAGGGGTGGTCGCAATGATTCTGCCGTCCGCCTTCGCCGCTGGAATCCAATACGCACCTTATCGGGCCGCACTTCTCGAACATTATCGTGTTCTAAAGGCGATCGAAATTCAGGACGGGGGTTACCGGGATACGGAGGCAACAACCATCTTGCTCATTATCGATACTGCATGTCGTCCGACACGCGAAGTTGAAATCAGTCGATACACGGTGAGTGAGGACGAGTTTGCGGTTGTCTATCGAGGTCGTATTTCACGCGATCAAAGGCTCGATGCCAGGTACTGGGCTGGTGCCCATCTGCACCAGATGAAGGCGCCAACCCTTGGCGAAGTGGGCGCGGATATCTCTCGTGGGCGAAGATCCAAAGCTGAAGCCTTGAAGGACAGCCAAATTGTCCTCCATACGACTGACCTTTGCAGACTCGAAGGACGCCGTATCAGATTGCCCGATTTACATCTGGAGACGATGGAGTCGAACGACGTAGACGTTATGGCAGAAGCGAAAGATTTTCTTATTGCAAGGACGGGCACGCGCGTGCGGTGGGAGCCGATTGAAGTGGCAGCGGGGTCGGCACCGATCAGCGATCATGTGCTACGCATCCGTG
This sequence comes from Paraburkholderia sp. BL25I1N1, assembly GCF_003002025.1. Classification (GTDB taxonomy): domain Bacteria; phylum Pseudomonadota; class Gammaproteobacteria; order Burkholderiales; family Burkholderiaceae; genus Paraburkholderia. The sequence goes on from NZ_PVZB01000012.1 coordinate 81,185, forward strand.
CCCCGAAAGGTTTCTATCGCGCCATCAAGGCATCTCTGCTCCACCCCAATTTTTCAAACTGGCTTGCGAGTATTTCAAAAGGTGTGTGCGCAACAGTGTTGACGAAACGCGAGCTCCTACAGATGCCTCTGTTCGCAATGCAGGGGAAGTGCAATGGCTGAGAATTAAGGCGCGTTGAATCGTACCCTATACAGGTGCCATTTACGGATCTCGGTGGAGCGATTCGGTGAGCGAGCGGGGTGATCATAAATGAGTGAAGACGCCTGAAAGCGCGAATGCGCTATCAGAAATAGCGCCGTCGCAATGCCGTGTGGTTTGGTACCTAACGGAGCGACCACGGTTGTGGCGTCGTCCGTGACCCCCTCCGCATGAATGGCCTCAAGCAGATCGTAGGCACCCGAGACAGATGCCGCGCCGCAAAAACGGACGCTTTCAAATCCTTCTTTCTGAAGCGTCGCTACATTGTTAGCCATAGCGTTGATTTCCCATCCAGGAGCGTATCCAGGAATGCCGAACACGGCGTACTTCCGCCAAGATGCTAAAGCATCCAGTTGTTCGCAAGCCTGCGCAAGCCTGGCGCCCTCGTATCCGAGAAATGCTACAAGTCGTCCTTGCCGCTCGGGTACGAGGCTAAGATCAGCCAGAAACCCTGGCACCCCTTCAAACCGTCGACTTGTGCTCAAAGAGAACTCGCGCGTCCACGGTGCATCAAGTACAACCTCGCGTCGGTATTCGTTGGGCTCAAGATAAAGGATATCAACACCGGCAAGTCCGTGGCTTTGCGCTGCTCTAAGCAGGTTCAAGAGCTCCACAAGCCCTAAGGTCGTTGCTTCCAATAGTACCGAACGTGCATTGACCAATTGCGTGGCAATATCCCGCGCGGGTGCGCGCATCCCGTTCAGTAACAGCCCACGGGAGTTCCGTATATCGTAGTCGCAGACATGCGCAAGGGACGCCCTCTCTCTTACCCATTCGACAGCGGCCGTGCCGCGCGCATCTATCGGTCCACCGTGAAATGCCAGGTCCCATTGTTTCGTCGTGACAAATTGCGGAGTGGATCCGGTTGAGGTCAGGATTCGCACGGCTACACCCTATAGGAGAGGAAGCTGGTCAGCCTCTACTACGGCCCATGCTTTCTTGTAATTTCTTAATAACGTGTCAAGTTGATCCCGACTTCCACACAGCAAATCAGTTGCCGCTTGCTGCGACAGTTCAAGCTTTCTTCCTTTATTAAACGATATGCCGAAATAAGGCGCATATATTGGATTCAGGACGTATTCATCGGTCTCAAAGCGTGCGTCCTTAACCTTGGTCTCCTGGCTAACGAACAACACTGACCACTTGATACACTCCTTTATGATGTCAGCGGCTTCTCCAGTCGGGATGCCGCGATCAATGGAGAAATGAGTGCGTTCAGGCTCGCTCTGAGAGGGGCGTTGTTGGGAGAGTCTGAAGATCTGGCCTAACGTATTCACGACGAGAAAAAGGCGATTACCTTGATCGCCTGAGCCTTGGGTTTCCTTCACAAACATTGCACTAGCGGTTCTTGCCGCGATCGCTTGTTTCTCGACGGGTATGCTTTCGCCAAGCTTAGGCTCACGATCGAGTTCGACCATTGATAAATGGCATAGTTCGAGGAAGTGACGCACGTTTCCTCGAGAGAGCTTCAGGAATGCTCCGAATCCGGCATACAGAGGACATGGCCGCTGAAGAGGTAAATAGATACTCAGGACCGTTCCGACGAAGTAGTGATGAATCCACTCACCTTGCGAAAATTTTGACGGCCTGCCTTGTTCATACGCGTCCAGCTCATCGAGCACAGCGTTGGGCTGCTTTCCTTGGTGGAGTACGGCAGCACTGCAAACTGACGCCATTGCTGTCGCGGAGCGCAGGAACTGATTTGCAGTGATATCCCGTGAGCGGTCCGTAAGAGCCGACTCGATCATTTTCCGCAAGCGAGCGCGCAACGTCGCGTCGTCGAGTATATGTTCCGCAATCTGCGAATAACTCATCGTCGGTAAGAATGAATGCGCCAGATCCCTGGTCGAACGTCTGTATTCTTCGTTGTCTCTCCGATACGTGATTTGCATCGGATCGCAAAGGACAGATGAATTTATTTTGGCCCCGCCAATATCCGCCCCGCTCTTAAGCAGTCGAAAGCAAAACACTTCAGCTGCGAAGAGTTCAAAGTCCTTATTAAGGTGCTCCTCAACGTCGAACGTACGATAGTCTGCAGGCTCCTGGAGCTGCTCGGTGCCGAGCGTTTCTCGAGTAGCCATGCCATTACGTTTTACAGCGATATGAAAAATGAGCGGCGGTTCGGAATGTTTTAGGAGCGTATTAATCACGCGCATCTGATACGGCAGGAGATTTTCGTATTCGTCGATGAATACAAAAAAAACAACATCAGCGAGAAATTCGAGCTGGTCCCGCGCGCTCTGGATGAGATTAATTAATACTGATTTAAGAGGCAGAAATCGTGGCCGATTGGCATCCTCTGGATTGTTTAGCCATGCTGCAAGGCGATTTTTGCTTCGTCGGACATAGACTAGCAGATCGTTCAAACTGGCTCCGCCGTTCGAATCAAAATCCTGGAAAATGCTCAAATCGAGTTGTTCTATTCCCGGAAAATCAATTTTTCGCTGAGGTCCGCTGGCAAGTGACGTTAGCGCTGAAAACAATTCACCCATGACCATGAGGCATAACGCGTGCTCGAATGCTAGCCGCCATTCGGATTCGTTGAGCCAATCTCCAGCAAAAGCGCGCAGATACTGCGTATCCGCGCGAAGATAAAGACCTATTTGCTTTGGAAGGGCTTCTCGTGGCAAATGCCGTTTCGGCGAGAGTTGCGTGTTATGAGATAGATAGCGTAGTAGGGTCGTCTTGCCACAACCCCGTCCACCTTCTATAAGAAGAGGTTTTCGCACATCGCTGAGAGCTAATTTGTCGAAGAAAAGGGGTATTACAAATTCGTCCCAGAGGTCAAATCCAAGCTCCTCTGCACGATTTTTCGCGAATGCGCGTGTGGCAAACTGGCTCATTATCTGTCGAGAAGAGGTGTCCATCCGTCCGTTTCATACCAGAAAACGGGCAGAGTGTTGTTTGGAGTGCCATGCGCAAACGCATAGGTTAACGCCTGATCTTGATAACCATAATTCCCGATTCGGCCTCCTAGGCCAAATGCATTGCAGACCATAACGTATTGATCGCGCAATTGCGTTTTGAGTGCGATGCTGTTGTACTGGTCGAGAACTGAGCCATCAAAGAAATGGTGACTTTTCGTGAGAATTTCGCCTGCCACAACGCAAATAGATGGCAATTCGTGTTGAATTTTCTGCAATCCGTCAGTGTGTGCAGCTGCTGTGACATACACAATCTGGCAATCTGGCCGCTGGGACAGGAAGTCAACCAAAGGCTTTCTGCTCATGAAGGAAGTGAACTGATCGCCCGTACCGCAAAAGTCGTCAACCATGATGAGCCGTGATACCGACGACGGTTGCGAATCCAAAAGTTCCGGCCAGATCATCCATTTGTCCCGGATGCCCAATGATCTCGCCAGTAATCGAAGCATATAGGTACCGCTCTTCGTCGGCGGTTGTTCGATGCTTATAATAGGAATCAATCTGGTATGCGGATCTTTACGTTCTTGGAGTGCACGGACGATCTGTAGATCGTCTGCAGCCTCGGTGCCAAGGAGCACGCTTGAGGTCATCGCACTTTTGAGCAGCGCCAGAACTTGCTGCTTGCTGCGATACACGAGGTTATCAAGCAGACATGCTCCAAGGAGCTCGCATTCGCGATCCTGAAATTGGCGATACCAGGCACGGCTACGTGCGACGTCAATTCCCTCCCATATGCCTTTAGCAATGAGTTGTTCAACGCGTTCAATCGTCGCATCGATAAATAGCCGCTCATCTCGTGTATCGATCACTATCGTCTCTTCCGGAGGCTGTGGTATTCACTGAGCGTCTATAGTGCGTTTCGCTGAATTTTCGCATGCGACGATAAGTGTAGCAAAGCCCTATTTGTCGGTCCTCCCCAGCGATCCCGGTAAGCTCGCGATACCAGGGCTGAGGAGAGCGTAGCCGAGCTCGCAGACGTATGCGCATTGAATGCTAGGGTCTTTCAGCACTCAGGCGACCGCTGCGGAGGCCTCTTGGGATTGCCTCGCTTCATCTCCGGCTGGCGGGGCCCCTTGGAGTTTGATGCCGCGTTTGGCTAGCTAGGCTTCGCGCTATGATTCGATGCCGAGAGCGCGGAAAGGAGGATAGGTTTCAGGTTGGGAGAAAACCATACAGACTGGACTGCCCGACGCCACGGAAAATCCGGTTGGCTCGAGGCGACCGTGCGTGCCATCGATAGAGAAAGCAACAATGCTGTCACTATCTTCGTTGAGCGCGTACATGAAGCGGCCGTCCGGCGCGCTTGTCATGAAACGCGGAGTGCGGCCTGCAGTCGGCTGGGCATTAATAAACGTCAGATGCCCGCTTGACTGATCGACGCTGAAAATGGCAATGCTGTCATAGCCACGATTCGATGCGTAGACAAAGCGACCGGTACTATCCACTTCGATTTCGGATGCGCGGCTGTTGCCAGTGTAGGTATCGGGCAGTGTGGAGACGATCTGCAGCGGCGTGAGCGCGCCACTTGCTGGCGAATACCGATAGGTCGTTACCGTCGAATCAAGTTCGTTGACGCAATACGCATAGTTCGCCGCAGGATGAAATGCGATGTGGCGCGGCCCTGCAGTTTCGCGCGACTCCACATAGGCCGGAGTCGCAGGACTGAGTCGGCCGTCCTTGAACTCGAAGCTGAATACCCGATCGAGCCCCTTGTCCGGGACGATCACGAAGCGGCCGGTTGGGTCAAAAGGATTGAAGTGCGGCTTTGCCTGTTTCTGTTCAACGCGGTGTGGACCAACGGGACCCTCAATCTGCACGAGTTGTGTGATTTCCAGCAGGGTGCCGTCCTGTGCCAGAGGTAGCACCGCAAGGCTCGCGCCGATATGGTTGGAAACCACAATGTAGCGGCCTGTTGGATCGATGGCCAGATGGACCGGATTTTTTCCTCGCGTACTTTGCGTGTTCAGTAGTGACAGTTCGCCTGATTCGCGGTCGACCGCAAAAGCCGTGATATCGCTCATATCCCCGTGTACGGCATACAGTCGGTCGCCGTTGCGGCTTAGAGCGAGGAACGACGGATTGACCAGATCCCTCATCAGTTGCACGAGTTCCAGCGAGCCAGTCTGGGTGTTGACACGATAGACGCTGATCCCTTCGCCGCGAGCGTTGCGTTCGCGCGTCGTACGCGATCCAACATAAGCAAACATGAGTTTCCTTCCTTTCGATTTTGATTGGCAACGCGCGCCCGTCGATCGGCCCGTTGGCATAGCAGGATAGATGCGACACCGTCCTGGATTGACGTACCCCGCTCAACTCCGCGGCCAAGTCGCCTCTGATCGCGGGAAATTGGATCGGCCTGAGGCCCGTCCACTATGCACGGGCGGTCCGTTGAGGTGCGCCGGGGGTTTCTACTAGATTGTATCGTGATGCTATAAAGTGCAAAAATACAGTCATGGAAAACACCTACGCTCCCTCCAATGCGACCTTGACCGTTCGCGACAGGTCGTATCGCTTCATCGATCTGCCGACCCTCATTGGCCCGTCCTTGAAGCGAATGCCCGTTGTCCTGCGCTATCTCCTCGAAAACGTGGTTCGCAACACCGATGGTGACGAGCGACAGCGCGCTGTAGAAGGGATTCTCGAATGGTGCAAGGACGGTACAAGTGAAACGGAAATCGCCTTCCAGCCAGGGCGGGTACTGATGCACGATACGACAAGCACGCCGGCTCTCGTCGATATAGCTGGCATGCGCGACGCGCTTGCAGAGGTTGGGGCCGATCCGGAGAGCCTCAATCCTGTATTGCCTGTCGATTCGTCCGTGGATCACTCCCTCGCGGTCGAATATTTTGCGCAGCAGGACGCGGTGCCGCTGAACCTTGCTCTCGAGTTGCGGCGCAACGAGGAACGTTATCGTTTCTTGCGATGGGCGTCGAAAACTCTTCACGGTGTGCGTATACATCCACCGGGCACGGGCATCATGCACACCATCAACCTTGAACAGCTGGCTACGGTTGTGACGGTTGAGACGCGCGACGGCGAAACATGGGCCGTGCCGGACACGATGATTGGCACGGATAGTCATACGCCCATGGTCAATGGCATAGGCGTGCTGGGCTGGGGTGTGGGTGGCCTTGAGGCGCAAACGGTCATGTTCGGCATGCCGGTCATGCAGCGTGTCCCAGATGTAATCGGAGTCAGACTGACCGGCGCGCTTCGCCCGGGCAGTCTCGCGACGGACGTGGCGCTTACGGTCACGCATCGGCTGCGCAACATGGGCGTTTCCGGTGAGTTTGTCGAGTTCTTCGGTCCTGGAGTCTCGACGCTAAGCGCCGGTGACAGGGCGGTGATTGCCAACATGGCACCGGAATACGGCGCCTCCACGGGATTTTTCCCAGTCGATGACAATACGCTCGAGTACTTGCGCGCGACGAAGCGTCGCGAGGAAGCCATCGACCTCGTCGAAACTTTCTGCAAACGTATCGGCGTATGGTTTGATCCTGAGGCAGAGCCGATGTACACCCGCACGCTAGAGATTGATCTTGCAGCAATCGGTATGCATGTCGCAGGTCCACGTCGCCCGCAGGACCTTCTGGGATATGCGGATACGGCGCGAGCGCTGCGCGAGTTCAAGTTTGAGCCGCAAACAGCACTTGACGGGATGCCTGCACATCCAGTGGCGATCGCGGCGATTACCAGTTGCACAAACACGAGCGATCCAGCGCTGCTCATCGCAGCGGGGTTGGTCGCTCGCAAGGCGCGGCAATTGGGTCTGAGGGTCGCTCCCTGGGTCAAGACGTCCCTGGGTCCGGGGTCGCCCGCAGCGGGCACCTATCTTGAGCGTGCCGGCCTGATCGATGACCTGTCGAGCGTTGGATTCGATATCGTGGGCTATGGCTGTACGACGTGCATCGGCAACTCTGGTTCGCTCACCGCGATGATTCAGGACGGGATGGCGGCCAGGGCCATTCATCCCGTCGCGGTGTTGTCTGGTAATCGTAACTTCCCGGGCCGTATTCACCCGGATCTTGATCTTGGCTTCATCATGTCCCCGCCACTAGTGATTGCATTCGCTCTGGCGGGGGACGCGGAAATCGATATCAGCGATAGCGTCATCCAGACCGCCCCCGATGGCTCCCACGTCCGCCTGGCGGATCTGTGGCCAACGCGTGAAGAGGTAGCAGAACTCGTACGGGCGGCAGCGGATCCCAACGATTATCCTGAGGCGTTTGCGTTAGCGACGGCAAATCCGTTATGGGCCGAACTGACCGCGCCTGAGAGTGCTTGTTTCCCATGGGACCCCACGTCGACGGCGTTGCGTCGGCCGCCATTCGCTTCGTTTAGCGAAGGATGCCAGCTAGGACGCTACAGTGCCTACCCGCTACTTGTCGTCGGTGACGACGTCACGACCGATCACATCTCGCCCGCGAGTGCGATTCCGGAAACCAGTTTCATTGCCGATTACCTCGTCGACAGAGGCGACGATCGCAATGACCTGAACGTTTTTGCGTCACGCCGCGGCAACTGGGAAGTCATGGTTCGCGCGGCCTTCTATAACAGGACGCTGGTCAATCTTCTGCACCCTGGCGCACCGGTCGGCCATACGCTTCATGTTCCTAGCGCAGAAGTATTGCCTATCTTCGAGGTGGCGCAGCGATATCGCGACGAAAACGAGCCGGTCGTTCTGATAGCCGGTGAGCGATACGGGATGGGATCGTCCCGTGACTGGGCCGCGAAAGGGCAGAGGCTACTCGGCATCCGCGCGGTTCTCGCTGTCAGCTTCGAGCGGATCCACCGGTCGAATCTGATCGGGATGGGTATTTTGCCCCTACGGCTTCCACCCAATGTAAGCCCAGGTACGCTGAACATTCAGCCGGGCGACAGGATCGAGATCGACGCGCCGGCTGCATCGCTCTCGCCTCGTTGCGCAGTGGAGGTGACGATTGTGCGTATCGGCGGCCGTCGTGAACGGATGACGGCCGGTGCGGCCGTGGAAACCGCTCTTGAAACCGAGTTGCTGCGATTGGGAGGAGTCATTCCGCTGATCCTGCAAAGAGCGACGTCATCATTGCCCTCACAGACAAAGCAGAGCAAAACACAAGGCAGGCGACGACGCGATGCACAGTAACCGGTCAATTGCGACCCAGATCCTGGAACTCTTCCATAGCGAACGCCTCCATGTCGGTGGCCGCCTGCCGGCCCAGATGCTGGGGGACCGCCTGCGCGTATCACACTCGCCGGTTAATGACGCCCTCGCGCTGCCACGCGAAAAGGGCGTCTTGACGCGAGAGCGCAATCGCGGGTTTTTCGTTGCGAGATCCGTGACCGAATCGCTTTCCGTTGTTGTGAGCGAACTCAGTCTGCCTGTGTCGGACGCGATAGCCGGAGTGTACTTCTGCATTGCCGACGATGCGCGGAAAGGTCTGCTAGCCGATGAGTTTCCGGAACAATTATGTGGGACACGATATGGCCTTACGGGTGTGCAGGCTACCGCTGTTCCCGGACGTATCGTGCATGAGGGCTGGGCCGGATGTCGTCCCGGTTACGGGTGGCGGTTTCCCCGCGTGCTTACGACACCCGACAGCTTACGCAAATCGTACCGTCTGCGTCTCGCACCTGAAACGGCCGCGTTACCGGAGCCCGGCAATCGTCTCGATCCAAGGGCGCTGCCACGGTGCCGGGTTGCATTGATGGCGGCATCGAGACCGATACGACGAACCGGTTGCACCATCGCGGCGACCGATTTCACGAGTCGATCGTGGAAGCGTCAGGCAACCCGTTTCTTATCGACACAATCAAGTCCCTGAACCGTGTGCACAGGCTGCTTTCTTACTGTTCGGCACAGGGCCGCGACAGGTACGCCGGGAATTGCAGGCAGCATCTGGGCATTCCTGAACTCCTGCAGCGCGAACGAAACGAGGAAGCGTCCGATACATTACGAGAGCGTCTTGTCCATCCGCTGAACGGGTTATCCAGTATGACGAGAATTTACCTCCTAACTTTTTTGTAGGCCCCCTATGTCGATTGAAGCGTCCATCGTCACCGCATTCGCGCCCACAGGCAAACTACGGGCGTCCATTAACCTGGGCAATCCTATCCTCGCAAACAGGAATCCCGAAACGGGCGAGCCGTTCGGCATCTCGGTTGATCTTGCCCGGGAACTTGCAAAGCGACTGCAGGTAGATGTTGAACTGGTTCAGTTTGAAACGGCAAGAAAGTCGGTCGAGGCTGTAACTGACGAACTGGCGGATGTCGGTTTTTTCGCCGTCGACCCGGCCCGCGGCGCAGGCGTCGCGTTCAGCGCGCCGTACGTGCTCATTGAAGGCTTCTATCTGGTCCGCGACGAATCGCCCGTACGTTCAAATGACGAGATCGACGTCGTTGGCAATCGCGTCGCGGTCGGGCAGGGCACGGCGTACGATCTGTTTCTGACGAGGGAGATCAAGGCAGCAACGCTTGTGCGGACTGCATCGTCGCAGGTCGTTGTCCAGTCTTTCCTTGATCAGGGACTGGAAGTCGCGGCTGGCGTAAGGCAGGTGCTGGCGGCCGACGCGCAGAAGATCCCGGGGTTGCGGTTGCTGGACGAACGTTTCATGGTTATCCAGCAAGCGATGGGCTTGCCGAAAAGTCGCGGGGAGCAGGCCGCGTCGTTCCTGTCTTCATTCGTGGAGGAGATGAAAGCGAGCGGCTTCGTTGCAGATTCCATGTGTCGCCACGGCGTTGCCGGTGCTTCGGTTGCGCCGGCAGCCTGAGGCCGCAGGTACCATCAAACAGGATAGGAGCACGTCGTGGTCTTTGAGATTGCACAGATCGAAATTGTCGCAGGCAAGGCGGAAGAATTCGAAGCAGGCGTGTCGCAGGCGATACCGCTTTTCATGCGCGCCCGTGGCTGCAATGGCGTCAAGCTACACCGGACAATCGAACACTCCGGTCGGTATCTGCTCGTTGTCGAATGGACGACGGTCGAGGACCATATGGTGCATTTCCGGGCGTCAAGCGACTTCCAGGAATGGCGGCGCCTCGTGGGCCCCTTTTTCCAGACCGCTCCGGTCGTCGTGCATACTGAACTCGCTGTTCACTCGGGGCAGTTCATCTGATTTTTGCACTGCGGGCCTGCGGTTAGCCTTCGTCAGTGACACATGCGGCGTCCACTCGGGCGCCTGGCGCCTGAACGGACTGCAGGAAACTAACGCCATCGCGCCATCGACGACAAAGGGCCGCGCCAGTTTGTCATCACGTCACCAGGTATGGAATATCAGTTTGCGGGTTGCCGTCAGCAATGGCAACCCGCAAGCAATTCGAATCCACGCCTGTATCCATGAAAGCAGCAGAAGGAGTTGCGTCGGATGCACGACAGTGACAACCATTCGTCGAGAGCGAAGGACTGACGACGGCCGCACTCTGAGCGTCCAATCCCAAGGGCTTGTTGATGTATGTCGTTACGAGGGGGCGCAGGTCATAGACGCCGGATAGCAGCACCGCCGCATGGAAGGGCGCGGTACTGAGCCCCCATTTCTGCCAGTCGTTCGCGATCAGCATTGCTGCCAGATGAGCACCAGCGGAGCTTCCTGCGATAGCAATCCGGGCATTGGGCCTTGAAGCGGCGAGCTTCTTTAGTGCTTTTGCACTTTGCGCGACGATGGTGGCAATGGACGCATGCGGTGCCAGCGTGTAGTTCACGGCGGCGTAAGCCATACCGCTGGACAGCAGCGAATCAGCGGGAAAGCAGGAGTCTTCCGCGGATAGGTCCTGCCAGTACCCACCGTGAAAAAATACAAGCAGCGAATCGGCGCCCCGCCCTTGCGGCTCAAACAGAATTACGTATTCATCGGATGTCTCGCCATAGCTCAGACGCAGCGACTCCGCGCGGGCCAGCGTACTGCGGCTGCTCCCTCCGTAGTCCGCGACCACCTCGCGATAGTTGGCGGCGATTGTACTTGGCGAATACGCTTTGTCCAGATCTTCAGGTGTTAGGGTCTTCCACATTGATCGCTCCTCCAGCTTGCGATCATTGTAGGTAGGCAAAAGAGATTTGTTTTTTTGATTTTTGCTGTGAGGCTATCAAATATCGGCAAGACATTTCGATTATTGTCGCGTAAAAGGTAAGGCATGCCGGTCTGCGAGACTAGAGGCCTTAAGTCAACCTTTCCCACATGAGGAGATCCATGGACCAACTGCTTTCGCCCGTCGATCGGGACATCCTTGCCTGCCTGCAGGCGGATCCGCGGATATCGATGGCCGCGCTTGCCGAAAAGACGAACAGTTCAGTGTCGCCCTGCTGGCGCCGAGTGAAGCGCATGGAGGAGGTGGGTGTCATTGATGGCTACAGCTTGCTGCTGAATCGCTAAGCCCTTGGGCTGGGTATAGACGCGTTTGTGTTCGTCAAGATTACGTCTCACCATGAGCGCGACGCAGTGGAGTTCGAGCGTGCCCTGGACGCAATCGACGAGGTCTTGTCCTGCTACATCCTATCGGGTGAGGAGGATTACCTGCTCCGCGTAGTAGCGACAGATCTCGACGCGTTTGCCAATTTCAGCCGCAAGGTCCTTGCCGCGCTACCGCACGTGAGGGAGATCCGGAGTGCATTTGTCATGCATACAATCAAGGAGTCGCATCGACTGCCTTTGCTGGCGTGAACGTCGCGTGCCCGAGAGTGTCGTGGCGCCTTACTTAAGCAAGTGCGCTTTGTTTGTTTTGAGCTCCCACGCGTCGGCGTCAGTAAGAGGCTCGACCGGGTCTCGTTGCCGGCGGAAATGTCTTGGCTAGACGTGCGTTTTCGGTGGTGAGATGTTTCCGGTCGGCGACCAGATAGCAAGTGGACACAGTCGCGCCAACGGCGCAAACGACTATGCATGTCGTACATCTCACGCAGTCCTTTGAGTCGATATCCAACATGCCGGTCCGATCGGAAGCTGTCATCAATGAGGCACACGAAGTACGGTGTCGGAAGGGATGAGCCGTTAGCGATTGCGCAAGGCGTAGTTGCACACGTAGCGAAAAATAGATGACTTCCAAATTGAAGTGTGTAAGCTTATCGCGGGCGTCAGTAAAGGTGGACTGGTCTGCGATTTCGTTGGACGCTGGCTTCACCGTATCTATGAGCCTTGTGCTTGAGGCGTCCTGCGGGATGTGGCATACGCAGTCCCAATGACATTGTGGATACATGCGGCAACGTGCATCGGTAAACGCGCGCGGTGCATGACCACGTGTAAGGTATGGAGAACACATGAGTATTCAGAATCCGATCGGCTCGATCTCTTCTTTTGCCGACCGCACCGCAACGGAAACGGGGAAAAAAACTGCTGGATCTTCGTTTCAAGCGCTGCTAAATGAATTGACCGACTACACTAAAGGTACGCTTAACCAGCGTTTGGAAAAGCAGATTCTTGCGAAGCTTGGCATCTCAGAAGACGATCTTAAGACCGCGAGCCCAGAGGTGAGGGAGAAGATCATGGAGATCGTGCGGAATTTGATGAAACAGGAAGCAAGTGCGCAGGTGCAACAAGCAAAGGCTAAAAGTTAGAAAATTGACTTGAGTGCCTAATGTCCCTTGTGGAGATTTTGACTGACAGGCATGGGTTGTTCGCCGATGCCGGAAAATGTTAGGCGGAGTGCACAACCAAGCGTACTTTGGGAATGCAGTAGAGCTCACTACTTCTCATCTATGGTTTGTTGACGAGGGGGAAACATCGTCGGGAGGTTCGCAGGGTGACGCAGTCGGTGGTCGAAAGTACTACTGAAATCGGCCAAGAATTGGATCGGATAACAACAAGCCGATTGTTCGTCAATTCGGCGAGACTCATCCGTTTTCTTCGCTTCACTGTTGACGCGGTGCTCAGTGGACGTGCACACCTGCTCAAAGAACACGTTATCGGTACGCAGGTGTACGACCGCCCGCATGCTTACGACCCCCGTGTTGACTCAGTCGTCAGAGTTGAGGCGCGTAGGCTGAGATCGAAGCTTCAGAAATATTACGAAACAGCAGAGAGATCCTCGGCGCTGAAGATTGTCTATCCGATTGGCTCATATGCACCCGTTTTCGTCGTCGATGAAAAAGCGGGTGGGAAATTCGAACGGCTGACTTCCTCGGAGCCGACCGGTCCAGCGGACCTGTATCGTGAGGGAGAAGGAACGTCTCTCGCAATCCTCCCATTCAAGTGTCTAACCGGAACGGAAGCGGATGTTATGTTTTCAGCCGCGCTGACCGATGAGCTCATCTATAGTCTAAGCATGTCGCCCGGTTTTCGCGTTGCTGCTCGCAGCGCGATCTGTGAAAAACCGGAGGAGAGATCCGTTGCAACCAGATTTTCAGGTGAACTTGGTGTGCACCTCTTCATGCAAGGAACGGTTAGACGGGACGGTGGAAGATACCGCGTTATAGTTGAGATGTACGATTCGACCGGCTTTGTCGTATGGTCTGACAGGTTCGATGTGGCGACCCATACCGATCCATGTTCCATGGAGCGCATCGCGTCGGCCATTGCGGCGCGCTGTCGTTTCGATTATTCGCCGGTGCGATCGATGTCAGTGTCACCGAGCCTGGCGGCAATCCGTGCGTTCGGTGTCGCCGCTCGCGCGAGGCGGGCGATCGACGAACAGGGGCCCTCTGCCGTAGCAGACGCGCTTCGTCTACTTACTGCTACTGTAGCGAAGCACCCGGATGACACCAGGTTGCTGTCTGCGACTGCGGACAGTCATGTCGAGCTTTTCTTGCGCGGAATGATTACTCACGAGGCAGCGTATGAAGCTGCCAAGCCGGCAGTGAATCGTGTCCTTCTACTCGACGAGATATCGTCTGAAGGGAATTGTGCGGCCGCAGGAGTTCAGGGTTGGCTGCGCTGGAATTGGCCGAAGGCTGCGGCGCATATTCGGGTGGCACTAGAGCCTGGGGACCTTGTTCGAGCAGACTACCTCTACGGAACATTACTTTCGTACGTTGGTCGTTTCGACGAAGCTCTTTCGCGATTGCATCATGCAACGGGTCTCGACTCGTTTGCCCAACCAATTAAGATATCGGTTGCACGCACGCTCTTTTTCGCACGGCGGTATGACTCTCTTATGGAGACATTCTCCGAAAAAGATGACTACACAAACAACATTGACGTCGTCAGATATCTCGGCTTGGCGTACATCGTAACAGGCGCTCGCGAAAAGGCGACGCGCCTGATCGAGCGGACGGCGCAATCGGCTTTGCTGTCTACGCCGCGTCGTGTCATTGCTGCCGAACTGGAGGCATGGTCGGGCCGCCCTTACGTAGCCGCTCGGCTGCTGGAGGACAAAACCATCACGCCTGGCGAAAGTGCACTGCTAGCTGTGGCGCTTGGGGATCACGCAGCTGCGATAGCTTCTTTAGATACCGCGCGAAGAAGGCGCGATCCGCTGGTTCTCTCGTTGCAATTTGACTCACGTTTTGACGCGCTGCGCGGGTACGAGAGATTTGGAGCGCTTGTGAAACAGAGCCGTGTTGTACTTCATGAATGAGCTGCATCCTGGTTCGCTGTTTGTTTCAGCGACGCCTCACTTTGCGTGTCCTCCGAAACCGGCCACATTCCGGCGGAGGCTCATACTAGTCGCCACATCGATTTGCTTCGCAGCTTGAGAGCTGAAACATTCTTTACCAGCGAATCTGGATCGGATGCCCGGCAACGGAGTACAGCTGTACTTTACACCGCTAAACCAGATAGCCGAACAATCCGACGGCCCGCGCAGGACCGCGGGCTGGACTAAGGGAGGGCGAAAGAAAACATCATCGGCTATCCTGCCCGCGCGAAGGCGATCGGTGTTAGCGTGGAAATGTCGGCCGAATAGAGTCGGCAGGAATGCCGATGAGTAACACCAGGGCGCCTAGAATGGTAACCGCTCCAACGCCTGCCAGACCGATGTAGAGACTGCCAGAAGCCGCTTTCAATGCCCCTACCATTGCTGGTGAGAAGAATCCACTGATCGCCGCAAGACTGCTAATGAGCGCTATGCCACAAGCCCTCGTTGCCTCAGGTAGGTAAGCAGGAGGGATCGTCCAGAACACGACAATCGCGCCGTATAGCCCAGCAGCGGCGACTGACAGGAGCGCCACCGTGATCAAGACGCTGCCTCCACCAAAGGGAAGAGCAGCGAGACATACGCCACAAGCGGCAGCGGCTGCCGCAGCATGCCAGCGCCTCTCCAGCAACAGATCTGAACTTCTGCTCAGGAAATACATGCCCATCGCCGCAGCGAGATAAGGAATCGCCGTCAACAGACCGACCGCTTGAAAGTCTCTAGCGCCCGCCTCTCTGATAAGAGTCGGCGCCCACAGCGCGATTGATACAGACGCCGAAAACATGGTCGCTGAGACGAAGCCAGCGACGTAGACCCGGATATCGAGCAACGTGTGCAGATACGATTCTCTTACACTTGGGCGCATGGAGCGGTCGACAGCTAAGTCACGTGCGATGATCTCTTTTTGCCTAGGCGTCAACCAGCTTACACGTTCAGGTCCGTCTTCAAGTAAAAACCATGCTATTACCCCAAGTACTGCGGCCGGCAAGCCTTCCACGATGAACAATACTTGCCATCCCGCTAGTCCTCGCAAGCCATGTAGTTGTGTCATTACCAACCCAGACAAGGGGCTGCCAAAAATGCCAGCGACCGCCAGAGCCGACATGAAGACTGACGTCATCCGTCCGCGTCTTTTAGACGGAAACCAGTAAGTTAGGTAGAGAACGACGCCCGGGAAAAAGCCGGCCTCAGCAACACCGAGGAAGAACCGGGCAACATATAGTTCTGTTGGGGTGCGGACAAACGCAGTTGCCGCGGATACAAGTCCCCAAAAAATCATGATCCGCGTGATCGTTGCGCGCGTTCCGATGCGCTGCAACAGCAGATTGCTCGGTACCTCAAAAATAACATAGCCAACAAAGAACAGACCCGCTCCGAACCCATAGACGGCGTCGCCAAAGTGGAGGTCCGCTGTGAACTGTAGTTTTGCGAAGCCTATGTTCGCCCGATCAAGATAGTTGACGAAGTAGCAAGCGAAGAGAAAGGGCATTAGTCGCCATACGACCTTTCTGTAGGCCGCATCTCGCTCTTCTCCTGAACAATCTAACAATGACGATTCCGTGCTATCAATCGATATCGAGTGCATCACATCTCCTAGATCAATGTCGAATTTTAATCCGGCATTGCCACGCAGTCGGCCGGAGTCTGGGTCATACGCTGTGGATGCGCTAGGCGGTTCACCCCCCGCGTTTGTCGGCTTGTCTCGAAAGAAAAAACGCGACATATTGCTCTCGAGCGACATTCATTTTGACCCGAGCCTGGAGCTCACGCACCTTCGCATGCCGTGTCGCAACGGATGGCCGTTTTCCTACATCAAACGGGCTTCTTCAAGTGCCGCGCGAACGTCAGCGATCTCATCCGGATTTAGCTTGACCCAAGGAAGTCGGACTTCGTCGTTTGGAAGCCGCCCTAGCATGAAGAGCGCCTCCTTCATCCTTGTATGCATGTCGAGTACAGGGGCTTTATAGAAACAGCGTGCCAGAGGATAGATTTGGTCGTTGAGGATCCGGGCTGTCTCAAGATCGTTACTTTGGACGGCTTTCCAGAGCGCGACATGCAGATCGGCAATAACGCTGCCAGACCCTGAAAGGATGCCGCTACAGCCTAATACCAAGGAGCTAAGGAGCCACGCACTGTGCGTCGTCAAGACATTCAAAGGGCGCGTGTGTCCCTGCAGTATGCGAATATTGCGCTCATGCAGAACGGGGTCGTTGCTTCGGTCCTTTATCGCTTTCACCGAAGGGACTTCGTCCGCCAGTCGCAATAGCGTATCAATAGAATGACCCTGCCCCGTGCCCATCTCGAACTGAAACACGACCAAGGGAAGATCCGTTGCATCGGCGATCGCCTTGTAGTGGTCAATCGTCATTTCCGGGCGCATCTCGGATCCGCGCGCAAACACGGCTGGGGGGAAGACCAGTAATGAGGACGCTCCGCCGGCATCGGCTTGCCTCGCGATCTGAGCAGCATCATGCGCTCCATGCGCAAAAACACCATGCATCAGCGGAATGTCATCGCCCACTTCGTCGACCATAATCTCGAGTGTGCGTTTTTGTTCCCCCAACGTCAGCGCGGTCACCTCCTGCGACACCCCGTTGACACAGATCGAGCTGATGCCATCGGTGTTCGCGATCTCGCGCATGTGGCTTCGGAGCGCTGTTTCATCGATGCTCATGTCCTGCCTGAACGGCATTAGGGCGGCTGGAATCACCCCCGCGGGTACGTGGTCCTTGAACTTACGACTCATTTCAAACTCCTCACAGTTGTTGAAAATGCTGAGTCGAGTTTAGACGCGACATACCAGAGATTCCATGATAGTGTCCATCAAATGAACACCATGTCGTCGATGCCTCGTTTAGGAAAGGGCTGGTCGCAATCGCTCCGGCGATCGGTCGCCATATTGCGTGTGCTGGCAGCGCCACGGGCGAATGGTTTTGCACTGGTCGAACTCACTCGCGCCACGGGTTTACCTCATTCGACGGTCTATCGGCTTTTGCAGCAGTTGTGCGACGAAGCACTCGTGGTTTATCAGTCCGATGCGCGTAGATATGTACTTGGCCCGCTGACCTTTGAACTCGGGCTTGCAGCTGCCGATCATTGCGACATCCGCGCAAAATGCGTCCAGTCAATGAATAGCATTCTTCAGGCAACTCAGGACACCTGCTATCTCGTCATGAGGAGTGGTGCGGATGCAGTCTGTATTGACAGGCGGGAGGGCACGTGTCCCATCCGTGTGCTGACGCTCGATATCGGCAGCCGCCGTCCTCTTGGCGTCGGTGCGGCGGGCCTCGCCATTCTCTCCGGCCTGCCGCAGGACGAAGTGATAGAAATCATCGAAAACAACGCAGAAAGGCTTCAACCATTCAACAGACTCAACACGCAGCTTGTAGCGGCTCATGTCGAAGAAACTAGAAGCCGCGGATTTGCGGTCAGTGGTAACTGGGTCACGTTGGGCGTAACAGGTATCGGAGTCCCTCTAAATGATGCTAGTGGCCGACCGTTCGGGGCGCTCAGCCTGTCCGCTGTGAATCATCGTATGCTAGAGGAACGTTGGGACGAGATCGTCGGCATCTTGCGTAGCGAGGCGAAGCGAATCCAGAATATCCTTTTGAACGGTACATAGTTGGTCGTACAAAAAATCAATCGACACTCCGATTCGGCGATGAGAGTGCAATGGCAGCGAAACAAGGGGCGCCGCGCAATCAGTTGAACAATTCTCCGCGTCATCGAAAATTGATGCCCAAACCGATGGGACTTGCTGCATGCAGCGTTCACTCGTGAATGCGGAGAATAAGCACGCTTGACCGGAGCAATGGTGGTTCTTACGGCGACATTACGTTGAAGCGCTGCGAAGTTTCGAGTACTTCGCAGCGTTATACCAATTGCGCTCGCAGCCAGCGCGCCAAGTCTGCGCCGAGCTTGTGCTACAGATTGATTAGCGTCTGATCGACGGTCTGCTGCGTTTTGATCGACTGCGAGTTAGCCTGATAATTACGCTGGGCAGTTATGAGATTGACGAGCTCTGTCGTCAAATCAACGGTCGATCCTTCAACCGCGCCGCCTTGAACGACTCCATGGTTGGTCGATCCCGGGGTGGAGACCTGTGGCGCCCCTGAGCTTGCAGACTGACTAAAAAGGTTTCCGCCCAGATCAGTGAGTCCGTCCGGGTTGGAAAAGTCCGCAAGTACTATTTGACCAATAGGTAGCGTTTCACCATTGGAGTATGTGCCGGTGATTGTTCCGTCATTGCCGACCGTATATCGCTGGAGTTGACCCGCGGACGAACCGTCAGGATTTAGCTTCGTGATGCCGTTGGCTTGTCCATACTGAGTTGTGCCCGTTAGATCAAGCGTCAAGGGTTGAGTGGTTGCTCCTCCGTCTGCACCATTGGGAATATTGAAGGCGAACTTTGCCGGGCTGGGAGCGGTTAAATTCCCGGACGTATCAAACGTTACTGTGCCGAGTTTGCCCGTCGCACTTGGCCCGACTGGCGTAGCGGGGTTTCCAGACGTACTGTAGACGTCCCACGAGCCAACCGCATTCTTCACGAAGTACAGGTTGACGTCATGCGAACCTCCAAGCGAATCATAGACCGACGCGGTCGTCGGGTAGTTATAGCTCGTCGAGTCTGATGCTGAGAAGGTGCCTGTCGTGGGGATCGGGTCCTGCGAGTTGAGGTTGAACGCTGCGGCGATGTTCTTGGTGGGTGTCGGCGCAAGGTCGGCACTCGGGATCTGTAGCGGAACGATGTTGCTCTTGTCGATGACGCCGCTTGAGTTGGCTGCGTAGCCCATAAGCGGAAGACCGTCTGCATTGACGATCGCGCCTGTTTTGTCGGGCTGAAACTGCCCATTGCGCGAATACACGGTGGCGCCGTTCTGCGACAGCGTGAAGAAGCCGTTGCCGTTGATGGCGACGTCTAGATCATTATTGGTGCTGGTTATGGTGCCTTGGGTGAAAATCTGATTGATATTGGAGACACGGGTACCGATGCCAATCTGATTGTTTACCGCGGTCGTCATTGCACTGGCGTACACGTCTGCAAACTCGGCTCGACTTTCCTTGAATCCGACCGTGTTTGCGTTGGCAATATTGTTGGAAATCACGTCGAGATCGCTGGATGCGCCAGCCAATCCGCTTAAAGCTGTTGCGTAGCTCATTCTTACCCTCTAGAAGTGTATGGGATCAGAAACTGAAAACTTCGAATTTCATCCGATCCGGATCCTCAAAAACAACGGTAAACCTCAACAAAAATGCTGCTAACTAGTGGGGGTGTCGGAACTTGAAGCGTACCGCCGCCGTTCAGTTGAAATCTGAGCTGGACGACAGTTGAAAGTGGGAGACCAAGTTCTTCAACATTGAACTCGATAGTCCTAGGCAGATGCTCACCGAAGTATCTGAAGTCCAACAGGCCAATGAATGTCAGTTCATGGTCGAACAGATAGCCTGTAGCCTGTATAGGACGTCTAGCGTGGTCCGTACTCGTCACCCCAATTTTGATTTTTTGGATGATGCTGAGGGTACTGATATGCCTCGCTCTAAAGCTTGGCCCCGGATAGTCATTGTTCCAAGCCGTCACACAGACGTTGCAGGTGGCGAACCCTTTCCACCCGTCGACGGACGGATGGCATTCGACGATCTCCGACGGCAGTGGTAACCGTTCGTTTCGCCCGTGTTCTACCGGGCGAACGCTCTGCCAGTAATCGGAAGGTGGAAAGAAGAGAGGCTTAAGGCTTTGCTCGGTGGGTTCCATAGAACTTTGAGTAGAACTAGTCGCTGTGTGGGTCATCGCATTATTGGACTAGATACTTGGAATGTTCTGTTGAACTACGAGTGAATCCACTGCTAATTCATGTTTTAGCAGTGGTGGCGCATATGATGCGAAGCTGAATTCCGTTGTCGCTTAACGGTTATCAAGAAACAGTGAGTTCCTGAAAATATCGTTTAACGGTTAGTTGGGACCTTCATTGAATCAAGGGCAAGTTTGTTCATCACATAAAAAATGATGTTCGTTATGCACATGCCTTTGAGTTGAAAATACACCGTGACAAGGCTCGGGGATTTCAGGCCGTGGCCGTCGCGCCTATTTGTTGTCGAGTGTCGAACGTTTCGTTAAGGTTAGTGTGGAATAGTGTTTACGGTTAGCAGGCGGTAGGGTGTCAACGGTCAGGGGGCGAGAAAGACGCTCACCGCGGTCCGCAAAAAACGACTGTGGGCGGCGCTTAATCAATCCTCGCGGGCATCAGTGTGTGTCGGCGCCGTCCCGAGCGAAAGCTCTTCAGCCAGATAGTCGATCGTGTGGTGAGTTTCGACGTTTGGGAGGCACAATTTGCTGTGCCAAACGTGCCGCGAAAGGTGATATCGACAGCAGAATAGTGTGGAGATTTCGATCTGGTGCGAGTAGTATTTATGAATACGTTCAAAAAATGAAGCGACGGCGTATGGCAGGTACAAGAGAACTCAGAAATTCGGCCGCGTCGTTACCAGATGCGCGTCCCAGTGGGTCAATGTCCGGGCCCAGACGCGTTCTAAAACCCGGAATGTAGGAGCAAACATGCGCTGGGATGATATTGGTTTTAGTCTGTGTCCGATTGCTCGATCGCTCGCCGTGGTGGGTGATCGTTGGACGCTTTTGATCTTGCGGGAACTGGGCATGGGCATGCACCGCTTCGAAGAGGTTCAAGCGCAGACCGGCATGTCATCACACCTACTCTCGACGCGACTAAAACGATTGAAGGCAGAAGGTGTTATCGAATGGCATCTCTACAGTGCAAAGCCGGCGCGCTATGAATATGCTGCAACGACGAAAGGGAAGGAGCTTGACGCGGTTCTTCTTGCCCTTCAGGCGTGGGGGCAGAAGTGGGGTGATTTCGATCCGCAAGCTGAGCCATCGCTCACCTGGGTGTTGAAAGAAACGGGGCAACAGATTGGCCCCTTCCTGAAGTCTCCCTCCGGCGACAAGCCGTTCACGTTTGATGATGCCACACCCGTCATAAGTGCAGCGTTCCAGGCCGAACGCGAGGCGCGTCGACTAGCGTTTCTCGCTTTCCGGCGCGATGGCAGAGGCGGACGCAAGTAAGCAGGCAAGGGGCATCCGGCCCGTGGTTCAGTTTCAATACTGAATGTCTGACAGAGTGAGATTGTTGCGTAACGCTCGGGTGCTCGACGCGTCCTGACGTATCAAGTCCGCAGAGTTAACTACCTCTCTTCCGCGAATCGACATCAGGACTCAAGCATCTTGGTGTTCGTGACTGCCCCGATCTACCTTTGGCGCAACGCATGAGGTAGCAATTAACAAATCTTAATAACACGCAACTCGTCACGTTCGCACGAAAAGCCCACCATTCACCTACTGTTGCTTGGGGGCTGTGATGGAAAGATTTGGACTGGACGAGAATGAGGGGCCCACGCGCCGGTCTCCGTGTATCGCGAGAGCATCTGATCCTCAAAAGCGTGGCACCGATACGTTAGAGGTAGCCATGGAGGACAAAAGGCTGTCGTTTGGTACACGGGTTCCCCATTCGGGGGAGTCTCGTATGGAGGTTCGCAACGCGATCCACCACCTTCCATCTGAGATGGATATCGGCTATGAGTGGCGATTGAAGAATTCTCCTCCCGAGCGCTCATTCGGGTTCTATGCAAGCCCGTCATTTCTTGGACGGTATGGTCACCCTGTCAGTCCTCAAGACCTGAAGCCGGGCCAGTTCATGTCCTATTCGGGCGCTAGTGTCACTGCAAGGATTGTTTTTCGGCACGGAGTGAACGGATACAGATCGCTGCTGGTGTCGACCTCCGATACGCAAAGCAGTTGTGCCATAGCTCTGGTAAAGGCCGCGATTCGTGGACTGGGCGTGATTTGGGTGCCGCACTGGGCTGCGGAGTCTGCGCTTTACCGATTCGAGCTAGTACAGATTATGCATGAATGGGGTCTGTCGTAGCGGCGAAGAATACTAATGCTGTGAGCCGTTGTTTCAGCCGAAATTCCCATGCGTCTATCAGGCAGTCCGCGATGGCGGTCTGCGCTGCTTATTGCGGTACCCCTTGTTCAGGGACTACAGGCCGATAGGACGATGACTCGCGCGCAGTTAGAAGATTTTGATGGAAAGAGCTTTTACTTCATTTGCCGAGGCTGGACTATGCAACGCCTTTTACACACCAGCGATCCGTGGCTTCATGCGATAAAGATGCTCCGACGGGCCGTTGCCTACGGTATCAATCAGTCCGACCAAGATTCCTTCCAACTGCCGATGCGTGTGCTTTCGCGTCAAACCACGGGTAGGCACGAAAACATCATCGTAAAAGTACTCGATAGACCGACTAGCAGCACCGCAACGGTTTCGTGGCGCGATTCGACGTCTTGTCACTATGGCGATCAGCTTTGGTCGCGGCGGATTGCTCGGTTCAACGGCGTATGCGCACTGACCGGCAAGCCGGTTCGAAAGGGCGACCTTGTCTACCAGCCACGTACATCGGGCCATCGGCCGATCAATGCCAACCGAATGATTCTATCGTCGGTAATAACACTTGCAAATTCATCGGAGATTCTACAAATGCCGGCCGCCATAGATTCGTCCGTGGCCGAATGTGCGCCGGCGTAATCAGCGTATTTTGCTTTTGTACGGCTGTCGGATTGTCCCCCAAGGGGCTCTTTGAGACAGCGGCCTAGCTAAGAAAGGAACACAAATGAAGTTGAAATCTATCATCGTTGCAATGACTATCGCGCTTTCTTCAGGCTTTGTCGTCGCCGCACCGGCCAAGACATCGGCTAAGACCTATGCCATGTCGGATAACGCGCTAGTAAAAAGCTTACCTGGCTTCAAAAACGAATACGCGGAGGTTGACGGCATCCGTCTGCACTATGTAACGGGAGGCCAAGGGAGTGCCGTACTATTGTTGCCAGGTTGGCCCGAGACATGGTGGGGATATCACAAGATCATGCCAGAGCTGGCGAAGACACACCGCGTATATGCCGTGGATATAAGAGGGATGGGTAGCTCCGACAAACCGCCCGGCGGTTATGACAAGAAGACCATGGCTAACGACCTTTCCGAGCTCATCCATCAGCTAGGCTACGAGAAAGTTGATGTGGTAGGCCACGATATTGGGGCGATGGTGGCCTTTAGTCTGGCCGCCAACCACCCCGAACAGGTGCGTAAGCTGGTGATGTTGGATGTCGCTCATCCGTCAGCGGGGTATCTGAAGCTACCTCTCTTGCCTGAAGCAGGAACGTTTGGGGACAAGATTGATGAAGATCATCCGTATCTCTGGTGGTTTGCCTTCCATCAGGTTAAGGGCCTTCCCGAAGATCTTCTCCAAGGTCGCGCCGGGCTGGAGCAAGCTTGGTTCTTCCGATACATGCTGAAGGATGAGACGGCGATAGATGCTCGAGACCGTGCTGTCTACGCTGCCGCCTACTCAAGCCGGGACGCAATCCGGGCGAGCAATGGCTGGTATCAGGCTTTCCCCCAGGATATTGCCGACAGTGGCACCTACAAGCCAATGATCATGCCGGTACTGGGTCTTGGCGGCCCCGGATATTCACGATTGAAGGCGTCGCTTGATGCAAGCGCTCCAGGATCGACTACCCTCCGGGTCGAGGGAAGTGGCCACTTTATCGCCGAAGAAAAGCCGGCTGCGCTTCTCTTCGATCTAAATGGATTCTTGAACTAGTCGAATTGCGCACCGATGCGCCGCGATGGGGCGCTTTTCAGCCCGCATGGCGGCGCGATCCAACCGCTACCAGAGCGTTGCAACACCTGTGCGATCCCGTTGTTCCGTGTCAATCATCAAAATGGCCTGCCTTACGCGGCTGGAAGTTGTTCCAGAAGCTCGGCTGTTGTATGGATCGCGTGGGCAAACATTGGGGCATTCGTTGCGGCAGCCTGCATGCCTTCCGCGCTGAACGCAGCCGTAGCATCGGTGACGAGCGTGACGTGGTAGCCAAGTTCCATACCGAAGCGTGCGGTCGACTCGATGCAACTGTTAGCGATCAATCCGACCAGAATAATTTTCTGGATGCCGTGCTGCTTGAGCTGTGCGTCGAGATCGGTGTTGGCAAAGCCGCTTTGTGCCCAATGTTCCTTGATGATCACGTCACCAGGTTGCGGGCCAAACTCAGGATTGAACTCGCCACCCCATGTTCCGACCTCAAAAGCCTTGATGGGAAGGCCTGCTTTCTGGAACATATTCATATGTTGCCAACCGTCGAAATCACCATGGTGAGAGCGATGGTGAGGTACGATGAAAACCTGTATTCCGGCGGCACGCGCAGCCGGAATAATCTTGCGGAGATTGTCATACATGCCGTTGGCCTCTGCTGTGGCCTTGATGGCGTCGAACAACTTTCCGCCTTCACTCATAAAGTCGTTGTATGGGTCGACAATGAGGAGGCCGGTCCGGTCCGCACTATAGATTGAAGTCATGAGATTGCCTTTGCGTGTTCGGTAAGAAATTGAGTCGCGAAATAGGTGCGTGCGGTTGCCGCAGCATACGAACATTGAATGGTGCAGAGGCTTGACGACCCGAACATTGCATTGCTTCACCCTCGTAACGAGATCAACGTGGAGCGGTCATCCAATGGCTTTGGGCTGCCTGCCAGACAAGCTGATGTGCAGTAAGAATAGACGCTTTAAAAATGAAAGTCACGAGTTTTTTCTTGACGCTAGTCCTGCGTGGCCTTGCGCATCTTCGCCACCTCGCTTGACTCCACTGCCGGTGCGCCATTGTTCCAGCCGGCGCGGACGAACGTCAGAACGTCGGCAATCTGCTGATCATTCAGCACCTTCGCATACGGCGGCATCAGGTAGGGAGCCGGAACGCCCTGAATCACGAGGTCGTGAGTGCCGTTAAGTGTGACGTTTATCAATGAAGATGCGTTCTTTTCCAGCACGTTCGGATTGCCCGCTAACGGTGCAAGTAAGGGCGCGAAAGCCTTGCCGTCTACAGCATGGCAATGCATGCAATATGCTGTATAGACCCTGGCACCGGCACTCGTTGCGGGATGCGCAAGTTCCGCCAGGCTCGCCTTCGGATCGTAACGATAAGGCGGTACGTTCGTGCCACCCTCCGATCGAAGCGACTTCAGATAGACAGACATCGCTGCGAGGTCGCGGTCGGTCAGTGCCTGTGTGCTGTTGTTGATCACGTCCGTCATCGAACCAAACGCTGACGCGTGCCTGTTCGCGCCAGTCTTCAGGAACGCCGTTCAGCGCATGTTCTGGGTAAAGAACGCGTTCCAGTGGGGCTTCTGCCTGTCCGGGCATATCCTCTGCCTGGTCGCGCTATTCCGGGAGAATCCCTATGCCGGACGTAAGGCGATCGAAGAAGCCCTCGCTGGTAACCTTTGCCGGTGTACTGGATATCACCAGATCATGTCCGCCGCTTTGTCGGCGGCGGAGGAAGCGAAAACAGAAGCAGAACCGTGCTAGCGAGAAAGCGCCGGTGTGATTTTGGTAACGGCGCGAGAGGTCTCGCGCTTTTTCCGCAAAACCTCTCGATAGCATCTGACCTTTAGCTCAAGACTACAAACCCGCCTTAGGGAAAATCTCCCCGATATCCCGACCAAGGTTGTACTCAAGCTCGCCGCGGGTCTGAAGACCTTGCTCAAACAACTGACTGCTAATTGACTGGAACTGTGGGCGGGCTGCCGCGCCCCAGAACGCGTCGGAGTGCAGTGGATACTCGCTGTCCGGCAGGATCGTATACTTGTTGACGAAGTGTTTGATTTCGGCAATCACGCGACGATCCCACTTCGATACTCGGGTGGCATAAGCCGTAATGAACGCCTCGAAATCAACATCGGGAACGGATCGGTTGACATACCCGTACTTCTCAGCGAGCTCTGCCGAATAATCCTCTCCGCCAAGTAGAATTTCAAAGGTTCGACCGCGACCAACCAACGCGGGCAGCCGGCCACCGGCGCCGCCACCAGGCAACGCAGTGAACCCTACCTCCATCTGACCGAGGATCGTTTTTTCACGGCTTGCAAAGCGCATGTCCGACGCTAGTACGAACTCGCTTCCGGCACCACGAGCTATGCCACGAATAGCGGAAATGGTGACCGCAGGAACGCGCGATAGCCGCACCAGCACGTCGACCCAGGCAGCGTAGCCGGTAGGGCTTGGCAATGCTTCGGCAATAGCGGGGTCGGCGGCGAGATCGTAGTGCGCCAGGAAGAAATCTGGATCAGCACTTTCGAACACGACGACGTTGACTTCCTGGTTTGTCTCAAGCTCTGTAAGTAGCTGTTTGAGCTCACCAATCATAGCCGGCCCAATGACGTTGACCGGTGGATTATTGAACGCGACGCGCCAGAACAAGGGCGATACCGCAGTTAGCTTGAACTGCGTAGGCTTGAAATCATTGATGAACATATTATCTGTCTCCGCGTTGCCTGCTTTCCTGCATCAGGGCGCTGTAGGCAACGTTAAAGAAATTGGAAGTGACAAGCCGGATGACTCGATTCCGGCGTGCTACGAAGTAATCTCAGGTGGATCTGCGCCAGCTGGGCGCTAACGATCACAACGGTCTCCACTGATCGCCCAGATCAGCGGACACGTGGTTGCATTACGGCAACAAAGTTGCCGCAATGCCAAGATTGAGCTTCAGGATCAGAGCAATTGTGCAGGTGGTCCGTGCGCGTTCTACGCAATGGTCAAACTGCGCCTGCGCAATTCCGGGGCATTTTGCCTCGGTCGTGATGAACGAACTCTTGATTGCAGGGTGCCCGTCGTCGCCATAACCAAGGTCGACAACCACGTTCGTGTTGATGCTGTCGGCTTTGAAACCGATCATGCCGAAGTTGTTTGCAAGCGCCTGGTTAAAGCAACCGGCCTGCGCAGTCGCCAGCAGTTCCTCAGGGCTGGCACCGGGAGTGCCTTCAAAGCGACTGGAGAAACTATATGGCTTGTCCTTGATGGTGTCGCTGCCGGTCGAAACGGTGCCGCTGCCTTCTTTCCATGTTCCGTGCCATGTTGAATAGCCTGTCGCTTTCATGATTCCTCTCTTAAGCAAGTGTTGGTTGGTATTTCACTTCTTTGGCTTGTAGACCCGGTGGGACGGTGACGTGGTGACACCACGAATCAACGAAACTACCCAGCGTTGGATGAAGTGTGCTCGGAACCGTCTCCGCGACAAATACTCGGAAAATCAAAACACTCTTTGTGCGCGGTGAACAATTCACGGAAGGCGTATCGGAATCCCATGGTGCGTTGCATTGAACGTGCGGTTCCCCGCTCGTTGCGCGACAGCGTCTGTGCTCTGAGCAATGCATTCTCACAAGTAGGAAGAGGCAGAGCCGTTGCGCGAAGGTGGGCGACAAGCGTTCGATGGTCCTCCGAGGCGCCTGCCGGAGAGATCGGAAGCCAATTGTTTCCACCGGCTTGGCGATGTTCTTTGACATCAGCTACTATCCGCTGTATTGTAGCTTCAAAACATGAAGCAACATGTGTGTCGGCCCTGGCTGGGCCGACGTTTTCCGGTCGCTTGAATCGAGCCTGAGGCGAGTCGGCTCGCTCCGAGCGATGGTGTCATCACCTTCATTCCGTTTTCAATGACTACACTTTTCGACCCTGTTCAGATAGGCGACATTGCTGCGGCAAACCGCGTCGTGATGGCGCCACTTACTCGCGACCGTGCCGGACCCGGTGGTGTTCCGCCAGCTATGGCGGCGACTTACTACCGTCAGCGTGCGAGCGCCGGACTCATCATTTCCGAAGGTACGCAAATTTCGCCTCTGGGGCAGGGGTATCTGGATACGCCGGGTATCCACACCGCAACTCAGCTGGCCGGTTGGCGTCACGTGACCGATGCCGTGCACGAGGCCGGTGGCAAGATTGTGGCTCAGCTATGGCATGTGGGACGCATTTCGCATACCTCACTGCTGTCAGATAAGCAGATTCCTGTTTCCAGCACGGCTCGCGTCGCGAAGGCGCAGACATTCACAGCGACGGGATTTGCGCCAGTCTCTGTGCCGCGGACGCTGGGTTCGGGGGAGGTGGCCAGCGTGATCCATGACTTCCGGGTCGGAGCTAGAAACGCCATCGCAGCAGGATTTGATGGCGTTGAAGTTCATGGAGCGCATGGATATCTGGTCGAGCAGTTTTTGCGGGACAGTATCAACGACCGCACGGATATCTATGGCGGATCGATTGAGAACCGCGTGCGTTTTGTGACCGAAGTCATGACTGCGATCGCCAATGAGATCGGGGGCGGGCGCTCGGGAATCCGATTGTCACCTGTGTCGCCGGTCAACGACGCCGCACTTGATAGCTCAACGCAGGCTACTTACAACCTGGTCGTCGAGCGTATGGCAGCGCTGAGGATTGCTTTCATTCACATCGTGGAAGGGGCCACAGGAGGAGCGCGCGACTTCGCGCATCTTGACTATGCCGATTTGCGACGCCGGTTCAAAGAAGGCAACGAAGGCGGCATATGGATCGCTAACAACGGCTACACCCGCGACATGGCGTTGGACGCCGTGAAAAACGGAGCCGCAGACGCGGTTGCTTTCGGCAAGGCGTTCATCAGTAACCCGGATCTTGTGCTCCGCCTCAAGGAAAACGCGCCACTCGCATCGCCCGACCCAAAGACCATGTATGGCGGCGACGAAAGAGGATACACGGACTATCCGCTACTCAACGGCGAGGTCACGTAGCAAGAGTTCGTTCTATCTGGGGCTTAGATTGTTGGGATATCGCGAAGCCTCTGATCCTGATCAATTTGTCTGGAGAATTTGATGAAAGCAACCGGCTTGTCGACATGGGTGGGATCGTGGAAAGGCGGGAAGGGCTCCCTGTCGACCGAAACGCAATTTTTCAAGAACGAACCCTATTCCTACGCTAGCCGATTCGAAGGGGCCGTTGGCGGCAGTCCAGAGGAGTTGCTGGCCGTCGCACATGCAGGCTGTTTCAATCAGGCACTTGCAAACAACTTCGGCAAGATCGATCTGGAGGCGGAAAGCATCGAGACCGCTGTGGCGATCGATTTCGGAACCGGTGACGATGGGTCTCCCGTCATCAAGAGTTCCCATATTACGGTGAGCGCCAAGGCGCCCGGCGCATCAGAGGAGCAGTTTCTTTACTGTGCGAATCGAGCGCGTACGAATTGCACGATTTCCAAAATCATGAAGTGCGAAATCACGATGGACGCCAAACTTCTGCCCTAAGCGGCCAACTTCAGCAGTCGTTCGGCAAAGAAGCAGTTTTAGCATTGGCAAACGTCGCTCCGCGACGGCTTTCTTCTGCATCTCTTCGAAATGCAGAAGCCCTTTTGATATGCGAATGTAGTTACGCGTACGGAACGAGGCTATTTCATTGCCCCTTAAGCCATCACCTATTTTCTCCACGCTTTCGCGCAGACAATTGTTCAAGCGAGGAGTTGCCTTAGCCGGCGTCGCTGCGCTACCGGTATCGGGCAATCTTTTAAACGCCGCGGAGGTTCGAACTGACGGCCAATCGCTGGCGCCTACGGAGCACTCCATGACATATGATTTTGCAACAATCAAGACTCGTCTTGATGCTGGCGTACTGTTTGCCGCGTTCGACAATCCGCCCATCAATCTTATCGGACCGGAGCTGGTTCGAGACCTGATCAGTCTTCTTGACGCGCTGGAGCACGACGCGGAAGTGAACGTCGTCGTGTTTGCGAGTGCGGACAAAGAATTTTTCCTGCCGCATGTGGATATTGCCCGAGTCGCGGAATATACGAAGGAGGCCGCGCGTATCCCCGGATCGGTGAGTGGCTCGCTGGGAGGACTGTTGCGGCGTATCAGCGAGATGCGCCAGGTCACGATCGCCCAGATCGAAGGAGTCGCGCGTGGCGCTGGTAGTGAATTTGCGCTTGCTTGCGACATGCGCTTCGCGTCGAAGGAACGGGCCGTTTTTGGACAGATCGAGGCCGGCATCGGCGCCGTTCCGGGTGCAGGTGCCATTCAGCATTTGACGCGACTGCTCGGACGTGGGCGTGCGATGGAAGTCGTCCTGTCTTCGAATGATTACAACGCTGAGCTGGCGGAGCGCTATGGTTGGATCAATCGCGCAATACCGCAAAGCGAACTGGAACCGTTTGTTCGCGCACTTGCCTATCGAATCGCTGAGTTTCCGGCGACGGGGTTGATTGCCAACAAGCGAAGAATCAACGACGTGTCGTTGGCGCCTTTGGCCGATGTGCGCACCGATGCGGCATTGTTTCAGCAGACTATCCGCGAACCCCGTGCGCAAGAACGCACGAAGGAGCTACTTCAGGAAGGAATGCAGACCCGAGGGCAACTGGAAACCGAATTCGGTGCGGCTCTTGGGCGACTTAAGAGCTGACGGACTTGCTACGACTACCGTTTCTCTTTAGCTCTGTATAAGTTTGATTGACTGAGGTTCCACATCATGAAGACAGTCCGCTTCCATCGCACTGGCGGTCCCGAAGTACTGATTTACGAAGAAGTTTCCGCACCGCAAGCAGGCCAGGGAGAAGTTCAGATCCGTGTCGATGCTGTCGGTGTGAACTTTGCCGATGTGCTCCGGCGCAGGGGCGACGATTACCCCGAGAAATCGCCTCTGCCGTTCACACTCGGGGGTGAAGTCGCTGGAGTCGTAAGCGCTGTGGGCGGTGGCGTCACGAATTTGAAGGAAGGCGATGCGGTTTACGCAACAACACGTGTCGGTGGTTACGCACAATACGTCGTTGCGCCGGCGGCCGCTGTGATTCCACTTCCGCACGGCATCACGGCAGCGCAAGCCACGACCCTGGTCGTTCAGGGGTTGACCGCACTTCTGGCGCTGCGGCACGCTGGACGGCTGGCTAAAGGAGAAAGCGTCCTCGTGGAAGCCGCTGCGGGCGGCGTTGGTGCATTCGCGGTGCAATTAGCGAAGCTTCTTGGCGCTGGTCAAGTGATCGCGGCGGCCAGCACTCCGGAGAAACGAAAATTTGCGGAGTCGCTCGGCGCGGACGAGTCAGTTGACTACACGCGATCCGACTGGGCGAACCAAGTCAGGGAGCTGACCGGTGGGAAGGGCGTCGATATCGTGCTGGAGATGTCCGGCGGCGAGACTGTTGGCCGAGCTCTCGACGCGCTTGCGGCATTCGGGCGGATGGTCGTCTACGGTCAGGCGAGCGGCGAGGTAGCGACTGTTGATCCGCAACGCCTGACTGTGTCAAACCAGTCAATTACCGGGTTCTACATCGGCCAATACTTCCAGCGTGGGGAGTTAATCACGCCCGCACTGCGCGAGATAGTCGACTATGTCGCGTCAGGCGAGCTCACGCTGCATGTTGGTGCTACGTTCCCTCTCTCGGCAGCTGTCGAGGCGCACAGGCTTCTCGAAGGACGTAAAACGACAGGAAAACTGGTGCTTGAACCTTGGGCATAAGGCTGCAAGATCGGGTTCGGGTACAAAGGTGGTTTGATCGGGAAGCGCTGGCGCACGAATACGCGTCCATGATTTTCCAATGGTGACTCGGAGACTCTTTTTGTCACGACGCGTTATGTCGAACAGAAGGCCGCCAACTAAGAATGGACATCGAAGTAGCTCGATCTGCATAAAGGGGAAAGCGTGCGATGTCCCATCTCTTGGGTAACGTCTCTGGCGGGTTTTCCGTCCTGCTGCTCGATTTTCTCGCATGGCGGTTGATGGGGCCGGCATTGGCCAGGCTCCGTTCATTGTTCAGGGCTATTCTATTTCTCGCCCTTACCTTTGTTCTTTTCTCATCGGGAATGAGCCCCCTTTCCCCGCCGGAGGTGACGGAGGGCAAATTGCATCATCTGTTTGCCCAGGGGCTAGAGCTTGTGTGGTGGCTTCAAGGTGCCCAGCTTGTCACTGTCCTGCTCGATTTCGCTATTTTGCCAGCGTGGTGGCGTCGAGAGCGTCTGTTTCGCGATCTTTTGCGAGCGCTTGTGTTTCTTGCCGCGGCCCTTGCGTCGATCGCTTATGTTCTGGAGTTGCCCATTCGCGGATTGCTTGCGACTTCGGGGGCTGTCGCCATCATATTGGGTCTAGCCATACAGAGCACCTTGAACGACGTTTTTTCCGGGCTGGTGCTGAATGCCACCGAGCCCTTCAAGCTAGGTGACTGGATCGCCATAGACGACGTGGAAGGTCAGGTCGCGGAGACGAACTGGCGGGCAACCAGCCTGTTGACAGGGCAAGGCAATCTGGTCGTCGTCCCAAACAGTGTTGCCGCAAAAGCGAAGATCGTGAACCACAACGAACCATCGCAGATACACGGCATCAATGTGACGTTGGAAATCTCTCCGGAGATTCGACCGGCCCGAGTACTGGAAGCGCTGGAGAGAGCTGCCTCGAGTGCTTCCGACATTCTGGCGATACCAAAACCCACGGTGAACGTTCGAAAGGCAAAAACGGATTCAATCGAATACGAGATCGTTTGTTACGTCGATGCACTTGGCAAAAAAGCCACAGCGAGAAATGCGCTTTTTGATCTGTCGCATCGGCATCTCGCTTCCGTCGGCATTGACCTTCGCCCCTTGTCGGTGCGCTATATGGGAGGCGTGATGTCAGACCATCGAGCCCGTCTTCTACGAGGTGTTGCGATGTTTCGCCAACTGGACGACGCTGAGTTTGAAGTTCTTGACCAGGCGCTGGTACGCAAGGAATTCGAGAGCGGCGACGTCATTTATGCATTGCACGAGCAAGATCAGGCATCTGCTCAGGCGCTTTACATTATCGCAAGCGGTGTAGTGCGTGTTACGTCGGTGCAGCAGAAAGCTGAGATCGAACTTCGGCGGCTGGCTCCGGGGGACGCTATCGGCCATTCGGCGATATTGTCCGGTGCCGGGTATCCCAGCGTGGCAACGGCATTGACGGCCGTGGTGGTCTATTGTCTGGACCGCAGCAATTTGACTCCGGTAATACAACGTCGCCCCGAACTGGGTAGGCAGATGTGTCGTTGGCTTGTCGACAACCACCGTACCGACGGCGCGTTTGTTGCTGTTCCGGCGAACCAGCCTTCTACGGAGGCAGGAATGTTCGGATGGTTAAAAGAGGGTATGCATCGTCTGCACGATCTGGTCGTTTGACGAATTACTTCGCTCCATCAGAGCGGCTTTGTCACTGGCTCAACGAGGTCCCCGACATTGCACTGCTGTTGTACGTTTGAGCGCGTACGATTTGCCGGCGGCTAGTCGCAGCGGCGATAGCGTGCTGCGCGAGCGTTGATGCTGCGATAAGTGTCAAGTCGAGCAAGTTGAACTCGAGCGATTCCGTTCTGTTGACCAGTAGTAACACTGGCGTGACTAGCGCGGGTCGGTATAAATGGCGTTCTAAAAATGTGTTCATGACGATTCCTCCAATTATTTTTATCAACCTTACCGGGCGTGCGTTGACTGATAAACCTCCGCATCTTCAATTCACTGGACTCAATTTCAGAACAATCGGGCTTGAGTGTCGAAGAAACGAACCTGGCGTTTTCGGTTT
The DNA here is from genome assembly GCF_003002025.1 of Paraburkholderia sp. BL25I1N1. Lineage (GTDB taxonomy): Bacteria > Pseudomonadota > Gammaproteobacteria > Burkholderiales > Burkholderiaceae > Paraburkholderia. The sequence continues at coordinate 115,266 of NZ_PVZB01000012.1, forward strand.
GGAAGGCTAACGAGAGGGCTGTAGATGCTGTGCGGGACCAAACAACGGTTGCGTAATTCGACTTGGATGATCACTTTTGTCAGCTGACTCGATCGGTCCGACGTGTGGGAAAAACCTAGCGCGTTGATTTGTTTGAATAAAGCTTCATTTTGTGAAGCGACTGGCGGATTTTGCTACGATGCCAATTGTCGGTTTGACCTTCGTGTGCGAAGTGTAGGCGCTCTCGCGATAGGCGGGGGTTATCCATAAAACGACCTTGGTTCCCGGCAATTCATCATTCAATTGAAGGACTTTTTCATGAAAACGCTTATTAGAAAGTGCTTGGTTTCGCTTGGACTCGTTAGCGGCTTGCTGGGCGTTGCGTACGCAAGTGCGGCACCCGAGGCGGATCTGCAGGGCAAGAATGTCGTTCTGGTACACGGCGCATTTGCAGATGGTTCGAGTTGGAGCAAGGTCATTCCAATTCTTGAGTCGAAGGGACTGCATGTGGTGGCAGTGCAGAATCCGTTGACTTCGCTTAAGGACGATGCCGGGGCGACTCGTCGGGTCATTGAGCAACAGACGGGGCCGGTCATTCTGGTAGGCCATTCATGGGCTGGTGCTGTCATTACCGAAGCGGGCGATGAGGACAAGGTAAAGGCACTTGTTTACGTAGCCGCGCTAGCGCCAGACCAAGGCCAGTCGCTGAATGACATGATTAAGCCATATCCGGCGCCGGCTTGGACCGCCGAGCTGCGAAAGGACTCAGCGGGTTTCCTGACGCTTTCCGATAAGGCCATCGCGCAAGACTTCGCAACCGACGTATCGCCTGCCGAAGCGAAACTGCTTGCAGCTACGCAGGGGCCCTGGTTTGCGGGTTGCCTCGACGACAAAGTGACCCATGCTGCCTGGCACGACAAAGCATCCTGGATGGTGGTCACCGATCAGGATCGTATGATCGATCCGCGTCTCCAGGCGGCGGTAGGTAAGCAGATCGGCGCCACGATCATCAAAGTCGACTCGAGCCATGTAGCCATGCTTTCGAAACCGGAGCAGGTGGCGGCAGCCATTATCGCTGCAGCCAGAAGCGTGAAGTAGCTGTTGCGGCAGACCGATCTCGTTCGCCGAGGGATAGGTCGCGATTGCTGGTGCGACTGAGTATCACGTATACGAGGTTGGAAATGCGCCGCTTCTACGCGCGAGTCCTTGAACTGGAGATTGTCAACAATGACTGAAAGATACGACGTACGGAGCGCACGCCCTGATAGCTCAACTTTGTCTGCGGAGGACGAACTCAATGACGTCTCGAATGACACGGCGAGTTCGGGGCGGATGGCATCTGCGGTAAAGGCGGATGCCCCTTTCTCTTCTCTTGATGATCGTCATCTCCAGGCGCACCCGCTACTGAGCGATAGCGAAATCGAGCGCATGCGAGCTTTCGGGATCGAGCAGCATTTCCAGGCGGGCGAGCGACTGCTGGAGTCCGGTATGCCGGTACCGGGGATGTTCGTCCTGCTCAGCGGCCGGATTAGCATTACAAGGCGCGATGGACTCGGTCGAGTGAACGAGGTGATGGAGCAACAGCCCGGACGGTTCGTGGCCGAGATCGGTCAGCTATCGGGACGACCGTCACTGGTCGATGGTCATGCAGTGGGCGATGTCACTGTGATCCTGATCCCCCCGGAGCGTCTGCGAGCCCTGCTCGTTGCAGAAGCGGAACTAGGAGAGCGCATCATGCGTTCGCTCATCCTCCGACGCGTCCGATTGATCGAACGCGGAACCGGGCCGATTCTGCTAGGAAAGTCAGACGATGCACGGTTGATACTGTTGCAGGGATTCTTGAGTCGAAATGGACATCCGCATACGGTGATTGACGCCGATACCGATCCGGATGCGATCCTCCTATTGGAGCGTATGGCGAGATCGGACGCCGATCTACCGCTAGTCATCTGTCCGGATGGCACGGTATTGCGCGCCCCCGACGAGAATCAGCTCGCATCGCAATTAGGCTGGCTGCCCGAGTTCGATCCCGCTCATACCTACGATGTCGCAATAGTCGGCGCAGGCCCTGCTGGGTTAGCAACCGCTGTGTATGCGGCATCCGAAGGGCTGTCTGTGGCCGTTTTCGACAGTAGGGCGCCGGGTGGCCAAGCAGGTGCGAGCTCACGCATTGAAAACTATCTTGGCTTTCCGACCGGTATATCGGGCCAGGCGCTTGCCGGCCGCGCGTTTGTGCAGGCCCAGAAGTTCGGCGCGCACATTGCCATTCCCACTCAGATCAAGGCACTGCACTGCGATCGGGTACCCATTGAAATTGAGTTGATGAATGGCCAGCATGTTGCTTCACACACGGTTGTTATCGCTACTGGGGCGGCATATCGCAAACCCGCAATCGCCGGTCTGGAAAGGTTCGAAGGGCACGGGACCTACTACTGGGCTTCACCGGTCGAAGCGAAGTTGTGCAAGGGGTGCGAGGTGGCGTTAGTGGGCGGCGGTAATTCGGCGGGCCAGGCGGTGGTTTATCTTGCGTCGCACGCGTCCCATGTTCATTTGCTGATACGCAGTGAGGGACTGGAAACAAGCATGTCGAGATATTTGATCGATCGTATTGCGGCATTGCCGAACGTAACGCTACACCGGCGGACTTCGATCGAGTCGATGGCTGGCGACGGCGATGCATTGTCCGCCTTGAACTGCACGACGCCGAACGGACCGCTGACGTTGGAGGTTAGGCATCTGTTTCTTTTTACAGGTGCCAACCCGAATACGAGTTGGCTTGACGGATGCAGCGTGAACACAGATCAGGGTGGCTTCGTTCTGACGGGTAGCGCAGTGGCTGGCAGCGTAGCCTACGGGACCAAATCCCTTGAAACCAGTGTGCCTGGCGTATTTGCAATTGGAGACGTCCGATCAGAATCGACCAAACGCGTGGCGGCAGCAGTGGGAGAGGGCGCGGCGGTGGTATCGCAGATTCATGGTGTGCTGGGCGCGCGCCAGGCTTTGGCACAGCGGGCGAATGCAACGCCAGCTTGATGCGCAGACAGACAGTACAGAGGTTTGATGTCTGTATTTCTTCCCCGTCATACCCGGAATCCGATTTACGGCATAATGGCTTCAAAAATGGAAGCTGAAAATTTTTTGATGATGTAAATTGGTCGTTCTGGCCAATGTCCGTAGGTAGCTGATCGAGCATTTGAAGGCAGACATTCGGCGCGCAACAGGGCATTAAGGGAAAAGTATGGATCGGTTTCAGGCAATGAAGATGTTTACGCGGGTAGTCGAAACCAACAGCTTTTCTAAAGCTGCCGACTCGATGGATTTGCCCCATGCATCCGCAACGATGATCATCCAGAAGCTTGAGGCACACCTGCGTGTGCGCCTTCTGCAGCGGACCACTCGGCGTTTGAGCTTGACGCCTGAGGGGGCGGAGTATTACGAGCGTTGTGTGCGCATACTTGCCGAGGTCGATGAAACCGAGGGCTCGTTGAGCGATACTCGAATAGGGCCACGGGGACGCCTGCGCGTGGACATGCCGGGGTCCATCGGCCGCCTGCTGATCATGCCGCACATCGATGATTTTCGGAGCAGCTTCCCCGAGATTGACTTGATGGTCAGTTTCTGCGACCGAAATTTGGACCTCATTCAGGAAGGGGTCGACTGCGCAATTCGGGTTGGCGCACTGCAGGACTCGACGCTAGTTGCGCGACGTCTGGCTTTGCTTCCGACAGTCACTGCCGCGAGTGCTAGCTATGTCGAGCAATATGGAATACCAGAGGATCTGGATGAGTTGGCGCAGCATGTTGCCGTTCACTACTTTTCCAGTGCCACCGGTCGGCTGCATCACATGAATTTCATCGTCGACGGAAAACCCGTTGAGGTGAAGGTCCCGGGCTCGATCGCAGTCAGCGATGCAGAAGCGTATGTGCTGTGTGGTATGAAAGGCGCAGGTTTGATACAACCCGCGCAATTCATTATTCAACCCGCGCTTCAATCGGCAGCGATGCTCAGGGTTTTGCCTCAGTTTGCATCGCCGCCGTTACAGGTGTCGGCGGTGTATCCGCACAACAGCCACCTGGCACCGAAGGTGCGAGTGTTCGTCGAATGGGTAGCCTCGATCTTTAATGCGCGTCTGTCCGTTGTGCCGACCGGCATGGATCAAGCCCCTGCATCAGCTCAAGAAAAGCTGCTAAAGCTCGTGCAGCCCAAACCTGTATCGTCCCGCAATTTCTCTTCAGAATATGTGCGGTAGCTCGATTCTTCGTATTGAGTGAAATCTGTTTCCCGCCATCGACTATTTGTTGGGGTGACAATTTGAACCAGAATGACATTCAACTCAACTAGCGGAGTGGGGTGCGATTGCACCTAGCCAAATAATGTCAAGCGGTGAAACAAGCCTCAACGTTGAAGACGTGGTGATAGAAGGCCACGCACAGACCATATCGGCGAGGACCTACAGACACGTTACCGACGACATCTTGCCGATCGTGTTGCTCTTTCACGGCGGTGGCTTTGTCGGTGGTTCGATCCATGATGTAAATCTCGCCGCGGTGTCGATTGCCTGCTCCACGCGCGCGTGGGTCATCTCGGTGGCGTATTCACTTTCTCCGACCTTTCCATTTCCCGCTGCCTTGGAAGATGGCTATCTCTCGCTCAGATGGGCGGTAGCGCATGCACATGAAAACGGCGCCGATCCTAAGCGTATAGGTGTTGCGGGACACGATGCCGGTGGCAATCTGGCTACATGTTTGGCTGCGATGGCGCGAGACAGGAGCGAATTTCGTTTGTCTGCTCAGGTCTTGCTCGCACCACTCCTCGATCCCAGCATGACGCGCGTGGGAGACCCGTCAAGTCTTGATGAGTCTGACCATGAGGCACATTTGCATGCCAGCAACTATGCTGCTTACTTCAGAAACATTTCGCAACGGCTGCATCCCTATGCCGCCCCGATAGAGTCACGCAGGCTGGCCGGCTTACCTCCCGCTTTGATAGCGATAGCCGGGAATGACGTGCTGCATGTCGAGGCCGAAAAATATTGTTGTGAACTCATCGCCGCGGGTGTGCCGACCGAGGCGGTACGCTACAAGGAAGTCTCACATAACGCGCTGGGATCTGATCGCCGGGCTATAGATCACATGGTGGAGTTTTTGCGGCGGCGGCTCGAGGCGCCTCTTCCTCCTGGTCTCGGATGAACCGGCCGAACCGGCCCGATGGACCATCCCGGCGCAAGGCGGCGTGCTTGGTTGGGGGCGACTAGATTTTCGCGGGTGGGCGCCGTAGAAAAAGCGCAATCAATACGCTTGCGAACCCTGCCGCAGCGGCGATTCTGAAGTTGTCGGCGAGCGCTAGCGTGGTCGCCTGAACCCGAATGGCGCGGTCGATCAAGGCATAGACTGAAAGCGGTGCGCTTAGCATGCTGACGGGTCCAGGCGAGAATAGGCCAGCTTGAGCGAGTACTCTCTCGACCGATTGAGGGTCGAACGTGTTCAGATGCCCGACGAGGTCGTTTGAGTACATTTGCTCGCGAATACGCTGCGCGAGCGCGATTGAAGTTGTGCCGAGCTGACCGCCGAAGAGACGTGTTGTTTGTACTAACGCACCGAACGTCAGTGCGTATTCAGGTGAAAGATGTTTTGCGAGGAAGTACACCGTCGACGTGACAATCATCGTCTGTCCGATTCCCTGAAGCAATTGTGAAGGAATGAAGTTGCCTTCCACCCAGTCGGGAGTGATGTCTGCTCCGAGCAGAAAGGCAACGGTGACAATGGCGAAGCCCGCAATGATGACGCGGCGCGCGTCGACGTAAAGTAGAAGGAATGCGACAAAAGGTGCTGCAAAAATCTGAGGAATTGCAATCCAGTGCAGCGTTTCGCCGATCTGAAGCGGTCTGAGATTGTGTGCAGCACCCAGAAATATTGACGGTATAACGCTTGTATTGAGTAACGCGAATCGAGTGAGGCAGGTGAGTGCCAGAAGCAGGAAGATGTTTGGCTTGACCAGATAGTCAAGCGCAATGCCCGGCGACTTTGCCAAAAACTCCCATACCAGAAATGCCGCGATAAGCAACGCGCCCGCATAGAGGATCGATGTGACGAACCCCGATTGAAACCAGAAGAGCCGCTCACCTTGATCCAGTCCGACGAGCAGGCAGACAAACCCGCTGGCGCCCAGCAACATGCCTGTATGGTCGCCGCGCAACGTTGATGGGGGATAAGGCTCGGTAGGAATGGAGAGTGCCACAAACGCGATGAACGGCAGGGTCAACGCCGCATTTTGCCAATAGAACCAATGCCAGGTGAAATGCTCGCTGTACCAGCCTTCCAGTGTGGCTGAGACGTTCAGTGACATTTCGATGTTCATGGCGTACGCGGCGATCCCGAACGGCAGCCATCTCGGAGGCAGGGTTCTCACGATGACGCCAATTGCAACGGGTACAAATACGCCGGACGATAGCCCCGATACCACCTGGATGAAGATCAGCGTCGAGAAGTTGGGCGAGAAGGGCAGCAGCATCTGCGATATGAAAAATATCACGGCTCCACAGATGAGTAGTCTCCGAACGCCCGTCACAAATGCTGCCCACACGGCAATCGGACCAATGAACATCTGGCCGGCGTTGAATGCGGTGTTTATCCACGCTCCTTGATCGAAGCTGATACCCAGCGCGCCGCGTAGGTCCGCCAATCCCAACGAAGTGAGTCTGGACGTGAACGTCGAAATAATCGTGCCAAGCAGCACCGCGCCGATCGCCGCGTAAGGACGCATGCTTTGCCGCGGAATTGCTGCGGAGACGTGGGGATCGACTCGCTCAGTCTTGGTTTTCATTGCCGGCGTCAGGTCTCGTCTGTACACTTGTGACTTCAAATTTGAAAGCGTAGCATACCCCATGTTTAAAAATACGCAAGGTGAGGAGCGGGCATATCGTGGATGCAATTGACAATGAAGCATCCTCATCGCACAGGCGAAGGGTCGTAGCGATCTTGGGGTTGGTTGCCTTCGCGGTAGTACTCGGGGCGGTACTGGCCTATGCATATGGCTCTGGCGAGCGTGGCACCGACGATGCTTATGTGACCGGTCACGTCCATACAATCGCCGCGAGAGTCAACGGGACGGTTGAGCAGGTGTTGGTGCGGGACAATCAATTCGTTCACGCGGGAGATAAGCTGGTTCGACTCGACACGCGCGACTTCGACGTTCGCGTTGCGTTGGAACGGTCGCGGATCGAGCAGGCACAGGCTGAGCAAGCCAAGGCGCGAGCATTGATAGCGCAGTCGAAGGCCGCTATCGTAGCGGCAGTCGCGGATTCCCGGCGTGGTGACCTCGACTTCGCGCGTGCGCAAGAGCTTACGCGTGAGACGCCACGTGGTCTGTCGCAACAAGAGTACGACGCCGCCGACGCAACGAGAAAATCGGCAGCCGCGCGTGTGCTTCAAGCCCAAGCCCAACTAGCTTTGTCGGAAGCGACGTTGGCATCGTCCATGGCCACGGAAACCCAAGGCAGGGCTAACCTGCGTGACGCCTCGCTACAACTGAACTACACCGATGTCGTATCGCCGGTCGATGGCTTTGTCGGCAAGAAGACGGTTGAGACGGGGCAGCGTATTGTCCCGGGTCAGGCGTTGCTTGCCGTGGTAGAAAAAGACGCGTGGGTCGTGGCGAATTTCCGCGAGACCCAATTGAAGCACGTGCGTGTGGGTGACAGTGTGAGCCTGCGCTTCGACGCATTGCCGGACTTATTGTTAAAGGGGCATGTCGAGAGTTTTGCGCCAGCCACTGGGGCCCAGTTTGCTCTGCTGCCACCAGATAATGCGACCGGTAACTTCACAAAAGTCGTACAGCGTGTTCCAGTGAAGATTCTGATCGACGATCCTGATATTGAACGCCGACACATTGCACTTGGCATGTCGGTGACGGTCAGGTTGAGCGCCCGAGGCGAGAGTTCATGACGCGATTTGGCCTTTGGCTCCTCGGTGCGGCGTGCGTGGCGTCGGGATGCACGTTGCATCCACAGCCACTGCCGGACCTCGCGTTGAGCGGCCAACCGTTTCGACACAACGAAGCAGGATTGGCAACGGAACATGGCAATGAGCCTTTCGATCCCGTCGGCCGGCTGAATTGGGTCAGTCTATTCGCAGACCAACAACTGGCGGGGCTGGTCGATGCTGCACTGAAGGAAAACCTTGAAATCAAAGTAGCAGACGCCCGAATTGCTCGATCGCGTGCATCGCTGGACCTCGACAATTCTTACACACTACCCACCGTGCGGACGAGTCCGAGTTTCAATCGAAACCGTGTTTCCGGCACCGTGGATGACGCATTGCCTAAACGCACACTTCATAACTGGGCCGTGCCGGTCGATGCGAGCTACGAGGTCGATCTATGGGGGCGTCTGAGAGGCGGAGTGGAGTCCGGGCGAGATAGCCTTCTCGCTGCGCAAGCCGATGCCGATGCTGTGAAATTGCGCATCTCGACCGAAGTCGCGAGCGACTATCTGACGCTCAGGTTTGTCGATTTTGACCGGATAGAGTTGTTGCGTTCGATCGAACTTCGGCAGACGGCACTCGACCTCATTAACAGGCGAGTGAAAGCGGGGTCTGCCGGAGATCTCGATGCGCTCCGGGCCACGACGGAATTGAAAACCGCTTCCGCCGAGTTGGAAGAAAGCGATCGGCTTCGCGAAAATCTGGTTGATGCCATCGCGGTGCTGACAGGGAAGTCCGTTACCGATCTCGCTATTGCGAATCGGCGCGAGGAGGTTGTACTTCCCTCGGTTCCAGTGGGTTTGCCATCGGGTATCCTGCGGAATCGTCCTGATGTGTATGCGTCCGAGCGACGGCTGGATGCCGCGTCGTTACAGATCGGTATTGCCAAAACGGCATTCCTGCCGTCATTGACGTTGACTGCAAGCGGTGGATTTGCGAGCGATAGCTTGCGAACCTTTCTCGATCGAAACAGTTCGGTGTGGGGATTGGGTGTGAGTGTGGTTGAAACGTTGTTCGACGGCGGGCGGCGACAGGCAGCGGTGGATTCGGCGAAAGCGGGGTACCTGATTGCGGAGGCGGATTATCGCTCGACGACCCTTCAGGCGTTCCGACAGGTGCAGGATGCGCTCAACGATATTGCGGCACAACGTCTGCAGGCCGAGAATTACGACGCGGCGTCGACCGCGTCTTCGCAGGCCGCCGCGCTATCCCGTCGCCGATACGAGCATGGGTACGTGAGCTATTTTGAGGTCGTCGATTCCGACCGAAGTGCACTTGCGATCAAGCGTCAATTGATCCGGAGCCAGCAGGCGCAGGCGGTCGCGACTGTCTCGCTACTACGCGCTTTGGGTGGGGGATGGAGCGGCGCTCAACCGGTTCAATGAGTTTAGGGCGGCAATACCACGGTATTGCCGCCCTTCGGACCACAATCGGTTTTGCAGCACAACTTGATGTGGCTCGAGCAGCCTGGAGGAGATCCGAACTGGTCAGGCTGCTTTCGATGCCTTCTTGACCGAAGTCACTTTTTTTCTCGCTGGCGTCTTGGCGGCGGTTGCGTCAGCTTCTTTGGCTGCTGGCTTGGCGAGCTTAAGACGTGGCGTACCAGACGTGTCGGTTTTCCTTTTCGGCGCAGGTTTTGCTGCCACTCTCGATTTTCGTGCTGGCGTGTCCGCGCTCTTCAATCGGCTGGCCTTGAACGCCGCAGCCCTTGCTTCCCGTTCCTTTGCAAAGCCATCGCTGATCGTGCTGACTGTGTCGGAGAATGAAAATGGCTTTTTGCTTCGGGGAACCTGCCACAGCGCATCGATCGTCTCGCCCGTTTTTCTGTAAACGAGCCCGACTGCTGGCTCCGCGCCCGGCGGGAACCCGCCCCAACGCAAAGCCCACGCGCGAATGGCGAGCAGCACACCGTCCAACTCTTTGCCCTTCGGGGTTGCGTAGTACTCGAACCGGTTTGAATGCGTACTGTACTGTCGACGCTCGATGATTTCGTCTTCCTCGAGGCGTTTCAGGCGCATGGCCAGCAGGTTCGAAGACATACCCGTCTGAGCCTGGATGTCCTCGAAGCGCCGCACGCCCATGCTGATTTCTCTCATGATCAGGAGCGTCCAACGATCCCCGAACACCGACAGCCCACGCGCGATTTGGCATAGGCTCTCCGACGTTTCATCCCAACTCATGATATTTCCCTTCCCGATGAATCTCGCTGCTCACTTTGCATCTTCGCAAGCTCACCCTGGAGCTGCAAAATCCAGCAATTCTGCACTGTGACGGTGCGTGGCTGCCTAATTTGAAGGCATCGCGAAAATAGCTACTATCCATGCATATTATAGCTTTTCGCCGAGGCGTGCCGCGCCGCGCCGACTCTGTGTACGCGAGCCTTCGGCATAAGGGCTATGAAAGACCTTGACGGCGTGATAGAGAACGGGTCGCCGCGGAGCAGGCACGACAGGATCTGGGAGATCGGGGCTCCCGGATGCGTCTTGTCACGTCGTTCTGTTTTTTTCGGGAAATCGGTGGGCGGGCGCGAAGCGAGGGGCACTGGATGGTACAGCCAGCAAGGCGCCGGCCTTTGCTTTTTGAATCAGATGGGGAAGCAGCGCGATCTTCGCTGACTCGGCCAGACTGCTGGGCGGAGATGCTTCAGGCAGCCATCAGCCTGTCAGATGCCATCGGACGGCCTGCACGTGTCGTGTGAATCGCAAGCGATTCTTGAGTGGGGTAGTCACTCGCCGGGTCATAAGCGAACTCGTCGGTGAGGTAGTCGATAAGTTTTCGCACGCGCATCGGCTCGAGTCGGCGGGGTCGATAAAGCAGATGAACTTCGAGCGGCCTTGACGACCATCCGGGCAGAACCGGTACTAGATGAGCTTTCTGTGCGAAGCGCGATGGCACAAGCGCTACACCCGCACCATGTATAGCCGCGCCAATCAGTGCGTCAGGGTTATTAGCCCGCATTGCCCCATTCCTCGGAGTCAGAAACCGGTTTGAGCTCGAATGTTCGAGTAACTCGAACTCGCCGCACGTTGTCCGGCCGGCAAGCACCATCCAGTCTCCCGGAGCGACGTCGCGTGGGTGCTGAGGGACTCCGACGCGGTCGAGATAGGCTTGGCTTGCGTACAGTCCTGTCGTCAATGGCCTCAGGGGGCGGGCGATCAGGTTTTCAGGTGCGGCACGATCGACCGAGATCGCAAGATCGGCGAGGTCGCTAAGGGCGTCGACGCCGTTATCGTTAGCGTGGAGATCGACGTCAATGTTGGGATTGTCTTTCATGAACATGGCGAGCATACCGCCTAGACGCTGCAGTCCGAACAGCGCGGGTGCGTCGATTCGCACGCTGCCGCACGCGTCCGTCGAGTTCTGCTTTCCCATGAAAGCTAGTTCTTCATAGGAGCCGATCACTGCGGTTGCGCGCTCGAAAAAACACTGCCCGAACGGAGTTAGCGACACTTTTCGGGTGCTGCGCACAAAAAGTCGCGCTCCCAATTCCGTCTCCAGACTTTGCACCACGCGAGTGGCGATTGATCGGGAGACATTCAACGCATCGGCTCCGCGTGAAAATCCTTTGTGCTCGACGATGGCTTTGAAGACCTCAAGTGCCTTTAGGCGATCCATGGCTATTCTCCAAGTGGGCCTGTTTCCAGACCGGATGCGAACGCGGTAACTGCGGGGACGTGCGGCACCGTGCCTGTTTGAGTCCCCTTGTTGCCATGTTCGTGCGGTCGAGAAAGAACGTCGAGTTAAATGGTATTAATGGTTGTTATGGCCGCTATTCAAGGCGTTGCAGCTAGGACAGAAGGCGTAAAAATATACCTGGTGTGTCCAGATGTGTCGTTCAGACAAAGCCAGAATGAGTCGCTGCCCCTTGGAGAACGTGCGTCATCGTTCGCTGAGCGGCAATTCTTTTGTCACAAAAGCGCTCTCGGTTCCGTGCCTCCACGCAGGTAGTATTGCCGTCAACGGATCATGAGAAGCACTGCGGCACACATGCGGCGCTACTTGACTTCACTGAGGACCGGCTTCAATATTTGAAGAAATTAGAAGAAAATGGCGACTTTACTTTAGAGCGCGCGCAGATTTGCGGACTACGTGTCGACTTCTGGATCGCGTGCGACCGCTTCGACGATCTGCTCGCGCAACCATTGATGCGAAGGATCTCGATGCGAGCGCTCGTGCCATACCATGCCCATGGCGTAGCCTGGTACGTCGACCGGTGCCTTGACCTGTTTCAATGCCGGCTCCGCGCGAACGAGTCTTGCCGGCAGCATCGCTACTAGGTCGGTCGTTTTGACCACGGAGATGGCAACCAGGAAGTGCGGCACCGAGAGCACAACCCGACGCGATAGCCCTGCCGCCTCCAGGACTGCATCGGTGACGCCTACGAAGCCGCCACCGGTAGGAGAAATGACCACGTGCTCCATCGAGCAGAACTGCTTGATGGTAGGCCTGCGACCAAGCTGTGGATGTCCGGGGCGGCCAACCAGCACGTAGTTTTCATCGAAGAGTTTTTGCGCTCGCAGTCCCTGCGGAACGGAATCCATGGTTTGCAGGCTGAGATCGATTTCGCCGTCCTCTGCGCGCTTGGCGATTCGCGCAGGCTGGCCTTCTACGACAGCCAGCCGCGTTCCCGGAGCACGCTCCCGAAGGCGTCGTAGTGTTGGAAGCAGAACGGCCAGTTCTCCGTAGTCAGCTGCCGCTACCCGCCATGTATTCGTGGCGGATGCCGGGTCGAACGGATCACTTGCCATAACCGCGCGTTTTATGGTTTCCAGCGCGTTTCGTAAAGGCTCGCGCAATTCGTCGGCGCGAGGGGTCGGCAACATACCTCTAGCTCCCGGCAATAGCAACGGATCATCGAAGGCCTCACGCAACTTGCCGAGCTGAACGCTGACCGACGGTTGCGACAGATTGAGCCGCGCTGCGGCCCGCGTCACGTTTCGTTCGCTGAGCAGCACGTCGAGCGTGACCAGAAGGTTCAGATCGAGTCGATGGAAATTGTGCATAGCTATACCTGATATTAGGCGAATTCATTTCATTTATACCAGTTCAGGTTATACGCTGCCGAGCATAGTCAACTTAATCGGGTTATATATGAACGTCCTTATCGTCTATGCGCACCCCGAGCCGACCTCGCTGAATGGTTCGCTACTGGATTTTATGGTCAAGCGTTTTGACAGTGGCGGCCACACCGTACAGGTATCAGACTTGTACGCCATGAAATGGAAGCCGGTATTGGACGCAGATGACTTCCTCAATCGCGAGCCCGGCGCACCTTTCGACGCGATGCGCGATTCCGGACGCGCCTATGCCGGAGGGCAGCAGACCGCGGACATTACTCGCGAGCAAGAGAAGCTCGTGTGGGCAGACGCGGTAGTCATGCAGTTTCCGCTTTACTGGTATTCGATGCCCGCGATCATGAAGGGGTGGGTCGAGCGCGTCTATGCCTATTCGTTTGCGTACGGCATCGGCGAGCACTCCGATAAGCGCTGGGGTGATCGTTTCGGCGAGGGCAAGATGGTCGGGAAGCGGGCTATGTTGCTTGTGACAGCGGGCGGATGGGCATCTCACTACAGTCAGCGCGGTGTCAACGGGCCTATGGAGGACCTCCTGTTCCCGATTCAGCACGGCATTCTCTACTACCCGGGCTTTGACGTCTTGCCGCCATTCGTTGCGTACAAGATCGGTCAGGGGCGGGTGGATGCCGAGCACTATGCGTCGCTCACAGATTCGCTAGGAAAACGGGTGGACGAGTTCTGGAGCACAGAGCCCATTCCATTTCGGCCGCAGAACGGCGGGGACTACGACATTCCAGCGTTGACGCTACGCTCCGACATCGCACCTGGACAGATCGGATTCGCCGCTCATCGTACCGACATCCAATCCTGAGCGCAGTTATCGGCAAGGCGTTCCGTGCTTTATGGTGGCCCCAAGTTGTCGGCGGCAACTGTTGAAGGGCGTTGTCCTCAAATGGCGTCAGGTGTTCGTATCCGTGACACTTGCGAAACGCAGAATGTGTCTTGGGCGTCGGGCGAAGGCAATTCAATTCTGACCATGCAGGTATAAAAAATGGACGACAAGAGGCTTGACTTAAATCTGCTGCTGGCACTTGAGGCGCTCCTCGCCGAACTTAACGTCACGCGTGCAGCCAAGCGTCTCAACCTCAGCCAGCCCGCGCTGAGCGCTCAGTTGTCGAGACTTCGAGCGATCTTTGGCGACCCGCTTTTGATCCCGACTTCCAGGGGCATGTTACCCACCGCTATGGCCTCCGATCTGGGGGTTCCACTGCGGCTCGCTCTCGATCAGGCGCGCGCCCTCGTGAATCGGGCGCAGACGTTCGATCCGGCGAATGCAAACATGACATTCTCGATAGCCGCCAGTGATTACATGCAGGTCGCCATTCTGCTTCCCTTTCTGTTGCAACTGAGTTGCCGCGCGCCGGGACTCCGGGTCATGGTCAGGTTAGGCGACGTTCGGCTCGTGGGTGCGGAACTGGAGCGTGGCGACGCGGATGTCGCACTCGTAGAGTCAGAGGACGTGGGAGGGCGTGACTTGCGGAGGCTCGACGTACTGAGCGAACGTTATATCGGGATCGCGCGTAGACATACCGTGGAGCGCGGCTTCATGCCCATCGACCGGTTCATGGCGGCAAGTCATATTATCGTGTCGCCGCGCGCCCAAGGCTTCACTGGCCCGACCGACGAAGCATTGGCCGCGGTTGGCCTCACCCGGCAGGTCGCCTTTGCGGTGTCCTCGTTCGTGTTCCTGATCGAGGCGGTATCGAGGAGCGATCTTCTGGCACTCGCCCCGCAACGGCTTGTCGAGCGTTACGCCGATCGTGTCGACATCTTCAAGCCGCCCATTGCCGTACCTGGCTTCAAAATTGCAATGGTTTGGCATGACCGTACTCATGCACACCCTGCGAGAGCGTGGCTTCGCGACCAGATTGCTGAGTTCTGCGCGGCGCATCAAACGATCGCTCCCGACAGTGCACGCACCGCGCCTCGGAAGGAAGAGGCGATTCACGGAGCCGAATAAGCTATCCGATTGTTCATCTTGGATGAATTGTGTTCTGATCTGTAGACATTTATCTCATCATTTCACCAGGCCACAATCCCGTAAGACTCGAAGTGAGTGAAAGCCGGGTGCTGGCGCGAAGTCCGGCGATATGGCTCGCATACGAGCCGTCCGCGAGCCGTTAATCACTCTCCCGATGCAAGGCTAAGGAGAGTCGATCATCGCGTATTGCACGTACTTGCATTGATCCCCCAAACCGGTCAAGAAGTATTAGGCTCGCCGGCGGATGGCGAACTTGCAGTAGGCTTTCTGTCGCGGATAAGCCCATTTGTGCAAGCCGATTCTTGCTGGATCGGGCAATTGTGCCGGCCTCGGCAAACTGAGGCGACGGACGAGGCAACGTGCTCCACGCCTCAACACCGTTCGCGTAGCGGCATCCTGTAGGCAACACCATGACTCGACAATACGCTTTCGCATTTGGTCCATTCAGACTGGATTTCCCGCAACGTACGCTGTCACGCGATGGCGTTGAGATCAAACTGGGTAGCCGCGCTCTGGATATTCTCGTGACGATCGTGGAGGCGCTCGGTGAACTCGTCAGCACGCAGACGCTGGTAACAAAGGTTTGGCCGAATACCATCGTCGACGAAGGTTCGCTTCGCGTGCATATGTCCATTTTACGCAAGGCGCTCGATGATGGCCGCGATGGAGCGCGGCTGATCGTGAATGAAATGGGACGCGGCTACAGACTTGCGGTACCGGTCGAAAAGCAGGTAATTGCGGAGAGTGTGGACAGACCGGCGGCGCAATCAACGGGCCGGTCAGGGCTGCCAATTCTCGTGGGTCGCATCGTCGGCCGGGACGCCGTGATCGACGGCCTTTCCACATCACTTAGTGATCGACGCCTGATGACGATCGCGGGGGCCGGCGGGATTGGCAAAACGACAGTTGCGCTCGGCATTGGGCATCGCTTCGAAGCGATGACGTCGTCCAAGGCATACTTTGTCGACTTCGCGCCGGTCACGAGTCCGTCGCGCGCGGCCAGCACCATTGCGCTTGCAATGGGCGTTCCGGTCTCGACCGACGATCCAATTCCTGAACTGGTTGTCGCCATCGGCGAACAGTCCATCCTCATGGTATTGGACAACTGCGAGCACCTGGTCGATACCGTTACCACGCTGGTCGAGCGACTGTTGCGTGGAACCAGTAACTTGCGGCTGCTCATTACAAGTCGCGAACCACTTCGGGCGGAAGGCGAATGGGTCCATCGGCTGGCATCGCTCGCACTGCCGGACAAAGACTCATCGCTGACCGTGGCCGAGGCGCTTGAATTCGCGGCGGTTGCGCTTTTCGTCGAACGGGCGGTGGCCGCGCATGACTGCTTTCAGCTATCAGAGGCAAACGTCGCGGCGGTTCGTGATATCTGCCGGCAACTTGACGGCATCCCGTTGGCGATCGAAATGGCCGCTGCGCGCATTGCTTCCATGGATGCCCAAACCCTCGCTGCCCGACTCGTGGACCGATTTGCGCTGCTCACGCGCGGGCGCAGGAATGCGCTGCCGCGTCAGCAAACGCTAAGAGCGATGCTGGACTGGAGTTATGCGCTGCTCGAACCCAGTACTCAGACCGTTCTAAACCGGCTGTCGCTGTTTCGCTCAGCGTTCGACATCGATGCGGCCATTGCGGTCGCGAATGACCCGCAAATCGGTGACCTGGTGGTGGTTGACGCCGCGGCTGATCTGGTCGCCAAATCCCTGCTGGTTAGCGATTCGGAGCGGGGATCGACGACGTACCGGTTACTCGAAACCACGCGACATTACGCCTTCGACAAGCTATCGGAAGACAACGCGGTGGGTTGTGTTCAGGAGCGGCATGCGCTGTACCTGTGCTCTCTCTTCGTCGATCCGGGCCCTGCGTGGGAAGGTAGCGCGCAGCGCGAATCGACCGTCATGCATAGTGCGACGATTGACGACGTGCGGGCCGCATTCGATTGGGCGGCATCACCCGACGGTGATCCCAATCTCGCAGTGAGGATCGCGGCAGTGACATCGCCGCTCTGGTTTCAATTGTCCTTGCCTTTCGAGTTCATGAGACTCGCGGAGCGCGGCATCGAAGCCGTGCAGCGCGCGGGTCTGGCCGGCTCGATTGACCACGTGCAATTGTTGATCGCCTATGGCCACGCGATATGGCACACACGCGGCCCTATTCAGGCGATGGCCGATGCATTCGGCGAGGGTCTTGCGCAAGCGAAGGGGATAGGGGACGCCGAGATCGATATGCGTTGCATGTGGGGAATGTGGTCCCAAAAGCTCCAGAGCGGGCAATACGCCCAAAGCCTTGAAATCACCCGGGCCTATCAGCGCCTAGGCGCTGCGTCGTTGCAACTTTCTACGACCCAGACAGCGAAGCACACACTTGCCTTGTCACTTGAGCGGCTCGGTCAACTGGACGAGTCCCTCGCCCTGATCGAAGACGTGCTGTCTGTCGACGGCGCAAATCCTGTCAGAGCCGGACACGCAAACGCGGCGCAAATGGACGGGCGAATTGCCGCCTGGACGCTGGAGATGCGTCTGCTTTGGCTGAAGGGACGGAGCATGCCGGCGCTTGCTTTGGCCAGGAAGGCGGTGGCCGAGTCTGTTGAAGTTGGACACGATCTCTCGATCTGCTTTTGTCTTACGATGGGCGCGTTGCCGGTTGCTCTATGGTGTGGCGACAGGGAATTCGGCCTTGAAGTACTCGACATTCTCCGAAGCCGGACTCGGCAGAACGGCTTGCGGTTTTGGGACACTTGGGCAGACGGTTTCGAGTGCATCATGAATGGCGTGCCCTTGGACGTCCGGTCCGCCACCATCTATCAAATGGAGATTTTCGCCACCTTGGGCGATGAATCGTCCATAGCGGCCCTGAGCGCTCTGCGAAGGTCAGATGAAGCTATCTGGTGCCGCGCTGAGTTGCTGCGGCGAGAGGCGCTACGGGTCTGTAACGTTAGCGAGGACGTTGAGGCACGACTCGCGGCTGCACATGAGGTCGCGATCGCGCAGGGCGCACATGCCTGGACACTGCGGATCGCGACCACCCTCGCGGCAGTGCAACGGGACAAGGCTGAGGTTGCCGCCGCGAGGGCGACGCTCTGCACCGCGCGCAGGGTATTCACTGAGGACGACGATTCGGCTGACGTGCAGGAAGCGGATGCATTACTGCGCCTGTTTTCTTCGTAACAGAGCAGATTGGCGGCCGGCGGGCGCGATGTGCTCCGCATTAACAACCCTTTGCAAAGCTTAACTTACATCTGACGACCGTCTTGACCACAATGAAGGCCTGGTGCGCAATCATTCCACTCAAGATGGTTCTCCGATAGTCATTTGATTTTGCGAGAACGGCCTCCGCGAAAAGGCGGCGGGCATCGTGGGGATGGTTATCGCGGGTCAACGCAAGCTTACGCAAGAATCATCATGAAAACGCACGACGCCAATTCGACTAAGCCATCGGTCAGTACGCAACCTTTACTAACGCCGTATTCGGCTCACCCTGTTCTTGACGTCGACGTGCAGAGTTTCGTTGATGCTCAGGTCAACTCGGGCGATGAGATCTTTTATCTACGGCAGCCTGCCGACGCACGTGAGGCGTTTGCCAGGCTTCAGGGCAAATCGCAGCACGAATCCTCCGTGATTGTCGATGACCTGAACTTGCCCACCGGGCCTACCGGATCGGTGACCGTTCGCATAGCGCGCCCCACCGGTGCGACACGACCTATGCCCATCGTCATGTATTTCCACGGTGGGGGATGGCTCGTCGGCGACCGTCATACACATGACAGGTTGATCCGTGAGATCGCGATTGCCTCCGACGTTGCGGTCGTGTTCGTCGACTATAGCCATTCGCCGGAAGCGGTGTTTCCACGCCAGAACGAAGAAGCCTATGCCGCCATGACTTATGTGGTCGCGCATGCTGCGGCATTGGCACTCGATCCTACGTCGGTGGCGTTGGTCGGTGACGGGGCAGGAGGCAACATGGTGGCTGCAGTTGCCATTCTGGCAAAGAGCCGGCGTGGCCCTGCCATTGCGCTGCAAGTCATGTTCTATCCCGTCATGTCGGCAAGCACGGAGAGCAACTCGTATCAGGAGTTTGAAAACGGTCCGTGGATCACGGGGAAAGCGATGAGGGCACTCATCAGCGCGCAATTTCCGCCGGGCTCCCACGATGACCTCAGCGCGCTGCCGTTGAATGCCAACTTTACCGAGCTTGAAGGTCTTCCTGCTGCGCTGGTGATCACCGCGGAAAACGACGTCGTTCGGGATCAGGGCGAACAGTACGCGAAGAAGCTCATGCAGGCCGGCGTGGAAGTCACCGCCACGCGTTACCTCGGAACCATCCATGATTTCATCAGCCTTGATGATCTTGCGGAGACACCCGCATCGCGAGCTGCGTTAATGCAGGCTTGCGCGGCGTTACGTGCGGTACTGCACTGCTGAGGGCTAGAGCCCGGCTCGCTAGGCGCTAGCACACGAATCCGGGACGATTAACGCATTAAATTACTTTTCGGCGGATCGGTTCGAATTCAGGCCGGTGCACCTTCGCTCATCTTTTGTGCCTTCAAATAAAGAAGTAATCGAGGGTTTTTGTCTGGATCCGCCGCGAGCGTTGCCGCGGTTGATCCTCTTAAATTTATATTCTGGGAAAAGCCATGAAGATTCTTTTTATCATAACCAGTTCGGCCCGTGGCACTTGGCTCGCTGAGGTTACCCGGCCTTATTGGCATCTGACTGAAAGGGGCAGCGAAGTCCATTTCGCCAGCCCTGCCGGCGGCAAGATCACGTGGGACCACCTAAGCGATCCGTTCGCGGAAGGTTCGTTTGAGGCCAACGACCTCGTTAGCAAAGGCTTTTTGTCGGACAAAAATCTAGTCGCCAAACTTGAGACGACGATTTCGCTGAATGCCGTTCGGCCGGAGGAGTACGACGCGGTGCACGTCGCGGGTGGAACTGGGGCTGCGGTTGATCTGTTTCCGAACGATCAGGTGGCAAGAATTCTGGAACATTTTTGGGCAGCCGGTAAGGTCGTGGGGTTGATCTGTCACGGCTCGATCGCGCTTGCCAATAATCCGGACCGAGTTGCAGGGCGGCGCGCAACGGGCTTCACGCTGAAGGAGGACATCGAAGCTGAGGCCTTGTACGGTCCTCAGTTCGTGCCGAATTACCCGCAGCCGGTGATGGAAAAGGCCGGCATTGAGTTCGTCAACGTCGAGCCTCAAGGGGTGAGAGTGGTGGTTGACGGCCAACTCGTCACAGGACAGAACCAGCAGTCAGCGTCGGAGTATTCGATCCAGTTCAATCATCTGTTGTTTGGTAAGAATCCGGTATTGACCGTATAGAAAGTAGGAGCCGTGCCCTCGGGCGGAAGGCGATTCGGGCCGTGCAAGATCGGCTCACTTCGACCTCCTGTTCTGGGTGGTGAACGGCTTCGTGTGGAAAGGCCAGCGGGGTGTGGGTCTTTCATTGCAATAGGTTGAGCGCGCTTGGCGCCGGATGTTCGCGATGTATTGTTTGGACGGAGTTGCGGCGAGCGTCCGGTCTGAGGCGAACAACCGAAATCAGGTTATTGGGTATTTTCAATAATAACTGTCTACTCGAATTTTTCTCATGTCTTCTAACGCACATTGGCTACAGAATCATCCGACATCGAACCGTAGGCATGCCGGCAAGGCAATGCTGTTGCCGATGCCACGGCGAGACGCAATTGACGTAGCTCTTTCCTGCCACCTTGCGCTCGTCGCTTGTCGAAATGGACAAGGAAGCGCCAAGCTTTTGCACGACCTCGCCGGTGCGACGTGTATGACGTTTCTGCTGCAGTTGGAGGGATTTGGCGAGGCTTCAGTTGATCTCTATCGTGACGCGCAATTTGCCCTGGAAGATGCAATGGAGCGGGGGAGGGCAGAGGGAATCTGGTTACTGAAGGAGGATTCAGCGGCCTTGTTCGAGCAACTGGTAACGATGTACGACTGGCAACTCACCATTGCCGCTATGAGGAACATTGAGGAGGCTAATTTCCGTCTCGTGAAACTGGCGAAAGCGGGTTTGATGCCAATTCCTACTAGCGCATGAAACTCAATGAGTCGGTGCTGGTGGTCGCAAATTGCCGCCCCCCAAGTTCCCGCGCCAACCACTGTTTGATAGCCGCTCATTGGCAGATGGGGCGTGTCATACGGCTGAGCTCAGAGGTACGTGTTAGTTAGTGCTGTGAGCTTGTGGCTCCAATTACGCAAAAATTTCCATGAAATCGATTGTCCCGCTTGGGAGCTATCGTCGTGCGCACTTTTTCCACCTCGAAAACCGTATCGGCCTTTGCTCACATCCTGTGCTGCTCCGGGTTGTTAGCTGCTTCCGGAGCGCCAGCTGACGCAGCTTCGGCAGGAAGATTTGACGCGACGAGCCAACCAGCGGTCCGCGCTACGTCGATTCATCGAGTGGTTGGTGACGATCCCGTGTCAGTCAGAAACGCACTGCAGGCGGAAGGAATGGATGCGGGACCGCGCTCACTCAGCGATCGATTCAAGGACATCGCGGCCATCCAATTGCGGCGTGTTCTTCATGACATACCGTCTACACGCCCGGATCTCACCCATGACTTCGTATTTGTCGTCCCCGTGCCGTACGGAATACATTACCGACGGAGCCAACACGAGCTTATTCTGGATGTTTCCCTCTCGGACGATGGTCATCCGGATGGCATCGTGCTTAGAAAGACTGTCACCGGATCCAGTGGGCGAGGGCTCGCGATCGCTCCAGAGGCTCGCGCGAAGGGATACGTGCAAACCTTCGACACCATTGAGATCAAGACCTCTGGGAAACAGAAAACCAATGTGCGAGGACGTCTCAAAGTGTCGCCGGCCGAAATTTCCACCTCGTATGGGAATTGGGCGATAGCCCTGGTATGCACCTTGGAGCCGCCGTACCTCTCAGAACGAAGTGAGCACGAAGACCCCAACGACGACGAGCCTACCGATATCACGACGAGAGTGTCGACCTTCCATGGAGACGTTCGTGCTGTCTGGTTGATCAACCAGAAAACTGGACACATCGTTTCGACCGGTCTGCATCTTGACAGATAGCGTCACCACTGTGCGCCTGACGCGCGAGACTTGCAGCCTTCGAGGACCAGCGAACGATTATTCAATCTGGGTAAATTGTGTTCTGGCTTATTGACATTTATCGCCCCCTTACCTTCCGTAACAATGTGATCAAACACCGTCCAACTTTGGGTCCTACCTCGGCGTAAATGCAGTAATCGGCCTCCCAGTCAGTCATTCCTCGGATCAGCGCTGATTTCTTCGATTGCTGTTCGCTTTAGCTGCAGTTTAGCTCTTCGCATTCTTCACTTGTGGAAGAGGACGCTTCGCGCCGTTTCGAACGAGGCCCGAGCCACGCTGCCGTTGCGACGCCTGTATTGCGGTGCCTGGATGCGCCGCGCTGACTGCAGACCGTATTCTTTGACTTAACAGGGAGTTGTCAATGTCCACTCGAATCACGTGGAAGTTTGCGCCTATTGCCCCCGACATTTGCGAAGTTTAACGATACTTCACTTCTTCGCACTACGACGATGCTGCAGACTTCGGATCAACCTTCCTCATCTCCTATCATCCAAGGAGCTTCGTCATGCTTTCAAACTCGATGCATCTTGATCCGTGGTTGAAAACCGTCCAATTGCTGAATGTGCTTTCCGCTCAGGCGGGCGACGAACAATTTGTGTCTCCATGCGGCAATGACGGCGGCGCGATGGACAGCTGGGTTTCGCGTCGCAGATTGTGTTCGTTCCGTGCGGCAAGTATCAAGATATTGGGGCGCTCGGGTGTGCGTTCGGCTACGATCAGTTGGTGTGATCCTACGATGTGCAACTATCCCGACCAGGTCTGGGAAATGAAGGTTGCCGCCCGTCCAGGGACTTGCGCATTGAGCGGAAGTGCGATCCGCCGAGGCGATTCTGTTTTTCGGCCCCGCTGCAGTCGAGCCAGGCCAGCGAACGCGACCGCGATGATTCACGCTGGCCTTGTTAACAAGGCACTGTCTGACCTCACCGAGGAATAGCTTCGAATGTCTGCAATGAAGACTCTCGGAAGTAATCGGATAACCCCTTCCCAATTCCAATAGCCGGACAAAAAAGAAGTCACGGCCGAAACCGTGCCCGCGACATCCAGGGATGGCAGGAAGAGACCTTGAACCGCGTACCAATTCAATCAATGGAGAGTTCTGTGCGACTTCGTCCAATACCCCCGCTTTCTTTAACACCAGAGCAACGAAATCTTTACTCGTCCATCGAACAGGTGATTACGACCAGCCTTAGAGGCTTCATCGCTAAGCGGGAGGACGACGCGTTAGTCGGTCCGTTCAATCCTATGCTTCACTTTCCACAATTTGGAGCGGCTGCATGGGAATTGACGATGGCGTTGAGCAAGCATACGACCTTGCCGAAAACAATCAAGGAGATTGCAATTCTGGTAGTGGGTGCAAGGTATAAAGCGCCCTACGAAATCTATGCTCACGAAAGGGTCGCTGCGCTTGTCGGATTTTCGGCGCAGAAAATAGCGACAATTGTGGCCGGTCAGCGGCCCGTTGATCTCACCGAGCCTGAGGGCGTTGCTTACGACGTGGCCTCCGCGCTGGCATCCGGCGGACCCTTGCCGGAATCTACCTACAGAACGTCGATCAACGCGTTTGGTAAGGATGGAACGGCCGAACTTGCTTTCCTGATTGCGAACTATTCGTTGGTATCCGTTTTGCTCAACGCCTATGACATACCGATACCGGAGCAGGCGTCGAACGAAGGCTAGCTTTCTTGAGGAACCCGCAAGTCCTGGAACTTGCGGTCCCTCAAATTTCAATAAGCGTAACGCTCGTTGCTACTTGAGAGCGTCTCGTTCCAGCCCATGGCAATCGCAGGCTCAACGCGGGAAGAGGTTTTACTCTCTCTTCCCGCTTCCACAAGCTAGGCGGCTTGATAGCGTTTGGCAGCGTGCGTCTGCTCAAAGTTCGGGAACATGGCCATTCGCGCCGCATTGTATACATCCCACTGGTCAACCTCGGGCAGCGGCGGAATAGTGATGCTTTCTCGCCTGTCGTAGCCCAATAATGCGGCGTCGACTAACTCATCCACTTCCATAACGGCCGGCAGTGCGTTAACGTCAAGGCCGGAGCGCTCCCATATCTCCGTTCTTGTTGCTGCAGGCAGAACTGCTTGCACGTAAATCCCCTTCGGAGCTAGCTCCAGGTGCAGACCTTGCGACAGAAACAGTACGAAGGCTTTGGTCGCACCGTAGACCGTCAGCCCAAACTCAGGCGCGAGTGCCACCACTGACGCGATATTGACGATGGATCCTTTGCCTTGCTTGGCGAAACGCGGCGTGACCGCGTTTGTGAGGCGCGTCAACGCAGTGGTGTTCAAACTAATGATTTGTGCAACGTCTTCGGTGCTCTGTTCGGCGAAGCTGCCCTTTGCGTTGGCACCGGCGTTGTTCACCAGGATCTCGATGCTTGAGTCTTCGCGCAACCGTGCTTCGACTGCTGCAAGTTCAGCGGAGTTGGTCAGATCGGCTTTCAGAACGTCGACGGAAACTCCCGTTTCGCGTCGCAGGCGGTCTGCCAGGATTTCCATTCGACTGCTGTCTCGCGCCACGAGAACGAGGTCGTGGCCGCGCTTGGCGAAACGGTCGGCGTAAACAGCACCGATACCTGTGGACGCGCCAGTGATCAAGGTGGTGGGACGGGTGCTCATGGACTTCTCCGAAGTTGGTTTGATTTATTCATGATGATTGTCATCTAAAAATATGATGATGAGCATCATGTACAATGTCAAGCGATTTCCTGGAGAGCGTCGCTAATGAAAGTGAACCGTGAGCAGTTTGCCGAGAACAGACGGAGGATTCTCGATGCGGCGGGTGCGCTGTTTCGCGCCCATGGGTTCGAATCCGTCACCGTCGCGGACGTGATGAAAGCGGCTGGACTGACGCATGGTGGGTTCTACGGGCATTTCAAATCCAAGGATGATCTGATCGTCCAGGCCTTGTCGCACGTATTCAAGCAAGCCGATACCGCAGAGGCAGACTGGAGCAACTACGTCGCCAGCTACCTGTCTCCGGGGCACCGTGACAATCTCGCGCAGGGATGTCCGGTGGCTGGGCTGGCCGCAGAAGCGATCCGGCAGGCCGCGGAGGCGCGCGCTGTCATGACCGCGGGCATCCGGCACGAGATCGAACTCCGTAGTCGGTCTTCACCTGACTGCACTGATCGAGAAACGCGGGAAGCTGCGATAGGTAGTTGGGCGGCCATGATTGGTGCGGTGATACTCGCCCGGCTCGTAGATGATCCGAAGCTTTCCGATGAAGTGCTGGAGGGTACGCATTCGTGGATCCGTCGCAAAGACGGGAAGTAACCCGCGGGAAGCCGGTGGCCGTTTGCATTGCCGTACCGTCTGTGAAGAAGGGCTTTGTGCTTTCGCACCGTTCATCGAGCAACTCGATGAACGAATACCTCTACCGTGGGTTGCCAGGCGTCGTCACCCTCGTTCTTGCAATCTACGTGAATCGGACTCCCCAGTTGAGTCGGGCCAAAGAGCTCGTTGTGTCCGAGCGGTCTTCAATCCGCCCCACGTTCTGACAATCTCTTTCATCAAGCGTAACGTCTTCGTCGCTATGCACGAAGCGAGCGGATGAATAGCGCCCCCGCGTGCCATCTAGCCGCGTGTTCCGTGAAGACTCCAGCCTCACGCGCATAGCTGCTTGGTCAGAATTCACAACAGCAGTTCCAATCCGACAACCCCCGTAAGCAGGAATATTCATGAAGAAGCTCACCACAGCAGCCGGCGCACCGGTAGTGGACAATCAGAACACGCAAACAGCTGGCGCGCGCGGCCCTGCATTGCTCCAGGACGTCTGGCTTCTCGAAAAGCTAGCGCATTTCGACCGGGAGGTAATACCCGAGCGCCGAATGCACGCGAAGGGCTCCGGGGCATTTGGGTCTTTCACCGTTACCCACGACATCACGAAGTACACACGGGCGAGAATATTCTCCGAGGTTGGGAAGAAGACTGAAATGTTCGTGCGTTTCTCAACCGTTGCGGGAGAGCGCGGGGCGGCTGATGCGGAGCGCGATATCCGTGGTTTCGCAATGAAGTTCTACACGGAGGAGGGCAATTGGGATCTGGTGGGAAACAACACGCCGGTGTTTTTTTTGCGTGACCCTTTGAAATTTCCCGACCTGAATCACGCCGTCAAGCGTGACCCGCGCACCGGTATGCGCAGTGCAGAGAACAATTGGGACTTTTGGACTCAACTGCCCGAGGCGTTGCACCAGGTGACCGTCGTCATGAGCGATCGCGGCATCCCGAAAACGTACCGTCATATGCACGGCTTCGGCAGCCATACGTTCAGCTTCATCAACGCCGATCGCGAACGCTATTGGGTGAAGTTCACGTTCAAGACTGAGCAAGGTATCGAGAATCTCACCGATGCCGAGGCGACCAGTCTGATTGGTGTCGATAGGGAAAGTCACCACCGCGATCTGTACGAAGCGATCGAGCGCGGCGACTTTCCACGTTGGAAGATGTTCGTCCAGGTTATGCCGGAGGATGATGCGGGTTCTTATCGACTGAACCCGTTCGACCTGACCAAGGTTTGGCATCGAGGTGACTATCCGTTGATCGAAGTTGGCTACTTCGAGCTAAACCGTAATCCGGACAATCAGTTCGCGGATGTCGAACAAGCGGCGTTTTCGCCGGCGAATGTCGTACCTGGCATCAGTTTTTCGCCGGACAAAATGCTGCAAGGGCGATTGTTTTCCTATGGCGATGCGCATCGTTATCGTCTGAGTGTGAATCATCATCAGATCCCGGTGAACGCACCGCGCGCAGCGGTGAACGTTCATAGCTACCATCGTGACGGCTTGATGCGTGTCGACGGGAATATGGGCGATGCCACCTCGTACAATCCGAACTCGCGAGGTGAATGGGTAGAGCAGCCGGACTATGCGGAGCCGCCGTTGTCGATTGAGGGCAAAGCCGACCATTGGAACCATCGTGTCGACGACGACTACTTCTCGCAACCCGGGGATCTCTTCAGGCTAATGACGCCCGGCCAGCGCCACGCACTGTTCGAAAATACAGCGCGCTCGATGAGCGGCGTCTCGCAGCCGATTCGTGATCTACACATAGAACATTGCACGAAGGCCGATCCCGCCTACGGCGCCGGCGTTGCCAAGGCCCTTCAGGAAATCAGCCCATTGACTGCAATGGTGGCTGGGTCTAAGTAGATCGGAACGGGTCAGCGCAGCGAAGCAACGCTGGCCCGAATAGTATCGGCGCGATAGAGAAACGTGCGCCGGCCATAGCCAGCGCACGTTTCCACCTTCGGCTCGCGTCAGGAGATCAGTTTAGCGTCAAGCGTGATCTCAGCGTTGCCGGCGAATAACTTCGAAACGGGGCAGCCGTTTTTAGCCGCCGCCGACAGTTTTTCAAACGTGGCCTGATCCGCGCCCGGAATCTTTGCTTCCAGTTCCAGGTGGCATTGTGTAATCGAAAAGCCCTCACCGTCTTTATCGAGAGTGTCCGTTGCTTTCGTTGAAATGCTCTCCGCAGTTAGCCCCGCTTGTGTGAGCATCAGTGAGAATGCCATGGTGAAACATCCAGCGTGAGCAGCGCCGATTAGTTCTTCCGGATTGGTGCCGGGGCCACCCTCGAAGCGAGACGCGAACCCGTAGGGCGCGTCCTTGAGGATGCCGGTCTGTGTCGAGATACTCCCAATGCCGTCCTTGATTCCACCGCTCCACTTTGCTGATGCTGTTCTCTTCATGACCACTCCTGGGTAAATTGAGCTGCCGAATTTAAGAAAGCGCCACGGCAGTGGGTAGACGCTTCCTCTTGAGACTTTTCAGCACGGATCATCGCCACGAGGTTTGATAGACGACATTAGACTTCCATGCGTTGCGTCGCAAAAGACGGCCGCTACGGGGTCGTGCCGTCTAGTCGGCGTCGATGCGTGACTGGCTGAGATCGAGTTCGTTCTCCAGGCGTCGAAGGAGGATGTCGTTGATTTTCCCCTCGTTTCGTAGCGCGATGGCGGTACTGCGTTCAATTCTCAAAATCTCGCGAGAGAGCTCGCGAAAGCGGGCATGGGAAAAAGGTTTCGCGTTGACGTCCGCCTGGGCTCGCAGAAGGATCAGGCGGCTCTGTTGCCGTCTTTTCATTTTCCGGAGTAGCCGGGTCATTTCAGGGTCGTCAGAGTGACGTTTTTCGCGCTCCGTGAGATGGGCAAGTGCGGCAGCTATCATTAGCCGGCGCGCTTCGTGTTCTTCGTGATCGGGTTCGCTCTTCTTGTTGAACCCGAGAAGGCGGATCAAAGGTGGCAAGCTGAAGCCTTGCAGGACGAGCGTGACAAGAATGGTGCTGAAGGTCAAAAAGATAATCAGATCGCGTGCGGCGAACTGCCTGCCGTCGCTCATCAACTCGGGCAGTGACATGGCTGCAGCGAGCGAAACTACCCCGCGCATTCCCGTCCAACCTACAATAAACAGCGCTTTCAGTGAGGGCAGCTGTTCTTGCTGCTTGAACACCCGGCGTCGAATAACGTATGAAAGATAGGCGCCCGGGTAGACCCATATCAGGCGTAGAGCGATGACAAGCGCACTGAATCCTGATGCATAGGCGAATAGGACGCCTGTCCCGTAGTGATGCAAGCCTGCGAGGACCGTTGGTAGTTGCAGTCCAATCAACACGAACGCAAGGCCGTTCAGAACGAAATCGAGAGCCTTCCACACAGCGACTGCCTGCAAGCGCACGCCGTGCGAAAAGAATTCTGAACTGTGCCGGCCGAAATAGAGTCCGCAAGCGACAACAGCGAGCACGCCAGAGGCGCCGACCTCCTCCGCGACAAAGTACGCGACGTAGGGGGTGACGAGGCTTAAGGTTATCTCTATTGGACCGTCATCGAGGAATTTCTCGCATTGCCTGACGACCCATGCGACCGCGACTCCTGTGCCGATGCCCGCCACGGTCAACCAGACGAAGTGCATAGATGCCTGTGCGACCGTCGGCGTATGCCCACCTAAGACGATGGCGAGTCCCAACTCGAGAGCAAGGAGACCTGTGGCATCGTTGACCAGACTTTCACCTTCGAGAACGTGTGTGGCTCGCCCGGATAGTCCGACGCGCCGGGCGATCGAGGTAGCCGCGAGCGCATCGGTCGGCGCCACAATTGCGCCGAGGACAATGCCGGTACGCCACGTGAACAGCGTAAACAGGCTGAGACTGGCCAGTGCAACTCCCAGAACAGTGAAGATGACCAACCCGATCGCCAGCATCAGAATGCTAACGATGTTGTAGTGAAATTCTCGCCATGAAGTTTGCCAGGCCGCATGGAAAAGAAGCGGCGGCAAGAGCATCAAAAAGACAATGTCGGGATTGAGTGTGAACTTTGGCAACCCGGGGATAAAGCTGATCAGAACACCGGCAACGACAAGAACGATCGGATACGCAATCTCGAGCCGACGTGCCAGTGCGCCAAATCCGATGATCAACAGCAACAGCAGGAAGAAGATCGTCTCCGCCTGTCTGACACCCTCGTGTAAAACTAGATCCGACATGTTTCTCCTTCGGCGACCGACAGTGGGTGGCTGATATTCTGCTGTTGTTCGGGGGCGCGGGTCCTAGCCATGCCGTGACGACCTCAATTCCCATTGAACGATGAACTGACGCTAATCCGAGTGCAGCCTGAGCTTCAGGAAGTCGATCATGGCGCGTGTTGGTTTGGACGCTTGAGACGCCGCCGTACTAACGACCCATATCGGCGCAGGCGGCGCCATATACTCGGCGAGCACAGGGACCAGCCGGCCGGCTCCCATCGATTTCTCCGCTAGGTAACGATGGACCATGATCAGTCCCGCACCGGCTTCTGCTGCTGCGACCAAGGCGTCGCAGTCGTCCACGGTTATGGTAGGCCTTGGCGTGATTTGGGCTGCCTGCTCGACGACCCCGTCAAGCACAAATTTCCATTCGAATGTGTCTGTCCCTGCTGCTCCGGCGAAGTCGACGGAGCGATGACGTCGCAGCTCGTCAGGGTGGGACGGCGTGCCGGCGGATGCCAAATATTCGGGTGAGCCGCAGCAAACGAATGCCGCGCTCGACACGCGAATACCTACCAGTCCGGGCTCTACCCGCTCTCCGATCCGTATAGCCAGATCGACGTGTTCGCGATCCAGATCTGCTAGCCGGTCCTCAAGCCTGACCGCGACGTCAACACTGCGGTAGCGTTCACAGTACTCAGCGATGAGCGGAACCACACGCAGGCGCCCGAAGCCCACAGGCGTCGAGATGCGAATCTGCTGTCGCGGATTGCTTTTGCCGCTTGCTGCGTCACGCTCGGCTTGAGCGAGCTGATCGAGGATATCTTTGCACCGGGTATGAAACGTTGCTCCAGCTTCCGTCAATTGGAAGGAGCGAGTCGTACGTGCGATAAGTTGCGCGCCAATGCGTTTCTCGAGTCGCGCGACTGCCTTGCTAACGCCTGACGGTGTCATCCCAAGTACCTCCGCTGCAGCGCGGAATCCACCAATTTCCGCGACGCCGACAAACGCGTTGAGGGCCACAAGGTCAGGTCGCTGATTCATAGATTCTTTAGTTTTCGCCTACTACCAAAGCGACATAGCCCACGCCCACCGGCGCCTTGCGCCTAGGCATCGTGCAAGCGGTCTGCGCGCGCAGCGATCCCATTTTCGACGCTTGGAGCAGCCAGGTCGCTTCACTACCTTCCCGGGGGCGGACCGAATCAGATTGGGATTTCTGCTTAGACGGCTATCACTGGAGTTTCGCCAGCCAACACATGGTTGAGCGCGATGGCATATTCCGAGGCAGAGAACTGGTTTTGACCCGTCACGAGTTTGCCATCGACGACTACACGGAGGCCCCACGGTTCGACGTGAAAGAACTCGATTCCTGCCTTTTCCATAACTGGCTGCGGGAAATTCGGAATGAAGTTGGCGCCGTAAACCTTTTCCACCTCCGCGTCTTCCGCTCGCGAGAAACCTGTCGCCCGCCGTCCGACGACGTGTTTGGGAGTATTCGCCAGTGCAATCGATCCGTGACAGATTGCACCCACTACTTTATTCGCTGACCAAAAATGTTCGAGGATTCTTGCGACATCCTCGTTCGGATAGAGATCCACCGCTGCGCCGCCGCCACCAACAATGTGTATGGCATCGTAATCGTCGGGACGTACCTCTTTGAGCGGGATCGTCGATTCCAGGAGACCAGCGAGGCTTTTGTCAGAGAGAAAGCCTTTGCTGACAAGATCGTTCGCTTCCCACGACCCCTCCGAGTATGGGTCGCTCGTAGGATCGATTTTCACTTTTCCGCCGGCGGGGCTGGCGAAATCGACCTTATGTCCACGTTCCGCCAAATGCCAGTATGGGTGCGTAAGCTCGGCCAGCCAAAAACCAATGTCCGCACTGCTGACTACAAACAGGATGTTCATTATTTGCCTTCGTTCGTGGACTATGAGGTCTTGCCGATAGCGACAACCGGAGCAGAATTGTTCGCCGCCAGAACGCAACCGATTGTGCCGGAGGACACCGATATCCGACGCAGATCGCCGCATAAGCTGCTGACCTGCTACATGAGCCCTCGATCTGGACCTTCCCCGGATGCCGGTATGACTGGCAGCGAACCAATTGTAGCTTTAAATTATGAAGTGTGTGGGTTGGCCGTACGCGTGCCTCGCGATTGCCGGAGGCAAACGACGCGTGTGCTCCTGGCGGAGCCGGCGAAGGTTGCAACTTTCGTGGAAATGGCGATCAGTCTGGGTCGCCACAAAAACAGATCTCTCTGGACGTGGCGACGTCTCTTGGGAGGATGACGCGAGGTGTCGTTCTACTAATGTGATCGGCGAGTTTAATCGCTCTGGAAATCAGTCCGCCGCTCCTCGCGCTCCGCGGCGAAGTCTTCGCTCATGACGCACTCGACGTCGTCGAACGTAAAGTTTTTGCCGCCGTTGGGAGCTTCCCAAAGGTGCTTGATGACCTTTTTGCTCTTCTTATGCACGAGTTTTACGGCGGGTTGGCTATCCTCGCCAAGTTCCCACTTTTGTCCCCATGAGCGCAACGCCATGAGTATCGGGTCCAACTCTTTCCCCTTTTGTGTCTGATGGTATTCGTGCCGCGGCGGACGCTCATTGTAGAGACGTCGCTCGATTACGCCGTCAGCCTCAAGGCGCTTCAGACGCGTGGTCAGGAGGTGAGACGACATACCGGTCTGAGCTTGCAACTCGTCAAACCGATGAACTCCCAACACCAGTTCGCGCATGATCAAGAGAGTCCAGCGATCCCCGACGATCGCTAAAGATCGCGCAACAGGGCAAACACTTTCACATACGGCGTCCCAGCTCATGGTATACCCTCATTTTTCCAGGGTTTAGTATAGCAAAGCGGACGGTCAGTCAAGTCGCGTGCAATCAGCTTGCGAATATCGACGTTGAATCTTGGGTAGGTGCGGATGGGCGGTCAATTTAATTGTTCACAAACACAGAGTACTCAATTCGCGCAATCGCAATTTATTAGCCTGGACGCTGACGGTAAAGTGGGTAGCAGACCCGGGTAGCGAACCCAAACGTACTAGGAGAATCGACGTGCCACTCGTAAGAATCGACGTGTCGTCGAGCTTGACGGCAGCAACCGTGCGGACAGTCGGAGACGTCATTTACAGCGCGATGACCTCCGTCGCGAACGTTCCTGAAAACGACAAATTCCAGATTGTGACGCGGCACGCGGGAGACGAGCTTGTCTACCCGCTCGACGGCTATCTTGGCATAACCTACTCGCCCGACATCGTCTTTATTCAGGTGACGTGGAATGCTGGGCGGAGTACGGACATCAAGAAAGCCTTTTATCGTGCCGTGGCACAAGGCATTCACGACAGGACTGGTATTCGTAAAGAGGATGTCTGGATAAGTTTGGTAGACGTCGACAAAGAGAACTGGTCATTCGGGAACGGAGAGATGCAGTACGGCCCGAAACCCTGATAGCTGTCGAATTGACTGCTGGCGTGCGCCGCGTCGTGGTATGGAAGCAATTATCGGCATTCGTTTTAGACCACTTTCGCAAGTAGTCTAAAACGACAGATCGCTCTGCGTTAGTGGTGGTCCGGGAAGTCCGCTCTTGCTTCAGGCGTCACGCGTACTTTTGCATATTGAAAGGCCGGCAACGCCTTGATTGCGGTTTTCGTCGCGCCTTGGAGAGTCAGCTTTCCGCCAACAAAGTCAAGTTGCTCCACCGGGATTGCGACGTCATGTTGCGATACGCCCAAGAACTGATTGGCCGCAATGATAGCAAACGAGACCGAGCGATCGGGCGCGACGATGATGTCATGAATCACGCCAACTTGCTGATTCTGTTCGTTGAAAACGGGCTTGTTGATGATGGACTTTCTCACGCTCCATCCTTCCAGAATTGCCTGAGACTCCTGAACCGTGATGCCAAGCGTTTGTGTGCCGGCAATTTGTGCGTGCGAAGGCATCGACGCAAGCCCGATGGACGAACTAAGGAGCAGTGCGATAAGTTTGAATTTCATGATTGTGCTTCGGTAAGAGGTTAAGGGTCGAAGGGGCGATCGCAACGCTATTCCGTGCCAACATTTGACGTCACTACTCGATATGACATTCGGAATGGCGGGCGAAAGCTCAACTGCGGACGGATTCTGCCCTGGCAAACTGAAACCTGCAGAAACGAAATGATATTGAAAGAAATGATTGGTATCGCTAAATGAGCGTCACCTCCGATTGTGCTGACCAGCTTGAGAGACGGTCACCGAATTGGTCTCATGCACCCCGTCTGACTTTCGGCGATACTCTCGATGCCGGAGCTCAGTCAGGTGGTCGAGCATCGGCCCGTCGCAGCCGTGTGTTCTTGCGGATCCACCGTCATCGCTTTCCACGAATTGATAGAGCAATAGAGCAATAGAGCAATAGAGCAATAGAGCAATAGAGCAATACGGGCAATACGGGCAACTTTCCCAGGAATGAGGAGAAGCTATGAGAATGCCAGCCGCCTTGGTGGTGGGTGTCGGCGCCGCGCGAGGCCTAGGCGCCGCGCTCTGCAGAAAATTTTCCGAGGAGGGCCACCATGTCTTTGTAGCAGGGCGTACCGCGGAGAAAATCGAGCATGTTGTTGCTGCAATCAAATCTTCGGGAGGGAGCGCGGAAGCTGTATTGACCGACGCTACCAACGAGGACGATGTCGCCAAGCTATTCAAGCACGCGTTTGCTGAGAACCTGAACTACGATAAGCCGGATCTTATCGTTTTCAACGCGGGCAACAATAAGCGCATGGAGTTTCTGGACGTCTCGGCAAAAATTTTCGAGGAATTCTGGCGTGTTGGCTGTTTCGCCGGCTTTCTGGTCGGCAAGGAGGCTGCGCACTACCTCGGACCACTTGGACGTGGCACGGTTATTTTCACTGGAGCATCTGCGAGCTTGCGCGGGAAGGCAGGCTTTGCGCAATTTGCTGCGGCGAAGGCGGGGCTTAGGATGGTCAGTCAAAGTATGGCGCGGGAGTTTGGGCCGCGTGGAATACACGTCGCGCATGTGGTGATCGATGGCGGGATAGACGGCGAGCGTCTTCAACGTGGCAATCCGGAGAGGTTCGCCAGCGCGGGCCGCGACGGTTTGCTAAACACCGACTCGATTGCCCAGACGTACTGGCACATTTACCAGCAGGCTCCGTCCGCGTGGACTCAGGAGGTTGACCTGCGCCCCTTCAAAGAATCTTATTAGCCGCAGGAACGGCGAAAACTCAACGCGTCCCCAGGTTGACCAATTCCTACAGTGACAACCGAAGCGGTATGCCAGATTAGCGGACTAAGCAGAATTTCCCGAGCAGGGGTGCCATGAGCCCGGGAAAATATCCGTATCACAAACGCCAGGCCGTTGGCTCGTCGCGTCGCTAGCCATGATTTTCAGCTCGGTGCGGGGCGGTTAATACCGCACGGAGCTGCGTGGTTTAAAGCGGAAAGCTAGGCAGAGTGATCGCACAGTCAATCAGCGGGCCATAGACTTGTCTGCTCAGGCAAGTCAGACGAAACGCCGAAAACACAAGGCGCGCCAACCAAAGGCGCTAGACTTGTGACATTCCTCCATCCACGGGCAGGTCAATGCCCGCGACGAAGCTGCTTTCATCCGACGCGAGAAACAGCGCAGCCGATGCAACTTCTTCTGCAGTGCCCATTCTGCCCAAAGGTATAGCTGCTGAAAAACTGGCTCTAAGTTGATCGGCGGCCTCCTCGGTCTTTGTCCGAGCCTTGACTAGAGGGGTATCGATTGGCCCTGGACTTAGTGTATTGACGCGAATACCCAGATCCTTCAGTTCCCGGGTCCAGGTGCGTGCATACGAACGAACCGCCGCTTTGGTCGCACTATAGGTACCGTAACCTGGTACCCCTTTGATGGATGTGACCGACGCGACGAGAACAATCGATCCTCCGTTTGTCATCAAGGGTAAGGCTTTTTGTACGGTAAATAAGAGCCCCTTTGCGTTGATATCAAATGTTCTGTCGAAATGCTCCGGGCTCGTGTCTTGAAGTGTGGTCGGTTCCATAATTCCAGAATTCGCGACCAAGATGTCGATTCTTCCCTTGCTCTGCCCAATGATCGCATACAAACGATCGAGGTCATCAAGCTTGGACACATCGCCTTGCACGGCGCAACCGTTCTCTCCGATTTGCGCCACAGCCTTATCGAGCTCGTCCTTGCGACGCCCCGTGATAAAGACATACGCGCCTTCGTCGACGAATCGCAGCGCTGTGGCCAGACCGATTCCACTACTACCGCCAGTTACGACAGCAATCTTGCCTTCGAGTTTTCCCATCTAGTTCTCCAGGGGTTTGTAGGGGGCTGTTTTGACGGGATCACCGCGAACGATAACAGTCAAAGTCGGCCTGCAATGATAGACTTCAATTTTTAAAGCGTATACTGATGTCGATACGATTCAGGAACTGATTTTTCGTCATGCGAAGTTCGACGGGCTTTCGGGGCGCATGTCTCTTGTCGGGTTGGTGGCACACATTGTTGCACTGCCCCGCGGAGGTGCCACGATCGAAATTTTCGAACGTCGCCGCTTTTTCTACCTTTGGAAACACCTATGACAACCACGACCTACGGCACAGATGTTTCGGCGCTGATTCTTGTTGACGTACTCAACGATTTCCTCGCAGCCGACGGAAAAATTAACCCAGGAATTCGGGACCAGATGAAGGAGGTCAATCTAATTGAAAATCTGACTCGCCTAATCGCCGGCGCACGAGCTGCGGGTCTGCAGATCGCCTATGCACCGCATGGGCTTCATGAGCATAGCTTCGATGATGTGAAGTATGTTCCCGTGCGCATGCAGCGCGCAATGGAGCATCACATGTTCTGGATGGGGGAGTACGGCGCCGATTTCTATGAACCATTTCGTCCGCAGGCCGGCGACATCGTCACGGGTCGTCATAGGACGTTCAACGCGTTCATGGGGACTGACCTTGACGCACAGCTCAAGGCGCGTGGAATCGAGAAGGTCATCCTCGCGGGATTGACATCGCAGACATGCGTGGAGGGAACCGGTCGTCATGCGACGGAGGCCGGCTACCATCTGACCTTTCTGACAGACGCAGTCGCGGAATTTACGGCGGAGGCCCACAAGGCAGCGCTTGAAATTTCCTACCCGACGTTTGGTCACGAAGTGCTGACCGTTGACACGTTTTTAGCTGCGATCCGCAAGCCAGGCGAGTAACTGAGTGCGGCAGAAAGACGGCGAGAAACTACCTGAAAAGAGCACATCGGCGGACGTCAACACCTGCCGATGTGCGACGCAAACATCTCGCGTCCAATTCGATTCAGGCTGGCTGCCGGGCAACTGAATCCGACTCGCGCCTAGTGCGTTTGAGTACCATACACGCGACTGTCGCAACCAGGCAGGATGTCCCTTGACCGGACGGCGGCGACCTTGCCGCGTAGCTGT
The DNA here is from genome assembly GCF_003002025.1 of Paraburkholderia sp. BL25I1N1. Taxonomy (GTDB): domain Bacteria; phylum Pseudomonadota; class Gammaproteobacteria; order Burkholderiales; family Burkholderiaceae; genus Paraburkholderia. The sequence goes on from NZ_PVZB01000012.1 coordinate 152,260, forward strand.
CCAGGCTTAGTCTTCGAACTTGTGCCACTCTTGCGGGCCCGCAACATTGCGCCTGTGTGCCTCACTCTCGCTGATCGGCTGCGGTGGGAATGTATCGGCGCCAAGCATCCAGCGGGAGGTTGTTCTTGCTATTCGCCGGCCGAAACGTTCGGCTGTGAGGCGATCGCCCGGATGGGGTGCCGTCTCAGCGTTCCCATCCGCCACACTTTGAGTCATCAGGCCAAGCCAGGAGCCGTTGACGTTGACATCGGTGGAGCGGCTGTCAGAGAAGTTGCCGCCAGGTTGGTCCCCAACTCCGACCCACACCATGCTCATCTGTGCTGCAAATACTGCCATTTGCTCTATGGCAATGAGCTTGTCGCCGGAGCGCGACGCAGAATTCGTGAAGCCTGCCGCAATCTTGTCTTTCCAGTCCTGAGTGAGCCACGGCGTAAATCCGGTTTCAAGAAAGAGCTTGAACAGGCCGTGAGCAGAGCCCATAAAGGTGGGCGCGCCAAAAACGATCGCATCCGCGGCAGAGAGTGTGCGCATGATGTCGTCGTCCTTCCATCTGCCGTCCAGGGCTATCTGGTTCGACTTGATTTCGATGAGGTCGGCCCGAGTATCGGGGAAACCATTTGCCCCCACCTGTATGTGCTCAGCAACCGTTCGCGTATGTCCGTGGCCGCTTGAATACACGATGGCAATGGTTATCATTTGCTTCCTCCTGGACCGACGTCGTAGATCTGCGCGATAGCCATGTGGCGGAAAATCTGGCGCAATATGCGTGATGTTCTGCACACATTCGAGGCAAGTCTATCACGTAACTTCAAAATACGAAGCGACAAACTTGACCCGTCGTGCTTACGCCGATTTTGGTTAGCGACTTCTTCGGGGACATGCATGTTTCGTTCAACCTGTGTAGCATTCCTGTTAATGCTGATATGAACAGCCAATCGTGGCATCATCGTCCACACCTTCACACCTATATCGGAGCAAGCATCATGTCGACCTATATTGTTTTTACTCGGGAAAGCACGCAGGATCAGGGTGAACTCGATGTCTACCACAGCGAGGTCGGCGTGACCTTCAAAGGTCATCCGGTCAAAATTCTTGCTGGCTATGGCTCTCAGCAGGTGCTTGAGGGCGATGCTCCAGAGGGCGTTGTGATCGTCGAGTTTCCGTCCACGGCGGCTGCGCGTGCTTGGTACGATAGTCCCGCCTATCAGGAGGTCGCGCAACACCGATTCAAGGGGGCGCGCTATCGTGCGGTTCTTGTCGAAGGGGTGTGACGAACTGCGTTTCCGGTCGGGCGCATTTGTCATTGCAGTGCAGTCCTCTTGGCACGCTCGGACTATCGTGATCGCACCAAGCCGATTCGCTTGAATGACGACGTTGCCTATCCACGCCACGACAGGCAGACTTCATGAGATGAAGCTGCGTTGATCGAAATTGCAATCAGGCTTTGACTACGTGCTGGGTTCGGCGTGATGTTTGGAGTTGGGTGTTTATGCAAAATACCCGACGCGCCGACACGAAGAGCCGATGCCTTTGAACATCTTCGCCACACCCTTATCGAATGAGCTCCGCGATGAAACTGTACTACCATCCGCAGTCTGGTCACTCTCACCGAGTGCGTCTGTTTTTGTCCTTGCTTGGTGTTGAGTACGAGCTTGTCGAGGTCGATCTCGGCAAGGGCGCCCATAAGTCGCCTGATTTTCTGAGGCTCAATCGTTTCGGACAAGTGCCGGTCTTGGTCGACGGCGATGTCACGGTCGCCGACTCGAGCGCAATCTTGGTTTACCTCGCTCGGAAGTTGGGTAAAACCGACTGGTTGCCGAATTCGCCGCTCGGTGAGGCAAGGATACAGCGCTGGCTCTCTGTCGCCGCCGGGGAGGTAGCCTACGGACTGGCTGCCGCCCGACAGATTACGGTTTTCGGTGCGACCCGCCAGGCAGAGGAAGTGATTGGCCGCGCGCACGGCATTCTGAAGTTGATCGACGCACAATTGGCGGGTCACGAATTTATTGTGCAATCCAGTCCGACGATCGCAGATATCGCTTTGTATAGTTACATCGCGCGTGCGCCGGAAGGCAACGTCGACCTCTCCGGCTATGCTAACGTCAACGCTTGGCTGTGCCGCATCGAAGCGTTGCCGGGCTTTGTCGAGTTCAGGAAGACGGCGGTGGGGCTGGCGGCGCAATAGTTGGGGAATCGCTCGACCTGATAGGAGCGAATCCGTAGTTCTCGATTGCTTTGCAAGTTCCCGCTTCATCTCGCGAGAATGCTGCGCGTGGAGAAATGCATTCGTTACTGGAAAGGGGTCAAGGCGATTAACCACGTCGCCCGTGACCCATTTTAGGCCCCGCGTGCAGCCACTTCGGGAGATCGAATAGCCGTTGTTCGCGACCGGCGTCAATTCGGCGTTGGCGTCAGCGGTAGAATCATTAGCGAGTCAACAGAGCCCTTCCGCCGAACTCGTTCGGCTCATCGACTATTGCGCCAATATGCATTTGCTTCGGCCGCGCCTGCGCTCAGAAAGCTATCCATTGCGCTCTCATCCGTTTGGCCGTCCGCGCCAGTCACATAGGAGTTCATCAGTTTGTTGAAGACGTCGCTTCCGCTGTTAACGCTGCTGTTGACACCGTCGACAAATTCGGTGAGGGACACGCTACCGTCGCCTGATTGATCGAAGCTCGCGAAGAGCTTGTCCGCATTGGCAACCGTCTCGCCGGCCCGCTTGAGCAAGGATTCGAACTCTGTTTTCGAAAGTGAATCATCTCCGTCTGTATCTCCCTGAACAAACATCTGGGGCGCCCACGCGACAGCCATCGGTGTTTCCGTCATGGATTGATTCTGCGTCGTGCCGTCAGGTAGCGTGACTGCCACCGACACCTGATAACTCTTGTCAGCCAACGAAGTGGCACTGGGTGAATCCGCCGCGCTGGGCGCCTTTCGCGCTGTGGAATTTGAATAGGCTTGGTATGCGGATACCAAACTATTGATAGACGAAATGGTCATGTCGTGCTCCTTTTCTGTTGGAAGTCGTAGAGTTTCCTGGTCTTCATTGTCACGTCCGTCCCAAGTAACCACGAAAATTCTCGCCCGAAGACTAAACGTTGCCTTGCGATCGCCAGCCTTGATGTCTATGAGTAGACGGAGAGAACGGCGACTGCCGGATCGGTTCAGATCGTCGCCCGACGGACCAACTTGATTACGACACACCCTGAGGTAGACTTTAGAAAAAATTCGGTCTACAGATCTTTGAATCTGGCAGTTCGCTATGTGGACGTGACCTTGATATACAGCGCAGCAGTGCTTGAGGAGGTAGTCGACGCTGCTGGTCCTGTCGTCATGATTTATGGCTTCACTATGTAAAGCCATAAATTTACATAGCATTGAAAGGTATTGAATCTTGTCGTGCAACCCATGACACACGAGGACCGGATCACCGGGTGCCATAGATCTCATCGCGCTGAGGAAGGACACGTATAATCGGGTTACCCTCTGGCTCGGCCGAGCACATCGAGAATGGCGCCCACGGTAGGCGTTTCTAAAGATTGCCAGTCGACGTGGCGGCGAAGGATTGTTTGAGCTACGGCGTCCGCGTGGGTAACGAGAGCTAAATGGCTCGCTCCAGGAATGCTGGTGATTCTCGCTCCAAGCTGTTTTGCCTCTGCTTGCTGCAAGGCGGGCGGAATAATCTGGTCTTGGTCACCGTAGACCCACCACGAAGGCTTGGTTTTCCACGCGGCTGTTGTGACCTTATCATCGAGGCAGCGTGCCAGCAGAGGTCCTTGAGCGCTTGCGAGTACCGTCGCGGTGTCTCGAGGAACGTCGGGGCCAAAGCTGTTGAGGAAGGTGTCATTCGACAGCGTGAGATAACCTGCTTCGTCGACGATCAACCCACTCTCCCATGCGGGTTTCGGGAATGGGCTGGTCAGATCGTTGATGGACTGCCCCTCTCCCGGCGAAAATGCCGATACATAAACCAGTGCTGCGACCTTTGGCGAGTTCCCTGCCTCAGTAATTACTGCGCCACCATATGAGTGGCCCACGAGAATCACTGCGCCAGATTGAGCGTTGACAGCTCGGCTCACTACAGCCGCATCATCGCTTAGGGATGTGCGTGGTAACTGAACGGCCACAACTTTCAGGCCCTGCTTTTGAAGAAACGGCGTTACCGACGCCCAGCTGGATCCATCGGCCCATGCACCATGTACCAAAACGACCGTTGCGCTTGTGCTCGCACGAGAGCTCCCGCAGCCTGCGACTCCCCCTAAAATGCTGGCGCCGCAGAAAATTAAAGCGAGTATTTTGTAGAGAGATGTTTTCATTTATTGGGAAAAATATGGAGGCGGTAAGTTCTCTAAACGATTGTGCGTCTGCCGATCTCAGGTCCTACTGAGTGGCGAGCAGGTTGGGCTGAGGTCCGCGCCAAATATGTCGATTGTTGCAGGCATGTTCTGGCTTCAAGCATTGGCTACCAAATTCTCGTTCGCTACCCCAAGGCTGGCGAGATATGGAGAACAATCTCAGACACTGTATAGGCTTATACCACAATACTTCAAAAAATGAAGTTACAGGGTTTCGTAGTGACTGCTGCAATTTTTTGACCATCGGTCGTCGGCCTCCAACTACATCGATCGCATCAACCGAGTAGGGAGGTTTCGGATTGGGAAACACCGTTATTCACTTTTTATGAAGAGTTTTTTATGCTGACAACTTCGGTGGTAGCGGGAACAAGAAAACTTGATCGCGTCAATCCATAGCGCGCCTGAGCACGCTTCGTTATTTGAAGCTACAATGGATCCCGCTGACTGGACAGTTCTGTTCTGGTCCTCTCTGCTTTTCCTTTGACGAATGATGAGGTGATATGGAATACAGGCATCTAGGTGCATCCGGATTCAAGGTTCCAGTGCTTAGCTTCGGAACTGCGACTTTTGGCGGGAAAGGCGAATTCTTTGGAGCATGGGGCGCGACGGACATCGCGGGGGCACGTAGGCTGGTTGACATCTGTCTCGACGCTGGAGTCACGATGTTCGACACTGCGGATGTTTATTCAAGTGGTGCGTCAGAGGCAGTTCTGGGGGAGGCCGTTAAAGGTCGGCGAGACCAAGTCATCTTGTCGACTAAGGCGACCTTTCGCTTTGACGAATCGCCAAATAGTATCGGCTCCTCGCGCTATCATCTGATTCGGGCAGTGGACTCCGCGTTGAAACGGTTGCAGACGGACTACATTGATCTGTTTCAACTGCATGGGTTTGATGCACGGACTCCAGTAGCTGAGGTAATGTCTACGCTTGACGACTTGGTTCGGGCCGGCAAGATCCGATACGTGGGAGCGTCGAATTTCTCCGGCTGGCAGCTGATGAAATCACAGGCCATAGCAGACCGTTACGGCTACTCGCGATATGTTGCGCACCAAGCCTACTACTCACTCATCGGCCGGGACTATGAGAGCGAGTTAATGCCATTGGCCGCTGACCAGGGAATCGGCGCTGTGGTGTGGAGCCCCTTGGGTTGGGGGCGTCTGACTGGGAAACTGAAGCGCGGCCAGCCACTGCCGGAGACCAGCCGTCTCCATAAAACATCTGAACAGGGTCCTCCAGTGCCTGACGAGTATCTCTATCGGGTTCTGGAAGCATTGCAGGCTGTTGCAATTGAAACCGAAAAAAGTATTCCCCAAGTCGCGCTCAATTGGCTTCTGCAGCGGCCGACTGTTGCGACTGTATTGGTTGGTGCACGCACGGAGGAACAGCTCCGTCACAATCTAGGTGCGGTTGGATGGAATCTCACGAAAGAGCAGGTTAAACAACTAGATGCCGCCAGCGCGGTTCGACGCGCATACCCTTACTGGCACCAAGAAGGGTTCGAAGAACGGAATCCTTTCCCGGCTTGATAGTTCTCCAGGCATCCAGGTAGTGAGGGACGGACGAAACATCGATTTGTCTAAGCGGCATCTCACTCCATCCGACCGTGGTAGCTGGACATTCTCCGTCTCGTGTCATGCGGGAGAGCGTAGGACATTTTCCACGCGACTGCCGGCATAGATACCGCGGGATAACTTGACTCACGCGGGAGGAAGAAGGGTCCGAGATCAACTATCCGGTCGTCGGTTTCTACCCAGAAATGTGAGCACTGTTGCTCTCCGAACGCGAAACCTTGAACTCCAGCGCGTCGATTGTCGGTCGAGACAACGAAAGCCAGGAAGTCTCCGCCGACAAGCTCGCTCTGCGTCCCGGCGTCTTTCAGCAACGCACGAATGGCATAAGACGCGTAAGCGCACCGCTCATGGAAATCGAACGGGAACTGCTGGCGCAGCCCCCGTTCGACCGTCACTAGGATGTGCTCAATTTCGATTAGGTCTATCTCGCTTGACATCTTAGAAATTCGATATTATGCAGCAGTGTGCGAGCTAGATGAAGGGATCTGGTTGTTCGATGCTCAGGAGAAAATGTTCGAACTGATCTTTATCGTTGTCGCGCATTTTTTTCATGACAAACTTCGCAAGCGTCGCAACCTCCGAGTAGTCCATGGGCTGGGAACTGCGGTCCACAAATTCTTCCAGGTGTGAAAACTCGTTCGTTAGTCGCTTGACCAGACTATTGGTGTTGGTCCCGTCTCCAAAAAATCGCACAACGCGTTTGTCATTATTTCCAGAAACTGCATTGGGATACTTGAAGAACACGAACGCTTCCAAGAATTTTCTGAGATTATTCCGGTGTTGGGAAGAGCGACATCACGTCGCTGATACATTTGTGGCTGATGGTGGTGATGGCGACCTGTTATTCTGTTTTTATCGCACTGTGCCTACGCACGAGGGGCGGCCTCAAATCTGAAGTGCAACACCGTTTCGTATAAGGTGTTGCGATGCACGAAAGAACCCAGTACCAGCAACTTCAACCTGAAGAGCGCCTGACCATTGCCAGCCTGCATCTGCAGGGTTCGAGTATCCGGGCCCTGGCCCGGATACTCGGGCGCTCGCCGGCCACCGTTAGCCGTGAACTGACGCGAAACAGCTCTCCCGCAGGCTACGCATCGGGACCGGCTGAAGCGCTCAGCGCCGCACGCCGCAGCGCGGGGCGCCGCCCCACAAAGCTTTGCCTGCAAAGCGTCTGCTGGCGTATCGTTCTCACCCTGCTCGAGTGGAAATGGTCACCCCAGCAGATATCGGGCACACTCAAGCGTATGGTGCGATGTGATGTCGCGTAAGGGATTGTTTCGTCTGGCGTTGTTGGCCAGAGAGGAAACCGGCTGTTCCGTCAGCCGTAACCTACCGGTGCATGCGGGATTGGTAACCATCCGGTGTGAAGCCACTGGGACAACGTAACCCGCTCATTGAGCGACGGCAATCTCGCGAGAGAATGTTGTTGTCTGCCAGCGCCGCGGCGGATGGGGTGCAAGGTTGGGCAGTATGGTTAGCGAATGCGAACTGCTGATAAACGTCGTGATGAGTAACAAGCCAAAGGCGCTGTCAGGCTTGAGCCAAAAGGCATACAGTCGGCTGTCCCTCTCATACGTCGGGACACACGGACTAACGACTGTCGGCGAAAAGGTGGAACCTAACCTGCTCTTGTCCTTTATGCGGAACACAGTAAGCCCGATTGTCCGCCAGCGTCGCAGTCCATCGCGGTGTTCGGCAGGCAACCCGTAAGGGAAGCTGTTGGTCGAGCGGGTAAGAGAACGCGGAGAAAGCGAACGGCGGCCTGTAATGGGTCGCATAGGGGTTCGAGCTTTGCCCCGACCTGAAAGGGTGCAGACTTCCGCGTGGTGCAGTTGTCGCAGACCAGCGTTTTAGATTCAACGAGGGGCAGCTTGTGAGTGACCGGTGGGGCTACGGTTCAGCGCCTCTCGCCGCACCAATGGGGCGAATCAACGACGTGACGTTTGCGAAGGTCGTATGAAGGCTGGTATGACCGGCGTCAGTATGACGTTTAATGCTGTGCTCGAGCTGTATGCTGGGAAACTCGCACGTACAGTTCCTCGGGGGCCGCGTTTCCGAGAGGAGACGTGGCTACCCAATTATCCGACCGACCCGACCCAGCAGGTTTCGCACGAAACCATCTACACGGCCATCTACGCGCAGCCGCGCGGCGAACTGCGCCACCAGCTCATTGCCTGCCTGCGCCATGGTCACAGCACGCGCATGCCGCGTACACGCGGCACAGACCGACGCGGACAGATTCCCGACATGGTCAGTATTCATGTGCGGCCGCCCGAAATCGAGGACCGCCTGCTGCCCGGACACTGGGAAGGCGACTTCATCAAGGGCGCGGGCAACCAGTCCTCGGTAGGCGTTCTGGTTGAACGGACCAGCCGCCTGGTGCTGCTCGCCAAGATGGAAGACGCCACCGCAGCTTCGGCGCTGGCGGGCTTCTCCGCCAAACTCAATTCGATAGTCGCGCCACTGCGGCAGAGCTTCACTTATGACCAGGGCAAAGAAATGTCGCGCCACAAAGAGCTCACTGCCGCAACCGGCGTGAACGTGTACTTCTGCGACCCGCACAGTCCCTGGCAACGCGGCACCTGCGAAAACACCAACGGGCTGCTGCGACAGTATCTGCCTAAAGGCACCGACCTTTCGGTCTACAGTCAGGACGAACTCGACGCCATCGCCGACAGTCTGAATAGCCGGCCTCGTGCAACTCACAACTTCCATTCACCATTCGAGGTCTTCGCCGCGACCCTCGCATCAGCAAGTCAACCTCAAAGCTCTAAACATTAATCCCACTGTTGCGCTTCACCCTTGAAACCGCCAGGGTATTGTGCTTCCATGACCACCGGCGTCGCTTTTGCTCGAACTTGCCGTCTTACTTCGTTAGCCACGTTCGGTGGGGACCTGGCTAACCCAAGGTGCGTCCTATAAATGCTCCTGATATCGCGCACTGTCCTCCCACGGCGCACTCCTGATCAAGCAGCCTTATGAGATTGTCAGGCTTCGTGGTACGCAAGTTTAGACCGGCGACTCTGGAGCGTGCGTTCCGGATGGACTATGCGCGTCGCTACGCGGGCCAACGCAGGCTGGCTAGCACCCTCTTCACGCTGGCGTGGATAGGGTTTTCTGTCCGTGATTATTGGTGGAGGACGGACCTGCTCGATCCGGGCAACATTCATCACCTCGGCTACGTGCGACTCGCAGGTGCCGTGGGTATGGCTGTGCCGGTATGGTTGATGTGGGGAGCGCGCGCCTCGACGAACGCTCGGCCGCCAGCTGCCGATCTCCGCGACGGCTTTTTCGACTTCGGCCTGGCGGCGACCTGCAATGAAGACACAGGCACCCTCTTCAACGAACCTTCTGGCAGTCGCGAGGCCAATACCGCTGGTGCCGCCCGTGATGACAGCAATCCTGTTTTTCAATAGTGACATTAAGGTTTCCTTCGCGTTTGAGCGCAGAGCCCGGTGGCTCTTGTGATCCGCTTAAGACAAGTTGACGACAGGGAGGTTGACGCCAGCGACGTTGACGATGGCCTGCCACGCGGCTTCCTGAAAAGCGCCATCGTGCAGGTGTGGGTGGCGCTGCGCCTCAATTGGGCCTGAGAACTTCCCTTCAGCCGAGGCGAAGAATTGCCCTGAGACGTCGGTTCCGAACTTCGAGGCCTGGATATACCGGCCCGCGGCCGTCTCCGGCGTCTGATTCATGCCGGGAATGAGGTTCGCGATTGGGATAAACAGATACTTCACGGCCAGGCTAGCTTGTCGCGAGACCTTAGTAGCGGTCGCCGCACCGGGCGAGACAGCGTACACGGCCATGCCGGAAGATAGCCGACGCGCCAGCGCCGCAGCCCACCAGGCAACGATGAGCTTCGCGTCGGCATACGCATTGTTGGGCACATACTTCACGTTCGGCCCGTTGCGCAGCAGGGCTTCCATAGCAGCGGTCAGGTCGCCTCCGTGGTATTTGGCAGCGAGTGCGTCCACGTCGGTGTACTTGAACATGGGTACGCCCCCTCGGGCAGGTTCCGCGCTGGCAATAACAATCCGAGCGTTGGGGCTCAGCAGGTTGGCGCGGAGCAATCCGACAGTCAATTGATGATGGCCGATGAGCGGGGCCTGAGAAGCCTCAACGCCCGCCGCAGTGATTACCCGCTGCTTACCTGGGACCATCCCGGCATTGAGCAGCAGGAAATCAATCGACTGCCCTCGCTTGACAAGCGTGGCGAGGGCGGACTGAACACTGGCGGGCGTGTTCAGATCCAGCTCCAGCGGTGTGAAGATCTGTCTTTTGGTCTCCGCCGCAAGCTGTGCGGCCGTTTCCCGGGTTCGAGCCAGGCTGCGTCCGGTGATGATGATTTCACGCCAGCCCTCTCCGGCAAGAAGGCGGGCTGCAGCATGACCGAGCCCGGAGGTGGTGCCGGTTACGAGAGCGATCGAATGTTCCAAGGGCGTCTCCGTGGTAAAGGGTTAAGGTCGAGTCGTTTGGTCCCGCGAGGCTGGGGCCAACTTGCCAATTTAGAACTATTCGGTTATATATTGATGCAAGAACAGGTGTCAAGGAGTTTTAAACTAAATGGTTCATAATCCACCCGCGCCGCGTGGACGGCCCCGCAGCTTCGATGAGATAGACGCGCTGGAAAAGGCAACTCAGGTGTTCTGGTCGAAGGGCTATGATGGCGTCACGATCGACGACCTTGTCGCAGGGATGGGCGTGGGACGGCCGAGCCTGTATGCCGTCTTCGGCGACAAGCGGGCGATATTCCTGCGCGTCCTTAAGGCGTATGCAGAGCGGAAGGGCGCAAAAGCCGCGAAGGCGCTCCTCTCGCCACAGAGTCTTTGCGACTCGATCGCGGGCTTTTTGAGGTTCGCCGTCGAGAGTGCGACTGAGAAAGGGTCCGCCCGGGGTTGCCTTGTGATATGCGTCGCGCCGCTTGTGAACGACGCTGAGGTTCAACGGTTTCTGCAGAGCGCCGTTGCGGGTGGCACGGCGCTCGTGGAGCGCCGTTTCCGGGACGGGATCAGCGCGGGAGAAATCCCATCTGACTTTCCCGTAGTCGCGCGCGCAACGCAAGTCACGGATTTAGCGCGTGGGCTAACCATGCGTGCGCGCTTAGGCACGCCGCGCAAGACGCTCCTCAAAGATGCTGACGAAGCGGCCGATCTGGTGCTCTTGCCGCGGCGTGGAAACGCGGGGCCAGAAGGTTGACGCCGACGTTAGGGGGGCGTCGCGGGGCAGTAGGCTTTGATAGTTGCCGCTTCGCGCGACCCTCAACCCCCCGATCAATCGTTTCCCGTTTCGGATAGGCGGGATCACCTTGATCTGGAAGTCGAAGCTCGTAAGCCAGTTAGCCCCAAGCGCGGCTCTCGGGTGGCGATTCGCGGCAGCATGAGTTGACCAAGCTCTCTCGAAATCGTTGCGCGCAATCACGGCAACTGAAAACCCTGCGGCATCGCACGGCTTATCTGTGACAACTCCGCATCACCTCAAGATGCTGTAGGTCGTACTGCAGAACGACTGCCGCGTCGTACACCTCCATCTGCCGCACTACGGTCTTCTTCGGGCTGACCTCGAAGTACCAGTCGGAAGCTCCCTGCCAGGCAAATTCGTCACCTCGATCTTCGTCCAACGTCCGTTGTAGTGGCGCATGCTCGTGTCCGATGAGACTTCCAGGGTTCTGTGCAGGCGACTCCGAAGCGGCCCTTCACAACGGGCCGTTGTTGGCCGGGTTGAGGCAGTACCACCGGCAATTCGCCCGCCGGAAAGCGCAGCGTTACCGGTCAGGGGTCAAGGTGCCGACGCCGGCACCGCTTGCGGGGCCGCGTGCTTCGCCTTACGTTCAGCGCTTTGTATGTCAGCGGGATAGTTCGGATGTCCCTCGCCAGGCTGGTACCCCTGTTGCTCGAGCTGCTTCAGCTCGGCATTCTTTTTCGTGCGCGCGGCTTTCCTTTGCGCTTTCCTGATCTGCCCGGGTGTCGAGGCCGCCGTGTCCTGTGGTTGAGCGACGGTGAGCGCCGGGAGGCAGAGCACCGCGGCGCATACCGCTAGCGATGCGACGGATGTGGTGAAAGACGTCATGACTGGTTTCCTGTCGAGAGTGGTTTAACTTGAGAAATCGTGTCAGCCGATGCAAGTGGCAAGCCCCTCTCATGACGGCCCTCAGGGCTTTCCGGTGTGCGCAGTACCGACGGCCACCGCGCTGCCGGAGACGGGGCTCAGGTTGTCCGACAGTTCAGTCTCTACACCAGCCTGGTGGTACAGCGCATCCCGCATTTTCGCTGGATCGAATGCGTTTTCCCATTTGGCGATGACGACGGCGGCGACTGCGTTGCCAATGATGGATGTGACGGAGCGCGCCTCGCCCATGAAGCGGTCAATGCCAACGAGGAGGGCGATTGCACTGAGCGGCAGAACGTGGACGCTCGACAGGGTCGCAGCCAGGGCGACGAAGCCCCCGCCTGGTACGCCGCTCATGCCCTTCGACGTAAAAAGTCCCATAGCAAGCACCACGAGTTCCTGACCAAGCGTCAGATGCGTGTTCGTAGCCTGAGCAATAAAGACGACGGACATGGTCAGATAGATGCAGACGCCATCGAGATTGAATGCATATCCCGTGGGAACAACCAGCCCGACCACTGGTTTACTGCAGCCCATTCGTTCAAGTTTTTCAAGGAGCCGGGGCAGCGCGGGCTCGGCACTCGAGGTCCCGAGGGTAATGAGGATTTCGGTCTTGAGGTATGCCAGAAAGCGGAAAACGTTGATCCCGCAAAGCCGGAGAACTGTGCCGAGCACAACGAGGACGAAAATCAGGCAGGTGACATAAAACGAAAGCATCAGGTTGCCCAGTGCAAGAAGGCTGCCAAGTCCATACTTGCCGACGGTGAACGCGATCGCGCCGAAAGCGCCGATCGGTGCGAATTTCATCATGAAACCAACTACACCAAACAGCGTGTGCAGGAATTCATCGACGATAGTGACGAGCGTCGACGCGCGCTCGCCCGCATGCGCGAGCGCCAGGCCGAAAAGCACGGCGATAAAGACAACAGGAAGGATTTCTCCGTGGACGAAGGCCCCCACAAAACTTTCCGGAATAATATGCATGAAGAAGTCTTTGACCGACTGATCTTCTGCGACCTTCGCATATCCCGCCACCGACGAAAGATTCAGGGTCTTCGGATCGACGTTCATGCCACCACCCGGGTTCATCAGGTGGGCAACCGCAAGCCCGATCGCAAGCGCTGCGGTCGTAACCACCTCGAAGTAAATGAGTGACTTGAGGCCAACGCGACCGACCGCTTTGATGTCGCCCATCTTCGCGATGCCCGTCACGACCGTAGCAAAAACCACTGGCGCAACTATCATTTTGACGAGCTTGATGAAGGCGTCGCCGAGCGCCTTCATTTCCACGCCAAGCTTCGGCTCGATCGCGCCGAAGGCTATGCCGAGGGCTACCCCGATTAGCACTTGAACGTACAGCGGCTTCACCATTTTGCGAATCGGGTAACTCACGACAGTCTCCTTCGGCGTCTGCTGCGCCAGCATGTGATACGGCGCATCGCGCCGGTGGACCATATGTCTATCTGTCTATCGGACGATGAGCGATTTCAACCGCTTGACCGCGCTATCGGGCGTGGTGAGGACTGTCCGGCCGGATGCGCCCTGTGCCGCCAAGGCAGCGCCTGTCATCGAAAACTGGGCGAAACAGATCACATCGCAATCGGAAAGGTTGCTGCACGCAGCCGCGACCAGTTCGTCGTGCGCGCGTGCGTCTCCCTCCTGCAAGGCCGCCAACGCATCTTTTACAAATACTGGATGCAGTTCTACCGGCCGGGCGGTCGATTTCGCCAATGCCGAAAATTCAGCCGCAATCGGTGCCAGCGCGGGCTGGAAGGTGGCCACGATGCAAATTCTGGTTCCAAGGTCCAGCGCTTCCGAGACCATTGCTTCGTTCGGTTTCAGTACCGGTACCGACTGGCCGATAGCTGCAGCCTCGATCGCCGGTCCGAACGCGGAGCATGTGAAAAGCACGCCTTGCGCACCAGTGTCAACCGCATAGCGCGTCAAGGCGTCGATGCGCGCAGCCATGGACGTAACGTCACCGTCAACAGCGTTGAGGTCCGCTGTCAGCGAGTCCTCGAGGAGGCTATAGACCTTTGCGTCAGGCCACAAACGTCGGAAACTCTCCGTGATCGGCGCAATGGCAAGCGGCGTTGCGTGGATCAACGAGATTCGGGGCGAGCTGGACATTGTCGATCACCAGTGATGGTTTGTATTTGATCGCAATATAGTACATTTACTCCGTGCGTGACCTCGGGGAAGACCCGAGGCTTTCATGTCGGAAAGAAAGTTCCGGTAGACTGATCTCATGAATCTCTTGCGCTGGGGCCGATTCTGTGGCATTTACCGGTGAACACTTAATTGTCCTTCTATGAAAACTGAGACAAACGGCGCGCTTGCCGATCAGGTCGCGGCCAAAATCATCGATATTGCGAGGACCCGCTCCTTGCGAGCCGGGGAACATCTGCGCGAGGAGGCGCTAGCGAGCGAACTGGGGTTATCCAGGTCGCCCGTTCGACGAGGACTCGCGCTTCTCGTTCAGCACGGCATCGTCACCAAAGAGCCCAATCGCGGAATATTCCTTGCGATGGACGCGCATGGTATCGATATCGCCAGGCTGCCGTTCGGGGTCGATCCGCTCGAAGATTTCTATCTTCGGGTCGCCGACGATTGCCTCACTGGCGAAATCCCCGAGGAATTCTACGAAGCCGGGCTGCTCAGGAAATACGACGTGCCACGCGGGCAGCTATTGAAGGTGCTATCGAGACTCGCCAACGAGGGCATGATCTCGCGCAAGCCGGGACAAGGGTGGCGAATCAATCCCTTCCTGCACGATACCGATGCGCACATTCAAAGCTACCGGTTCCGGATGGCGATCGAGCCGGCTGCGCTGCTGGAGCCGACGTTTCGTATCGATCAGGCCGCTTTTGCGAAAGCACGTGCCGTGCAGCTTGACATGCTTAACGGTGACATTTTCAAGCTGTCGCGGCCGATGCTGTTCAAGAATGGCTCCGAATTTCACGAAATGCTGGTCCGCTGCTCAGGTAACCGGTTTTTTATCGAAGCGATTGAACGACAGAATCAGCTCCGACGCTTTATGGAATACAAGGCCGCGACGGATCGTCAGCGGCTTGTCAGGCAGTGCAAGGAGCATCTCGAACTGCTTGATCTGATCGAGAGTGGCGGCCGCGAACATGCAGCGGCTTTTATGCGCAGGCATCTCGATGTGGTGAGCAAAATCAAGGCTAAGGCTGAAGCCAGAGAGGAGCAGGACGCTCTCCAGCGCACCATCCCTGAAGCTCATTTCTAAGCAGCATTTGCTGTTTGCGGAATTGAGCAATTGAGATAGAGCACGCGCGCCTTGGCCAGGCGCCTCTCGATTGCGGTACGGCCCTCCCGCGCCTCCCTGTCGAGCTTTCGGCCTTCGCAGAAAAGCCTTCCCTAACGCGCCTGCACGCGCCGGGCCTTTGTCCTCATCCTCCGCAATTTCCCTTTTCCCGTCGATCCGGGTCTCGGGTTAACGAGACTGCCATTCAGCTCACTCGTCGCTTACATTGTATCCTGTCGTTACAAGGTACATAGTTAGGGCGCTGGGCCGGACATCCATAGGGCAAAGGCGATTTTTCGGGGAGCCCGGCACTTCGGAGGCGGTCGGAAAGATTTAGGCGCATACATAATTGTACTATCGGTCAACGACATACAAAACATGCGGCGATGCATCACCGCCGATATAAGCGTAGTTGGCTACAGGACAGAGGAGACAGGAGATGCGGAAATTATTGATGACGGTGGGCGCCACCGCCAGTTGCGTTATGGCGACGGGCGTGTACGCGCAGAGCAGTGTCACGCTTTACGGGATTATTGACGTGGGGGTTATGCATGTGAGCAACGCCGGCGGCCATTCGCAGACCCTGGAGCAAAGCGGCATGTTCAACGGTAACCGTTTCGGTTTTCGTGGTGACGAGGACCTCGGTGGCAACTGGCACGCACTGTTCCAGCTGGAAGACGGCTTCAACGCCAATAACGGGACGTTCGGACAGGGCACGAATGCGTCCGGCACGACCTCCGCAGTTACGCGGCTGTTCGGTCGTATGGCATGGGTCGGGCTCAAGTCGCCATGGGCAACGGTAAGTCTCGGGCGCCAGTACGACTTCATGTATGACTTTGCGGCCATCGCTGTTTCGAATTACGTCGGTTCGTACATGCATCGGCCGGGCACCGGAAACACGATCCTTGGAAACAACGGCAGCACGACTGACTTTGACCGGATCGGGGGCGCCCGTGTTGACAACTCCGCGAAGATCACCAGCACGCCGCTCGGCGGCTTTACGCTCGGCGCACTCTACGGTTTCGGTGGACAGGCGGGCGCATTTTCCAACGGCAGCACGCAGAGTTTCGGCCTGAAGTACGCAAATGGTGGCTTGTTGGCGGACGCCGTGTGGACAAACCTCAAGGAAGCCAACTCCCTGAGCAGTTATCGCGTCTATGGCGCCGGTGCACGATATCAGTTCGGGCCTCTTCGCTTTTCCGGGCTCTATACGAACGCCGAATGGACGGCGACGGGCGATCGAGTCGACACGGTCGAGTTCGGAACGCAGTACCGTTTCACGCCGGCGTTCTCCGTCGCTGTCGCGTATTTCTATTCGAAGCCCAATAACGAAAAGAAGAACGTGATCATGCAAGGTACGCGAAACCAGGTCGGCGTCATGGCCGACTACGCATTCTCCAAGGCGACGGATGTCTATGCGACGTTGGACTATCAGCGTGCGAAAAACGGGTACGCCGCACAGATTTACAACCTCTCTCCGACCGATGCGAAAACCAACCATCAAACGATGGTTGGTGTCGGCCTGCAACATTTCTTCTAATTGCCCGCGATAGACGGGCGACAGGACATATCGATGCAACGAAGCAGGCAACGAAAATTGTGGCCACACTCGGGCCGTCAAGCTCATCCGAAGCCATGATAGAAGCATTGGCACGTGCAGGTGCCGACGTGTTTCGCCTGAACTTCAGCCATGGAACGCATGCTGAACACGCAGTGCGGCACGCGGCCATTCGGGAGGTCGAGCAGCGATTGGGGCGACCAATTGGCATCCTGATCGATCTTCAGGGCCCGAAGCTGCGCGTTGGCACGTTTGCTACAGGAAAGGAAGTGCTGGAGGCTGGCCAGCGGTTCTGCTTCGATGCATCGGCGTCGCCTGGGACTGCAGAGCGCGTCTATCTTCCGCATCCCGAGATCTTCGCCGCGCTGCAACCGGGGCATCACCTGCTGGTCGATGATGGGCGTCTGCGTTTCAAGGTGCTCACGGTGTCGAACGATTGCATCGCGACCGAGGTCGTCGTCAGCGGCACGATCTCGGATCGCAAAGGCGTGAGCGTTCCAGAGGCAAGCCTTTCCATTCCGGCATTATCGCCAAAGGATCGAGCCGATCTGGAGTTCGGCCTTTCGCTCGGTGTGGACTGGGTTGCGCTCTCGTTCGTCCAGCGTGCCCAGGACGTGATCGAGGCGAAGACGCTTATCAAGGACCGCGCCGCGGTCATGGCAAAGATCGAGAAGCCGCAGGCCGTCGATAACATCGCCAGCATCCTGGAGGTGGTTGACGCATTGATGGTGGCGCGTGGTGACCTGGGTGTCGAAATGCCGCCGGAGGACGTGCCACTTGTGCAGAAGCGCCTCGTGCGGCTATCACGTGATGCCGGCAAACCTGTTGTTGTCGCGACGCAGATGCTCGAGTCAATGACCGGTACGCCCACACCGACACGTGCGGAAGCGTCGGACGTTGCGACGGCTGTCTATGACGGAGCAGATGCCGTCATGCTGTCAGCCGAGTCAGCATCGGGCTCCTATCCAGTTGAGGCTGTCGCAATGATGGCGCGAATCATACGGCGCACGGAGGCGGACCCACTCCAGCGTCAGCTGATGAATGCGGTTGCAGCGCAGCATGTAGCAAACCCGACCGACGCGATCGGTGCCGCAATCAACACTATCTCCGATGTGCTTCCACTCGGAGCGGCGATCACCTACACGTCGTCTGGCGCAACCGCGCTGCGCATATCGCGCGTGCGGCCGCGTACACCCATTCTCAGCCTCACACCTAATGTGGGCGTTGCAAGGCGGCTCGCATTAGTGTGGGGCGTGCGCTCCAGAGTCAGTCCGGACGCCCGGCAAATCGAGGACATCGTATCTATCGCATCAGACGCAGCAAACGCGGAAGGCCTGTGCGAATGCGGGCGACCGCTCGTTGTTGCAGCCGGGGTGCCTTTCGGTCAACCGGGTTCTACGAACCTCCTGCGCATAGTCTGGCCGTCGGAGTTGACGACGGACGGCGCCGTATCAACACCTGCATCAAGTATTTGAGGGAGTACCGCTTTGTCATCGATCTCTGAACTCGCCGATCTGTTTCCGCGCGCGAGCGATATTCCGGCGGATGCCCGGATCACGCCTCTGCACCAGCGCGAAACGCTGGTGGGCGGAGAAATGCGCCGCTTCGACGGCGAGCTGAAGGCGGTCATGTCGGCACTGCGCGTCCGACAGCCAGACGGTACATTGGACCACGTTGAGGTGGGCAGCTATCCGCTTGGCGGGGCGAGCGAGGCGCGCGCGGCATTAGACGCGGCAGTCGCCGCATACGACAGCGGCCGCGGCAGGTGGCCGACGATGACGGTGGCCGGCCGGATCGCGTGCGTGGAGCATTTCACGCGATTGATGGTTGAGCGGCGCGAAGAAGTCGTCCGCCTGATCATGTGGGAAATTGGCAAAACAAGAGGTGATGCGCAGAAAGAGTTCGACCGAACTGTCGAGTACGTCTCGGCGACTGTTGACGCGCTCAAGGAGCTTGACAACAGTAACTCCCGGTTCCAGGTCGTGGAGGGCACCATTGCGCAGATTCGTCGAGCACCGCTTGGCGTGGCGCTCTGCATGGGGCCGTACAACTATCCGCTAAACGAAACATTCACCACGTTGATTCCCGCGCTCATTATGGGAAACACCGTTGTCCTGAAGCCACCGAAGTTCGGCGCGCTGCTCTTCTATCCGTTGCTCTTCGCGTTCCAGAAAGCGTTTCCCGCCGGTGTCGTCAACACGATCTACGGTCGTGGCGAAGAAGTCGTGCCTTACCTGATGGGTAGCGGCCAGATCAATGTACTCGCACTCATCGGATCGAGCCGGGTAGCCGACGCCCTGAAAAAGCAGCATCCGAAATCAAATCGTCTGCGGGCGGTACTCGGTCTGGACGCCAAAAATCCGGCGATCATTCTGCCCGACGCCGATCTCGAGACTACCGTGCGGGAGTGCGTCGCCGGCTCACTCTCGTTCAACGGGCAGCGCTGCACGGCATTGAAATTGATCTTTGTTCACAGGTCGATCGCCGACACGTTCGTTGCAAAGCTCGCCGACGCGGTGAACAGACTGAAGTGCGGGATGCCGTGGGAGGAGGGGGTGCAGATTACGCCCCTGCCGGACGAGAACAAGCCGCGCTATCTGCATGACTGCGTCGCGCAAGCCGTGGAACTTGGCGCGTGTGTGATGAACGACGGCGGGGGAATGAGTGCCGGTTCGCTTTTCAGGCCGGCGGTTGTCTACCCGGTCGACGCACGCATGAGGCTGTATCACGAAGAGCAGTTTGGCCCTGTTGTCCCCGTCGTTCCATTCGATGACGTGCAGGAACCGCTTGATTACATCATCGGCTCGGACTATGGCCAGCAGGTGAGTCTCTTTGGCAACGACGCCGGGCAGATTGGCGCGCTCACCGATCAGCTTGTCAACCAGGTCTGTCGAGTCAACCTTAACTGCCAATGCCAGCGTGGACCTGATGTATTCCCCTTCGCTGGCCGGAAAGATTCGGCGGAAGGGACATTGTCGGTGTCCGACGCGCTCAGGGCATTTTCGATCCGGTCAATGGTTGCGACCAGACAGTCGCCGGCATCGAAAGCGCTACTGAACTCGATTGTCGACGGCCGACGCTCGAATTTCATCAGCACGGGTTTTCTGCTGTAACGCGGAACGACGAACCTACGTTCGCCCGCGCGGCAGCCCGGTCGAGCAATGAAATACTAAAGGAGTTAAAAAAATGAAACCGGAGATTCATAAGAGGACAATGGGAAAGGTGTCCCGACGCCTTATACCGTTCATGATCCTGATGTTCCTGATCAACTTCCTGGATCGGGTGAATATCGGATTCGCAGCACTCGATATGAACAAGGATCTTGGGCTGTCGCCGAGCACGTATGGAATGGCTGCAGGCATTCTTTTCGTTGGCTATGTGGCGTTCGAAATTCCAAGCAACCTGATCCTGCAACGCGTCGGTGCACGCGTCTGGCTTGCACGGATCATGATTACGTGGGGCGTCCTCGCGACGCTGATGGCGTTCGTCTTCAACGTTTACTCTCTGTTCACCCTTCGGGCGCTAATCGGAGTAGCCGAGGCGGGCTTTTTCCCCGGGCTGGTCTTCTACATGATGCGCTGGTTCCCCGCCGAGGAAAGAGCCAAGGCCATTACCGTCTTCATGCTCGGCAATCCCATCTCGGTGATTATCGGCGGCCCGATGTCGACGGCAATTCTTCATTACGCGCACAACTTCGGTGGGTTCGCCGGCTGGCAATGGCTATTCATCATCGAAGGCATTCCTGCGGTGATCATTGGCATCGTCACGCTGTTCTGGTTGACCGAGCGCCCGCAGGACGCGAAGTGGCTCAAGGCTGACGAGCGCGCATGGCTCATTGAGAAGATCGCCGAAGAGACGCGTGCCAAAGCGGGAACCGGGCATAGTCCCGGTCGGGTCCGTGACGTTTTTGTCCACGGTCCTACACTAGCCTTCGCCTTCTCGAAGTTCTGCGTATTGCTCGCATTCTTTGGTATTACTCTGTGGTTGCCGCAGATCGTCAGGAGTCTCGGCTCGCTGAGCACAATTGAGGTCGGCGCCGCGTCAGCACTACCGTACGTGTTCTCGGCGCTCGCCAGTATCGTGATCGGGCGGCATTCGGATAAAACCGGCGAGCGTAAATGGCACATTGCATTGCCCGCGTTCTTCGGTGCGATGGGCTTCGTGGTGGCGAGTCTGACGGCGAATCCCTGGATCGCCATGGGCGCGCTGTGTGTTGCAGCGACCGGCCTGTGGGTCTCCAATACGGTCTTCTGGACGCTTCCTGCCAGCATGTTGTCTGGCACGACGGCCGCCGCAGGTATCGCCT
The DNA here is from genome assembly GCF_003002025.1 of Paraburkholderia sp. BL25I1N1. Classification (GTDB taxonomy): domain Bacteria; phylum Pseudomonadota; class Gammaproteobacteria; order Burkholderiales; family Burkholderiaceae; genus Paraburkholderia. The sequence continues at coordinate 173,423 of NZ_PVZB01000012.1, forward strand.
TCATCAATGCCGTCGGCAATCTTGGCGGATTCGCTGGCCCCTACATGACGGGTTGGATTCGTGAGACCACGCACTCGTATGTTTGGGCACTCGCGGCACTGGGGGCTTTCCTTGCGCTGAGCGGCGTCGTCATTCTGATTGTCGGGCGCACGAAACCGGGCAGCGGCCAGCATGGCCGTACAGTTGACGACCATGGGGCGCTGAAGAAGGCATAGCGTCATTTCGTTGAGTCGGGTTGAAACCGGTCGTTGCAGACGGTTGAGAAGCCGGGGGCGCGTTGGGCTTCCTGCGATACATGGCGGCCCGACTTCCGGATCGCGACCGCGCCCTGTCTATCCATTGCCCGGTCGCGGGGGCGATCCGCGTAGCGACCGCTGCACTTTGTGCAGGCTAAGAACAAACACCTAGATTGTACTGTGAGATTATGAAGTACAATATGGGTACAGTGATGCTCTATGACATTCGTCACGTGCCAACTTTCTGGAGACTTTGATGCGTATTTTGGTTTTGCCGTGTGATGGCATTGGCCCGGAAATCACCGCGGCCTCGATGGCGGCGCTCCAAGCGGCCAACAGGAAATTCAACCTCGGTCTTTCGTTCGACTACGACGATGTCGGCTTCGTCAGCCTCGAAAAGTACGGCACGACGCTGCGCGACGAAGTTCTCGAGAAAGCCAAAACGTACGACGGGATCATTCTCGGCACGCAATCGCATGCCGATTACCCGATCCCCGAAAAGGGCGGGCGGAATGTATCGGCGGGATTCCGGATCGGCCTTGACCTTTACGCCAATGTCCGCCCGGCCCGTACGCGCCCGTTTCTGACGTCGAACATGCGCGAGGGCAAGACCATGGACCTGGTCATCATGCGTGAGGCAACCGAAGGTTTCTATCCGGACCGCAACATGACAAAGGGTTGGGCGGAGTTGATGCCGAGTCCGGACATGGCGATCTCGCTGCGCAAGATCACGCGTCATTGCAGCGAGCGTATTGCGCGCCGCGCGTTCGAACTCGCGATGAAGCGCAGGAAGAAGGTCACGGCGATTCACAAGGCCAACAGCTTCCACATGACGGACGGTCTGTTCCTCGAATGCGTGCGCGACGTCGCGAAAGACTTTCCGGAAGTCACCGTCGACGATCTGCTCGTCGATGCTTCGACCGCGCACCTTGTGCGTTCACCGGAGCGTTTTGACGTTCTGGTTGCCACGAACTTCTACGGCGACATCATCAGCGATCTGGCCAGCGAACTTTCGGGTAGCCTGGGCCTGGCTGGCTCAATGATGGCGAGTGATACCCACTGCTGCGCTCAGGCGCAGCACGGCTCGGCGCCCGACATCGCCGGCCAGGATAAGGCCAATCCGGTCTCGATGATCCTGTCGGTGGCGATGCTGATCCAGTGGATGGGCGAGCATCACAGCAAGCCTGCGTTTGTCGAAGCGGGCAACGCGATGGAAGCTGCGGTCGACAAGGTCCTTGAGAACCCTGAAACCCGCACGCCGGATCTCGGCGGCAAGTTCGGCTGCAAGGCGTTCGGCGACGAAGTGGCAAAGATCATTGCCGGCTAGGCTGGACGGCGGGTGCGAACTTCCTGTTCGCACCCGCAAAACAATCAAAGAAAAAGTTTGCTCCGCCCGTCCGGGAAGGGGCAGTACCAGGAGACGCGGGAATGGTCAATCGTCGGCAGATGCTCGTCGCCACCGGTGCGGCGTTGGGCGCAACTTCGCTAATGGGTTTTCAGAAGGTCATGGGCAAAGAATTGGGACATGTTTCCCCGATCGGATTTAAAGTGCCGGCGAATGTCGTAGATTCCCACTGTCATATTTTTAATCCCGACAGGTTTCCGTATTCGCCGAAACGGCGGTATACCCCCCCAGCGGCGACTGTCGAAGACCTCCGGCGCTTTCATGCTGCGATTCACGTGCGCAGGGTCGTGTGCGTGCAGCCGAGTGTCTACGGCACCGATAATGCCTGTCTGGTTGACGCACTTAAGCAACTGGGCCCCGACGCACGCGGCATTGCGGTGATTGACAAGTCGTTTTCGGGGCAGCAGATCGATGATCTGGCGGGTGCGGGTGTCGTTGGTGTACGAATCAACCTGGAAGTCGGCAAGGACCGGAACTTCAACAGCGCTATTACGCGCCTGGAAGAGACGGTTCAGTCGCTGGACGGGCGCAGATTCATCATCCAGATCTATGCGGCGCTCCCCATCATTGATGAACTTGCCCGACGCATTCAGGTACAACCCCATCCTGTCGTGATCGACCATTTCGGACTCGCGAAAGGCGCTGACGGTCCGGAACAGTTCGGTATGTCATCAATGACTGGCCTCATGCAATCACGCAAGGTGTTCGTGAAACTCTCCGGACCGTATCAGATTTCGATGCTTAAGCCAGGTTACGCAGACACGGTCGCGATTGGCCGGACACTGGTCGAGGGCGATCCGGGTCAGGTTATCTGGGGCAGTGACTGGCCACATACCGGCGGTAGCGAACGGCCTGCAAACGCGAAGCCGACAGATATCGAGGCATTTCGCGACGAAGACGAAGGGCGGAATTTCACACTCGTCAAACACTGGGCACCAGACGCTGGAAATCGACACAAATTACTGGTCGACAACGCGACGAAGCTGTTCGGCTTCGGCCCGGCATAGCACGCCAGAACGGGACAGGAGAAGGAATTGAGCAAACCACTACTCGGCTGTATCGCCGACGATTTCACCGGCGGAACCGACCTGGCCAGCACGCTGGTCCGTGGCGGGATGCGCACAGTGCAGGTGATTGGCGTGCCCACGGACGAAACCGTACCGGAGGACGCGGACGCTATCGTCGTCGCACTGAAGACCCGTACGATTGCCCCCGCCGATGCGGTACGCGAGTCACTCGCCGCGCTCGAATGGCTGAAGAAGGCGGGTTGTGAACAGTTTTTTTTCAAGTACTGCTCGACGTTCGACTCGACTCCACAAGGAAACATTGGGCCCGTGGCGGATGCTATGGTCGATGCGCTCGGGGTTGATTTCGCGATTGCGTGTCCGGCGTTTCCGGAAAACAAGCGCACTGTCTATCAAGGATACCTTTACGTCGGCGAGGTATTGCTGAGCGAATCGGGAATGCGAAACCATCCGCTCACGCCAATGACCGATCCCAACCTCGTGAGAGTGCTGCAGGCCCAAACTGACCGGAAGGTGGGGCTCGTCAGTTTCCCGACGGTCGCGAAAGGGTCGAGCGCGATTCGCTCAGCCTTCGATGTCTGCCGACAGAACGGTGTTCGGTACGCGATCGTTGACGCGCTGAACGATTCCGATCTCATTTCGATCGGCGCTGCGTTGGCAGGCGCCAGACTGATTACCGGTGGCTCCGGTGTTGCAATGGGTCTCCCGGCAAATTTCCGTGATGCGGGCAAGCTGCCCCAGGCCGGCACAGCAACTGAACTGATCGATGTGGGCGGTTACAGCATCGTGCTGTCCGGTAGCTGTTCGGTTGCAACGAATGGACAGGTTGCGCATTGGATTGCTTCGCGACCAGCGTTCCAGCTCGACGCAGTCTCCCTGTCGACTGACGACCGGCAGATCAGGGATGCGATCGAGTGGGCATCGGCGAAGGTCGCCGACGAACCGGTGCTTATTTATGGAAGCGCGACACCGGATATAGTCAAGGCAGCACAGGAACAACTCGGTGCTGAGCGGGCAGGGCAGTTGATGGAGAATGCGTTGGCGACAATTGCACGGGCGCTTGTGGACAAGGCTGGCGTCCGCAAGGTGGTGGTCGCTGGTGGTGAAACCTCGGGGGCGGTCGTGAAGGCGCTTGATGTCACTGCCCTGCGGATAGGCGCTCCAATCGACGCGGGCGTGCCATGGACAATCGGACTGGCGAAGCAACCGCTCGCGCTTGCATTAAAGTCCGGCAACTTCGGCACGGTCGACTTCTTCCAGAAGGCACTTGCCTGCTGGAAATAGTGGCGCGGTCGCCGACCCACATTGCAGATGTGCGTTGTCAACCCCGGTTCGATATCTGCGAATCGGGGCGGTGTCGCTGAGGTTCGAGACGTCCCAGTTATAGAGATAAGAAATGCTAATAATTTAGAGGGTGTTGGACGATAGTGCAGCAACCAGCGGCGCTCCCCGCGGCATCGGCACGAAGCGCTTGCCATCCCCATCTTTGATTGCCCAGAATGAAAACCAATGCCCTTAACCGGCTACGTCCCTCCCATCAGCTTGTTCTCGCGTGCGCTCTGGTGGCGGCTTTCTTGGTCGTAGTTGACGAGAACGCCAGCCGCGTCAAGGAGGTGTCGGCGCTCACGCCTGGGTGGCAGCGAGGCCCGGCGATTGGCTGATTGAGCATCCCGTCATGGGGCCGGCTTGCGGACGCCATCCGACGCAATGCCGACAACAATTCGTTGCACTCTGTTACGTGCCCGTCCTGGCATCGTTGCTCGATGGATTTGTCAGGATCGCACTCGGAATAAGTTGAACGAGATGATCCTCCCGTGGCGCGAATGAGGGTTGGTCAACCGCCCAGCCGAGAGCCGTCATCAGGGGCGAACAGGTCGTCCCCATTCATATCGGCGCGCGCCGCATACCCTTGGCCTGAGCACGGAGCAGTATTCGCGCGCTCGCTGAGTGCACTGGCTGCGCGCGAAGCATAAAGAGCGGATTCCGGGCTCATGTGGGCGGCCGCCATCAGGGCGACAACGCCCCTATAGCTTTGGGCGAATGCCAACCACTCGCGAAACGCGGACACGAGCGCTTCGTCCGGCGAATTCGACGTTTCGAGTTCGTCTGCCTTCTGCGTCAGTGCGTCCAGATTCGTACACAGCAGCGCTTCAAACAAGGCTTCTCGCATCGGGAATTGACGAAGCAGCGTGGCCGACCCAACATCGGCCCGACGGGCGATATCGCGCATCGACGCATCGGCATCATGCTCGGTGGCGTGGATCGGCGGTCACGTGCTCGGCCTCATCGTACTGGCGCAGGCAGCGTAGTTGCAGCGCAAAACGCGCAAATCTGGTGGTCAACAGACGGGCGGCTCTCGGGGAGGCAGGTGGCAATAGCTTCCGTGTTCCGCGTCACCGAGTTTTTTGAGAATGATGGGAAGCGGGAGGTCCAGTGCGCTGATTTGAAGCCTTTACGACGTTCCATCGTATGCAAGGCGAGCGTTCCTGATTGCTGTATGGCTGCGATCGGCCCACCGGACAAGAACGGTCAGGGGTTCGAGAAGTGTTTCGCCTAGAGGCGTCAGGCAGTACTCGACACTCGGCGGCTTGGTAGGGAAAACCGTCCGCGCGATCAGTCCGTCGCGCTCCAGATCGCGAAACGTCTGCGTCAGCATTCGCTTGGAGATGTCCGGGATCGCGCGCTGAACAGCGCTGAAGCGATGCGGACCGTTCGCCAGAGTGACCAGGATAAGCGTCGACCACTTGTCGCCGATCCGGTCGAGAACGTCTCGAACCGGGCACTGCGGGTCGAACGACCAGTTCGGTTGATGTCTATGGTTAGCGGACAAACGGCCGGGTCCGTCAGCGGATGCCGCGGCGGTTACTTCTATCTCACCCTGTCCCAAAATCCTGCCTCCTTCACGCCGCTTATGGTCTCACTTATTATGCATTGTCTCTATTCTAGACCGCAAGGAAGAAGATAATGTCCGCTCCCTCCAGGCTCGTTGTCACTGGCGCCGCCGGCCGACCTGGCAGGAACGCTGTGAGGCTGCTGCATATCGACACAAGCATCAAAGCGACAGGATGGTTAAGCCGGGAATTATCAGCTGCGGCGGTGGAGCGCCTGAAGCGTGAAGCTCCGGACATTGTGGTCCATTACCGCGACCTTGCCGCCCATCCGCTAGGCGATCTTACCGGACGCATTTTTGCAGCCCATGCACAGGGCGCGGACATTCGAGATCTCGATCAGGCCGAACTCAGTGACCTCGCCGAAAGCGGAAAAGTTCTCGATGAGTTTCTGACCAGCGAGGTGATCGTCATGGGCGTCGCTTTCTACAATTTCACCGTCCCGAGTTCCCTCAAGGCCTGGATCGATCGGATTTGTGTTGCTGGAAAAACGTTCAGCTATGGCGCCAGCGGTGTAGTCGGGCTGGCGCGCGGTAAGCGCGTGATCGTTCTTCTGGCGCGGGGCGGATTCTATGGCGAGGGATCGCCGAATGCGCGCCATGAACATGCCGAAACCTATCTGCGGTCCGTCTTCTCGGTGCTCGGTATCGACAACCTTGAGGTGATCGTCGCCGAAGGGGTCGACGTCAGCCCTGAGCTGCGCGCAACCGCCCTAGAGACAGCAATGGGCAGTATCGAGACGCTGGCGGCTTGATCCCGACGGAGGCACAACGTGCTCAAGATCGATGTTTATTCAGATTCCATCTGCCCATGGTGCATCATCGGGACGCATCGGCTCGATAAGGTTCTGCGGGAACGCTTTCCCGGCCTCGACGTGGATATCGAACATCTTCCATTCGTGCTTCATCCTGGGGCGCCGCCGGAAGGGTTTCGCATCGACGAATATTTCAGGCGGAAAGGCATTGCAGATCCGACGATCGCCTTCGCTCGCCCTGAAGCGGAGGCGAGCGCCTCCCGACTCGCTCTGGATCTAGGCAAGCAGCCCCTCGGCTATCGCACCGTCCACGCCCATACGCTGCTGAGGTATGCCCGCGCCCGCGGAACACAGCACGATCTCTCAATGGCGTTGATGGACGCGAACTTCCACGCGGCCCGCAACATCTCCGACAAGGATGTCCTGGCGGAGATCGCCGCGCGGCACGGCTTCACGGCCGGGGAAGCGCAAGCCATTCTGGCTGATCCCGCGGAGCAGGCGGAAACCGAAAGGCAAACCGCCGCGTCCAGAGCCAGGGGCGTGCGCTCCGTGCCCACCTTCGATATCGAAGGGGTTGTCATCGGAGGCGGCTCGGAGGACGAGATCGCGGCGGCCATTGCACAGGCACGTCGCTGAGGGTTTCACTTGTTATGCCTCATCTCTGTTTTAGACCACAAGGAAGAAGATCATGCCCGTTACCTCCAGGCTCTTTATTACTGGCACCACCGGCCAACTCGGCAGCCACGTCATTGACGCGCTCCTCGAGATGGTGCCCGCGAGCGCTATCGTCGCGGGTATGCGTGATCCGGCCAGGGATGAAGAGGCCGCCAATGCGTTCCGCAAAAAGGGCATAGAAGTTCGTGCCGCCGATTATTCCCGACCCGAAACACTGGCGGGCGCGTTTCCCGGGGTGGATCGGCTGCTCCTGATCTCCAGCAGCGAGAACGGCAGGCGCAAGGTGCAGCACCGCAACGTCATCAGCGCTGCAAAGGACGCCGGTGTCGGCCTGATCGCCTACACCAGCATTCTCCACGCGGACACCTCACCGCTGTTTCTGGCCGAAGAGCATCGCGACACGGAAGCGGCCCTGGCGGAAGCCGGCGTGCCGTTTGTGCTGTTGCGCAACGGCTGGTACACGGAGGTCTATACATGGCGGCTGCCGCTCGCCTTGAAGCATGGCGTCCTCATGGGCGCGGCGGATAATGGGCGCATCTCGTCCGCCGCGCGTGCCGACTACGCCAGGGCTGCGGCGACCGTCCTGGCCGGCGGCGACCACGCGGGCCGCATCTATGAGCTGGCGGGCGACGCGTCCTTCACGCTGGCCGAACTCGTCGCCGTAGTGGCCGCAGCATCGGGCAAGCCGATGACCTACCAGAACATGACGCCTGAAGCGTTCCGATCGGCGCTCCTGGACGCCGGCCTCCCGGAGATGGTGGTCAGGATTCTGTCGGACACAGATGCGGGCGTGGAGAAGGGGGCGCTGTTCGATGACGGCGGCGCGCTTGCCCGGCTGATCGGGCGGCCGACCACTCCCTTCCAGACCACGATCACCGGCTTTGTGCACAGCCAGCAGTCCGTCGGCGAGGCTTCGGGCCACGCATAAGTTGGCCCTCCGCGTGGCTGCAAGGGGCGTTCCGTCTGAAACGGCTGATGCCTGAACGAAGCGCCCCTTCCTGGCTGGACCGCCAGCCGGTCAGATTTCAGTTGCGAGAGGTGATGGATGGCGACGTCGATACTGCATTACGTGCATGATCCGCTTTGTGGCTGGTGCTATGCCGCGAGCCCGATGGTCGAGGCGGTTGCGAACGCCGGCATCCCAATAGTGCTGCACGGGGGTGGACTGTGGGAGACCCCGACGCATGTGGCGCCTGACAAGCGCGCCTATATGCGGCGGAGTGACGCGCGCATCGCCGAGCTGACCGGCGTCACGTTCGGCGCCGCCTACCTCGACGGCCTGCTCGTGGATAGAGACACAGTGTTCTGGTCACGCCCGACCACTGCCGCCGTTCTCGCTGCCGGTGCTATCGAGCAAGGTGCCGACCTGCGCATGCTCCGCGCTATCCAGCACGCCCACTATGTTGAAGGACGTCGTGTGGTGGAGATCCCGGTTCTCACCGCCGTGGCTGTGTCTATAGGCTTGGCAGCAGATGAGTTTAGCGGAGCGCTCGAAACCTCAGCGGTGGACAATCACATTGCCGCAACCCGTCGCTGGATGCAGCAGGCGGGATTGCGCGGCTTCCCCGGCTTCCTGCTGGAACGTGGCGTCGATCTGGTCCGCATCGAGCACGAACCCTTTTACGGCCGCCCGGCCGACTTCGTGAACGCGATCGTAGCGCTCGATCCGGCCTTGACATGACCAGGACGTGGTGGAACGGCAGCACTCATTCTCCGGAATACCCGAGTCCTTGCGGCCCTTCTTCATTCGCATCCCCGTATTGGATTCGGCTTATCGCCGCAAGCCAGCCGAAGAGGCATGCACCTGTTGTCCGAAGGACCCGCGCTTTCGAGACGCCGGGCGACTACGCATGCTGATCGAAACACTCGATCAGCATGTCTGTCAAGACCCGGATTTTTGCCGAGGGATTCTGACCGGGCGGGCGCACAACGTATATACCCGCCGTCGGGGGCGGAAAACGACACATGACCGGCACGAGCGCTCCAGACGCAACGTATTGCTCTGTCACGCCGTCAGGGAGCCATGCGAGGCCGAGCCCCGCTACCGCGGCGGCGGCGATAGCGATGGCGTTGTCAGCCTTGAAACGCCCCTGCGGATGAACGGTTATGGCCTTGTCGCCATCCATAAACCGCCAGCTTTCCGTTCCCTGCATCAGAGCCTGGTGACCGAGAAGTTCGTCCGGTGTTTCAGGCGCGCCGTGCGCTTCGACATAGCCAGGGCTTGCGACGAGCTTTCCGTAGATAGGTCCAACGCGCTTCGCGATGAGAGTCGAATCCTGAAGGTAGCCGATCCGAATCGCGCAGTCATATCCCTCGCCAACCAGGTCGACAATGCGGTCGCTGTAGCAGGTGTGGATGTGCAGCAGCGGGTGACGTCGCGCCATTTCCGCCAAAACCGGTGATAGATGAGTCGGGCCGAACGTGAGCGGCGCTGCGATTCGCAAGCGGCCGCGCAGGTCTCCGGCTGGTGAAATCGTCTCCCTGGCTGCGTCGATCTCGGCAACGACGCGGGCGGCGTAGTCGCGAAACGCGGTGCCCGCTTCAGTCAGAGCGGCACCACGGGTTGTCCTCGCCAGGAGCTGGACGCCAAGCTCTGATTCAAGCCGCAATAGTCGCCGGCTAACGATGGATTTGGAGATCCCTAAACGGCGAGCAGCGGGCGAAACGCCGCCGGAGTCCGCGACCTCAACAAATGTCTGAAGCTCTTCGATGTCCAATTCGGCGTTCCTCTTTCCGCGACACAGCGTGGCAAAAATTGAGTCTACCGTCGCAGAACAGCGAATGACAACATTCGTTTGCCGGCCGCTTGTCGGCGCATCTCCAAGGAAACCCCTCAACATTTCCCATAAACGCAGAGGATTTTTATGACATTTCGCAATGGCCTCAATTCACTCCTCCGCCCGGAAGATTCGGTCCTTGTCTTGATCGACCACCAGCCTTACCAACTCGCCAACCTGAACAGCCACGATCCTCAGGCCGTCGTCAACGCGTCGACTGCCTTGGCAAAGTCGGCCAGGCTCTTCGGCGTTCCGACCATCCTCACGAGCGTGGTTGCCGCGCGCGGTGGTCTGCTCTTCCCGCAGATCACCGACGTTTTCCCCGGCCAGGAAGTGATCGACCGCACCTTCATCAACACCTGGGAAGACAAGAAAGTCGTGGACGCCGTTAAAGCGACGGGCCGCAAGCAACTGATCATCGCTGGTTTGTGGACCGAAATTTGTGTGGCGATGCCCGTGATCCAGGCGCTCGGGGAAGGCTGGGATACTACGGTCATCACAGACGCATCGGGTGGCACATCCGTGGAGGCGCACCAGGTCGCTATCCAGCGCATGATCGCAGCTGGCGCGAACATGATGACCTGGCTGGCGCTGGCAGCCGAGTGGCAACGCGACTGGGCTCGTACCGAAACTGCGGGCGCGATGACCGAAGTATTGGGCCAGCACGCTGCGGGTAGCGGCATTGCCTATTTCTGGGAGCAGCAGCTTCTCAACACGCCAGTTCCCGCCTGACTCTGATCTCCGAGGGAATGACACAGTGCGCGCGCTCGACTACTCATGAAGTCGGTCGGCCGCAGCGCGTCATTCCCCTCGTATCACGTTCGCGCCCAGCGCACGCACCGCGACCACAGCCATTTCTGGCTGTCCCTGCCATACCTCGCTGAAGGAATAATGAACATGACGATGCAAGGTTTTCCCGTCGGACAGGAGATGGAAGTTACCTACCCACTCTTCAAGGTGTACTTGACGATCCAGTCGGAGACCGAGTTGACTTTCGCGATTAGGGAAGGCGAGTTTGCAAGGACCGAGACCGTCGCAATTCAGGCCGTACCGCTTGGCAACAGCGTTTTCGCTGTAAGTTGGAAAGAGTCGAACGGTGCGACGGTAATGAACATCCAGGACTATGATCGCGGTGTATTTCTCTCGTTCGTGACGCTGACCAGCGGCGAGTTCTGGCGCATGACTGGCCTGATGGTGGTCACTCGACCCGCGAAAAAGGCCTCAGATGATCGTCCCGAGCGCAACAAGGCGCTTGCGGTCGAGGCAATGATCGCGTTGTTCCAGCGTCGCGATGCTTCGGCCGTCGAACGGTTCTACGCGCCTGATTACGTTCAGCACAATCCGCACATCCCCAAGGCCGCGACGCACTTCAGACGCTGGTCGCCAATCTATCGTCCGACGTCTATTACGAGCCCGGTATGATCGTCGCCGAGGGCAATTTCGTCGCCATCCACGGGCGCATGCACGGCTTGGCGTCCACGCCGCAGATCGTCGTTGATCTTTTCCGTGTCGAAGACGGCAAGTTGGCCGAGCACTGGGACGTTTTGCAGGACGAGGTGCCGGGTACGGCTGCTCTGGGTGGCACACCGATGTTCGACCCCGAGGAACGCGTGCGCCAAACGGAGCCCCGAGCCTAGACCTTCGCGGCCGCAGTCGCCGCGCAGGCCGCCAAACAACACCGCGTCCAAGGCCTTCCATGGAATTCGGGCCCGACAGTTTCGCAGCCGTCTCGCCCGATCCGGTGAGTGCGAAACTTCTATCCGCGACTGACCAAATGGCCAACCTCCTCTGAGGAAGTGGAGGTTGCCGACCAAGCCTGGCTCGACGTCGTTCGCATCAGCGAGCACCACCGCATTCTTCGACTCTTCATTCGCGATCATCCTTGCTGCGGCAACAGCCCGCACCGCCAGTATCCGCTTGACCGGTGACATGACCGTTCTGAGCGCAGCCATTCAGGCATTTGCGAGGACTGACCTGATTTCTAAAGGTCGCGCCGCAGTCGCGTCGTAACGCGCGGATGGTTTGCGGGAAGAAAGTGCGTTTTCGCGCGCCTACAGCAAAGCGCGGCGGGCAATCCGGGCCATTACTCGTAAAAACCGTCAGCCAGGTGAATATAGCCTCATCTCATCGGTCGCCTTCGTCGTCAGTCGAGTTCTACTGCATCGGACAGCAGTCGGCCATGAAGCGCCGCTCGCCGGAGCCACAGATCCGACGTTCAAGTCACAGCTTCGCCTCAGTCACCGGCCGCTCGCGAACCGAGGATGAACCGCTTCCAATCGCAGCCAGTGTGCTGGAGACGTTTTTCCAAAGAAGAAGGGTCTACGAAGCCGTCTGGTTATCGATCGGAGACGGGCTAACCGGTGGGGATGTGACGCCGACGGCCGCGACGGGCAGGCTCGCATGTGCGTGACACCGGACCTGTCGATCGTCCACGCGACGAATGAACACGATGTCAATTCCGGCCGGTTGCGCAAATGGATTGCATCAGTGATCGTCGCGCGCGAGCTCGGGTACTGGCGGCACGACGTCCGCCGTCGGTGTGGATGGGGCGACATGCGCGTCGCCTGCCTCCGCGCCAAACGGTGCGTCTTGCACGCGGACCCGGCTGAGGAACGCGAATGCCGCGATCGCGCATAGCAGCGTAACGACCGTGAGTCCGTCGAGCAGGCTGCCGAACGCCGCATGGTAGCTGGCCTGCAGCGTCGCGCGCGCGACGTCCGGCAGCCGCGCCGCTGCGTGCGCGAGGTCACCCGTCGCGAGCCGTGCGGCCGCATCGGCGATGGCCGCCGGTTCTGCGTGCGGGATCGCCGCGCGCAGGCGACCCTGCGCGAGCGCCGCGAGCAGCGCGCTCACGACCGCAAGCGCGACGCCTTCGCCCGCGACACGCGTCGTGCTGAAAATGCCCGTGGCCATTCCCGCGCGCGATTTCGGCACCACGCTCACCGACAGACCGTCCATCAGCCCCCACGGCATCCCCGCGCCGATGCCGATCGCAAGCATCGGCCCGATCGCGCTCGCCCCCGCACGGGTGTGGAGCGCGCCGGCGAGCGCGTACAGCCCCGCTGCGGCGATCACCAGCCCGATCCCCGAGATCGCGCCCGCCGACATCCAGCGCGTAAGCGTCGCTGCCACGACCGGCACGACCAGCATCGGAGCCGACAGCGCGAGCATCAGCCAGCCCGCGTGAACCTCGTCATAGCCGTCGACGCCGATGAAGCGCAGCGGCAACACGACGAGCAACACGATGTAGCAGTAGCAGGTCGCGATCGGCAGCACCTGGACGCCGACGAAGCGTGGATAGCGGAACAGCGACAGATCCAGCATCGGCCGCGCGACGCGGCTCTCGACGACGATGAACGCGACCGCGAACGCGACGCTCGCGGCAAGCAGCCCGACCACGGCCGCCGAGCTCCAGCTGCGGGAAGGCGCCTCAATGACGCCGCACGTGAAGCAGGTGAGCGCGGCCGTGAACGTCACGGTGCCAACCCAGTCGAGCTGACGCGCGTGCGGATCGCGCGACTCGCGCATTCGCGGTACGCCGAACCCGAGCGACAGCGCGCCTGCAACTGCACCGGTCGCAAAAATCGCGCGCCAGTCGAACTGCGCGATGAGCCAACCGGCCAGCACCGGACCGAATGCGAGGCCGATTCCGAACGTCGTGCCGAGCGCACTGAACGCGCGGGTTCGCGCGTGGCCGTCGAATTCCTGTGCGAGTGCGGCGGTGCCGCCCGCCAGTGCCGCAGCGGCCGCCACGCCCTGTGCGGCGCGCAGCAGATCAACGACCACGATCGACGGCGCGAAGCCGAGCGCGAGCGATGTCAGCGTGAAGCCCGCAACGCCACACGCGAACACTCGCTTGCGGCCGAACCGGTCCGCGAGCGTGCCCGCCGCCATCAGCAGGCTGCCGAACGCCAGCATGAATGCGTTTGTGATCCAGTTCATCGCGACGGGGCCGCCGCCCAAGTCGCGGCCGATCGAGGGCGTCGCGACTGCACCTCCGGAGAACGTGAGCGGCAACGCGAGCGCGGCCATGCAGACCGCGGCGAGCACGACGAGCCGCCTCGTCGAGTTGGGAGAATTCGTAGAGTCCATCATCGCTCCTAGTGAAATACCGATGCCTGACGCATCCGGCCGAGCGACAAAGGATATTTCCGATTCAATGTGCTAGAAACGAGGTGCAAGTCCGCATATACCGGAGTTAAATTCCGTAATTAATCGAATCACCGAGGGTCGAACTGGCATGGACAACCTGAACGGCATCGTCGCGTTCGTGCGCACCGCGGAGACGCTCAGCTTCGTCGCGGCCGGACGAAAGCTCGGCATCTCGGCGTCGGCGGTCGGCAAGACGATCGCGAGGCTCGAGCGTGCGCTCGGCGTGCGGCTGTTTCACCGGACCACGCGCCGAGTCACGCTGACCGAAGAAGGGCGGCATTTCCACGAGCGCTGTCATTGGATTCTCGAAGAGTTGCGCGACGCGGAGGCAATGCTATCGAAGGCAGCGCAAGCGCCGCGCGGCCGGCTACGCGTCAGTCTGCCCGTGATCGGCTATCGCTTCCTGCTGCCGGTGCTGCCCGCGTTCAGCGCGCGCTATCCCGACGTCGAGCTGGATCTTGATTTCAATGACCGGCTTGTCGATGTCGTCGATGGAGGTTTCGATGCAGTGATCCGCAGCGGTGCTCTCACCGACTCAAGCCTCACATCGCGTCGGCTCGGGCCCTTCCTGTTCGTGCTCTGCGCATCGCCCGGCTACGCTGCACGCGCCGACCTGCCGCGTACGCTCGACGGGCTGGCCGGGCACAGCTGCGTGCGTTACCGGTTTCCGACCACCGGCAAGCTGCAGCCGTGGACGCTCACGACGGACGGCGGCGAACCGCCGAACCTGCGCACCGTGATGACCTGCAACAACATGGAGGCGCTGCGCGGCGCGGTGATCGCTGGCTTTGGAGTCGGCTTCATGCCGGACTTCCTCGCGCGCGACGCGCTCGCGAGCGGCGTGCTGGTCAAGGTGCTCGACGACCACCCGATCGCGCCCGGTCAGTTCTCCATCCTTTGGCCGTCGAGCCGACAACTTTTGCCCAAGCTGCGCGTGTTCGTCGACTTCATGTGTGCGCACCTGTTTCCGGCGCTGTGAAAACCGGTGCGGGGAAGAAGGGCAACCCCATCCTGGCAAGGTAGTGAAGTAGCACAGCAACTGTTGGGTTTGTAGTTACTCGACGATCAACTCGATGGGACGAGCGGCGGCTGTACTCCCAAAGCGGTCGTCGCGGTGACCCGAGTCCAAACGGCTACAGGGTCGGCTTCGGCCGACTGCATTGGGCAGTAGCCGGCCAACAGCAGCCAGTCGTGAATTGCTTCAGAATAGTGGCCGATGGAGCAACTCCACGTTTTGTACAACCACAATTCACCGAGGCTACAAATGGTCGATTGGTCTGCTATTGCGACAGTCTTTTCTGTCTATGCGGCAGCTGCCGTTATACCCGGGCCGAACTTCGTCGCAGTCACTCACAAGGCGGTAGCCGGTAGACGCTCCGATGCGCTCGCGCTTGTCGCCGGAATCGTGACGGTGAATCTGTTCTGGGCGACTTGCGCCATCCTTGGTATCGGAATGGTGTTCGCTATTTTCCCGTGGCTCGCTGCCGGCGTAAGGCTTGCTGGCGCGGCATATCTGATCTGGTTCGGGCTGCGGCTCGTTGTGTCGGCACGGGCAACCCCCTCTGGAGCACATTACCCAACGAAGACGCCTCTGTTTCGTGCCGCGTTCCTGCAAGGTATCGCGACAAATATCGCGAACCCGAAGTCCATCGCCTTTTATGCGGCAGTGTTTTCCTCAGCGGTGCCCGCCCACGTTTCCATGCCGACGTTCTTCGCAATGCTTGCTACTGTCGGTGCATCAGCGACGTGCTGGTACGGAGCAGTCGCGCTCGTCCTATCGCACGTGGCGATTGCGACGGCGTATCGTCGCGCGAAGGCATGGATCGACCTCACATGTGGAGGGCTCATGATTGCACTGGGAATCCGGCAGGCATTTCGCTAACAAAAGCGCCCGGCGGAGCCTATCTGAACGGCCGCTTTGCGTGTGGGCGACCGTCCCTTGCGGGTCGATCTGAGCCTGTCGTCGTCGGGCTCTGGGCGGCCATTACCCGACAGGCGAGGGACGAGGCGGAACGGCTGCTCTCCCGCAAAAATCCGATGACAGAAGCGTCGAGCGTGACGTTGTTCGAGGCGGCCCATCCTGCCGGATGGGCCAAAATGTCCAGATCAACCCGAACCCCGCTACCGCCGTGAGCTACGCGATAATTCTGTGCGATCGCGGCGCATCCGGCATTTCATCTGGATGGAATTGCTTCCGGAATGTCGCTCCGGGATGATGGCGTCTCGTGCTGCGTTTCATCGCCGCTGCCGTCGCGCTCGCAGATCCATTCAAATGCCCATTGTTGGGCGACTGTGATCGCCTCGTCCTCCGTATCGAAATACGAAAGATCACGCTCGATGTGCATTTCACCATCAATTTCTTCGTCAGCCGAAACGCGAACCAGTCGCGCGTGTGCGAAGAATTTCCCAAGGGAGAAGTCGGGAGTCGCGTCGATGATCCACCCACGGTACCCGCATTTCATGATTACCTCCGATACTCAGGCTAATCGGGATTCGAAAAGGCAAAGCATGGATTCGCCGGTCGTAATCGCCAAACCTCCTTCCCCTGTCAAAAGCTCGCGGACGTCCGTGCCCGCGGTAGCTGGGCAGACGTTTACCCCGGATGCCGATTCAGTTATAGACCTTGCGCGGCGCGACAGCGACTCCAACTGTCTAGGAAAGCAAAAAAATGCCTTTTCAGGCAGAGCGCCGAACCGAGTGATCCCACAGCGGCCTTCAACCCCTGCAGCGAAACATTGCCGTCATGATCGTCAGCGGGGCGGAGATCTCTCGCGGCATAAATGATGCGGGGCGACAGGTTAGAAAACTGGACAGGATGCCGGGGGGATTGGAAATGGACGTACTCGAGATGGCGCGCGATTCAGGATTCGCCGTACTGCTGGATGGCAGGATCGGGCACGATGAATACACCAGCGTTTCCGGCACGAAGGAGGCATTGCAACAGTTTGCAGATGCGGTCCGGATGACGGTGTTGCAGGAGCGCAATCGACATACCAGATTTCGGCCTGCCTGCATGTCGACAGGTCACTGGCAGCCGAGACGCACGTATGCAGGCATTGAATAACTACCGTGACAATTCACTCTAATCCTGGCCGCCTCGTCGTGTAGCCGCAGCGGCAGCATGTTGCCGCTGTGACATGTCGCGAACAGCGTGCAGCTCATTTCTCATGGTCGGCACATTGACGAAAATTCTACTCGTTATTATTGCCGCTTCGTGTAGCGGATGCTCGCGCAAGGACGACAGCGGAATCACTATTCCGGGCGGACACAACAGCAATGGCAACGGTGCATCATCGCCGAGGGCGGGCACGAGTTCCTGAGTTCTTCTGGCGAGTTCGGCGCGCGCGAGACGCCTGTCAGATGACGGATTATAGGAGGAAACAATCATGAGGCCGATTGACCGGGAGCAGCGGATCGAAGAGATCGAACTGGGATTGGCAGGGGTATTCGCCTCACCAAAAGTACCGTCGGTGAAATGTTATGAGGAAAGATCCCACGTGCAGTTTCAGCTATCCTGGGTTGTCGAGTCAGAACGCGATACGTCACTGGATTCGCGCTGCGCCATCGCGATCAGATTTACGGAACCACAAATTGATCGCTACGCCGCGATGGACACCGCCCAACGCAGGGCGATCCGGGACCGGCTGGGGACTTTCGTCCGGCAACGGTTTGACGAACAGTACAAGCGACCGCCAGTAGAAGGCGACTGCTCGATCGAGCTGGACGTCGACGACGCGCTTCTGGATACACAGGACAATGGGAGTTCTTACCCCTGAGGCAACGCTCATGGATAAAAATACGCATCGAGCGCCCATGGTAACGCGATCAGACGATCGACCATAGCTGCGAGCGTATTGGGTGACACGGCCGCGAACGTAATGGTCATTTCTTCGTAGCCGTGACGGCGATCGACGCGAACCCGAACGTGGTCCGCATGGTGTGCCTCGCAACCGAGAACCTGCCAAGCAGCAACAACCCTCAGGTCCCCTGCCTTTGCACGCACGGTGAGCCGGTAACGATCGCATTGGACCGGTGCGCGGTCCCCGTCTGACATCACCTGCATGATGGGATCGTCCGGTGACACTTCAATTTGGCCGTCGGTCGATTGCATTCTGGACTCCGGAAGACCAGTCCTGCGGAACAGGGGCCAGAGCCGATTGGCCACTCGCCGGACGCCCGCTGCATGACTATCGTTATAGTCCGCGAGATTATCGAAGGTTAGGGCTATTTCGTTATACAGAAGTGTCGTAGCCGTCGCGCAAGATCTGAATGGTGATCACAGCATCCATGACTCGCTGCATGCCAATCCACAGCGTCTTCGCGCCCGGTTCCCAATGCGGCTGCATCATGTCGCGCCAGTCGATGCGCTCATTGCCCAGAAAGCGATATGCCACCATCGTCTCGGCCCAGCCTTCGCACGCGCCCGGAATGCTGGCCGTGGGCCGGCTGGCGAACCGCTTGACCAGTTCCTTCGCGCGCCGGTCTCGCCGTGGATCACCCAAATCCAGCGTCTCAAATTCCTCGTCCACCCATGCTCCCGCGTCGTCTCGAATCTTCTGCCGAAAATCCGAAAGTAAACGCGAAATCCGCATTGTTAACACCCCCTCCTGGCTGATTTGCTATCCAGCATCATTTCCAGGCACGTCGATTTGTGTATAAGGAGGTGGGTTAGGGCCGCATGTGGAAATCGGCGACATTCTGTACCTCGGCTGCCCAGTCGTTCGCCAATACGACAGCACGCGTGTCATAGCCGTACTGCGATGGCTCCGGCGAAGAAAAGGTAACTCCCGCGATATTGTTGGCTCGATCCCGTAGCTGCCGATAGAAGAAATATGTAAGCAGCGTCTTTTTACGCGGCGTTGCAATTTGTGCAAAACACTACGGACGTGTGAGAACCGCACCATCGCGACGCATTTTCGGGCATGTTTATTGCATCACCGTATACTGCTCCTCGCGTTATCAAGCAGCGGGCACAATGAAAACATGCATTTGAAATGTCGGCGTACCGCCGCGCGATCGCCGAATCCACGCTCTCTTGCCGCCAGAGGGGCCGGACGGCGACCGGGGCGAACCATGCGGGAGAATTTGCGATGAACTCGAATTTCAGGAACGTCATGATAATCACGGCAATCGCGATGTTGACGATGGGCGCAGCAGGCTGCAAGCGCGCCGACAACAGCGGCGGCTCAGGAACCGATGCTGGCAGCACGGGCGCAATGAGCGCACCGTCAGCCGCGAGTGGCGGAGCCGCTGCGGGAGGCATGAGCGGAGGCGCGTCGGGCGCGAGCCAGTAGCCCCCAGCGCAGCGTCGCCGGCTACTTGAGACCGAACGAAAGAAACGGATCGCGTACTGTCGGTCTCAATCTACAAAGCTACGACGCCGCAAAGCTGCCGTAGGCGCTGTGAATGCTTTTGAATGTCGGCTATGGTGGTTGCGGTTGAACGCGTACAGCTGGCCAACACCAGCCGTTCGGCATCTGGACTCGGATTGTTGAAATCGATAAAGGGTAGCGACTGCTTCGATTGACTTGCGCCGGTCACGCCACAAAGCGTTCTGCCACAGCCAGGCGGTGAGATGCTCCGAAGCAGCCAATGCACGCAGGAGCACGCCGCCGGGGCTGAAGCCCGGAACGAACTGTGGAGAAGTGAACAGTGCGAAAACATTCCAATGCAATCCGACTTCCGCGATGTCGAACAGCTTCCGCGCCTGTTCGGTAACGTATTGGGTCTATGAGTCGTCTTCCCAATCGCGCCATTCGACTGGATGCGACTTCAGGTAGCGATCTACAGCCTCGCCGATCGTCGGGGAAAAATTCTTCTCGCCGATGAGCTCGAACATGCCGTAATGTTTCAGGCTATCCTTCACCGGTCCTTTCAGTTCTGCGAAGCACAGGGTCACGTCCAACTCGAGCAGTTCGTCATGAAGGCGCGCGAGCGTATCCGCAGCAGTGAGATCAATGTCGGTTACCGGTTCGGCCGCGATCACGATCCACTCGGTTTTCGTCGGTACTCCGCGCACCGCCTGCAGTACACGTTCGCGAAAAATCTCGGCGTTCGCGAAGAACAACGGTGCGTCCCAGCGCAGCAGCACAAGCCCGGGAATGCGTCGCGCTTCCGGGTGGCGGACGACATCGTGATAACCCTTCATGTGGTCGACACGTCCCAGCACGGCGGCGTAAGGGCGCCACGCGCGCCACAGGAATGCGAGAATCGCCAGCGCGAGGGCGATGCCGATTCCGTTGACGACACCGAGTGTCGCCACCCCTATCAGGCAGACGATCGACTGGACGAACTCGCTCGGTCGCAGGCGATACAACCGCAACATCCCCTGGACTTCGAGCAACGCCAGACAGGCTGCGATGACGACCGCCGCGAGCGCGGCTTGCGGCGTGTTGCGCAATGCCTGTGGCCCGAACAGCAACAATCCGGCGACGATCAGCGCGGCGACTACGCCCGTCGCCTGCGTCTTCGCGCCGGCGGCTTCCGCGACAGGCGTGCGCGAACCGCTCGCGCTGACGGCAAACCCCTGAGCGACGCCCGCCGCGATATTCGCTAGCCCGAGTGCGACGAACTCCTGATTGCGGTCGACCGCGCCGCCGCTGCGCAGCTCATAGGTACGCGACAGAACGCTGATGTCGGTGAACGACACGAGTGCGACGGCGGCGGCGGCGCTCAGAAGCGCCGTCCACTCATTGAGGGCAAGTGCCGGAATGCGCGGCACCGGCAGACCCTGCGGCAAGCTGCCAACGACGGCAACATCGGATCGCCTTGCGAGATCCAGCACGGCTACCGTTATCGTGGCGCCTGTCACAGCGATGAGCACGCCAGGCACCTTCGGCAACCAATGGCGGCAAGCGAGGATCACGCCGAGCGCCGACACGCCGAGCGCAACGGCCACCCCGTTGATTCGTCCGGAAGCGATGCCGCTGACGAGCTCGCGCACCTGCTGCACGAATGATTCGCCGTGCACCTGGAAGCCAAGCAGTCTGGGCGCTTGCCCGACCGCGATCGTGAGGATAATGCCGTTCAGGTAGCCGCGGCGGATGGGCAGCGAAAGCAGTTCCGTGACGAAGCCGAGCTTGAGCGCACCGACCGCCACGCAGATCGCACCAGACAGAAGCGCGAGTGCGCTGGCAAGAACGAGCGCATGGCCGGTGTTGCCGTGCGCGAGCGGCGCGACGCTCGCCGCGATCAGCGCGACGAGCGCGGAGTCCGGACCCAGCACGAGGATGCGGCTCGGACCGAACACCGCATAGGCGAGCAGTGCCGCGAACGAAGCGTAGAGTCCGGACACGACGGGCAACCCGGCCGCCTCGGCATAGGCCATCCCCGCCGGCACGAGTACGGCGCACAGGCTGACGCCCGCGATCGCGTCGTGAGGCAGCCATGAAAGCCGGTATTCGCGCGCCGTTGCAATGCCGGCGACCCAGCGCGATACCATGCGCCCGGCAGGGCTCGACGGCCGCCCGAACTTGCCAGGGTCTGTCTTCATGGGCCAGTGCAACCACACTGGATATTCAAGTCGGCCAGCCGCATCACATCCTCCTTCGAAGACGATGCTCCCAGTCTACCGCCGCGAGGTTGGGAGGATCGGTTGCGTGACTGCCGACAAAACGACGGACCGCCTGAATAGGGGCCGAACTTTGACGAGGGCGCCAAAGTCCGTCTCCTCCATATCTCCACGATCTGGGGTTCGGCCCGCTCTGTTCGGCGGGCTTCTTTTTAAGACACGTTTTGCCGGCACAAGATGGATTCACGCGTCGGGGATCTCCAACATCCAGTCCCTGTGATCGAGAAGAGTTCGGCTCAACATGGCAAATGCGGTGCCTGGCAGGTCCTCCAAATGTTCCACTACGCTGCTGGCTGGATAAAAAGCTTCGACCGCGTCGGCGAGGATACCCACTCCAATCAGTTCGACGCCCCGGCCGCGCAGGTCATCGACCCGTGCTTGCAGATCGCTCCGCAGAATTGCCGCATTGCCGTCGCCAGTCGCAGGGTATCCATCGGACAAAACGATCAGGATATGGCGATGCGCGCGTCGATCAAGCAGGCGCGCTGCAGCCCACGCTAACGCCTCACCGTCCGGATTCTCGTGGCCGCATTCAATACACGCGAGACCACTAAGGTTGTCGGAGTCAAAGCGCTTATAGACCTGCAAGTCGAGTCGCTCGACAAAGCGGTTAAAGCCGCTCGGCGAGTTGCCGCCAGCCAGCCAGTGCTGATAGTACTCACGCATTCCCGCATCCTCGATAGAACTGTAGCCCAACACTTCAGACGCGAAACCAAGCTGAGTCAATGCGTCGCCGAGCGCGGCAGCGCACAGCCTGGCGAGTTCGATCTTGCGACCCGCCATTGAGCCGCTGCGATCGATGAGCACGCAGATGGCCGCATCGCGGCCGGGCCCCACGCGACGAACCCGAAACGGCATGCGGTAGCCAGGCGAAGTCGCGAGCCTGACGAGCGAAGGGCGATCCAGTTCGCCGCGCTCCTGTTCGCGTTTCCAGTGCGTCTGTTCGTCAGCCTTCAATGCCCGCTCGAGCCGGGCTTTGAGCGGTTCAGTCTGTGCCCGCGCGGCATTTCTCAACTTTCTCCAGTTGACTGGATCTCCTTTGCCGGTTAGATCGGTGACGCTATCGAACTGCGTCGTAATGGGAACAGAGAGAATAGGGCTGTTCTGAGGAGACCGTCGCGGAGCGCCGGCCGTGCCTTCGCCCGACGGTTCGAGCCCCGCGTCGGATTGCGTCTGGGTTGCGCTGCTGCCGCCGACAGAAGTTGCATCGGACGATGACGGGCCATCCGGGCTTGCCGGCTCGTCCGATTCGAATTCGCTCCTCGTGTGCGCGGCATCAAGGATGCTCTCAGCATCGGCGGTGAGCATCATGTTGTTCACGTCGCCGGCGGCGAGGGCACGAATCCGTTCGACGAGGCTGAGCGCGACACGGACACTGTCGCTTGACGAGGTTACCGCGCGGGCCTGTTCAAGCACATCGCTGCTGGCGCCTATCGCGGCATTCAGCGAGGGGCTCAATTCGGTAGCCGTTGGGGCTTCGTTCCACAAGAACCGTTCGACGCGCCATACAAGCTTTTCTTTCCAGCCGAGTGTCGACCAGTGTTCCAGTGCCTTGCGCTCCATCTCCAGGCGCAAGTCTGCGAGGAACGATGCCGCCCCGGCATAGTTTGCGACTAACCGCATGCACGCGCGACGGTCGTCGATTGCCTGCGCGAGCCGGCGCGCGACAGGTGAGTTCAGGCGTGCGAGCGTTTCTGGGGTAGAAAAACGGGCGCGTGCGGCAAGCAGGTCCACATAACCGATCGTCACCTGAATCGACGCGCCAGACCTGAGACGATCCGTCGGCAGCACCATCTTGTTGCTGAGCAGTTGGGGCCCATCATCCGCGACAACGACTTCCATGCCTTCTTGCCCGGTCAATGTGCGGGCAAGCCGGGACAAATGTGCCAGCAGATCGTCGTCAGGGCTTGTCGGGGTACCGATCATTTGCCTATCGATCGAGGGCAATGTGATGCTGGATGATGCTGCGGATGAAGGCCGCATCTTCCGCGCTAACCTTCGAGTAGATGGTCGGACCAGCCGCCGTTTCGGGGTCTCTTGTGCGCAGCATGAGTTCCGTCCAGTCGAGCAGTCTTCTGGTGGAAAACGCGCTGCCCAGATCCTCGCGGGTGAATGCTTCGCGACATTCGGCGGCAATGGAAGCCAGAGTCTGGGCCATTGCCGTCGAGACACGAGCACCGAAGGTACGCTGCAGCACCTGCGCTTCGTCGTCCCGTGAGAGATAGTCGATGTGATAGACACGCCACCGGTCAAGGAAAGCCTCGTTCATCAGGTTGGCGCCCTGGTAGAGATGGCGATACTGACCCATTGATCCCACTGCATTGGCCGTTGCGAATAGTCGGAAAGAAGGATGAGGCGCGACGATTTCATTGCCCTTTTCCTTGAGCAACAGTCGCCCGCCCGGTTCGAGCACGGCTGTGAGGACAGCCAGAATCGCCGGTTCGGCGAAGTCGATTTCATCGACAATGAGCCACAGGCCTTCGCGCATCGCTGTGGGCAACACGCCATCAACCCAGATCGTCTCTCCGCCCTTGACGGTCCAGAAGCCGACGAAGTCGCCCACTGTCGTCTGGCCGTTCATGTTCGAACGCAGCACGCCCTGATTTGTGTGCGCGGCGACCTGTTCGATGAGACTGGTCTTTCCCGTTCCCGTGTGGCCGATCAGCAGGATTCGGCGGTTTTCAGCGATATCCAGAAAGACATTGTCCGAACGTGTTGCGAAAAGATATGCAGGGTTCATTGGCGGCACGAGCGGACCACCTGTTCCGAGAGCCATTACTACGCAACCAACCCGTGCCGTGCCGATGGAAGAATCAACAATCGCAGGGTCCGTCGTAGCGGACGCGCGCAAGTCGTTCATGAAGGTCGACCGATCGGCAAGCTCTGCGTTGTCCTTCGCACGCTCCTGGTGGACAAAACCTTCTCGATGCCATTTCTGCAGTTTCGCCTCGAGATTGTCGAGATCGACCACCGTATCGATATGCGTATCGCCATTGGTGCGGCGATGCTGGATGCGATACAGGTGTGGCCTCTCGGAGCAACTTACGCTCCATCGGCCAGCCGAGACGTCTGTCGGATGGTGGTAGATGCCGATCAGCGACCTGTCTTGAACCTGGTTATCTGCTCGTACGTTCATGGCGTGTAACGAATGCTGGGGCTGGTGGCCCCGTTTCCAGAGTTACCAACGGGCGCCAAAAGTATTACGGAGTTCGTCAATCGCTTCGGCCGGCAGAGGGGTGCCTGAACGACCGAGCGACATCCAGAGTGCTGCCGTCTCCTCGAGCTCTTCCAGCGCGAACGACGCCTGCGACACGGATTTCTCCCACACCACCGGGCCAAGACGTTCAAGCAGGACGGCTCGCACCTTTGCTGCAAGCGCCGCGACGTCGTCAGCGACATCGGGCGCGCCTGGCCGACGATATCTGATCAGCGGGACATGTCCCACTTTCATCACATAGTACGGCGTAATCGGAGGCAGCACGTCATCGATGCGCCAGACGCCGGCTAGTGTCAGTGCAACCAGATTCGTAGAATGCGTATGGACCACCCCGCGCGTTTCAGACGAACCTTCGTAGATTCTGCGATGGAGCGTAAGGGTCTTGGAGGGGTGCCCACCCGACACGTGTTGTCCGTCAACGTTGACCTTGGCGATGTCGTTCGGATCGAGTCGTCCGAGGCATGCGTCGGTGGGGGTGATGAGCCATCCGTCGTCGAGGCGCGCACTGATGTTGCCCGCACTGCCCACCGTGTATCGGCGTGCGTAGAGGCTCGCGCCCACGGTGCAGATTTCCTCGCGAATTCTGGATTCGGCGCCCATAGCTTCTCCGGACAAAATTGTATGTGAGACGGCAAAGTACAGCTGATGGCACTCATGTCGCCGTTTGCATGCTGTAATCTCAGATTGGTAATTGTACTACGTTGCAATGACATACAATATAGATGAAAATCTCGTTCAACGTCACAGGCCCTTTAACTAACCGGCAACGATATGAGCGCAATTGTTGATGTCATCGGTCGAGAGATTCTCGATTCGCGAGGCAACCCCACTGTCGAATGCGACGTGCTGCTCGAGTCGGGCACGATGGGCCGCGCCGCGGTGCCGTCGGGCGCGTCCACGGGTTCGCGCGAAGCGATCGAACTGCGCGACGGCGAAGCCGGTCGTTACGGCGGCAAGGGCGTGCTGAAGGCCGTCGAGCACATCAACACTGAAATCTCCGAAGCGATCATGGGCCTCGACGCTTCCGAGCAGGCCTTCCTCGACAAGACCCTGCTGGAACTCGACGGCACCGACAACAAATCGCGCCTCGGTGCGAACGCGATGCTGGCCGTGTCGATGGCCGTTGCGAAGGCTGCCGCTGAAGAAGCCGGCCTGCCGCTGTACCGCTACTTCGGCGGCTCGGGCGCCATGCAACTGCCGGTGCCGATGATGAACATCGTCAACGGCGGCGCGCACGCGAACAACAGCCTGGACATCCAGGAATTCATGATCGTGCCGGTCAGCCAGCCGACCTTCCGCGAAGCACTGCGCTGCGGCGCCGAAGTGTTCCACGCGCTGAAGAAGATCCTGTCGGATCGCGGCATGAGCACGGCAGTGGGCGACGAAGGCGGTTTCGCGCCGAACTTCGGCAGCAACGACGAATGCCTGTCGACCATTCTGCAAGCCATCGAGAAAGCCGGCTACCGCGCCGGTGAAGACGTGCTGCTGGCACTCGACTGCGCAGCGAGCGAGTTCTACCACGACGGCAAGTACCAGTTGGCGGGCGAAGGCCTGCAACTGTCGTCGACGGAATTCGCGGACTACCTCGCGAACCTCGCCGACAAGTTCCCGATCGTCTCGATCGAAGACGGCATGCACGAAAGCGACTGGGCAGGCTGGAAGTCGCTGACCGATAAGCTCGGCAAGAAGATCCAGCTGGTCGGCGACGATCTGTTCGTGACCAACACGCGCATCCTGAAGGAAGGCATCGAGAAGGGCATCGCCAACTCGATCCTGATCAAGATCAACCAGATCGGTACGCTGACGGAAACCTTCGCGGCCATCGAAATGGCTAAGCGCGCCGGCTACACGGCCGTGATCTCGCACCGTTCGGGCGAAACCGAAGATTCGACGATCGCGGATATCGCGGTCGGCCTGAATGCCGGTCAGATCAAGACGGGTTCGCTGTCGCGTTCGGACCGCATCTCGAAGTACAACCAGTTGCTGCGCATCGAAGAAGACCTTGGTGATATCGCCAGCTACCCGGGCAAGTCGGCGTTTTACAACGTCTTCCGGTCGACCTGAGCGGCGATACGAAGTCGCCGGTCGCGGCAGCGCCGGAAGAACGCTTCGCTGGGGCTGCCCTTTAATTGTTAGAGGCCACGTATGCGGAAACAACTCGTATTGGGTAACTGGAAAATGAATGGGGCGTTGGCGTTTAACGCGCGCCTTATAGAGGACCTGATGCAAGGCATCGCTGACGGTGATAGTGGCTGTGAGGTGGGAGTATGTGTTCCGTTCATCTATGTCGCGCAGGTCGGAGAGGCGCTCGGCGGGTCCACAGTGCGATTGGGGGTTCAGGATATTTCGGCGCACACGGAAGGTGCCTACACGGGCGAAATCTCGGCAAAAATGGCTTCTGAGTTCGGGGTGTCCTTTGCGCTTGTCGGTCACTCAGAGCGCCGGATCTATCACCATGAATCGGCAGAAATCGTCGGCGTGAAGGCGCTTCGTTGTCTGGAGGCCGGTATCACCCCGGTTGTATGCGTGGGCGAGACGCTCGATGAGCGTGAAATGAACGAGACTAACCATGTCGTCGAGCGGCAGCTTACTGCCGTCCTCGATTGCCTGGGCGTTGAAGACGCCACCCGGATCGTGATCGCTTATGAGCCTGTCTGGGCAATTGGAACCGGACGAAGTGCAAGCGCCGGTCAGGCACAGGAAACCCATGCCTTCCTGCGTCAGGTGCTGGATACTCGATCTTCGTCGCTCTCGGATGTGCCGGTCCTCTACGGAGGCAGCGTGAAGTCTTCGTCGGCTGCAGATCTGCTCCGTCAGTCAGACGTAGACGGAGGACTTGTAGGCGGCGCCTCGCTGCATGCGGGCGAGCTTGCAGCAATTGTCGCGGCGATGCCACGTCGCACCTCACAGGCACGGTGAAACCGTTGCGTCCTGTTGTGTCGCATATCCTCACCGAAGATATCGACATCCGCGAGACCACCGCAGATCATCATTGAGAAGGGATTGTGTCTGTTATGGCTCGAAGCAGTGGACGACAGGACGGAAAGGTACGGCCAGCCTTGGCGAAACAGATGCTAATGCCGTTGCCGGTTGGCCATGCAAGTGGGTTATCGCTGGAGGCGCACCTGGCGCTGGCCGCATGCAGCACTGGAGGCGGAAACTGACATCTGCTTTACGAACTGGTCCGCGTAACCTATCTGTAGCGACCCGCGTTTGAAATCGGCCGGACCTACATTCGACGCGATATCCGGCCAGCATTAACTGCAACTGACGGAACTCAGATCGGCAGCCCGGTCGCTGACCGAACAATCGGGCATTACTGCCTCAAAAATCTACGCCTGCGCTAGCGTGAGTACCGCGCAATTCGACCGTTTCCATTCGACCGACGACGGCTGGTGAATCTTCTCGAAGTAGCCATTCAAGCGGTGTTGATAGATTCCCCGCGCGTCGCCCAGGCTAACGTTCAAGTAATGGCCCTGATCGAAGCGGCACAGTTCCCACAATCTTCCCAACAACTTCCCCGCGCGGAACAAAGCGGATCAACGTTCGAGAAGCCACGATCCCATCGGTTTGTGTGCGAATTGCAATTGCCGATCCGAGCGGGTCGTCTGCGCTCGGGTCGACGATTTCTGCAACTACGTTGCCACGTAACACATGTGCGCCGAGCGGTACCTTATAGCTGACGATTCCACCTCGCGGCGCAATAAGGAGGTCAGTCGCGTTCAGGTTCGTGGCATTGCATAACGCCTCGGGGAGTTCCCCTGGGTCCCCAGCGACGGCTCCACGGCGCTGTAGGAATTTGAGCAGTGCATCTGCGTCTGCAGACGCGAACTCGTCGCCGACGTCTCCCTGTCCCCGCAATTCCAATGTCACCGAATGACAGCCGATCGGAATGGGAAATAGGTGTCCCAGTTCTTTCCGAACGATCTCCCACGTACCCGTGAAAAGGTCGGTAGAAGTGCCTGCACCTTCGAAGCCATCCTCGAGAAAAACCGCTTCGCACGCGATTTGCGCGCAGAGATCAGAGATATCTGGCCAAGTCGACTGATAGGTGTATGCATGCATGATTGCGTCACGGTCGCAATGCAGGTCGATGGCTACGTCAGCATCAAA
Source organism: Paraburkholderia sp. BL25I1N1 (assembly GCF_003002025.1). Taxonomy (GTDB): domain Bacteria; phylum Pseudomonadota; class Gammaproteobacteria; order Burkholderiales; family Burkholderiaceae; genus Paraburkholderia. The sequence goes on from NZ_PVZB01000012.1 coordinate 202,235, forward strand.
GGCAAGTTGGAACGCGGTTTTTTTTATCTTCTGGATTTCGCTTACTTCCGGCAAGTCGTCAGCATGCCGTCGGACGATTCTCCGAAGCAAACGCAAGTTTGCTGCTTCGTCATTTCCTAGTTCGAGTCGTGCGTCCGCTGCCACGCTTTTTCCAACTGAAGGCCAGTGCCGGTTGAAATTGCCTTCGCCGCCGAGATCATTCCTGCCGACAAGTACACCATTGATCCAGCCGGCAGCGCCGACAGGGTTGATGAACGGAACCAGAACGATCTCTCCGACGATTTCGCCGCGAGAATCGGCCTCATCGAGACGCTTTGCCAAGTGCGCAAGCGTGAGCATGCCGGGGATCTCTTCGGCATGTAGACCCGCTTGCATGTAAATCTTCGGTCGAGCGCCGCTAGTCCCATATCGATGCACGGTAATGTGGCGACTGGTCGAAGGGAAGCCAGCATCGAGATTGGTTCGTTGTATTTTTTTCGTCATAGGTGGCCTTTGAGTGACTATGTGTAGCGACCTGAAATCGATCGAAATCGGTTGGGCCTGCAATTGACGCTATTTCCGGCCAGCATTAACTGCAACCGGACGGCAGTCAGATCGGCAGCCCGACGGCGAGCATCTTGTCCCGCAACGCGGACGCTGGCAGCACAATCTGCCGTTGTCCCAATTCGACACCTGCACCGGCGCGAGTGCTATGTGAACCGCCGCCTCGACCGTCCACACCTTCGACCGTGAACCGTTGTTCACCGTTCTACAAAGCGACATTGGTTTCGTGTGTAGGGGCAACAGATTCGCCATAGCTCAAGCGCGCAAATATGTCTCCACGCTCGCGCCCAAACTTTAAGAACCATTTCCGCTGAGATTCAGTAAAACGATCCCGGATATAGCGGTACATATTCCGATCGCCTTAATTGGACTGAGTGCTTCCCCAAACCATGCGATCCCGATCACTGCCGTCAACGCGGCACTGCTGCCAGCCCAAGCTGCGTACGCCATGCCCATTTCGATTCGTTTTGTTGCAATCGCCATCAGCCAGACGGCGGTCACGTAGCACGCGACCGTCAATACCGACGGAAGTAGGCGCGTAAAACCGGAGGAGAGGTTGAGAGCCGCAGTACCAAGCGATTCAGCAGCAACGCTTGCAGCGAGAAGAATCCAGGCTACCTGAGTGGTAAGCATACGCATACCTCGCCAGCCCAACGTTTATACCGAACGTTGCGCGAGCGAAGATAGGTAGCGGTACCCCGAACGTTTTAAAAGTATCACCGCTCGAAAAGCTTTGCAACTTTGGTCCGCATATGCATCGATTTCATGCGCCGGAGAACGACGCGGTTGGCACCGCGACGAAGGACCGAAAATGGCCCGACTGCAGCCGATCAAGACGGAAAGTAGTGACCGCGTGGGCGCCACTGGGACTTCTCGCTGCATCGCTCACCCCCAGTCCAGGAAACGTTGGGTTGATGGATGCCGATTGGCCGGGAGCGAATCTTGAATTGTCGTCGCGCCCGGCCTCAATCACTGGCTAGTGCCTGTCCGGGCGGCGACTCGATGCATCCTTTGAACCTTTGTGCTATTGCAACGAAACCTGCCGTGCACGAGGAAGCAGGATCGTCGCGGCAGCGAATCCGACCGCTCCCACGCTGCCGAACGTTATCCATGTCTGGAGCGGTGTGGCGTTCATTACGAGCCAGCTGCCTGCGTAATACCCCGCCGCGCCTCCCAGCGCCCCCACAGCACTGAGCGCCCCGAAGAATGTTCCCTGGCTTCCGTCGACCGCCAGGGACGCTGTCATGGTTTCGAATGCCGGCAGCAGAATCGTTTCGATGACTGTGTATCCGGCGATGAAAAGAAGGAACCAGCCGACACCGTCCATCGCAGCCACGCTGGCGAAGGCAACGGCGGCAGCGAGGTACGCCCCGATCGTTGCCTTCACGGGATTCATCCGGACCAGCCAGCGTCTGGCGGACAGCATGAACAGCAGTCCGATCACACCGTTGACGACATAGACTGCCGACGCTGCATAAGAACCCGCCATGCGGCCGGCGTACAGAGGAAAGGCCACGTACAACTGCGGGAACAGGAAAAACCAGGGTAGTGATACCGCGATCAGACGCCACAGACCCCAATGCGTTGCCGTTGCCCGCAGGCTGGCGATAACGGAGCTACGACCCGACATTTCGGAGAGGCCTGGTTTCAGCTGAAACGCCACACCTCCGAGCAGCGCAAACAGAATGGCGCTGCCAGCGAACGCGAGACGGGCATCAAACAGGCCCGCGAGTCCGCCGATTAGAGGTCCGATCGCGGTGCCCGTGTTCAGCATCTGGTTATTGGAAGCGAACAGAGCGGAAAGCGTGTCTTTTGGTTGCCGGCCAAAGACGCCATATAGACCGGCCTCGTAACATGCGACGCCCGAGCCTGCAGTGAAGGCAAAACAAATCCAGCTTGCCACGGTGTCCGTGAGTCCGAATCCGAGAAAACCCAATGCCCTCAGCCACAGACCCAACGTGATCATTCGGTGGGAACCGAATCGATCCGCGATTGCGCCGGCCATCAAAGGCAGAGTCTGAGCGGAAAGCAGGTTCGTGGCCATGACGGTCGCCAGCGCGGTAGAACTGAAATGCAGCGTCACGGACATGTGGAGTGCGAGAAGCGGAACGGTCATGAAATGTGACGCATTCATAACGCCCTGCATCCGCAGCATTGCCCGGATAGCCCGAGGGAAGGTTGATCTGGTCGGATAGGGCTTCGCGAGCACGTTGCATCCTTGTAACCACTATAGTATTTTGATGGTTACGTAAACCTTGATCTTTTGCAACAGGGGGGAGCCATGGCTGACCACAACCAGACCGCGCCGGGCGAGCTTGAAGTCGTGCGGAAATTTATCAATACCTGGTCGATCCCGAACGACACCCGTCTGGAAACGGATGCATTGCCAGAATTGACGCGGATGCAAAATAGATGGAGCGAAGCGTTTCCGGGTAAAGCGCGGTCGAGAACCGACACCCTGACCGAACTGCAACGTCTTAGGTCGGATCTGCGCAGGGCATGTCAGGGCACAGCCGACGGTGACCGGATCCTGAACGCCTGGTTCAGGGATGCTGCACTCGTTCTCAGATCCCGAATCGACGAAGGGGCGACAAGACTGACCGTCGAGCCCCGCGGAACAGGCTTTGCGGACTACATCGTGGCCACGGTGGCAAACGCAATCGCTTCGGGCGAATGGAGCCGTTTAAAGACTTGCCCAGGTTGCCAATGGGCGTTCTTTGATCACACGCGCAATGGCGGCAAGCGTTGGTGCGGAATGACGAAGGGTGGGCCGGATGGTCGAGCGTGCGGCACGATTGCGAAAGTCGCGGCGTACCGCGCCCGCGAAGCGGTCAAGACTCATGTCGGCTGACGCGTTGGGGTGATAGGATTGATAGCCCGATATTGCCGCGAACCGAATCATTAACTTTCGCTACCGTTTGGTATCGAGCGGTCGGCTCGCTTCGAGCGCCGTTACGGTGGTGCAAGCGGCCAGGCTGCTGATCTGAATCCCCACTTTTGCAGTTAATCCTGGGCCGCCACGATGGAATACAGGTCGGCGCGGCTGAATGCAGGCTCATTTGCAGATAATCCCGGTTCGGGCGTGCCGTCAGTAGCAGGTCCGACCGATTTCGATTTCAGGTCACTACACCTGCCGGTCGTTTTCTCTCTGGGAAGCCGGATACGGCAACGCGGATTATTCGCTGTATTGTGCCGCCGAGAAGGTTCTTAAACGTTGGCGCACGACGCGGAGTATCACGAGTGCTGGCATCCCGACCAGTGCGCCATGAAAACGCTTGAACGCATCGCACAGGTCTACGATGATCAGATAGGAGGCATTTCATCGAAGACATTCGCCGAGTGCAATGCCAGACTGGAACGTCTCGTCCGGGTGCGAATTCCGCAGAAAAATGCTGCGATCGAAACGGCAAGCCTTACTTTACCCGATGTTGTCTGACAGACACGGGTGCCACACCCTGAAGGTGGCAATCACCAACGGTGGGTGTTCGACCCGAAAGACGCCATGGTGTTTGGCGTCTGCTGCTGTCCGGAATTCCTGCCGCAACTTGGATCTTGTTCGACCCGGTGACGGGGTAACGAGCATTCGCCAGCGCGCGGCGGCGTCGCGGATTAACCGCAGCCCGCTCACTCCTACGTCTTTTCGCGCGCCGCATTGCGCAGGTGCAGCTTCAGAAAATCGGCCGCTGCCTCGCGCTGGTCAGCGAGCAGCAGATCGATCAGCGTCAGGTGCTCGCGGCAACGCCGTTCGGCCTGATCGCGATCGACCGCCTTGCGGTATTCCATCAGCCTGCGCAGTCGATCAAGACGGCGCAACCCGTCGAGAATGAACACATTGCCCGAGCACGCGGCGATCGTTTCGTGCAACCGGCTGTTCGCATCGAACAGCGCCGCCGGCGACGCGGTACGCACTTCACCGTTAGTTAATGCCTCCTGTTCCGCGCGACAACGCAGCAGCGCGTCGCGGTCGAGCCTGAAGGTCGGCTCCAGGATTCCGGCGGACTCGATCAGCAACCGATAGCGATACCCCTGCCGATATGTTTCGGCCGACGTCAGCACCGACAAAAACATCCAGCCGTGTCCAGGCCTGCGTTCGATCCATCCCTCCTGTGCCATCCGTCTCAGGATCGCATTCAGTTGCGCGCGCGTAACGCCGTAGCGGCGAATCAGCTCGTTCTCGGTGAAGCGGTCCGCGAGCTTTCCGGCCAGTCGGTCTTCGGCAATCGCGAGATAGGTCGCCTCGCTGTCGTCGATAGTGGGTGGGGCGATGTCTTCGGCTGCCGGTGTCAACGCCCCCTCCGCGACAGCGTAGCCGCCATCTGGATGCGCAAACACGATCTCCTGTGCCGCGAGCCGTTTCAATGCCTCCCGAACTGGCGAGCGGGACACGTTGAACTGGTCCGCTAGCGCGCGCTCAGGCAGGCGCGTACCGGGCATGAGGCCGACGCTGGCAATGTGCTGGTGGATGTTCGCCGCAAGGATGTCTGGAAGTGGGCGGGCCATGCTGTCTTCTGGATGTTGTATGCGCCACAGATGTTAGCACACACATAGATTGGTACTTGAAATTGACAATATACCGAAATGATTCGAGTCACGCTGCCGCTGCGCAGCCGAGGTATTTCGAGCCATTCCGGGCAATCGCGGCTAGCAGGCATGCAGATGACGAATTCCTCGCAGACATCGAGACGTAGAGGTTTACACTGATCGGTACTTTAGTGTTGCAAAAAACCTTTACATGGTAGTTTGAATCGATAAAATACCATCCATCGCTTTGCCAATCATGTGTGTTCCAGGAGACCTATGTGCATCGAAGGTTGCAATCCGGCGCTGGCCTGTCGGCCATCGGCTGACTCACATTGTCCAGCGCGTGTGCGCTCGCCGCGCGGGCCGTCATTACGGGTGCGGCCGTGAACGCCGGGCTGCTCGATCGCACGAGCCGGCCTGCGTATTCGTTGCCTGCCGGCAGTTGCGACTGCCACGTTCATCTGTTCGACGCAGGGCGGTTTCCGTACGTGGTGGATCGCACATATACGCCAGGCACCGCCCGTGTCGCGGATCTGAACGCGTTCGAGGATAGGCTCGGCATCGAGCGAGTCGTCCTGGTGCAACCGAGCGTGTACGGCATCGACAACGCCGCGCTGCTCGACGGTCTGCGCCAGCTTGGCCCGGACCGCGCGCGCGGCGTCGCGGTGATCGATCCGGCGACGACGACGCACGCCGGGCTGCAGGCTATGCACGATCAGGGCGTGCGCGGTATCCGGCTGAATCTCGCAGTGCATCGCGAGCGCGATCACCCGGTCACGCTCGACCAGCTTCGACGTGCAGCGGGCGTGGTCGGCCCGTTCGGATGGGCGATCCAGATCTACACGGATATCGACATGGTTGCCGCGATGGCGCCCGGCATCGCGGAGCTTGGGGTGCCCGTCGTGCTCGACCACTTCGCCGGCGTGCGCACTGCGGGTCAGTTTGCGCAGCCCGGCGCGTTCGACATCGCGATCGCCCTGGTTAGCGCCGGGCACGCGTACGTGAAGCTGTCGGCGCCGTATCGCGCATCGAAGCAATCACCCCATTACACGGATCTCGACCCGTTCGCGATCCGGTTGATTGACGCGCGACCCGACCGGATGGTCTGGGCATCCGACTGGCCGCATACCGGCAGCGCGATCAGCCGTGGCGGTGATCTTTCGCAGATCGAGCCGTTCCGCAATGTCGATGCGGCGCACGCGCTCGACCGGTTGTCTGTCTGGGCGATGACAGATGTGCTGCGTCGCCGAATCCTCGTCGAGAACCCGGCGAATCTGTACGGTTTCGCCGGACCGACCCTCTGAATTCCCCCGTCATCAAAGGCACCCTCTCATGTTTCGTACTCTGAACCCGGCCACCGAAACCGTCGTGGCCACTTTCGATGCCGACACGCCGGCGCGGATCGAGCAGGCGCTCGCTGACGCGCAAACCGCCCAGCGGAGCTGGGCGCGCGAGCCGCTGCTCGCGCGTGCGGCGGTCGTCGCGCGGATCGGCGACGTACTGTTGCGCCGCAAGGCCGAGCTCGCCGGCCTGATCACCCTGGAAATGGGCAAGCCGATCGTCGAGGCCGAAGCCGAGATTGAGAAGTCCGCATTGACGTGCGCTTTTTATGCGGAACACGCGGCGCAGTATCTCGCCGACGAGGCGGTCCCGAGCAACGCGAGCGAGAGCTTCGTCGTCTATGACCCGCTCGGCGTGGTGCTCGCGATCATGCCGTGGAACTACCCGCTGTGGCAGTTCATCCGTTTCGCAGCACCGGCGCTTTGCGCGGGCAACGGCGCGATACTGAAGCATGCGGGCAATGTGCCGCAATGCGCGCTCGCGATCAACTCGGTTTTCGCGGAAGCCGATGTGCCGACCGGGCTGGTCGCATCGCTGCTGATCGAGCCGAACGATGTTGCCGCGTTGATCGACGACGTGCGGATCGCAGCGGTCACGCTGACGGGCTCGACCGCGGTTGGTAAGCTCGTCGCATCGCAAGCAGGGCGCGCGATGAAAAAGCAGGTACTCGAACTCGGTGGCTCCGATCCGTTCATCGTGCTGGCAGACGCGGACGTTGAAGCCGCTGCGAAGGCTGCCGTGAAGGCGCGGTTCTCGAACACGGGCCAGAGCTGCATCTCGTCAAAGCGCTTCATCGTCGACGCGGCGGTTGCAGATCAGTTCGTCGAACGGTTCTGCGCCGGTGTCGCGGAACTGAAGGTCGGGGATCCGACTGACCGCGCGACGACCATCGGCCCGATGGCCCGCTCGAACCTGCGCGATGAACTGCATAGTCAGGTCGAGCGCACCGTCGCTGCCGGCGCGGTCCTGAAGGCAGGCGGCCAGGCACTACCGGGCAAGGGCTTCTTCTACGCTCCGACCGTGCTCGATCACGTCGCGCCGGACATGGTTGCAGCATGCGAGGAAACTTTCGGCCCGGTTGCCGCGGTCCTGCGCGTAGAGGACGTTGATGCGGCGGTCGCGCTTGCGAACGCGACAGAATTCGGACTCGGCGCCGCGTTGTGGACCGGTGATCTCGACCGCGCGAAGCAACTGGTTCGCCGCATCGAAGCGGGCGCTGTGTTCATCAACGGGCTGGTCGCGTCGGACGCGCGGCTGCCGTTCGGCGGCATCAAGCAATCGGGCTATGGCCGTGAACTCGGAGCGGTTGGAATTCGCGAATTCTCCAACATCAAAACTGTCTGGGTCGGCCCGGCGCGCTGAACCAGTTACTTAAACCGGAGCACATTATGACGATCAAGACCCCCTCGGGCGCCGTGCTGTTGAAACCCGACCATTTGCCGACTTACGATCGCGGCGGTGGTGCGAGCACGACGCCGCTCGTCGGAAAATCCGTCGGCTCGGACAGCTTCATTACCGGCTATACGTCGTTCGCGCCCGGTGTCGAGATTCCGTTTCACAGCCATAACTGTCAGGAAAGCGTAGTGCTCATTGAAGGCGACGCGATCCTCGACATTGACGGGCTCGAGTACCGGCTGCAGCCGCTCGATACGACCTTCATCCCGCCAAACGTGCCGCATCGCTTCCGCAACGTGTCGACGACGAACCCGATGAAGATCCTGTGGATCTACGCGCGGGGCGACGCGACTCGCACGCTCGCCGACAGCGGCGAAACGCGGCCCGTATCGGCCGAACATCAAACTTCTTCGCAATAACCAGAGTCATTCATCATGCGTATCCTCGTTTGTCCCGGAGACGGCATCGGCCCGGAAATCATCGCCGCGTCGATCGACGTGCTTCAGAAGGCAGATCGCACGTTCAACCTCGAGTTGCAATACGATTATGAAGACATTGGTTTCGCGAGCCTCGAGAGGTACGGCACAACGCTGCGGCCGGAAGTGCTCGAAAAGGCGACCGCCTACGATGGGTTGATCCTCGGCACCGTGTCGCATGCCGACTACCCGTCGCCAGACAAGGGTGGCCGAAACGTGTCCGCCGCGTTCCGCCGCGATCTCGATCTGTATGCAAACGTCCGTCCGTCGCGCACACGCCCGTTTCTCACGTCGAACATGCGCGAAGGCAAGACCATGGACCTGGTCATCATGCGTGAGGCAACCGAAGGTTTCTATCCGGACCGCAACATGCACCTCGGCTGGGGCGAAATGATGCCGTCGAAGGACATGGCGCTGTCGGTGCGCAGGATCACGCGTCATTGCAGCGAGCGTATCGCGCGCCGCGCGTTCGAACTGGCGATGAAGCGCAGGAAGAAAGTGACTGCGATCCATAAGGCGAACAGCTTCCACATGACGGACGGTCTGTTCCTCGAATGCGTGCGCGACGTCGCGAAAGACTTCCCGGAAGTGCAACTGAACGATCTGCTTGTCGACGCGTCGACCGCGCATCTGGTACGCAATCCGGAACGCTTCGACGTGCTCGTGGCGACGAACTTCTACGGCGACATCATCAGCGATCTCGCAGCAGAACTGTCTGGCAGTCTCGGGCTCGGCGGCTCCATCATGGCCGGCGACAGCCTGTGCTGCGCGCAGGCGCAACACGGTTCGGCACCGGATATCCAGAACCTGGACAGGGCAAATCCAACGTCGATGATCCTCTCGGTCGGAATGCTGATGCGCTGGATCGGCACGCATCGCCAGAAGCCGAACTTCGTCGCCGCGGCCGACGCGATCGAGGTCGCCGCCGACGCGGTGCTTGAGAACCCGGCTACCCGTACCGCTGATCTCGGCGGCACGACGGGCTGCAGTGCGTTCGGCAAGCAGGTCGCCGAGGCGATCCGCGCGGCGTAAAAGGCTGTCTGGAGGGTGTTGCGAGGCCCGCCGTGTTACGACAACAAACCGGAGACATTCGACGAAGGCCGCGACGGGGCCGGCGGGTGCATGGCACCCGTTGCCCGGCGGTGTTCCGGCGCACAGTTCCGCACCGCGGGGCGATGCATTCGATATCCGCGTTGGAGTCGCCCGGACCGTGGTTCGCTGACGCAAACCGCGGTACATAAACAGTCGGATCATCACACGCATTCATCGAAGGATTTTAATATGTATTCCGAATCAATTGAGACGGACTCGTCCTCCGTTTATCTGCTGAATCAGCAAGCGGTCAGGCAACGCGCGCTGCGCAAGAATGCCTGGCGCCTCCTGCCGTTGCTGACGCTCGCATTTATCTTCAATTACATCGACCGGACCAGCGTCGGCTTCGCCGCGTTGACGATGAATCAGGACATCGGCCTGACACCCGCGCAATTCGGTTGGGGCGCCGGCGTACTGTTCGCGGGATACTGCCTGTTCGAAATCCCGAGCAATCTCGCGCTGTACAGGTATGGCGCGCGCCGCTGGCTCGCGCGAATCATGATCACGTGGGGTCTTGCCTCTACCGCGACTTGCCTGGTACAAGGCCCGACAAGCTTCTACGTCCTGCGCCTGCTGCTCGGGATTGCCGAAGCAGGCTTCTTCCCGGGTGTCACATTTTTCCTTGCGTGCTGGTTCCCTGCGCAGTACCGCGTGCGCGTGCTTGCGTTCTTCATGCTCGGCGTGCCACTGTCGTCGGTACTGGGCGGCCCGCTATCGGCCGCGCTGCTCGGTCTCGACGGCATGGCCGGTCTGCATGGCTGGCAGTGGATGTTCATCGTGCAGGGCGTTCCCGCCGTGGTGATTGGATTTGCGGTGCTGGCGTGGCTGCGCGACGATCCGAAGGATGCATACTGGTTGACGCAGGAAGAGCGCACCGAACTCGTGACGATGCTGCAGGAAGAGCCACGGGAGAAGCCGAAAAGGGCGCTGTTCAGCGCATTGAGGGATGGTCGCGTACTGCTGCTGGCTGCGATCCAGTTCGGCTTCGTGCTCGGGTCGTATGGGATTGGCATCTGGCTGCCGGTTATTTTGAAAGGGCACGGGTTCAACCTTGTTCGCATCGGGGCGCTGTCGACGATTCCGTATATCGCGGCCGTGTTCGGGATGCTGATCTGGGCGCGCGCAGTCGATCGCAGCGGCCGCAGGGTGTTCCATCTCGTCAGCGCGTGCCTGCTGGGTGCGATCGGTCTCGCATTGTCCGCCGTCGCAAACGGTATCGTAATCGAGATCGTCGGTCTGAGCCTGGCGGTCATCGCGGTCAGTTCCGCACGCGCGATCTTCTGGACGATCCCGACCCGCTTCCTGACTGGTGTCGCGGCCGCCGGCGGGCTCGCGTTCATCAATTCCATCGGTACGCTCGGCGGGTTCGCCGGTCCCTACCTCGTCGGTTTTCTGAAGCAGTCGACCGGGACGTTTTCTGCCGGTATCTGGGCGATGGCAGGGGTCCTCGCGGTTGCCGCTGCGCTGGCGGCGTCGCTGACGCTCGTGATCAAGAAAGCCTGATGTATCAACCGGCATGGTGGCCGGCGTAGCCTGGGTGCCTTGTCGCCTATCTACGCCCCGGTTTGTGACGTTCGTGCGTTGCGGAGCATGCGAAAATTTCAGTTTGCATGGCGCGCTCCTGGACGTCCCTAGACTCTGTCTGCGCTGATTCACATCGCGGATGGCGCATGAAGCCCCAACGCCACAGGTTACAAATTGATCGGAAGTGTCACGCTCACTTCCAGACCGCCACCTCTACGGTTCGACAGCACGATATCGCCACCGTGCGCGCGGACAACGGCCCGCGCTGACGTAAGCCCCAGCCCCATTCCACCCGTCATCCGGTTGCGGGATCTTTCCAGACGGAAAAACGGCACGAACACCTGGTCAAACGCATGGGGCGGGATACCGGGCCCGCGGTCGCTAACCTTGATGCTAATCTGATCCTGATGCCGATGGAGCTCCAGTTCCGCACAATCACCGTATTTCAGGGCGTTGTCCACAAGGTTCATGCAGGCGCGTCTTAACGAGAATGGTCGACCGCTGAATGCCAGACGATCCGGTCCCATGTACGAAACGGGCTTGCCATGGTCGCCGTAATCGTCTGCCATCGCGCGCAAAAGCCCCGCGAAGTCGAATACAGTCGGCTCTTCGTCCTTGAAATCGTCCCTGAAAAAGGACAATGCCGAATCTGCCATGGCCTGCAGATCGTCGACATCCCGGAAAAGGCGGGCCCTTTGGTCCTCGTCTTCAATGAACTCTCCGCGAAGCCGGATCTTGGTGAGCGGCGTGCGCAGATCATGTGACATCGCTGCCAGCATTGCGGTACGGTCCTCAACGAACTTTCGGAGTTGCGCCTGCAAGGCATTGAACGCAGCAATCGCGGCACGCAATTCCCGAGGACCCGCTTCGCGAACAGGGCCGGCCCGCGGATCGCCGCCAAACGTGCGAAGCTCTTCGGCGAACCGCCTGATGGGCCTGGAGAGATAGTGGGTGGCAAGCGCGGATGCGGCAAGGATCGAAACCGCGACGAAGGAAAGTGCAATGGCTATCTGTGCTGGCTCGGACAACCCCCAGAGACGGCGCGTGGCAATAAACACAATCCAACTGCGGTCACGAAGTTCAACCGCGAGGAAATAGGCGTGCGGGTGCGCTGCCCTGTCGTATCGCAGACCACTGGGCAAGCGGGTATCGGATTCGAACAGAAACAGTCGGCGCGGGTGCCCGTCCATCTCGAAGCCTTTGGCCAGGTCTGCCTCGTCCTCGTCCATCGGTGATGTAGCGAAGACACGTGCCGGCCCCGAATTCTCCGGGTACCAGTCGACCGTAACCGCTGGAATCCGTACCGCGCTCGCGAGCGGTTGGCGGTACGTTTCGGGGGCGATCTCGACCATTCGCACTATATCGTTGGCCCTGCCAAGTAGCGCCGTTTCCTCGACCGACGGTCGGGACCAGACACCCGCAAACCGGTTGAACAGCGCGCTAAGAACAAGCACGCCGACAATGGCTGCACCCACTGTCAGGGCTATATGCCAGCCAATCGTATCTGGCAGTCGTAAGCGCGCATTCATCCCCGTCGCACCGTTGGAGTAAACAGATAGCCGCCACCCCGCACGGTGCGGATGATGGAGGGTTCGTCGTCGCCAGTATCGAGTTTCCGGCGAAGGCGGCCCACCTGGACGTCGATGCTTCGATCGTAGACCTCATATGACGAGCCACGTGCCAGATCGAGCAACTGATCGCGCGTTAGCACGCGTTGCGGGTTTTCCGCGAACGCGAGCAGGAGGTCGAATTCGGCACTCGACAGGATCGTGAGCGTATTTTCCGACGAACGGAGTTCGCGCCGGGCAATATCCAGGCGCCACCCGGCAAACGAGAGTACTGGCCTGGAGGCCGTGCCCGTCACAGGCAGCTCCGGCTGCGCTGCCCTGCGCAGGATGGCCTTGACGCGCGCGAGCAGCTCCCTGGCATCGAACGGCTTGACGAGGTAGTCGTCAGCTCCGATTTCCAGACCTACGACGCGGTCGACGTGGTCGGCGACTGCCGTGAGCATGATGACCGGCACCCTGGATATCGTGCGTAGCCGCCGGCAAATGCTGAAGCCGTCCTCACCAGGCAGCATGACGTCGAGGATGACAATATCCACCGGCTGCGTATCAAGCGCTGCGAAAAGGCTTTCTCCGTCGGTCGCAACGCTGACCTGATGGCCGTGTTTGCGAAAAAAACCAGTCAACAGGGACCTGATGTCCTCCTCGTCGTCGACCACCAGTATGTGCGGCATGGAATTCATCCTCAAATGCTAACCCTGACCGGCCCCCCAAAGATGTCGGCCGTTCGCGCTGAATATGTCAACGCTGACACATTGTATCTACGCCGAAACATACCGCACATCATGCCGTTGAATTTCCTTCTTAGTCTTGGAACCCCTGAACGGAGGTTCCTGAATGACTATTTCGCTGAAATCGCAGTATCACGGCAGCAGGCTGGTCCCGCTGAAGCGCGCAGGGCGTCTTTCTGCTGCCCCCGATGCTTCGCACCGCAACGCAATGGGTGCGCCGAATCATTGCGACGGGCCATCGCATCCTGAACCTGGGCAGTCCTGGCTCCGCACCTTGAATCCACGCTCTTCCAGACGGCGCTCCGATGCCACGGGTTTTGCGCCAGTCGTACGCTCATGGCTACGGTCACAGACTCTCCTTGTGACCGGTGCAAGGCACACGGTGCCGGCCACGGCGGAGCAGAGGATTCCGAGCCGCGCATGCCGGGCACTCCTGTTCGTTACGTCACTTCTGGTTATTCCCGGTGCAGCCTTCGCGGATGACGGCGCCGGGGACAACAATTCCGGTTTTACGGTCCTCAGCAACGCGACGAATGTCACTCACTGGGGTCTGGGCGCTGGCGCGGAAGTCCAGACAATGCCGTACAAAGGCTATCGCGCGCAGGTCACTCCTCTTCCGTTCTTCTACTTCGACAACAAGTGGGTACGTGCTATCGGGACCACGGTTGACCTGAAGGTCGGCCAGTGGGATGGGGTCTCGGTCGCACTGCGTGGGCGCGTTGGAATTCTCGAGGGATACCGGCAGTCCGATGCACCGATTCTGAATGGCATGCAGAACCGCGATTCAGCCACCTTCTGGTATGGACCCGCGCTCGCGTGGGAGAGCGCACTCGGGACGCTGTCCAGCAGTTATCTGTTTAGTGGCAACAAGGGACACCAGGCGAGCCTGGATTTCCGGAAAGAATTTCAGGCTGGCAAATGGACGCTGGAACCTCACATCACCGCAGAGTGGCTGAGCAGCGAGTACGTCAATTATTACTACGGCGTCAGCCCAACCGAGGTGCGCATCGGGCGACCTGCGTATCAGGGCTCTGCAACCTCGAAAATCTCGGTCGGCACGCGCTTCGCGTATCAAATCGCGGATAGCCAGATGGTTAGTCTCGATGTTGGCGTCTCGCATCTCGGAAGCGGCATCACTGATAGCCCGCTGGTTGGCAAACGGTTCGTCGTGGACGCGAATCTGGTTTATCTCTACCAGTTCAGGTGACGGACGCGCCAGACGGAGCAGCACCCGCGGGCATGAGTGGCGATTGCACATAAGGCGAAGCAGGCATCCGGACCGACAGGCGACTGACGTCCGTCGATGCTGCGTTTTCGTCGTCTGTCGTGAGCCGGACGACTTTCCGATGGCTGACGGGTTCGCGTCACCGATAACACTCCGGGTCGTCAATCGCGCCCGGCACGATGCGCAACACGTCGTGATCCATTGACACATCTGATCGAAGGCAGACGACATTTCGCATCGCCGCCGCTGCATCGAAGAGTGCCGCTCGAAAGAGCGTCAACAATATAGGACTCCAATGCAAAAACGGAAATCATTCCGCCTGGTCTGTGCCGCGACCGCCGCCGTGCTTCTGGCAGCGTGCGGACAGCAAGAAACGGCCTCCACGCCGCAGGTTCCTGAAGTCGGCACGATTACGGTCGAGCCGCAAGCCGTTCCCGTCGTAACCGAATTGCCCGGCCGTACCAGTGCGTTTCTCGTCGCGCAGGTGCGGGCGCGGGTCGATGGCATTGTGCTGCGCCGCGAATTCACCGAGGGCGCGCAGGTGAAGGCTGGGCAGCGTCTCTACAAGATTGATCCGGCACCCTACATCGCCGCACTGAACAGTGCGAAGGCGGCGCTGGCGAAGGCGAAGGCCAACCTCGCGTCCACCACTGCGCAGGCTAACCGCTACAAGGTGCTGGTCGCGGCAAGCGCCATCAGCCGGCAGGACTACGACAACGCCGTCGCCGCGCAAGGCCAGGCTGCGGCGGACGTCGCAGCGGGCGAGGCGTCCGTCGACACCGCGCAGATCAATCTCGGCTACACGGATGTCGTATCGCCGGTGACGGGGCAGGTGGGTATGTCGCAAGTCACGCCGGGCGCATACATACAGGCAGGTCAGGCCACGTTGATGGCCACGGTCCAGCAGCTCGACCGGGTCTACGTCGACCTCATGCAATCGAGCCTGGCGGGTCTCAGGCTGCGCCGCGAAATCCAGGAAGACCGTCTGAAGACGGACGACGCCGACTCGGCGCGTGTCTCGCTGGTTCTGGAAGACGGCAGCACATATCCGGAGCAGGGCACGTTGCAGTTCACCGATGTGACGGTCGATCAGGGCACCGGCTCCGTGACGATCCGGGCTGTATTCCCGAACAGGAACCACGTGCTGCTGCCGGGCATGTTTGTACGTGCGCGCATCCAGGAGGGTGTGAATGGGAGGGCGCTGCTCGTGCCACAAGTGGGCGTTACGCACGACCCGAAGGGTCAGCCTGCTGCGCTGGTCGTCGATAAAGACAACAAGGCACAACTGCGCGTGTTGCAGACGGCGACAACGTATGGCCAGTACTGGGTCGTCGAAAGCGGTCTGAATCCGGGTGATCGCGTCATCGTGCAGGGCGCCGGCAAGGTCCAGCCCGGCGCGCCCGTCAAGGCAGTCGCGGCGCAGTTGCCGCCTGCACCTGCCGCGACGGAAGCCTCACCGGAGGCAAACGGTGCAAGGGTTGGCAGCGGCGTAGCTGTCGCGTCCGCCGCGTCTGACGCGCAATAACAGGGGTCCGCTTCATGGCAAAGTTCTTTATCGATCGCCCGATTTTCGCCTGGGTGATCGCCGTCATACTGATGCTGGCAGGTGTGGCGTCCATTTTCACCTTACCCGTCGCCCAGTATCCGACCATTGCACCACCTTCGATACAGATCTCGGCGACGTACCCAGGTGCCTCGGCGGAAACAGTCGAAAATACGGTCACGCAGGTGATCGAGCAACAGATGAGTGGTCTTGACCATCTGCTGTACCTGTCATCCGCTTCCGACGATTCAGGCACAGCGACGGTCACGCTGACATTCGCCGCAGGTACCAACCCGGACATCGCGCAGGTACAGGTACAGAACAAGTTACAGCTCGCTACGCCGTCGTTGCCCCAGGCCGTTCAGCAACTCGGCGCGAAGGTCACCAAGTCAAGCAGCAGTTTCCTGCTGGTGATGGCGTTCGGCACCGGAAACGGCAACATGACGAGCATCGACCTTACCAACTATGTGGCGTCGCATATCCAGGACCCGATCAGCCGCATTGATGGTGTTGGAACTATCACGTTGTTCGGATCGCAGTATGCGATGCGTATCTGGCTGGATCCGGCGAAGCTCATGAACCTGGGGCTGACGCCCGTTGACGTGACGACCGCGCTGCAGGCACAGAACGTACAGGTGGCCGCCGGCCAGCTTGGCGGAACGCCGGCAGTTCCCGGACAGACACTGCAGGCCACTGTCACGGAAGCGACCTTGCTGCGTACACCCGAGCAGTTTGGCAACATCCTGCTGAAAGTAAACCAGGACGGCTCGCAGGTGCGCGTCAAGGACGTCGCGCGCGTCGAACTGGGTGGTGAGACCTATAACCTGGACACGAAGTACAACGGGCGGCCGACGGCGGGCCTGGGCATCCAGCTTGCGACCGGCGCGAACGCGCTACAGACCGCGAAACTGGTGCGCCAGAAGATTGACCAGCTTTCGAAGTTTTTTCCGCCGGGGCTTGTCGTCAATTATCCTTACGACACGACGCCGTTCGTGCGTCTGTCGATCGAGGAAGTGGTCAAGACGCTGCTCGAAGGTATCGTGCTCGTGTTTCTGGTCATGTACCTGTTCCTGCAGAACCTGCGCGCCACGCTGATTCCGACGATCGCGGTGCCGGTGGTGCTGCTCGGCACGTTCGCGATCATGAACGTCGCCGGATTCTCGATCAACACGCTCTCGATGTTCGGTCTCGTGCTGGCAATTGGCCTGCTGGTCGACGATGCGATCGTGGTGGTTGAGAACGTCGAGCGGGTGATGGCGGAAGAGGGTTTGTCACCTCGCGAAGCCACCCGCAAGGCGATGGACCAGATTACCGGCGCGCTGGTCGGCGTGGCGCTCGTGCTGTCGGCGGTGTTCGTGCCAGTGGCATTCTCGGGCGGTTCGGTCGGCGCCATCTACCGGCAGTTCTCGCTGACGATCGTGGCGGCGATGGTGCTGTCCGTGCTGGTCGCGTTGATCCTCACCCCGGCGCTGTGCGCAACGATTCTCAAGCCGATTCCTCAAGATCATCACGAAGGGAAGAAGGGCTTCTTCGGCTGGTTTAACCGCACCTTCGACAGGAGTCGCGACAGGTATCACGCGGGCGTTCACCACGTGATCAGACGCTCGGGCCGGTGGCTGATCATCTATGTGGCGGTGATTGTCGCGGTCGGCCTGCTGTTCGTCAAACTGCCCAAGTCGTTCCTGCCGGACGAGGATCAGGGCAGCTTCTTCGTGATCGTACAGACGCCGGCGGGCTCGACGCAGGAGACGACCGCGAGAACGCTCGCCAACATTTCCGACTACCTGCTCAAGGAGGAAAAAAGCGCTGTCGAGTCGGTCTTCACGGTCAACGGTTTCAGCTTCGCGGGTAATGGTCAGAACTCCGGGCTGGTGTTTGTGCGCATGAAGGATTACTCACAGCGCCAGGGCGCCGACCAGACGGTACAGTCAGTGGGAGAGCGTGTGTATGAGCGCTACGTGGACTACAAGGACGCGATGGTGATGCCGGTGAATCCGCCTTCGATTCCCGAACTCGGGACGGCCTCGGGTTTCGACTTCGAGCTCACTGATAGCGCCGGCCTCGGACATGAGGCACTGATGGCGGCCCGAAACCAGTTGCTCGGGATGGCTGCCACAGACCCGGTATTGATGGGCGTGCGCCCCAACGGACTGGACGATAGTCCGCAGTACAGGGTCGAGATCGATCGCGAAAAGGCCGAGGCGCTCGGCGTGCCGTCGTCATTGATCGACCAGACGTTTTCGGTCGCATGGGGTTCGGCCTACGTGAACAATTTCCTCGATACCGACAACCGTATCAAAAAGGTATACGTGCAGGCCGACGCGCCTTTCCGGATGACGCCGGACGATCTCAACAGGTGGTACGTACGAAACGGCTCGGGCAGCATGGTGCCTTTCAACACCTTTGCTTCCGGTCGTTGGACCTACGGTTCGCCGAAACTCGAACGGTATAACGGCGTCTCAGCGGTGGAAATCCAGGGCGCGGCTGCACCGGGCAAGTCGACCGGTCAGGCCATGACAGCCATGGAAGCACTCGTGGCGAAGCTGCCGGCGGGTATCGGCTACGAATGGACGGGCCTGTCGTTGCAGGAACGCCAGTCCGGTTCGCAGGCGCCGATTCTGTACGGCATCTCGATCCTGGTCGTGTTCCTGTGTCTCGCGGCACTGTATGAAAGCTGGTCGATCCCGTTCTCCGTGATCATGGTGGTGCCGCTCGGCGTGATCGGCGCACTGCTGGCCGCTATGCTACGCGGGCTCGAGAACGACGTGTTCTTCCAGGTGGGTCTGTTGACCACGGTGGGGCTCTCGGCGAAGAACGCGATTCTGATCGTGGAGTTCGCCCGTGAACTGCAACAGGGTCAGGGCATGGGACCGGTCGCAGCCGCGCTGGAAGCAGCGCGCCAGCGGTTGCGTCCGATCCTGATGACCTCGCTCGCCTTCATTCTCGGCGTGATGCCGCTCGCGATCAGTCACGGCGCGGGTTCGGCCAGTCAGCACGCAATCGGTACCGGCGTGATCGGCGGGATGTTGACGGCGACGTTCCTCGCGATTTTCATGATCCCGATGTTCTTCGTCGTGGTCCGCGCGAAATTCGGCGGTGAGAGGGAAGACCCGGACGAGGCGCTCGCACATTATAGCCAGCACCATCCGCATGACAGCCAGGGCGCCGGTTCGGCTGGCGGCTCGACTGATGAAGGCTCTGGCAAGGACGGACACTGAGATGCAAAAACATACTCTGATTGCAGTGGCGGTTGCGTTGTTCGCGGCGGGTTGCACGATGGCGCCGAAGTACGAGCGCCCGGCGCCACCCGTGACGGCGACCTTTCCGGCCGGCGGCGTGTACGACACGCAGCCGGGCGCGACCCAGCCGGACCCGCAGAAGCCTGGTGCTATGGCGGGCGCGCGCATCCCAAACGGGCAGGCTGCGGCCGACATCGGTTGGCGTGATTTCTTCGTCGATCCGCGCATGCAGCGGCTGATCGAAATCGCGCTGAAGAACAACCGCGATCTGCGTGTGTCGGTGCTGACCATGCAGGCCTCGCAGGCGCAGTTCCGGATCGTTCGTGCCGGCCTGTTACCAACGCTTGACGCGGCGGCTTCGCAAACCAAATCGCGTACGCCGAAAGACCTGTCGCTCTTCAACCAGACGATTTCCAATTCGTACTCGGTCGGTCTGAACGCGTCGTGGGAAATCGACTTCTTCGGGCGGATTCAGAGTCTGAAAGATCAGGCTCTGGCTCAGTATCTGGCGACGGCTCAGGCGCGCAAGGCGGCGGAAATCTCGCTGGTCTCGCAGGTGGCGAACCAGTACCTGACGGTGCTCGAACTGGACGACCTGCTGAAGGTCACGCAAGGCACGCTGAATACCGCGCAGGAATCGTATCGGATCACCAGGCTGCAGTTCGATAACGGCACCGGTTCGGAACTCGATCTGCGCCAGGCGCAAACGGTGGTCGAGCAGGCGAGCGCCAATCTGCAGTCGCAGGCGCGTTTGCGGGCTCAGGCTGAGAACGCGCTGGTGGTGCTGCTGGGCGAACCGTTACCGGTCGATCTGCCGGCGGGTCTGACGTTGGGCAACCAGAATCTCCTCACGGATATTCCGGCGGGTCTGCCGGCCGATCTGCTGGCGCGTCGTCCGGACATCATGGAGGCCGAGGAGAATCTGCTCGCGGCCAACGCGAACATCGGCGCGGCGCGCGCGGCGTTCTTCCCGAAGGTCTCGCTGACCGGCAGTTTCGGGACGCTGAGTCCGACGCTCGGCGGGCTGTTCAAGCCGGGTTCGGCGGCGTGGAGTTTCGCGCCGTCGATCACGGTGCCGATCTTCGAAGGCGGCCAGAACAAGGCCAACCTCGATCTCGCCAACATCCAGAAGAACGTCCAGATCGCCACGTATGAAAAGGCGATCCAGACGGCGTTCCGCGAAGTGGCGGACGGCCTTGCGGCGCGCGGCACGTACGACCAGCAGATCCAGGCGCTCGAGCGCAACGCATATGCCGACCAACGCCGCCTCGCTCTCTCGGATTTGCGATATATGAATGGTGTCGACAGCTATCTGTCGGTGCTGACCGCGCAGACCGATCTGTATTCGTCGCAGCAGTCGTTGATCGCCGCGCGCATGCAGCGCCTCCAGAACCTGGTCACGTTGTACCAGGCACTCGGCGGCGGCTGGATCGAGCACAACGGCGATCAGCCGCGCCCGGCCGATGCGAAGGGATGATCACGGCGTGTCAAAGTCATCCTTTGCTGCGCCCGAAGTGAAATCTGGTGACCCGGAGTGTTGCCGCCTCCGCGGCGTTGTGTGGGCGTTCTGCTTCATGCCGCTGCGGCGCTCGGTGCGGTCGCTGAACGCCCGTTGAACGGGTGCTTGCCTGGACTGATGTACCTTGTTTGGAGGGCGATACAGGGAAATTGCCGGTTCCCCACTGGCAGAGCCGGGCGGCACATCGTTAAAGGCGCTGCATTTGAAGCGCCAGGTGCAATTCGACCTTGTTCCGGACATTCAGTTTTGAATAACACTGTTGGAGGTAAGATCGCACCGTCGAGGGGGAAATTGCCAGATCAATTGCTACTTCCTTGTATGATTTTCCAGCCGAAAACGCCGAAGCAACGGCCTGTTCGCGTGGAGTCAATACAGATGCCTGGCTTGCCGGAGGCATCAGCGCCAGCACCATCCGGCCGCTATCGGTTTCCCGTTTCGCGCAAATATATTTCCCGCGAAAGTATGCGGCGCAACCCTCAATTGAAATGCAGTGTCTGATCACCGAGGGCAATGTGCGTCCGTCCCAATCGGGAAATTCCTTATAGATGTATTGGATGAGGCCAGGGGCAGCTTCGATGAGTAATCCATGCTCGTCGATCGTAGCGATCATTAAAGTGCTGTGAAGCTGCCGTCTGATCTGGTTGAAAGTTCGGTTCCGCGACCAGGCCAGGATTAAATGCGGGGTGGCAAGTTCAATCAACTGCCGCTCCTGTTCGGAAAACGGGGGGGCACCGGGGTTTCTGAACAACGAATAGAACAGAAAAATTCCGCTTTCGGAGTCGAGCATGCACGTCGAGAGCGCTGCATGAAGGCCGTATTTTCGGTCGAATGCGTTAAGTCTCTCTGCGTTCGCGGAGAGGTCACCGGCGAAGCTGAAAGTGGTTCCGACGTGTTGGCGTAGCAGGTCGCATATGGGGTCTTCACTAACAAGGTTCGCATATTCTGCGAGGAAGGAATCCGGTAAGTTATGGAGCGCCGCTTGAGCGATATGCTCGCCGCTTCCACTGTGAGCGTACATTCCCCACCATCCTGAATCGAACGGGACCAGTTCATTCAGTAAATCGAAGGCACGGTAGCGGAACACAGATGCGTCAATATCGTGGGACGCCTGATTTAGCTCGTTCAGGAAACTACTGAACCTGGTAAGCAAGCAGATATGCGGCTGTGTCATGTCGTCCGATGTTGAAATCGAAGAGTTCGCCCTGGATACGACAGTGCCTGGACAACTTTTGAATAGTCTTTGTCGCGCCAGACGACAACGGGTATCGAAAAACGCGCATCCCGCTTGTGAAGGAAGCTTTGGACGTTTCGATGAAGCTGCCGGTTTCTGCCACTTTTCGTGACTCTGCGCGGATTACAGCTGATTCGTTCCTGGCTACCCCGTCCGGCAGCGTCGGGTTGCCAGGCATGGGCGGGCGCAAACCGATCGTGGATTCCCGGGTCTTCCAGAAGCGGGATGTCTGTGAAAGCGGGTAGCAAGCGACTCTATTATCACTTTGTCAAAAAAAGCCGCAACCAGATTCTGACGACAACAGATCAGCCGATCTGGCCGACGTTGGGATCTCTCGTGGGACGATTACGCACTGATATGCGCTTCGCGCGGACCCGGCTGAGGCTTGCCAAGCGTGCTGACCTCAGACAACAACGGCGTTCTGAGGGCTCCGGTATATAGCTTCATCGTTACGAAGCATTCTCTCGTGCAGGATCGGGAAGTCGACGGGCGTCAGGTTGATCGCCATCGCACCGTCACCTGGTGTCTATCGTACAGTCGTCAAGTGGCCCGGATTACTAGCGATCCCGTTTTCGCGACACAGGATCATCCACTCGGTGTCGCCCGACCTGCGTGACTTTCGCTCGCCCCCTGCACATCGATGAGCGACAGATTCAGGCATTTAAGCGCGGGAAAAGAGGTTCTACCCGACGAAACTCCCCCTCAACTGCAGGGTACCAGTTACAAATCTGGTCTGCTCAAATCACGGCTAACCGTCGACGAGCATGACGGATCCAATGGTTTAAAGATAAGGGGCGAAGATATGGGCATCAGGGCGATAAGTATCGGACGGAATAGTCTGACCATCGTTGCACTCGGATTGCTCGGTGCATGTGGAGGGGGCAGCGGAGGACTATCGGAATCCCTTCCTGATCCAAGTCAGATGTTTTCTTGGACCACTGAACAGAAGGTTATCGGTTTCAGCCACAGCTCGAGTCTTTTTAGCACAGAGCCGATCCGGAAGGGTTCGTCGACCTTTCCGTTGAACCAGGCGTCCAACGACGTCAAGGCGATCGCGAGCGCCGTGACATATCAGTATGGGACAAATTCGAACGGTACGCCGAAGACCGGCAACACAATCGACGACTATATGCTGGACAACAAGGTGACAGGCCTGCTGGTTATTAAAAACGGCTCCATTGCGCTGGAGCGATACGCCATGGGAATTACCGACTCGACGCTTTGGGACGGAAAGTCTGTGTCCAAATCAGTTACGTCTACCCTCATGGGTGCTGCGCTGAAAGACGGCTATATAACAAGTCTTTCCGATCCAATAGAAAAATATATACCAGAACTGATCGGATCTGCATATCAAGGCGTGACCCTGCGGGACATGCTACGCATGTCATCAGGGATCGCGTGGAATGAAAACGAATTGGATCCAAACGCCGACCTGCCGAATCTGCTGAAGTGCATGAAAACCGCAGACAGTCCCACCTGCACACTGAACTATATGAAGGCCAGGCCGCGTGCAATTGACCCCGCCACCGGGTCACCGGTGCAACCCGGGACAGTGTTTCTGTATAGCACGGGGGAAGCATATTTGAGTGGACTCGTCGTGCAGCGCGCGACAGGGATGAGCCTCGCCGAATATATGGAAAAGCGAATCTGGCAACCGTTAGGTATGGAGGCAGATGGAAACTGGTGGACGTGGAACGGCACGAGTACGGGCGGCAGCGGATTCAATGCCACGCTCCGCGATTACGGCCGGTTTGGGCAGTTCATTCTCAACAACGGCGTCCTGCCCAACGGGGTTCAGGTACTTCCAGACAACTGGATGCGTGATGCAACGACATGGACGAGTGCATCAGCACAGCCGCAATACGCCGATAATGGACAGTACGGCTACATGTGGTGGTTCAGTCCTGCATATGATGACGGACTGGTTGGCGGTACCAACAATCCTGACCCAATCTATGTCGACATCGGTGCGCCGCTTCAGAACACCAACAGCCCCTCGGGAGCGGTTGCAGTTCAATCACGCCCGCCAGTTCAGGGGCAGCCGGCATCAGTGTCAGACTGGACGTTTGCTGCAATCGGTATATACGGGCAGATGATTGCCATCAATCAACGAGAAAATCTGGTTGTAGTCGAGTTTGGGGTCTGGGATAAACCTGACCCAACGTGTTGTACCGTTTCCGATTCCGAGTACATAGCAAGTGATCCGTACAACGAACAGTCTGTGTTTCTGAATGCGATGTTGCGCGCGCTGCATTGATCAACGTTCAGTCTCGGCGTGCCGAATCGAACGGGAGCAGACGGGGAGGGCGGAGCGGGAGCAGTAATCTCAGTTCATGCTGCAATTTCGGGGAGCAGACCGATGTAGGATATAAAGAAATTGTTAGGTGCACCGGGAATCCGGAGACGGTCTTGCTAAAGTCATGCTGCCATGAGTATTCCAGCGAGTTGCTCATGGTAACGGGCTTCGACTGGAGTGGGCGGGATGTTGCCGGTCGGTGCAGGTAAACGACCGGTTGGGGCTGCCTTCGTCGAAAAGTTCGACAAACGACAGCGAGTTGATTGCGCATCCGTGGTGTCAACTTTCAAAGTGCCACTGGAAACGGGAAAACCGGGGGATCGGACGGGGATCAGTTGTTGGCCATCAAATTCCGACGACCGGATGGGCAGGCTGTCCTGTCCCAGATAGCGAAGTCCAGGTGTCGCATCTCCTGCCTCCGGTCAAGGCCGAGCGATCCGAAACCGCGGGCAGGAATCTTACCGCGGACACTTCGCAGGTCAAGGTATTGCCATCTTTGCCACCCGCAAACCTTTTATAAATATGATCACAAAAATCGCCAGTGAAGCCGACGCCATGAAAGAAGACCTGCTCGAATTTCTGACACACCACCGCATCCACGAGGTTGAATGTGTGATCCCGGACATAACGGGTATCGCGCGCGGCAAGATCCTGCCGCGCGACCTGTTCTTCGCCTCAGGCGAAATGCGCATTCCAAAGAGCGTGCTGCTCAATACGGTTAACGGCCAGCAACCCGACAACGGCCCTTTCGTTGGGGATACCGACCCGGACATGGTCTGCGTGCCGGACCCGCGTACAGCCCGTCTGGTCCCGTGGGCTGCCGAGCCTGTAGCAGTGGTTATTCATGACTGCCTTGAGTGGGATGGCACCGCTGTGCAGCTAGCTCCGCGCAATGTGTTGCGGCGGGTTCTGGATCTTTATGAGCAGAACGGCTGGCAGCCGGTGGTGGCACCAGAAATGGAGTTCTATCTGGTAGCGCGACAGCAGAACCCACACGAGCCTTTGCAACCGCCGCTGGGTCGAACGGGTAAGCGGGAAGCGGGAAGACAAAGCTACTCGATCGATTCGGTGAACGACTTCGACCCGTTCTTCATGGAACTGTCGAAATTCTGCGAACTGCACGACCTCGGAGTAGAGACGCTGATCCACGAAGCTGGTCCGGGGCAGATGGAAATCAATTTCTCGCACGGAGAGCCGCTGGACCTGGCGGACCGCGTCTTCCTTTTCAAGCGCACGGTCCGGGAAACTGCGTTACGGCACGGCATCTTCGCTACGTTTATGGCAAAGCCGATGGAACTGGAGGCCGGTAGTGCGATGCACATCCATCAAAGCGTCAACGACGTGGCAACGGGGCGCAACATTTTCAGTTGCGAAGATGGGAGCGCCAGTGACCACTTCCACCACTTCATAGGAGGATTGCAAACTTATATCCCACACGTGATGCCGATGTTCGCCCCCTATGTCAACTCGTACCGACGACTGGCACCTTTCATGTCGGCCCCGATCAACGTGCGTTGGGGTGTGGACAATCGCACCTGCGGCATTCGTGTTCCGAAGTCCGGCCCGGCGTCCCGTCGCGTTGAGAATCGCGTTCCCGGTGTTGACGTCAATCCCTATCTGGCGATGGCTGCCACGCTGGCCTGCGGATACCTTGGAATGCGCGACCAACTAGCGCCAAGTGAACCGACCACAGGGAGTGCCTGGGACGTGAACCACGAACTACCGCGACATCTGGAAGACGCCATAAGCTCGCTGCGAACGTGCGAGCCGATACGTGACGTGCTGGGAACGAGTTTCGTCGATGCTTTCTGCGCGGTCAAAGAACTTGAGTATGCAACGTATAACCGTGTCATCAGCTCATGGGAACGTGAACACTTACTGCTTCTGGTCTGATCTGCGCATGCAACGCCACCGAATCTTTTTATCCAGGAATATTCCCCGATGAACGGTTCCATTACTCCTTCCCGGGCCAGACTCGATGCAAAACGTCTTGTCGCACTCCATGAACGCGAGCGTCGTCACTATGCTCAGGCCAATCCGCATTCGCAAGCGCTTGCTCAACGTGCGGCGCAGCACTTGATGTTTGGTGTCCCTCTCCATTGGATGAACGATTGGTCGACACCGTTCCCTCTGCATGTAGCCGAAGCGTGCGGCGCACGGTTGCGGGACGTGGACGGCCATGAGTACGTCGACTTCTGCCTCGGCGACACCGGGGCGATGTTTGGACACAGTCCGCAGGCTGTAGCGGACGCGATTACCCGCCAGGCACGGCACGGCTATACGGCCATGCTTCCCGGCGAAGACGGAGTCTGGGTTGCCGAAGAACTCGCGCGCCGCTTTGGCTTACCGTTCTGGCAATTCGCATTGTCGGCGTCCGACGCAAATCGATTCGCAATCCGCTGGGCGCGCGCGCTCACCGGACGGGACCAACTGCTGATTTTCAACGGTTGCTACCATGGCACGGTGGACGATGTTTTCGTTGATCTGATCGACGGCGAACCCCGCACGCGCGACAGCCTTCTAGGTCAGGTCGCCGACCTCACCCTGCATACGCGCTGTATCGAGTTCAACGACCTGGCAGCGTTGGAAAATGCGTTAATGGACGGACGTGTTGCCTGCCTGCTAGCCGAACCCGCGATGACCAACATAGGCATGGTGCTGCCGGACCCCGGATTCTGGGAGCAAGCACAAGCATTGTGTCGTCGGTTCGGCACTCTACTGCTAATCGACGAGACGCACACCATCAGTAGCGGCCCAAACGGCTATAGCCGCGCATCCGGCTTGACGCCGGACATGCTGGTGCTCGGCAAACCCATTGGCGGCGGTGTGCCATGCGCGGTGTACGGCTTCACCGAAGATGTAGCGCGGCGCGCCGAAGCAGCCAAGCGTGCTGCGCCGCCCGGCCACAGCGGTATTGGCACAACGCTGACGGCGAATCTGATCACGATGGCCGCGATGCGGGCCACGTTAGCAGACGTTATGACCGCGGCAGCTTACGAGCGAATGTTCCAGCTCGCCAACCATCTCGCCACGGGGTTGCGAGCGGTGATCGCACGGCACCAGCTACCCTGGTGCGTCACCCAGGTGGGCGCCCGAACGGAATTCCAGTTCACGCCGGACCCTCCACGCAGCGGCAGCGAAGCGATGCATATCCTCGACGCAGCGTTGGAGCAAATCATTCACCTGTACCTGCTAAATCGAGGTCTGGTGATTACCCCTTTCCATAACATGATGCTCGTCTGCCCCGACACCACCCCAACTGACGTGAGTCGCCTCATTGCCGTCTTCGAGGAGTTCGTTTGTGCTGTTGTGGAGACTCCCGATACAGCCGCGAGAGCTTCGAATTGAGTCGCGACACAGGAAACTGGTAAACGTGCCCAACGCAGGGATGTCCGTCGCGCTGCTGTCAAATCCTGAGTTCGACGATCTGACGCGGATGCGCATGCTGCCAGAAGGCGAAGCCGCCGAACGAGGTTCACAGTTACTCTACCCTGCTCAGATCGTCGCGCTAAGCGCGTTATGCGACCGCATGGACAGTGCGTTGACAACCAAAATCCTCTGACTACCTGGCTGCAAATGAAGACTTCCACGTGATGCTCTGCAGAGCAGCCGGGTCACCTTTACTTTTCAGTATGATTGAGGCGCCGTGGTTGAAGGCGGGCCCAATCGCAAACAGACTGTTCGATACGCTCAAGGCCTCCACTGTACTAAACGCCGCACATGAGGAGCGTATGGTCGCATTGCAGCAGCGTAATAGCACCGGAGTTCGACGTGCGGTGGAGAAGGCTATCTTTGTTGCAAGTCGGTTTCTCAGGGA
This sequence comes from Paraburkholderia sp. BL25I1N1, assembly GCF_003002025.1. Lineage (GTDB taxonomy): Bacteria > Pseudomonadota > Gammaproteobacteria > Burkholderiales > Burkholderiaceae > Paraburkholderia. The sequence goes on from NZ_PVZB01000012.1 coordinate 230,293, forward strand.
CGGCTGTCGGCGGCGGTAAGTCGCAAAACTACACATGCCAGAAAATATTACGAGGCCTATAAGCGTTTGATTATTACGAAGTCAAAGGGAATTGTGGGCTGTTCGATTGGGATTTAGGTACTCCCGGCGCGCTTCATCGGTTCAGTATAAATTGAAGAAATCAGGTTCGGCCATAAATTAAATACTCCAACGCCATAATGAAGACTGACGGGACCGCGCAGAACTCGCGCCGATCCGCAGTCGCACCAACTGCGGCAGGCGGCGGTGCAGTTTTGCGCGGCGGGGAGAAGCGGGTCTGGGACGTGAAGTGGCGGCCTGTCTTTGATATTCTGCGCTGAGCCGGACTAGCAGCACCGGTAAGAAAATGTAACGCACTACCTATGGAAAGGCTACACCATGTTCGAGACCGAACTCTTCGCCGGCTGGGGCGATATGGATTTCAATTCACATATGCGCAACACCGCATATCTCGACAAGTCAGTCGATGCACGGATGCTGTACTTTGCAGAACAGGGTTTTTCGATGTCTGAGTTTATAAAGCTACGCATCGGGCCGGTCGTGATGAAGGACGAGATCGAATATTTCCGGGAGATCCATCTGCTAGATCGGGTCGCGGTGAGTTTCGCGCTCGCTGGCCTATCGGTCGATGGAAGTCGAATGCTGTTGCGCAACGAGTTTCTGCGTGATAGCAAGCTGGTTGCCCGCGTGACCTCAGCGGGCGGTTGGCTCGATCTGGAGAAGCGCAAGTTGACATTTCCGCCTCCTGCTGTGCTCGGTGCAATGAAGGCATTGACGAGGACCGAAGATTTTGTCGAATTGCCGAGCAGCGTAAGTCGAGCCTAATCGAATTGAGCCCTCGGCTGAGAACTTTAAGGAATCGTTTACCACGCTCTTGGCGGCATAGCGCCAGGAAGGTCGAAAAGCGCGATGGTTGGATGCCGTCGGAGAGCGCTACCCGCAACTGACTGTGAAAGCCGTTGGCAGCCGCTTTCACACTGTCGCGCGCCTGCTGCAAGGCGGTGAAAACGCGCGGAACGTGCTCCAGGAATAGCCTGCCGGCACGGGGCAGGCGAGTGCTACGCGTGGTGCGTACAAAGAGCTGTACGCCAAGGTCTTCTTCCAACTCCTTGATCGCGCGCGATAGCGGCGACTGCTCGATGTGAAGCCGCTCCGCCGCTCGCGCGAAATGAAGTTCTTCAGCAACCGCGACGAAGCAGCGAAGATGTCGAAGCTCCATCGTATCGCTCCTCCTGGGTTCGCCTAGCCCCGCAACCGGAGCCGCCCGTGATGAAAAGCCTCAGCCGGCATCGCCATCGCTTCAATTCAAACTGCGGCTTGAGGTCGTAGACATCGAGGTGGTGAAGGCGAAGCACGTGTTCGGTGCTAAATTGGCTTGGTGACGACAAGAATGATGATGACGAATGCTGCGACTAGGATTGCAGCGGCGTAGCGCAGTGAGGGCGGCGGGCTCGACTGCTGACTACGCGAAAGTCTACGCAGCCTCCCGGACAGCACACCGTGCAGCGCCGAGAGCAGCAGCACGAAGACGAGCTTCACTAAGAGCCATCCCTGCGGAAACCAGTTGCCCGTCCGCGCGAGCGCTATTCCTAAAATCCATACCAGAATCATCGCTGGGGAGGTGACGCACTGATCCCAGCGACGAACAGCTTCAAGGACGGCGGGGGGCGTTGCGGACTCCTGTTGCGCTCGTCTGCCGGACGCCGCCGACATGGTCACGGCAACGACCAACATCCCGCCGATCCACGTAACGACGGCGACAATGTGCAATGCTTTGAGCCAGAGATAATCCATGGTCCGTGCCCTCAGCCTGACGCCGTAAGGGCCGACTGGCGCCGCGCCAGCGCCCGCTCATTCAGGAAAGCCCCAAAGGGAATAAAAGCGGCGAGCACCATCCGAGCCGTCTCGGCGCGCGACCATCCCCCCATCGACACGGTCTGGATAAGCATCCAGGTGTAGAGAACGAAAGCGACGCCATGAACCGGTCCCATGAGCCGGGTTGCGAGCGGAAAGCCGACCAGATGCTTGAGATGAACAGCTACGCCGATAAGCAGCAGGAGCGTTGCCCCTTCTACTAGAGACACAACACGCATCTTCCGGATCTGCGGCAAGTCCTCAATTTGTTCGGCTGATGACATCACTCAACTCCCTTTTTAACCTTCCAGAACGGTTATCAATGTGCGGTTTCGCTCTGTTGGCAAGCGCCTACAGTTATGCGTCGAATAGACTGCGGTGATCCCTTACGAACTGCGCCAGCGAGCCCGGCTTCCGCTGCAAGATTCGCTCGACCGTGGCGCTCGACTGATCGCCCGGAACCTCAGCATCGGCCGCCGCGACGCCGAAGGCCTCGATCAGCCAGTCCGGTAGCCCGAACTTCTTCAGGTTCTCGATGAAGTCCGCCGCCGACACGTCGAGGTATTTGACTGGCCGGCCGAGGACATCGGAAAAAACAGCCGCCTGGGCGTGGCCGTCCAGCAGTTCCGGGCCATTGAGGTCATAGGTCTGGCCACCGTGTCCCGGCTCAATGAGAGCCGCGACGGCGACGGCAGCGACGTCGCGGGTATCGAGTAAGGCGATTTTCTTGGCGGCGGGCCCCATCGTGAAGGCACCCTGCTTGATCTGGCCGGCGCTGCCGAAGAGGTTCTGCATGAAGAAGTTTCCGCGCAGGATGGTGTAGGGAATCCCGCTGCCCTTGATCTGGCGCTCGGCTTCCGTGTTCCACACGCCGAAACCGACAGTGTGGTGCTCGGCGATTTTTCCGGACAGCTTAACGAGCCGGCCGACGCCGACCTTTTTGGCCTCGGCAAGAAGCCGTTCTTCCTGCCGCGCCGCGTAGGGCGAGCCCGGCGTGACGAGGAACAGCGTGTCGATTCCCTCGAAGGCGGCGGCGATGGTCTCCGGGTTCTCAAAGTCGAGGACTACGCCCTCGATGCCGCGTGGTTGGGGCGCGGCCGCCTTGTCTTGGCTGTGGAATCCGGCGCGCGCCGCCACGCCTTTGTCGGAGAGCTGCTTCGCAACATGCTGGCCGACTTTGCCGCCCGCGGCCGTAATCAGGATTTTGGGAGTTTCGTTCGTCATGATCGTGTCCTTTTGGGGATCGTTGGAAATTGACATGCAAGTCGGTGCCGGCGTTATTTGCCGGCGGCCGGCACCGACTTGCGGAGCACGTAGGGCACCGAGTTCGAGCTACCCGCGACCTTTACGGTCTCGACCATGAGCGCTTTGACCTTGGGGTTTTCGCGCGCGGCCATGACCGCTTCGCGGCTTTCCCACTGGCCGTAATTGACGATCTGCGTGCGATCGAGGCTCAGGTGGAAGTTGAAGGACAGGAAGCCCGGCACATGGCGAACGGTCTCCTCTGCGGAATGCACAAGGTAGGTCAGCACCTCCTCGGCGCGCTCAGGTGTGACGGTGTAGGTGTTGATCGTTGTGACGTGGCCGGCGTTCGGGTCGAGCGTCGTGAGGCCCGTATTAGGGGCTGTGATGCGGGTATTGCTTTCCATGTGGTACCTCCTAGTTAACTTAACTGTACGTTCCGTAAATACAGAAATCAAGACTTTTCTTTACGCCCCGTTCTGATAAAGTGTGAGGATGAAGAAAAATTCGCCTGCGCGTACCCGGACGGGTCGGCCGCCTGGCGCCGCGGCGGAATCACATGCGGCGATCATGGACGCCGTTTTTGCGCTACTGCAGGAGGGTCCGGCCAAGGACCTGACGATGGAAGCGGTGGCTAAGAGGGCCGGCGTCGGCAAGCCCACGCTCTACAAGTGGTGGCCTTCAAAGGCCGCGCTCATCATGGCCATGTTCCATGAGCGGATTGCCGTCGCGGTGAAGCCTCCCGCGTCCGCCGCGACTGCGGAAGAGGCGCTTCGGACCACGATGCGTCGCTTAATAAAGGGGCTCAACGGCCTCTTCGGGAAGGTTCTGGCCGATCTGATCGCGGAGGGCCAGGGTGATCCCGCTCTTCTGCGGGACCTGTTTGAAGATCACATCAGGGCTCGGCAGGCGGCCGATATCGCCGAGATCGAGCGCGCTCAGGCGACAGGCGAATTTACGGCCGCGGTCAATCCGGCGCAGCTGATCGACATGCTCTTCGGCTCGCTGATTTACAGGCGTCTGCTGGGTTTGCCTCTGACTGAACAATACGGGGACGCACTGATCGACGCGGCCCTGCGGGGCGCTTGGCCTCGTGGCTGAGCGGGTCGGGCGAGGAAATCGGACGGGAGACGGCCGAACTCGAAACATCGACTTCGGCTGGCGTCCGCAAGTATGCTCAATCAGCCAATCGCCGGGCCTCGCTGTCGCCCAATCTCCCACGACACGCCGCCGCGCATCGTAGCGGCGAGCTGTTGGCCCAGCCGCTGTTCGATCACAGGCTTCCACGGCACCAGCGAGAAGCCCATCCCATCGTCGAGCATCGCGAAGCGCCTGCTGGCGAGCATGACGCTGCGCCGGTAAACGCCGGCCACGCGCTGCCCGTCGGCCACGGGCCGGTGCTCCAGGCCGGTTTCGCCGGCTATGTCCTGCCCGGCCTTCGCCAGCTCACGCCCGCGCAGTGTCGCCAGCAGATTACGCGCGAGGACGACACGCTGCCCGCCATGATCGGCCAGCCCCTGTTCGGCCAGGAAGTCCGCGCGTTGGCGTAGCGCATCCTTGACCTCGGCCCCAAAGCCCAGGTCGCCGAACCGCTTGCCGCCGCCGATCAACTGCTGGTCGAGCCAGGTAGCGCCGATCACGCGGGCCTGCCGCTCGATGGGCAGGTGCGATTTCAGTTCCACCGCGACACCGCCACCGAGACGCTGCGCGTCGTACTGGCGGCCTCGCTCGGCCAGGTCGCCGGGGACGCGCCAGACACCTTCGGCTTCGCGCTCCACGATGCCGGCCCGGCGCAGGGCTTCGAGCCGACGCACATGGGCGGCCACCACTTCGCGCGGGTCGCGGTCGGGCGTGGCTTGTCCCTGCGCGACGGCCAAGTGATGATCGGTGCGGTACATGCCATCGACGGCCAGCGCGGCGATGTTGCGGTCGGCGGCGCGTACGTCGGTCGAGTCTTTGACTTCCACCACGGCGCCGGAGGGGTACTGGTCCAGTTCCGACCTCAGCGGCAGCGCGACATAGTGCGCCCTGCCATCCGTGCCATCGACGATCAGAAAGCCCTTGTCGTGCAGCTCGCGGCGCTGGCGCGGCGCGTTCTGGAACGTCTGCCGATCGGCGTGGCTCATGTTCGGAACGGCTTCCACCCACGCCCAACCTTCGGCGCGCACTTCCTCGGCCTGTGCGTCCAGCTTGGCGCGCACCAGCGTTTCCAGCAGCGCGGCGTCGGTCAGGTAGGTTCCGGCATCGCCTTCTGCGAACAGGTCGCGGCGGATGCCGCCGCCTGTCTCCGTGTAGGCGTCCAGTCCGGCGACGCGCACCAGTGGATGCGCGGCGTTGATTACGCGCTCAGTCAGGCGGTCACGCAGCGCGGACGGCTGGCGCTGCCATTCCGGCGCACCGTAGAACGCGGCTTCCTGCGCGGCGTGGTCGTCGGTGACGGTCAGAGCCATCAGCTGTTCCAGCGTCGCGGCTCCGGCGCGGTAATCGGCCAACAGGCGCGGCGAGACATTCGCCAGCTTCAAGCGGCGCTGCACCACCAGCGGGGTTACGCCGAAGTCGGCGGCAATATCTTCCACCGGGCGACCTTCCTTGACCAGTGCGGCAAAAGCCGCGAACTGATCGGCGGGGTGCATGTTCTCGCGCTGCACGTTTTCCGCGAGGCTCACGGTACGGGCGGACGCATCGACCACCAGCAGGCACGGCACTTCGTAGTTGGCGGCGATGCGCTTTTTCTTCGCAAGCAGCTTCAACGCGGTCAAGCGCCTTGCCGTTGAGGCTTCTGAGCGACAGGTGATTATCCTGACGCATGACATCTATTTTCTCTGCCTGCTTGTCGAAGAAGCAAAGCAGGCTGGCGTTGCCATCAGCACGCAAAGCTTGACTCGGCGCGCTGAAGGCTTCGGCATTGCAGACCCTGAGCTTCCTTTTGAGGGGAAGAATGCGAGCAAGCGCATCGGCGCGCTCAAGGCTCAGCAGCAAGCCATCGCGAAGCTGCATAAGGACGGCGAGGAACAAGAGCATCGTAAGCAAACTGTATCGCGTGGTCGTAGCAAATGTCCTTTGCGCTGACACCTGTCTGTTTAAGCCATCGACTAAAGCATGCGGCGATGCGTACCTGCTGCTTCATGGACTGCGCGCTGTATCCCTGGGCGCTGATCGCATCCGCAAACGATACCAAATGGGCTGCAAGCGGCCCTTCTGGCGCCTGAGAGAGCGTGACCTGATCATGACCGGTGTACTTCACGATGACCTCCTTCCCCGGCATGGGGAGAGGGTGGAAGGAGTCAAGATTATCTCTCTCCGGCGTCGGCCGTTTGACCTGAAAAGCGCGCCCTCACGCGATTACAAGACATAATCCGGAAGGGAATATAGTGCCTCAGCCAGTGTGCGGATGCGCGCTCGAGACGCTTAGCACGCGCGGCATAGTCTTCACCGCGAAGCCTTAATTTGTCCGCTGCGCCAGCAAAGATGCCTTTGATGATCGAGTGACTCGCGCGCTACCGGCGCGCTGCACAGTTCATGCGAAAAGTCCCGCGCTTCGATATGCGCGGACCGTATCGTCGAAGACCGACACGTCGCCGCGTCCACGAGCAACCAACTGAGCGCCTTCAATAGACGCGAAAATTGCAAGTGCCTGGCGCTTGATCAACTGGGCATCCCTCGCGTCGTCCCTAAAGGACAGAATCTTACAAAGCCAGTCCACATTCACCTCTGTGAAGCGATCGACTTCCAAGCGAACTTCGTCGGGAAGGTCGTGGTGCTCTGCCGCCATGATGCCGCAAAGACACATTCGATTGTCTTGCACGAGAGCTGAACGGAAGACGCTCGCGTAGCGCTCCAACGTCTGCTGCTCGTTCTCAAACGTCTCGAGTAAGTCATCCAGTAATGCGACCGCTTCTTCCGTGTACTGGCGGGCTAAAGCCGCGCCGAGATCGCCCTTAGTCGGAAAGTGGTGATGCACGCCAGCGCTTTTTATGCCCACCTCTTTGGCTATCTCCCGGAAACTGAGCGCGTTGTAGCCACGCGCCTGAACCATACGTCGAGCCGTGGAGAGGATGCGCTGTTTGGTGTCCGTTGTCATGGAGAGACTATACCACGCTACCTATCGATAAGTAAGTGTTGACACAGGCAACGGCCGCGGATAAAGTTCACGAACTTACCTATCGATAGATAACGACCCAGCCCATTTTTTAGGTTAGCCATGAAAATTTTTGACATTCCCGGGTTTCCTAACCCGCTTCGCATCCGGATTGTGTTGGCGGAGAAAGGTCTCGCGTCGCAGGTTGAGTTCGTCAAGGTCGATCTTCCCGCTGCGGAACACAAGCAGGATGCCTTCCTCGGCATCAACCCCACTGGGACTGTGCCTGTTCTGCAGTTGCATGATGGAACTTACATTTCGGAGTGCACCGCCATCACCGAATATCTCGACAATCTCGACGGCAATCCCGTGCTGACGGGCAAGTCGCCCAAAGAGAAGGCATTGGTTCACATGATGCAGAAGCGGGCTGAGTCAGAGCTCATTGACGCGGTAGGTATCTACTTTCACCATGCGACACCCGGTCTTGGACCGGCGCTTCAGGCGTACAAGAGCCCTGAGTGGGAAGGCCGCAGAGAATGGGGCGAACGGTCACGCGACAGGGCCGTTGCCGGTATGCGCTACTTTGACAAAGTACTTGCGACGCAACCGTACGTCGCGGGCGAATTCTTCTCAATGGCGGATATCACGGTGTGGGCGGGACTTCTCTTCGCTGGTTTTGCAAACATTGCGGTCCCGGAGGATTGCACGACGCTACTCAATTGGCGGCGGACTGTTGACGAGCGTTCTTCCGTCAAGAGTCCGGCGTAGGAGCGTTCGATCCCGAAAGCAATTCCAGCTTTGGGAGACAGCGAGGAACATTTTATATTTGTCGAAATAAGGAATACTAAGGTGCTAAAAACAATGCCAATCTCGATTGTCAGAGCTGGAATGCTTGCGCTTGCTACTGTTGCCGCTTTCGCAACTACGCCATCGCATGCCGCGGGGGCCGGACAAAACCTGCGCGCTGTCTGCACACATCAGACAGCGCCGACGAGGTTTATTGATGCAAATGGTACGAAGCTCGCCTATCGCCGTTTCGGAAAATCAGGCGGCGTGCCGCTGGTTTTTTTTCAGCATTTTGTTGGCAACATGGACAATTGGGACCCGGCGGTCATTGACGGCTTTGCTAAAAACCGGGAGGTGATCCTGTTCGACAACGCTGGCGTCGCCAGTTCGGAGGGGGAAGTCCCCACGACCGTCGAGGGGATGGCAGGGCATGCCATCGATTTGCTCAACGCACTCAAGATCAAAAAGGCTGACCTTCTTGGATTCTCTCTGGGAAGTCTTGTTGCACAAGAAGTTACCGTTGAGCGCCCTGAGCTTGTTCGACATCTGGTATTGGTTGGAAGTGGACCCCGGGGCGGCGCTGGAATGGCCACGCTGACCCCAGAGTTCCAGGAAATGATCAAGGAGGACAGTGGAAGCAACGATCAGCTCCTGCTCGACGTGTTCTTCACGCAATCGGCCGCGAGTCGCGCTGCTGGACATGAATTCCTCGATCGCCTTCATGCTCGCTCGAGAGATCGTGACCCGGACGTGAATGATAAGGTCGCACCGGCCCAGATAGCGGCGTTCGCGGCATGGGGCGCGCCTCACGCTGATGCGAATGCGTACCTGAAAAACATCAAGCAGCCTGTGCTCATCGTTGGCGGCAATCACGACATCGTCCATTATCCGGTGAATTCGTTTACTTTGGAGGAGAACCTGCCGAACGCTCAGTTGATTCTGTACCCTGACTCGAGCCACGGGGCGCAGTATCAATATCCCAAGCGCTTTGTGGCCGACGTGACGGCCTTTCTCAATCGCGAAGACTGAAACCTTCGTGAAACAGCCGATGGGAGCTGCTGTTCACCGGCTCATAGCTGTTAGCAACTGACAGGTCTCGCAGCGCTGAGAGACGAGTTTGACATCTCTCAGCGCGCGGGCTTCCTGGTCGCAGGCGGTGCGTGCTGCCGTCTCTGACGCGACGCCGAAAGCCGGTCGCCTACGCAACGGGTTGGTGCAGTCGGGCTTAACTTCAACTGTCGATAAGTGTAGGAGGAAACTAGATGCGCAACGCGGGCACTATGGTCAGCTTTCACCGTCCGGACGGTCAAGCCGTTGAGGGCTATCTTGCTAAACCGGCGAAGCTGGAAGGCGCGCCGGCAATCGTTGTGATCCAGGAATGGTGGGGGCTAAACGCGCAGATCCGGGGCGTGGCGGACCGTTTGTCTCACGCAGGCTACATCGCGCTGATCCCGACCTGTATCGAGGAAAGTCTACGGTCGAGGAAGAAGAGGGCCGCCACTACATGGATAGTCTGGACTTTGCTGACGCGATCTCTCAGGACGTTCGTGGCGCGGTTCAATACCTGAATATGTACACGGAAATTATCGGGGTAACCGGGTTCTGCATGGGCGGCGCCTTGGCGCTCGTCGCCCTCAGTGCTGTCCCTGAATTTGCGGCTGGCGTCGTATGGTATGGATTCCCGCCTCTGGACCATTTCGATGCGTCAGCCATCAAAGCGCCGGTTCAGGCGCACTGGGCCACTCAGGATGCGTTCTTTCCTGCTGCAAGCGTGGACGTGCTTGAGACGAAGTTTGCCGGCAGTGGGGGCTCTGCGGAATTCCATCGCTATCTGGCACATCATGCCTTTGCCAATGAAACAGCAGTAGGCGATGGGCGCATACCGGGTAGGCAATACGATCCGGTCTGGGCGCAGCTGGCGTGGGACCGCACACTGACCTTTTTTGGCCGCACGCTGTGGAAGTGAGCTGGTCGCGGTGAGACGTTCGTGAAGAGAAATTCGGTTTTCTTCGTGGCGCTAGACGACGCGACAATCCTGCTTTGTGCTCGTGTGCTGTTCGGAAAGTGCCGCGGCGGCGCCGTGACCACCGACGCCTTCCGGTGTCTACGATATAACGCAGGCTGCGGAAGTGCCACGACCGCAAAGCCCCGACGGACCCCGTTGTTTGCTCTTACTTGGAATTGACCGGGTTCGGCGAACCTGCTCCCGGGCTATCGCTGTCGCCAGTTCCCGGCAGCGGTCATCAGCCAGGCAGTCCGCTGGCACTAATGGTTCCAGCTCGACCTGAGCGGCATCGAAGAACAGAGTGGCGCCGATTCACTGAGGCCACACAAGTTCCGTCTTCTTCTCAAGGTCGGCATGCCCTCTGGCTGGTCGCGTCGCCACCTCGCCAACGTGATAGCGCCTCGAAGAGCGCCCATTGGCCATTCGGTTTAGCGAGCGTTCTTCCAGTATGCGGAAGCTACATCCTCACCCGCCTTCAGAAACTGATCAATCGCTGATTTCTGCACGCCTCCATTTGCGTCCTGGATGTAGGACTGCATCAGTCTATCGAACGACTCGTTCCCCGCGCGGATGCTGTCGTTGACGCCATCAACGTATTCCGAAACGGTGAGCTGACCATCGTCTGATGAGTCAAACGTTTTGAAGAGCTTGTCGGCAGCGCCTGTCGCAAGACCAGCGCGTTTCATCTGCGTTTCAAACTCCTCTTTCGAAAGTTGTCTATCACCGCTTGAGTCGCCCTGCACGAACATCTGAGGAGCCCAGGCGACAGCGAGAGGTGTCGCAGTCAAAGAATCCGACTTTTTCGCCCCATCGCTAAGAGTGACGACAACGGATTGATGTGTGCTCTTGTTGGCAAGTTCAGCGGCGCTGGGCGACCCGAGTGGAGCGCGTGCGCTTCGCTTAGCCTCCGGGTTCGTTTGCAAGAGGATTGTGAGTGAGCTTCCGACGGAACCGATTGACATACCTAAACTCCTTCTAGCGTTTATCCGGAATGACCGGGACGTTTATTGGCCGCGCGCATTGCGCCATTGCTTCAAGGGCACGTCGTAGAGCCGGAACAGCCGCCTCCTGAGCGCGGACGACACCTACCATTTGGATTACGTTCAAACTCCAAAAAAACTTTAGCCATTTGGGTCTTCCGTCCGGTGTTTTTCTCGGCCATACCTTTAACTTCAAGGTTTGGAAGGAACGAGAGAGACACCTCTCGAAGAGGACATCGCTAATCCGATACTCGATGACGAATTAGGGGAACTGAGGCTCTGGCGGCCAAAGGTTACCCGATTGTCTTTACGGCGTTCCCCGCATACGCTTATGCATTCTTGGCTTCCTAAAATCCCCGCACAAAGCGAAGAATCTCCAGGTTATGCTTTTCTGTGTCGTCGGCATGTTGGTCCTGCTGGGTATCTACGTCGGTCCTGCTCATGCTAATGCCTTCAGGCGAAGCGCTGATCGATGAAGTTTGTGGCGTAGCAGGGCGGCTGGATGTAGTTGTTATGCAAGCGGCAAGTAACAATGAGGACAGAAGCAGCGTACCTACCGCGGTAATTTTGCGTATGATCATTTTTTCAGGTTGTCCGGGAATTGATATCTCTGATCGCACTGAACGAGGCTCTGGCGCAAGAAGACGGGTGCGGTGAACCTCAGTTCGCTGCACCCGTCTTCTTGCGACCAGTCAGAGCACGCCCGTGGCTCGTGCCGCGTCGAGAATCACCGCGGCCACTGCGTCAGGTTGAGACATCAGGGCTACATGGCTCGCGCCAGCAATCGAGGTAATCTTGGCGCCGACCGCTTTTGCCTCGGCCTGCTGGAGCGCCGCTGGAATGATCTGGTCCTGGTCGCCGTAAACCCACCACGATGGTTTGGACTTCCAGGCGGCCTGAGACACCTTATCGGTAAGACAGCGCGCATTGAGCGGCGCCTGGGCGGTGGCGAGCACACTCGACGTGTCTTTCGGAAGATCCGGCGCAAAACTGCTCAGGTAAGTGTCGGTGTTCAGTGTGAGGAATCCAGCTTCGTCTGCTTTCAGACCTGCCTGCCAGGCCGGTTTCGGGAACGGGCTCGTCAGGTCGGAGATCGACTGGTTGTCTCCGGGAGCGAACGCAGATACATAAACGAGACCCGCAACCTTGTTATTGATACCGGCTTGCGTAATGACGGCTCCGCCGTAAGAGTGTCCGACCAGAAGGACGGGCCCCTGTTGGGCATCGATGGTGCGGGTGACGGTTGCGGCGTCGTCTGCTAACGACGTGCGGGGAAGCTGCACGGCGACTACTTTCAGACCACGTGCCTGCAGTACGCGGGTGACCGACGACCAGCTAGAGCCGTCCGCCCAGGCCCCGTGTACTAGCACGACTGTGCCCGTGGTGCTCGCTGAAGAGCTCCCGCATGCTGCGACGGATGCAAGAGTGACGAGACTGAGCGATGCGACAAAAGCGGCAAAGAGCCGCAGAATGTAGGACTTCATGATAGGAACGTGAGAACGCGAAGGAGGTTGGAATATCGCACGCGCCTATCGGCAGAATGTACCGAGGGCGAGCGCGACGCCAACGCAAACCGTAACCTGTCTCGGGGACGCCGCCTATTGCGCATCGTCCGGTTTCAATGACATTGCGTCCGAAAGCTTGGGGGGATCTGCACCGACGATATGCTGTATGGACGGAGCATGTTGCAGCGCCGGCCGGCGCAGTGTGGCGACGGAAAAGTCGGCTGATGTCTGGAGAGCCTTCACAAAGCAGTCCTCCGACGGCGTGGAACGACTACATCGTTGACAAATGTGCAACTGCACATGAAAATACGATACATGAATCCGCTCACTGGTCCCGATCTGTGTCACTGTCTGGCTGCGCGTCGCGCTGCGCGGTATGTATCGCGTATCTTCGATAGCCATCTGTCGGGCGTTGGTATCTCGATCTCGCAGTTTTCGATACTTGCGCTGGTTGAAGAACATCCTGGCATCGCGGTTGCCGATCTCGCCGATCTGATGGTCATGGAGCGGACAACGTTAGTACGTGCACTCAGGCCGCTCAGGGATGCAAAGTGGTTGACGAGCGCCGCCGAGGGACCGAAAGCGGCGCTGGCGTTCACGCTGTCCGCCGCGGGCAAAGCAAAGCTGTTGGAAGCCGAGCCGTGCTGGCGAGCAGCGCAGGCGGAGTTCGAAGCCGGCGTCGGTCGCAAACAGGCGGTTGCACTCCGAGCAGGTCTGTTGGGTGTCGTTTTTGAAGGTTAAAAATTTTTTGTGAGTACGTGTGTAATTGCACATATTGAACGCCCTCGTTCCGATAGGCATTTTCTTTGAAGGATCTTGCATGACAGCCTTTCCCTCCGTTCCACATACGAGCGCAGTCAGCGCTGACGACCGCGCCAGCGCCGTCGATTTCGTCAATCGCGTCAACTGGTTCTTCGAGACGTGGGATGTCGAAGCCATGATCGAGGCGTTCCTGCCCGACGCCGTCGCGTACCACTTTCACGGAACGATCAGTGGACACGCAGAAATCCGACGCTTCTTCGAGCGCGACTATCCGTACCTGATACCCGGCGTGGGGCGTCACGCCACAAACCATATCGTCGACGCTGACGAAGACGGCGTGGTCGTGCGTTACCAGAATCTGCTGGTCCGCCATGCAGCGCCCGAGGATGCGACCAAACTGGGTGCCGGTCAGGTGATGCACAGCGATAGCGGACTGCCCGCGATCTGGCTGTATTCTCCGATGCGTGATCGTCTCCGCAAGACAGCAACGGGATGGAGAATTTACGAGCGCTATATCGGTGGCTCGACCACCAACCGTGCGCTGACGCCTGCTGACACGTCGGCAGCTGCGGCGGTTCCGTATCTCCCGAAAACTCAAGGAGTGTAATCGTGCGATATCGTCTCTTTGGTCAACATACTGGCCTGCGGGTATCTGAACTGGTTCTCGGAACAGCCAATTTCGGCGGCCGGTGGGGGTACGGAGCAGATCTCGACGCCGCGCGAGAGATTGTCGACCGCTACGCGGACGCGGGCGGTAACTTTCTGGATTGCGCCGACGTGTATCAGTTCGGTGAATCCGAGGAGTTTCTCGGTAAGCTGCTCACAAACCGTCGGGATAACTTCGTGATCGCGACCAAGTACACTCAGGCAGCTACGCCCAACGCGGGCGCTCTGGCGACGGGCAACAGCCGGCTCGCGATGCGCCTGTCTGTTGAGGCGAGCCTCAAGCGTCTCAAGACGGATCGCATCGACCTCTACTGGGTGCACTTTTCCGATGGCATCACGCCAACGGACGAGATCATGCGAGGCCTCGACGACCTCGTGCGCAGCGGCAAGGTGCTGTATATCGGACTGTCGGACTTCCCTGCGTGGCGCGTCGCGCGGGCATCAACGATCGCCGAGCTACGCGGCTGGGCGCGAGTCGCCGGGTTGCAGTTTGAGCACAGCCTGGTCGAGCGGACGAGCGAGCACGAACTCATGCCGGCGGGGAAGGCCCTTGGACTGGGGATGGTGGCATGGTCGCCGCTCGGTGGTGGACTGCTTTCGGGCAAGTACCGTCGGGGCGAGAAAGGCCGGCTCGAAGCGCTGGGCGGTGCGGTATTCCAGCAGGAAAATTCCAGTCAGCGTACTGCCATCGTCGATGCCACCCTTGGGGTTGCGACCGAGCTTGGAGTCTCGCCGTCCGAGGTAGCCGTGGCGTGGGTCTTGCAGAAGGGTTCGCTGCCGATTATCGGACCTCGGACGAGCGAACAGTTAACAGCATACCTTGGCGCCTCAAAGCTCAGGCTCGCTCCGCATCACGTCGAGCTGCTGGATCGCGCCAGCGCATTGTCGCCGATCTTTCCGCAGTCCATGATCGATGCGCCAGCATACCGGCAAGCTGCGGCCGGAGGCCAGTACGAGCGCGTAGTCATGCCGGAAACGCCGGCTCCCTGACGATGCCTGACGATGTTGTCCTGTACGGCGCGAAGACGGGTAACTGTCTTCGCGTGGCCATTGCGCTGGAGGAACTTGCCATCGCGCACCGCGTCGTGCTGCTTGACCTCGGGGCGGGCGAACAGCGCACACCCGATTTTCTTGCCCTTAATCCAGGTGGAAAAGTGCCGGTGCTGCGAGTTCGCTCGTCGAGGGGGCCGCCGCTCGTGCTTGCGCAGTCCAACGCGATTCTTCTTTACCTTGCACAGCAAGCGGGCGGGAGGTTGTTGCCGCGCGAAAAGGATCCATCGGCTCCCCTCGCGTTGGAACGATTCTTCTTTTTCGTGACTGATGTGATTGCGCCCAGCCACGCGTCCTTCTTTCTGCGAAGCGAAGGATGCGACGAGGGGCGTCGATTGATGGAACAACGCACCCTCGACGCGCTTCTTGCGAGCGAGGGGTTTCTGGAAAACGCACGATTCATGGCGGGCCAGTCATTCACACTGGCGGACATTGCTGCCGCGACTATCGTAGCCGCGTTGTCGTCGTCGATTGACTGGACGGGGCATCCGCGACTTCATCGATGGTTCGCGTGCGTCATGGCGCGGCCGGGCGTGAAACGTGGCATGACCGCTTTCGACTGACGCTCAACTCGAGGGCATGCGTTAGTTCGAATCGCCGCCATTGCGCGCGGCGCGGGGCGAATATCCGAAACATGCCTTGAACGCCCGTGAGAACGAGGCGTCCGACCCGTAACCGGCGACGGACGCTGCCTCGCTGATCCGCACGCGGCCGTTGCGCAGCAGGTCCGCAGCGAGAGTCAGTCGCCACCGTGCGAGATACCGGAGCGGCGGCTCGCCGACGACCTTCGTGAACCGCTCTGCAAAGTGTGACCGGGACATGGCCGCAATCTTCGCGAGTTCGCCCAGCTTCCATTCCCGCGCAGGCTCGCCGTGCATTGCCGCCAGCGCACGCCCAAGTCGGACATCGCCGAGACCCCGGAGCCATCCACTGTGGGCCGGACGAGTGGTTGCCCACTCGCGCAAGCTCCGTATCACGAGCAGATCAATCAGGCGTGAAATCATCAAGGCAGCGCCAGGCGCCGGCTCGCTCGCCTCCAGCCGCACGAACCGTAGGATCGCGCTTTGCCATTCGGGCGCGCCTGATGCCTCGGCGTGAAGATGCATGACATTCGGAAGACCAGCAACCAGGGGGCCGACTGAAACCGATTCGAACTGAAATGAGCCGGTCAAGACGCGAAAGGGCCCGCTGGCGAAACGGTGTAAATCAACTGGCGCCGGGAGTGAACCGAACCCAGACCCGGGTGTGTCGATCGTCGTCAGGACATGCGCGCATCCTCTCGGTAGAAGGACGAGATCACCGGCGGCCAGGGATACGGCGTCATTAGTCGCGGTATCAAGTCTGAACGCGCCGTGTTCGACAAAGTGAAAGCGGGCGCGTCCGGCGTCGAACGCTTTAGATTGAGCCTCGCCCATCTCGTACACCTCGATCGATTCACCCCTTAGCCGTATCAGATCCAGAACGTCGGAAAGCACATCCTGCCGGGGCAGCCTATAGCCGCGCAATGCCCGCTGACGCGCGAGTACGCTCGTTGCCTCGTCGACAATCATGCTTTAAGCCCAATAAAAAAACGCACGTCCGAGAACGTGCGCTGCGACAAAGGAAGGATCGGTATGGAGGAGCGCTCCTTCGCGCCGCAAAGTACAAACGCAACCGACCGGTGTTGCCTCTTCTTCCCGTCGATGCCATGCATCGCGCGGGCGATCCGCTTGTGCAGCGTACCGCATGAGGCTCTCCATATATATCTGTTGACGGCGAACACACTTACCGGCAGGCACGAATAATCCGCCGAAGCACCGCTGGGCTTGCAATGCATCGATGCCTGTTCAATGAGGCGTGTAAACCTCTTTTGAAAAGGCTTGACCAAATGGATTTCACTGATAATCTAACGCGACTTAGAGTGCGTACGAAATCTAAATAACCCGTGTTGTTGCGTGCATGGCGCGATCAGTTCCTGCGCCGGCCAATGAAGGCGCCATTTCATGAAAGGGCGAACGGCAACACTTTTCAAGGTGATTGAAGGTGGATACGAAAACAAGAGTGGATGACGGTGAAACGGTTCGCCGCCCTCGGCGCGCGCCAAAGGGGCTTCGAACGAGAACGTGGGTGGCAGCGGCAGTTGTGATCATTGCGGGTGGGGGCGCGTGGTTTTTCTACCCGCATGGTGGGGGCGGCAGCGTCGCCAATGCGCGGCCGGTGCCTCCTCACGAGGTGTCAGTCAGCAAGCCACTCTTGCGAGAACTCGACACGCGACTTGGGTTTCTTGGGCAGTTCTCGGCAGTCGATCAGGTGGAACTCCGCGCGCAGGTGGGCGGGACGCTCACGGGCGTTCACTTCCGGGACGGCGACATCGTTCACAAAGGCGATCTTCTGTTCACCATCGATCCGGTGCCGTACGAAATCCGGCTTGCACAGGCGACTGCCCAGCGCCAAACCGCCGAGGCGCGCCTGACTCTCGCGAAGCAGGAGCTGGCGCGAGCGCAGGACCTGGAGCGCAATGACGCCGGCACGAAGCAGAACGTCGAGCAGCGTACATCTGAACTGAATGCGGCACAGGCCGCGCTGGGCGACGCCTCGGCGCAGATCCGGGACGCCCGTTTCGATCTCGATCATTGTCGCGTCACCGCACCGTTCAGCGGGCGCATTGGCAGGCATCTCGTTTCCGTTGGCAATCTGATCGCAGGCAGCCGCGCTGCGACGAGTCCGACGACATTGCTCGCGACGCTCGTCTCGCTGGATCCGGTCTACCTCGACTTCGATATGAGCGAGGCGGATTTCCAGTCGTTTTCGCGCTATCGCGGCGACACGAAAGGACTGCCCGCGAATCGCGTCGAACTGGCCTCGGGCGATTCGTCCACATACACACGGCAGGGCACGCTCGATTTCGTGGACAACGTGCTGGACCGCTCGAGTGGAACAATCCACGCTCGAGCGACGGTTCCCAATGCCGACCTGCGCTTTACGCCCGGTGAGTTTTCGCGCGTGCGGCTTGCAGTGGCACATCCCACGCCGACATTGCTTGTACCCGATGCGTCCGTGTTGCCAGATCAGTCGGAACATGTCGTGATGACGGTTGCCGATGACGGAACGGTGGCGCCGAAGAATGTCGAGATCGGCGATATACGCGGCGGATTGCGCGTGATCCGCTCGGGCCTGTCGCGCGACGATCGAGTGATTGTCGACGGCCTGCCTTATGCAGCTCCCGGTACCAAGGTGGCGACGCGCGTTGGTGCGATCCGCTATGAGCCTCAACAGAACTAGCGGACAGGGAAGCCATGCGTATTGCCCATTTCTTTATCGACAGGCCGCGCTTTGCGACGGTGGTCAGCGCATTTCTCACGCTGATCGGCCTGGGCGCGATGTTCGTGCTGCCTGTCGCCCAGTACCCGGAGATCGTTCCACCCACCGTGCAGGTGACCACGTCATATCCAGGCGCGTCCGCGGAAACGATCGCACGCACCGTGGCCACTCCGCTGGAACAACAGATCAACGGCGTCGAAAACATGCTCTACATGGGCAGTCAGTCGACGGGCGACGGGAGGCTGACGGTCACTGTGACGTTTCGTATTGGCACAGACCTGAATGTCGCGCAGATGCTCACGCAGAACCGCGTTCAGGATGCATTGCCCCGTCTTCCGGAAGATGTCCAGCGCCTTGGTGTTCAGGTCCGGAAGTCGACGCCTAGCATTCTTCTGGCCGTTCACCTTTACTCGCCGGACAAATCGCGCGACACGCTTTATCTATCGAACTACGCAACGCTTCACGTGAAGGACACGTTGGCGCGGTTGCAGGGTGTCGGCGACGTGCAGTTCCAGGGCGCGCGGGAGTATGCAATGCGTGTCTGGATCGATCCGGACAAGGTTGCCGCTAACAACATGAACGCCAGCGAAGTGCTCACGGCACTGCGTGCGCAGAACCTGCAGGTCTCGGCCGGTATCCTGAACCAGCCGCCGACGGCGGGGAACGATGCCTATCAGATCAACGTCGAGGCGCTGGGCCGGCTGTCAACACCGCAGGAATTCTCGGATGTGGTTGTTAAGTCCGACACTCAGGGACGAGTGACTCGCATACGCGATATCGGTCGTGTCGAAGTAGGGGCCGCAGACTACGGCTCGACAGCGTTCATGGATCGCGACAATGCGTCGACATTGCTCATCTATGCGGAGCCGGGCGCTAACTCGCTTGCGGTTGAACAGCAGGTTCTGTCCGCCATGCGCGGGTTGAAGAACGACTTCCCGCCGGGAATGGATTACAAGATCATCTACGATCCGACCATCTTCATCGGTAAGTCGGTCGACGAGGTGATTGTCACGATCTTCGTCGCCATCCTGCTGGTTGTTGGTGTCGTCTTCCTGTTTTTGCAGAACTGGCGGGCCACGATTATCCCGGTCGTTGCAATTCCCGTCTCACTGCTCGGGTCTTTCATCGTGCTTGCGACGTTCGGGATATCGCTCAATAACCTGTCTTTATTTGGCCTCGTGCTAGCGGTCGGAATTGTCGTCGATGATGCGATCGTTGTGGTCGAGAACGTGGAGCGCAATATGCGCTCGGGGATGTCGCCAGCCGAGGCCGCGCACCGGACGATGGACGAAGTGGGCGGCGCACTCCTATCCATTGCGCTGACACTATGTGCCGTCTTTGTGCCTTCTGCCTTCCTGAGCGGTATCTCGGGGCTATTCTTTCGCCAGTTTGCGGTGACAATCGCCGCGTCAACGGTGATCTCCTGTTTTGTGTCGCTTACTCTCAGTCCAGCCCTTTGCGCGGTGCTCTTCAAGTCACATGAGCCACACGACGCGTCGCGTGCGGGATTTGGGCAGCGTCTGCTGCACGCAGGCTTTGACCGCTTCAACCGGGGTTTCGACAAGCTGTCGTTCGGGTACGGAAACGTCACACGTCGTCTCGTTCGTGGCCTGACCGTTGTTCTTGCGATCTACGTGGTGCTGATAGGGATTACGGGTTTCGAATTCTCGCGCACGCCAACCGGCTTTATTCCGGAGCAGGATCAAGGCTATCTGATTACCGTGGTTCAGCTTCCTCCCGGAGCGTCACTGGACCGTACCGAGAAAGTCGTCCGGAATGCAATTGACATTATTCTGTCCACGCGCGGTATTGAACACGTTGCCCCGTTCGTTGGGCTTGACGCGACAACGTTGACCGTTGCATCGAACTCGGGAACGATTTTTTCGGGGCTGCCGTCGCTCTATAACCACGAGCTTCCGGGAGTGACAGCGAACACGGTATTGGCCGACCTGCGCAAACGCCTGTCTGTCATCAAGGACGCGTACGTACTGACGATTCCGCCGCCACCTGTACAGGGGCTCGGCAATTCAGGCGGATTCAAGATGATGCTGGAAGACCGCGCAGGGCTCGGGTCGGAGGCGCTCGCGCATGCGGCGAATGCTCTTGTTGCCGCGGCGAACAGGGATCCGAGTTTTGCTGGGGTCTTTACCCTGTTCAACGCGGGGTCGCCATCGGTTTTCGCGAACATTGACCGTGTGAAAGCAGAAAAGGTTGGGCTGACACCCACGGATGTATTTTCCACCCTGCAGGTCTATCTGGGTTCGCAGTATGTGAACGACTTCAACTATCTGGGCAGAACTTATCAGGTCATCGTTCAGGCTGACGGACAGTTCCGGCATGCCCCGCAGGACATTACCCGACTGAAGGCGCGAAACCTGTCCGGTGAAATGGTACCGATCGGCACGGTGGCGCAAATGGAAAACCGTACGATTCCCTATCGCGTACCGCGCTACAACCTGTACCCGGCGGCCGAAGTCCAGGGCGTCGCAGCGCCGGGTGTTGCCACCGGCACGGCACTGCATCGCATGGAAGAGCTCGCCCGCGAGGTTCTGCCACAAGGCATCGGTTTTGAATGGACGGACTTGGCGTACCAGCAGCAGCAACATGGCACCCCGACGCTTCTGGTCTTCGGTGCGGCGGCTCTCTTCGTGTTTCTCGTTCTCGTCGCGCAGTATGAGAGCTGGAAGCTCCCCCTTGCGATCGTCCTCATCGTGCCGATGTGCATTCTGGCCTCGGTTACCGGCCTGATCGCCCGTGGCATGCCGATCGATATCCTCGCGCAGATTGGCTTTGTCGTTCTGGTCGGTCTCGCCGCGAAGAATGCAATCCTGATCGTCGAGTTCGCACGTCAGAAGGAGGACGAAGGCTCCGGCCCGATTGATGCCGCCGTGCACGCTGCACGTACGCGGCTACGTCCCATCCTGATGACATCTTTCGCTTTCATCCTGGGCGTCGCGCCGCTCGCTGTGGCGACGGGTGCTGGTGCCGAAATGAGGCAGTCGCTGGGCACGGCAGTGCTGTTCGGCATGCTCGGCGTGACCTGTTTCGGGTTGCTGTTCACTCCCGCCTTCTATGTCTTTATTCGCAGGGTCGGCCGCAAGGAACGCACATGACTTCTTCTATTGCCGCTGAACGCAGCGCGTTTGCCGTACGCAAAAGGCCGGGAAAGATCCTCTGTGTCACTGCCGCCGGTCTCGCCTTGGCGACAGCCGTATCCGGTTGCGCGGTTGGGCCCGACTACGTGGCGCCAACAGCACATCTGAGCTCGTTCCATAACCGCATTGCGACCAGTAGCCAGCACGCGACAACAGCCGCAGCGCAGCTGGACACATGGTGGACGGGCTTTAACGACCCGATGCTCGTCACGGTGGTCCAGCGTGCGCTCGCGCAGAACCTCGACCTTGCAGCGGCATTTGCCCGCGTCCAGCAGGCGAGAGCGGTCGCAGCAAGCGCTGGTGCTCAGCTTCTGCCAACGTTCGACTTCGACGCAAGCGTCACTGCTGAGCACCAGAGCTTGCAAAGTCCGGTCGGTTCGATCGCGAAAACGTTCCCGGGCTATAGCCGCGACCAGCGCGAGTACAACGTCGGTGCCGCCGCCAGTTGGGAGATTGATCTCGCTGGCGGCTTGCGGCGCAGTGCGACAGCGGCCCGGGACGAGGCAGAAGCGGCCCAGGCTGAGCAACTCGGCACGCGCATTACCGTGGCCGCCGACGCAGCCGACGCCTACCTGCAGATCAGGGGATTTCAGGCCCGGCTCGCGGTGGCGCAAGACCAGATCGAGACGGACGCACATCTGCTTGAACTGGTCCAGGTCCGGCGTCGCGCGGGTGCGGCGGACGAGCGCGAAATTGCACAGGCGGACGCACTGCTCAAGCAGGCAAGGTCCACCGTGCCCACGCTGCGCACGGCACTGGAGGGCCAACTGAACCGGCTGGACGTGCTCATGGGCGCACAACCGGGAACATACGCGCAGGAGCTGGCCGTCCCCTCCGGCATACCCACGATCCCCAGGATCGACGATAACGTCGGTCCACTGGACGTGCTGAGACGTCGACCCGACGTCATCGC
This sequence comes from Paraburkholderia sp. BL25I1N1, assembly GCF_003002025.1. GTDB lineage: Bacteria > Pseudomonadota > Gammaproteobacteria > Burkholderiales > Burkholderiaceae > Paraburkholderia. Next base: position 252,607 of record NZ_PVZB01000012.1, read on the forward strand.
GGCAGAGCGGCGAGTGGCCGCTTCGAGTGAGCGAATTGGCGCGGCGATCTCGGACTATTACCCGAAGATCTCGCTGTCCGGTGCTCTGGGCTTTGACAGCGTCAGCACCAACCACCTCTTTACCGCGGGGGCGTTTCAGCCCATCGGTACAGGGGCGCTACGGTGGCGTCTGTTCGATTTCGGGAAGGTGGATGCAGAAGTCAAGCAGGCGAGGGGCGGTAACGCGGAGGCGCTTGCTATATATCGCCAGGCGGTCCTCAAGGCTGCTGAGGACGTTGAGAATGCGTTCACAGTGCTTACGCAGACAGAAGCCCGGAGACAGGAATTACAAGGTGAAGTGACATCGCTTACGCGCGCCCGGGATCTGTCCGAACGCGCCTACAGGGCGGGCGCCATAACCCTCACGGACGTATTGGACGCGGACCGTCAACTCCTCGTCGCGCGTGACGACCTGGATAGCTCCCGCGCGGATGCCGCGCGCGCCGCCGTGGGCGCATTCCGTGCGCTGGGTGGTGGCTGGGATGTCCGCTCCGACGCTACGGTGACACAGAATGAGTCGCCAGCGGCCGGGCCGGCGAGGTAAGACTCCTGGCTCGTTGATTTTGGCGGGATCCGCTCTCCGCTTCAATCGAGCCCGGCTCTCTAGAATGTCTGTCTCAGCACCGCTGAGAACGATTTGTTGCTGTGGTCTGCCTTGTGCCGGTTCCAGTACGGCGCAAGGCAGCAAGTGAGACGATATGGACCGGTTTCAGTCAATGCAGGTCTTTGCCAAGGTGGTTGAGCTGAACAGCTTCGCCAAAGCGGCGGACGCCCTTCGACTTCCGCGCTCGACGGTGTCGATCATCGTGGGGAAGCTCGAAGCATATCTTCGGATTCGCCTGATGCAGCGGACGACCCGGCGCCTCAGCCTGACTCCGGAAGGCGCGGACTACTATCGGGACTGCATCCGGATTCTGTCCGAGATCGACGAGGCGGAAGATCTGTTTTCGAGCGCACCGAACAGACCACGAGGGAGGCTCCGCCTGCAGATGCCGACGACGCTCGGGAGACTTGTCGTTGTGCCTCGTCTGGATGATTTCTACAAGCAGTTCCCCGATATGGCACTGGTGATCGGACTGGATGATGGGCAGCCTCACCCGACCCACGAGTCCGTGGAGTGTTCAATCCGTTTCGAGGAACCTGATGAAGGGAATAGTGTCAGTCGCAGACTCGGCGACGTGCCGCTTCTTACAGCATGCAGTCCCGACTATCTTCGCCGGTACGGCGAACCTCAACGGGTCGAGGATCTGCAGCAGCACCGTTCGGTGCAATGCTTCTCGAGACGTTCCAAAAAGGTCACTAACTTCATGTTCGATATCGACGGCGATTCGGTCGAAGTCGGGATGTCTGCAACGCTTGCGATCAGCGATGAAGAGGCCTGTGGGATGTGCAGTGCTCGTGGCGCAGGGTTGGTGCAGGCTCCCCGGTTCGTACTCGCACAGTACATGGAGTCAGGCGAACTCGTGGAAGTGCTCTCAAAATGGCGACCGCGACCGATTCCGGCTATAGCCGTTTATCCGCGCAATCGACACGTTTCGCTTAGAGCCCGCGTCTTCGTGGAGTGGCTTGCCGGGCTGTTCGAAGATTGTCCGTTGTTGTCGAGTGACCTCAACACGAAGGATCAGCCGTCCACTGGCAATCGCGTCAACCCCGGGGTTACCTCCGGGCGGCTTATGGCCTGCGGGTAACGGAAGCGGATCTGTAAGGGCGGGACCACAGTAGTTCCCGTCTCAACGGCGAACTGAATAGCACGCCTGCGGCCGCCTACCGGTCGACGTTTCGCACGATGGTCCCAAGGGAGAAGAACACCTGCGGTGAAGCAGGAGTCATTGCAGCACTGCTTTCCTGGCCTCGCGCAGAATCGCGGCTGAGAGCTGCTCGTCGTTGACCATACGCGACATGGTCAGTGCGCCCATCATGGTCGACAGTATGACGAGTGCCTTCTTTTTTGCAGCGGCACGCGGAAGTTCGGGAAGACGTTTCGCGATCAGGTCGACCAGCTTCAGGATGCCCTCCGTCGTCGCGTCGCGAACCTCGTCGCTGGCGCGAGCCAGTTCGCTCGCAAGCGCAACGAACGGGCAGCCCCCGCCCGGATCGTCCCGGTGTTCGGCAGAAAGATAGTCGCCGATTGCCGCATTCAGACCGGGCGTGCCGGCCGAGCGCGACAGGGAAGACTCCATGGTTTCGCGCAGCGAGTCGGCGGCCAGTTGCAACGACTCAAGCACCACCTGTTCCTTCGATGCAAAATGCTTGTAGAACCCGCCGTGCGTGAGACCAGCCTGCGCCATCAGATCGGCGAGTGCGGTGCCCTCAATGCCGCTTTCCCTGAAGCGGCTGGACGCAGCTTCGAGAATGCGTTGGCGGGTCTCCGCCGTCTCCTGTCTGGACTTTCTCATGGGGTCACTGGTGTACGGAAATTTTAGATGTTATACAACATCGCGATTGCTGCCGCAAGTCGGAAAGACACTGATGGCATCGGGGAGGAAGGGGCAGGGTAGCGGAAGGAGTGATTGCAACAGATTGAATGTTGAGTTGCCGTCTACCTTTTTTCGGGCCAGAGATCGGCATGCAGAGTGGGAATCGCAGGTCTACTGTGCCGGTCTCACGCACCGGAGCCCAACTTGTCAGTTTATGACACGCAGGGCTTCGGCAGCGCTCTTGCCGCTCGGGTCTGACCGGGCAGTCCCGGCGACAGGGATGTAGCTGTTTTCCTGCGTGCAAGGCCGTTCACGACCGACTGCGAGGGTGTGACGCCACGCCCATGCACGGCGAGCGTTGGGCGTTCAATGCGGGGCCGCCGCGTTGAATGTGGCTGTTCTCGACGAGCATTCGCAACGGTTTCCGGATCAAACGGGTCCGCCTTGCCGGCACACACTGGATCGGTAGCCTGACGAAATCGTTCGTGTCTGCCGCAGCTTTCTCCGCGCGTTGTCGCGTCGCCGTGTCGGGCCGATCGCTCGCGTTCTCAGCCGTCGAGGTCTTTCCTTACCACTTGTCTTTTTTTGTTCCAGCCGTCGTAGCACCGCAGGTCTGCGTACAGGTATAGGGAACCGGTCAGAGGGCGGGCACTGGCAGTATGATCTCCGACGCGATTCTCCACTGGCTGTCCACGTTCAGCCATTCGATGATCATGATGAACGGACGCGGAGATGGATCCTGACCACCGTAGTTAACGGCAATTTTCATCGGGGCATAGGTCTGGGCAACTGTTGAAGAGATGCCGACGACCCTTACCTTCGCCCAGTCAGGATACAGGGTGAGTGTGCCGGCAGCGTATATGCCTTGAAGCTTCCGGGCAACCGCGACCGGGCCCCAGAACCCCGCCCAGCTTCCCTCGGCCGCGTCGACGCTTTTCGCGACTAGCAGCGCTGACGGCGAGTCCCAGAACATCTGCTCGATTGCCCGAGCGTCGTGTCGGTTCGCCGCCGCCGTCAACTGGCGGAAGCGGTCCTTTACATCTTCAAGAGATGTTTCGGAAAGGGGGCGCGCAGAGTCAATGCTTGTAGCCGATGTGTCCTTCTCTGCACCGTGGGACGGGCCGGTGCAGATCAACACGCCAGCAAGCGCAGCTGCAGCAATATAAGTTTGTTTCATAGAGAGTCCCGAGATCAGGAATGTCTCACCCATCACGTTTAACGAACAGATGGCAAATGAAGCGATTTGTCGAAACCGGTGCCGCGGTGGAACGTTCAATATCTTGGATCGAGGACGATGACGCCCTGGGCTTCCCGGCGCTCGAGCATGCCGTGCGCGTCTGCGGTGCGACTGAGCGGAAGCGTTGCCCCGACGCTGGGTCGAATCAGCCCGTTATCTACGCCGTCTTTAAGGAAACGCAGACCACGCTGGACAAGATCGGGACGCTGAAAAAACGAAGGCAGATAGACTCCGGTCAGCGTCTGTGCTCTTGCCATTAACCGGCGGGGCTCCAGCGGTTCGCCGGGGCCGCGCGTGGAGCCAATTACCACGCATCGACCTAGCATGGCCAGGCATGCGAAGTTTTGATCGAACACGTCACCTCCAATTGTTTCCAGGATGACATCGACGCCCTTTCCGCCGGTAAGGCTCAGGACGGATTCCGGCCAGTGCGGCGAGTCGTAGGCAATAGCATGGTCGGCACCAAGACTGCGCACGAAGGAGCGGCGGGCATCCGTACTGGCTGTGCCGATTACCGCGCCGGCACCCAGCACTCTTGCAATCTGAACCGCGAGGCTGCCGACGCCACCGCTCGCACCGTGGACCAGCAGACTTTCGCCTGGCCGCAGCACGGTGCACGCCTGCAAAGCGAGAAACGCAGTTACCCCCTGACAAGGCAGGCTCGCCATGGCGATGTCGTCTGCATCTTCGTCAAGTTCGACTATCAGGTCCGCGCGGGCCACTGTTGTTTGCGCGTATGCCCCTTTTGGCATCAACGCCATCACTTTGCGTCCGGTCAAGTGACCGTCCGTTTCTGTACCGGTGCGCAGTACGCGGCCGACCACCTGCAGGCCGCCAACCTGAGGTAGCGTCACACCGCCGACGCGCGTCTCTGCCCGGTTATAAACGCCTTGGCGCTCCCGGATATCCGGAAAGTTGACGCCGATCGCACTGGTCTGGATCAACACTTCGCCGGCTCGCGGCTCGGGTTCCGGCAAATCGACGTATTCAAGAACTTCCGGGCCTCCGAACGTCCGGTATTGAATGGCTTTCATGACAGATCTCTTCCAATGAGGGAAATATTTCGCGCGGCCCGCGCAAGGTCCGATCTCGCCCATGCGGCAACACAGAGTTGTCCTGACAGGGCCAGTACGATGAGGCCCGTGGATAACAAAGGTAGTTGAGTAAGGCGCATGCCAGCGGCGAGAGCGATTCCACCAAGTGCGGCGCCTGCAGCGCTACCGAGGTAGTGAGCGGAACTCTGTAAAGCGACCACGATGCCTCCCTTATCCGGATGCAGTGACAGCAATCGATGTTGCTGGGGAGCCTGCGAAGACCATGCAGCGGCGCCCCACGCGCCGAACAGGATGAGAGCGAGTGGCTGACGTACCACCGCCGCTCCCAGTAGTGTGAAGACGGCGAGCATGAGAACAAGCACGAGCGACATCATCGATTCTGGACGGCCGGTAGCGTCGATCAGCGTGCCGCACAGGTAGATGCCAGCCACTCCGCCGAGGCTCCACACCCACAGGTAGGGCAGCGGGTCAGTGACGCCGCTGGTTGACCGCAACAGCGGGGCTGCAAAGGTGTAGAGTCCTATCGACGCGGCAGACGTGACTAGGGAAACAGCAATAGTTGCAGCGACACGCGGATCGGCCAGCACGGAAACGCGTTGGCGAAGCGACGGCGGTGTCGAGGCGGTGGTTTCGGGCATGCGGAATATGACGCCCGCAAGTGCGACCCCGCCCAGCACCACGATCAGCCATAGTGCGCTTCTCCAGCCAAAGTGGACGGCGACAACCAGACCGCTCGGTACGCCCACGGCCGTGCCCAGCGCTAGTCCGCCCACAACCAGGCCAAGCGCTCGGCCGCGTCGTTCCTGAGACACCATACTAGCAGCCGTCGCAAAGGCGGTAGGGCTGTAGAGACCCGCGCCAACCCCAGCCAGCGCGCGCGACAGCAGCAGAAGTGAGAAGCTGGTGGCGATTGCGCTTAGCGTGTTGGCCAACGTAAAAAGAATCAGCGCTGCGCCCAGCACGCGGCGTACGGGCTTGCCTGCTGTCAGTGTTCCGAATACCGGCGCTGCAATTGCGTAGCACGCGGTGAAAACTGTCACCGTTTGCCCAGCCACGGCGGGAGGTACATCGAAGCTGGATGCGATGCCGGGGAGCAGGCCCGCCATGATGTAGGCGTCGATGCCAAGCGCAAATGTACCGAGACAAAGGGGAAGAATCCTGATCAACGCGGTTCCTTGAAAAATACGACTCTCTTACCGTTATCAGGCGGGCGAACGGCAACGCGCCGATGCACCCGACGCCCCGGGCACGATAAGATGTCACTCGACATGCAAAAATAGCATTGATATCCCGCGCCAGGAACCCGGAAGGAATTCACATTACTTGTGAGAATTCGCACAATGTTCGACTGGAATGACCTGAGGCATTTCGTCGCCCTGGCAGAGGCTGGCACCTTGTCAGGAGCGGCGCGTAAGCTGCGTGTGGACCACGTGACGGTGGCGCGCCATATAGCAGCGCTCGAGCACTCGCTGGGAGAAATATTGGTGGATCGTCTGGGCAGACGTTGGCAACTGACAGATGCCGGCCGGCACGTTGCACGCGTCGCTGACGGGATGCAGGCGCAAGCCCATGCATTGGAGAGGGCGGTGCGCAGCCGCAAGGCGGGAGCGTTGGCGAAAGTTACTGTGAGCGCACCGCCTGCTTTCGCGAGCGCTTTCCTCGCACCGCGTGTTGCCGAACTGACCTTGCAACATCCTGAGATTGAACTGACCCTGCTCGGCGCCCAGCCGATGATTTCGCTCAGTCGACAGGAAGCTGATATTGCGATTCGCCTGACGCGTCCTACCGAGCCAAGCTACGTTTCACGCAGAATTGGAAGCATTTCGTACGGGCTGTATGCGCGCCCAGGCTACGTCAGCCGGCCGCCTGAAGAATGGCGATTCATTGCGTATCACTCGGCACTGGATCACGTACCTGAGCAGCTCTGGCTGCTCGATTTTGCTAACGGCCGTCGCATCGGATTCAGGAGCAATGATCTGCTAAGTCAGCTTGCTGCGGTGCGTGAAGGGCTGGGGATTGCCGCGCTGCCCCGGTTTTTGGCGGCGGCAGACAGAGGGGCGACCGCGCTGCCTATGGAGCAAGCAAAGCTATCGCGTGACGTCTACCTTGTCGTGCATATGGACATCCGACGGCATGTGGCTGTGCGCATCGTGATGGAATACATCGCGAAAAAGTTAGTCAGTGATTTCCCCCATTGCGAGCAGGAGAGTGCCTTGCACGCACCGCAGGAGCTTGCCAGCAAGTGACCTGTCCGGTCGGGCTAATGCGATTCGCTGCAGAGGTCGCAAAGGTCGTTAGGCGCAGCCTGAGCAACAGGCTGCATTATGGAGAACGGACGAAACCCTGAGGAAGCTCGCGCCAGTCGAATAGCACATCTTCGTGAACGGATTGCTTTCTCGCTTGAGTCGTGGCCTTTAGCACCGGACACATATCTGGAGCCCTCCCCGACCTCACGGAGGCGCAGTGAGTTGACCGGCCGTAAGGCCGCGCATATCGCCGTCAATCAGACCTGCGGGGCGGCGAAACGCACGGCCAATCGCGAGGAGTATCAAACTATGAAGTCGACGACGCCTCCATCGACCCTGAGTGCAGCGCCCGTTGTCGCTGACGACTGCTTCGATGCCGCGTACACCACCATATTGGCGACTTCCTCGACAGTTGCGGGCCGCTGAATGATAGAGGTCGGACGATGTGTCTTCACGAAATCAATGCCGACTTCTTCAAAGGTCTTCCCTGCGGTAATCCGGTCCTTGAGCATTGCAGACGCTCCTTCGGTAAAGGTCGGGCCCGGCAGGACCGAGTTCACCGTCACGCCTGTCCCCGCCATGCGCTTCGCAAGACCGCGGGCGAGAGCCACGTCCGCCGTCTTGCTCACGCCGTAGTGAATCATTTCAGGCGGAATGTTGAATGCGGACTCTGAGCCGAGGAACACAAAGCGGCCCCATGCCTTTTCTGCCATCTTTGGCAAATATGCGCGGGCGAGGCGCATACCAGCCATGACGTTTATCTGCCAATGCCGCTCCCAGATGGCATCGTCGGTTTCAAAAAAATCCAGCGGCTGAAAAATTCCGAGATTACTTACGACGATGTCGGGTTCTGGCTCGGCTTCGATAAGGACATGACAACCTTCAGCGGTGGAAAGGTCGGAGGCATGCCCCCTCACGCAACCGCCAAGCCGCGCAATAGCAGCGTCCACCTTGGGTCTGGTGCGCCCATTTATCACGACGTCGGCGCCGGCGTTCCGAAGCGCCTGGGCGATTGCAAGGCCAATGCCTTCCGTGGAGCCTGTGACGAGGGCAACCTTGCCGGAGAGATCTATATTCATTTTGTTTCACCTGATAACGGAAAAGTGCGACGATCACAATCATGGATGCATCTCAAGGCATCCTGTGAACGTCCGATTGAGTATTAGATACTTGTGCTGGCAGCGCCGAATTCGACGCGATGGGCGGATGCAAATTCCTGAACGGTCATTGGCGGCTTTCCTGTGACTTCCGCAATGATCCTGTCTTCGCCGGAAAAAATCCCCTCCTGATAGTCAACAGCGATAGCGCAGAAGTGTTGGATCAGAAATTCCGGTAGGCCCGCCTTCTCCAGGCGCGCGCGGTAGTCAGAAATAGTAGACGGCTGATACTTGATTTCACGATTCAACACCTCACCGACGGCAGCAGCGATCTCGGACTGATCAAGCTCGACTGGCCCGTGAAGGGTATAGGTCTTCCCCGCATGGCCGCCCGGTGCCGCCAGAATTGTCGCGATGAGCCGCGCCTGGTCCTCGGCTGCAACTGGCGCATGACGGCCATTGCCATACGGCAGATCGATGACTCCTCTTTCCACGATGGCTGTACGAGCGTGCGGGTACAGCAGCCATTGTGAGAAGAAGGTGGGGCGAAGGTGCGTGACGGGGACACCCGACCAGTCAAAGATCCGCTCGGCAATCCAGTGATCGCGTGCTGCATGGCTCTTTGAGTTTTCTCTCGCCGAAATCTGTGACATGTTCACGATGAGCTTGAGATTTGCACGCCTGGCTGCGTCGGCAAAATAGGACGTTGCAGAAATGATTCCCGGCCGAACGGGATAGCAGAAGTACGCCGCCCGGGCCCCGGCCGCCGCTCGGATTGCGTCGTCATGCTGAAGCAGATCGCCAACAACTACTTCAGCGCCTATGGTGCGAAGTGCTTCTGCGCGGCTATCTTCATTGTGAACTAAAGCCCGAACGGCATTGCCCTGTTCAAGCAGGCGTTGGACGGTCTGGCGACCTGTTTCGCCTGTCGCGCCAGTTACCAGAATTATTCCCGCAGTCATGATTTTTCCTCTCTCTAAGAAGGTGTCTACGGCCGAATGAATACAATGCGCGCAGCCTATGCGCTCATCGCCATGTGCGCTGTGTATTGAGCCAGCATCGGTCAGGTACTGTAGGTGTGCAATTACACGTATGTCAATGCCTGATTCCAATTTCTCGCTGAAAGATAGCGATGCGCTGCGACCCGCAGCAGCGCAAGAAAGGCGGTTGCTGATGAAGACTGTTACCAAGCAGACTGTCGGTCAATAGAGCCAGTCCCGCTTCGCCTCCGCCCCGGACAGGTCCGCTGTCGACGAAACTTCAGATGCACTTAAGGGCGAGCGCGATGCCTTGCCCACCGTCAATGCAAAGGGTGACATTTCCCCGGGTGATTCCGTCTCTACGCATGGAGTGAAGCAGACGAGTTGTTAGAACTGCCCCGGTTGCTCCGATCGGATGGCCACGTGCGATAGCTCCGCCGTCGACGTTGACGACATCCTCTGGAATGGACAATTCTTTTCATCACCGCGAGCGGCACTGCAGCAAATGCTTCGTTGATCTCGAATCGTTCCACTTGGGAAAGAGTCCAACCCGCGCGCTGTACAGCTCGCCGAATTGCCGGCACCGGAGCGATGCCAAACAGGCCTGGCTCAACGGCGGAAATGCCGAACGCGACGATCCTGACGCTTAAAGGTAGGCCCTGCAACTCAGCAAAGGCTCGATGCGTCACAATCATCGCGGATGCGCCGCTGTTCAGTCCGGGGGGAGTTGCCTGCCGTGATCGAGTCATTGTCTCGGAACGCGGGCTTTAGCTTCGCCAAAGTAGCAACGTTTGTTTCGGGACGCGGTTGCTCGTCGGCTCGGAAGCGGATGGGAGCCTTCTTGCCATCGACGCTCACTTCAACTATCTCTTCGCTGAAGTGACCCGCCGTCTGGGCAGCGCTAAAGCGTTGTTGGGACCTTGCGGCCCAGAGGTCTTGCGCCTCACGACTGACACCGGATCTGCTTACCAGATCTTCTGTATGCCAGCCTGAGTGCTTCCCGGTGAACGCATCGTCGAGCCCATCGCGCAACATGCTATCGATGACCTGTGCGTGTCCCATCCGATGTTCCCAACGTCCCTCCGGAAGCAAATACGGAGCACCGTCCATATTCTCCATGCCCCCTGCAATGACAACCTCCGACAGCTCCAGCGAGACGTCCTGGGCTGCTAATGCGATGGCTTGTGCACCCGAGCCGCATACTCGATTGACGGTGAGCGCAGGAGATGAGGTGGGAATGTCGCCGTTGATCGAAGCCTGCCTGGCGGGGTTCATTCCGTTGCCGGCCTGAATTACGTTGCCCATCACGGCCGAGTCGATTTTGGCTGGGTCCAGCCTCGAGCGACTTACCACTTCCCGAATGACCGTCGCGCCGAGGTCTGTTGCTGGAACGCTCTTGAGGGCCCCGTTGATACTCCCGATGGGAGTCCGGACCGGCATTGAAATAACAATCTCTCTATTCTTGAACATGGGCGACAAGACCTCGATGTGAAGTTGGTTAAACGTCCGCCGTCGAAACCGGTTTGCTCGCCACAGGAAGTCAACGCGGCGAACCGTCTCGTTCGCGCGGGGCTGCAACCATCTGTGTAATTGCACGCGATATCATAGAAAATAACGTGCCGCCATGTCGCTCGTCAAGCATCAGGCTCGGATTTTGGCGGGGAGGCGAAGCCGTCGTGCAACATCGCGACCAGCACGTCGCACCGCCGTCGGGCGAGAGCGATGAGTCTCAATGGCAGCTTTCCGGTGTTGGTGCGAACGCGTACTGTCGGCCAACAACGGACCTTGCACGGTCCTAGCCTGATCGTCGACAATCAACGCTCATCCACATCCGAAGGGACGAACGCGGTCATGTCGAAAAACAAGCTGGCGTTTGGCAAAGCTATCCCCGTTCTCGCGTCGCTCGACATCTCACGAACTTTGCAATTCTTCAACGAAGTTCTAGTGTCGTGAGTTAGAAATTCATTGAATTATTCGTCGCCTATAGTACCGTGTGGTGAACGGCACGGAGACGAAGAGGCGGCAATGAGTGGAAGACCCAAGGCGGAACTCGTGTTGAGCGAATCGGAGTGCGAACAACTCAAGGCGTTGACGATGCGGCGCAAGACGGCCCAGGCCTTGGCGCTGCGAGCGCGTATCGTGTTCGCCTGTGCTGAGGGCATGGACAATAAAACCGTCGCCGCGAAGCAGCGTGTCACACAACAAACCGTTTGCAAGTGGCGCGCGCGCTTCGTTGAGTATCGGCTCGATGGCCTGCTCGATGCACCGCGCCCCGGCGCGCCCAGGTCGATCGATGACTCGCGTGTCGATGCGGTCATTGCGAAGACGCTCGAGTCTGTGCCTGCGGGCGCAACGCACTGGAGCACGCGCACAATGGCCCGTGAGACAAGTCTCTCGCAGACGGCGGTGTCGCGGATCTGGCGAGCATTCGGCCTGCAACCGCATCGGCAGGAGACGTTCAAGCTCTCGAGCGACCCGCTGTTCGTCGATAAGGTGCGCGACATTGTTGGCCTGTATGTGGATCCGCCGCTCAAAGCGATGGTGCTGTGCGTGGACGAGAAGAGCCAGATCCAGGCGCTGGACCGCACGCAGCCACTCCTGCCGCTGGCGCCCGGCATTGCCGAGCGGCGCACGCACGACTACATGCGCCACGGCACGACTACGCTCTTTGCGGCGCTGGACATCGCCACCGGTGAGGTGATTGGCGAGTTGCATCGGCGTCATCGCAGCAGTGAATTCCTGCAGTTCCTGCGCACGATTGACGCCAATGTGCCAGCCGAACTGGACGTGCACCTGGTAATGGATAACTACGGCACGCATAAGACGCCGTCAATCAAGACCTGGTTCGCTCGCCATCCGCGCTTTCACGTTCACTTCACGCCGACTTCCGCATCTTGGCTCAATCAAGTCGAACGTTGGTTCGCCACGCTCACCGAGAAGTACATACGGCGTGGCACACACCGCTCGACACGCCAACTCGAAGACGCAATCCGTCGTTACCTCGACGTCTATAACGCCAATCCTCGACCGTTCGTCTGGAGCAAGTCGACCGATGAAATTCTGGCGAGCCTCGAACGGTTTTGCGCGCGTATCCAAAAGGTATCGGGATGAACATGAACATCGACACCGCTGCTATTGACGACGCAGTCCTGGCACTTCTCTACTTGACCGTGCATGACCATAACCGAGCATGGAAGAGCATGGATTGGGACGCACTCAGCCGGCTTCATGACCGAGGTTTCATTGGCGATCCCGTCAACAAGGCGAAGTCCGTGATCCTGACTGAAGAGGGTTTGCGAGAAGCCGAACGCCTCTTCAAGCAACACTTCGTCATCTCTGATGGCAAAACCGAGTAATTAAACGAACTTCTAACTCACGACACTAGGGAAGGTCTGCACAACTCGTTTTCAGAGCGCTGATTTTTGACACTTGGGGCGTATCAGCCGTAAGCGTCTGCTGGCAGGTTGTTCGTCTGGCTTTTCAGGTATGACGACCTCCGTTTGCCGAGACTCACGGCCTTTACCTCCGAGCGTTTCACGCCTTGCGTAATGCCTTGCGTGCCATCCAGAGGTTGCCCAGCGCAAACAGTGTCGTGATCTGCGCGGTGTTCTTCAACAATCCCCGGTACCGCGTCTTCGTATAGCCAAACTGCTGCTTGAGCACGCGGAACGGATGTTCAACCTTGGCGCGCACGCCAGCCTTCAGACGCTCAATCTGGTTGTATATCGCGTCCAGACGATTGTTCAGGTCCAGTTGTCGACGCTTGCCTGGTCGCATCGCTACATGCCAGCGTACCGGGTTCGCCTGACAGCGCTTCTCAATACCCTGATATCCGGCGTCAGCGTACACATCCTTTTCCTGGCCGTGCAACAGCGCTTCGGCCGCAATGATGTCGTGGACGTTGGCCGCCGTACCAATGACGGTGTGGACCAGACCCGACTCCGCGTCCACGCCGATGTCGGGTAGCGGCAGCGCATTGCTGCGCCACCGCCCCCTAAGAACCGGACGTGCGAGTCGCCCCGCATCCGGCTCAAGCCATTCCCCAGCCCCGATAGTAGGACCGAGCAATCAATCATCGATCACGGCTGCACGACGAGCAAAGTAAGACGACCACGCAGGATCAAAGGGATTTGCCTGCCCACGTATCTTCACGTGGCGAACAATTGAAATCATCGTGGCTCGGAACAACCGAATTACGCCGCGATCTGTAGTCCGCGCCGTAAATGCCCAAGTACGATTTCCCTCTACCCGGAAGTATCTGTTCTTCACCCACCCCGTGCCTTTATTGGGATGCCGACGCATTGCCCATTTCCATAAGAGGCGCCAAATGTGAGCATCTATCGACGTAAAGCGAGACTTGGAAACCACATGACGGTGATACATGGCCCAACCTCGAATCACGGGGTTGAGTTGTAAAATAAGATTCGTCTGTGTGGAGCTTCTGTTCTGCTTCACAATTTCCCTAACCTTCGTCAACAGGGCCTTCGCGCTCTTGTTGGCCGGTTTGATGAGCAGCTTACCGCCGTACTTGCGTACATTCTGCCCGAGGAAATCGAACCCGTCGGCGATGTGAGTGACTCTAGTTTTCTCTTCCGAGAGTTCCAGACCCCGAACGATCAGGAACTGCTTGATCGCAGGGAGTACGTTTTGTTCCAGAATCTCTTTCGATACTCCGGTTACGACGAAGTCGTCAGCATACCGATTGACGTTGACTTTGACTTTGCGGCGCGCGCGTGGCGTCGGCCCTACGCTGGCATCTACTGCCGCCTCAAGCCCGTCCAACGTCATGTTTGCGATGACGGGCGAGATGATGCCCCCTTGCGGAGTTCCCGCCTCAGTCGCGAACAGGGTGCCTTTGTCGATAAACCCGGCCTTAAGCCATCGCCGTAAGACCACCTTATCCATTGGTATATGTTTGAGGATCCAGTCGTGACTAAAATTATCGAAACAGCCACGGATGTCTCCCTCTAAAACCCACTCTGGCGACTTGCGCTTTGCCAGCGTAGTAAAACAACATTCAATGGCGTCGGCGGTCGAACGTTTGGGCCGAAACCCATACGAGTTTGGATCCGCCAAGCTCTCCGCAATGGGCTCCAACGCGAGCTTCCATAGCGCCTGCATGGCTCTGCAAAGCATGCGGGGAATTCCTAACGGACGCTTCTTGCCGTTGCTCTTTGGGATGTAGATGCGCCGAAGCGGCAACGCACGATAACCGTGGTGTTGCATCGCCTCCATCCCTTTCCATTTGGCCGCCGGAGTTGGCCAAATCTTGCCGTCAACTCCCGGCGTTCTCTTGCCGCGATTTTCTGTCACCCGTTTCACGGCTAGCATTTTGCCGCTATGCGAGCGGGTCAGCAGACGCTGCAAGGCACCTACTTTGCCCCATCTGCCTTCCTTGGTTGCCTGAGCGATACGTGCCTGGAGTCGTTTCACCTCGTCCTTGATGCGAGGCCAATCAGCCTGACTCCACATCCTGGTGGGGCGCGAGGGTGCACCAGCGCCGAGCGACGCTGCTTGCGCAGTATCGTCGATTGCCGTCATCTGCTTTCCCTCGTATAACAATTGATCAAGTTCTCTCGCCATGAATGACCACACGGAAGTCTGCCCGCTTTCGCGTCCGGCCATCGTGCAGCCGGTATCCGTCCCATTACAGGAGGGCGTTCGCTTTTTCCGCAATCCTTTACCCGCAGCACCAACAGCGTTCCTTGCGGTTCGCCTGCCGTCGCCGGCAGCACTACGGGCTTACCCTGTTCCGCAAGAATTTCAGAGCGGGGCGGACCCCTCCTATCCGCCGACGGCATACTGTCCATGATGGCTCAGCCCACAGAGGCCATACCTTGCCGCGTGCCATTTTGGCTCAAGCCTGTCAGCACATTTGGCTTGTTCAATGATGACGACGTTTGTAGAGGTTCACTTATGTTGGTCGTTACCGCTCGTTCCTAGTTCCTCACCGCCCTTGTGCTAGCAGATTCTGCTTCCCCTCGCGGGTCTGCGTACCGATAATATCGGTGGTTACATTGTCCCCAGAGCTTCACACCGAGCCGTTACCAGCTCCGCATGTCTGGGTAGGAAACGGCTGATGGAACAGCCGGTTCAATCGCAACGGATCACGTTACGTCGAACAGAAATTCAAGCGACTTTCAGGTCGCACGTGGGCTTTCATCCCGAAGTACCATTGATTTCCCTTCTTCGTCTGGTGCATCTCCGGGTCCCGTGTACCGGAGCCGTTCTTCGTCGAACTGGGTGCGGAAATCAAGGTCGCGTCGACCGCCGACCCTGCCTTCAACATCAAGCCTTTCTCGGTCAGGATCTCATTGACCAGCGTGAGCATCTGCGCGGCCAGGCCGTGCGTTTCGAGAAGGTGCCGGAACCGCAGAATCGTGCTCTCGTCCGGCAAACGCGTCATACCTTCGTTCAGCCCCGCAAACTCGCGATACAGCGGCACGTCATAAAGCGCCTCTTCCATCGCAGGGTCTGACAGACCAAACCACTGCTGCATGAAGTGGATCTGCAGCATCGTCGCAACCGGAAATGGTGGCCTTCCAGTCTTGCCCCTCGGATAGTGCGGTTCGATCAACGCAATCAACCTTGACCATGGCACAACGCGCCTCATCTCATCGAGAAATTCCCGCTTGCGCGTACGTTTCGTTGAAAGATCCAGACCAAGACCGAGCTGTGTCATCGACGAACTCCTTTAACTCGCGTTCTCCCAGGATAGGCCAACCAGACTTCAACGCCAGGACTTTTGCAGACTTTCCCTAGGTTTCAAAACGCACCACATTGAAGACTTCTCGTATGGTATGGCCGCAAGAGGCGACGTCGAGATTCATTTTTGGCTCTGCAACGAAAAGCACATTGCGGAAAACACCTCATGCTATGTGCGCGTCGATGACATTCATGCACTTCATGCGGAACTGAAATCAACGTTGCCTGCATTGGAACCTGCTGAAGAACGGGAATGGGGCATGGCGGAATTCTATGTGATTGAGCCGGACGGCAATCTGATCAAGTTCGGTCAGGCGATCAGCGACCGGCAAGTAGCAAGCAATGAGTGACGCTTTTGACCGGTTATTGTCGAGGCCTTTAAATTGGAGCGACACTGTCTGGACAACCTGAGCGACTGTTCTCGGAAGTTCGAACGTCCTGCCAGCGTCGACCACTGGCGACCGCATCGGGCCCAGCCCGGCTAGAGGGATCTCTCGACAGGGTTTGCTCAAATTGATGACGATTCGGCCGGCGCGGCGCAGTACTTCTCTCTGCAATCTACATAACTACACGGGAGCATCGAATTGCGCCCTAGCATAAACTTTGATGCGAAATTTCGCCTAGTCGAGTTACCCAGGTGGGGATTAGTAGTTGGCGGGGCGGCTGTCATGTTTCTTGGCCAGATAGCGCTGATTCTGCTTGGGTCGTGGCTTTGGGGGCCAGCGCCAGGGCATGAAAAGCCGTTCGCGAACCATTCCATCGGGTTCCAGCTATTAGTCACGGTCGTTGCCATGCCGTTCGTCGAGACGTTAATTGGGCAGTGGATCCCGATTCGATTGGTAAGCGGAGCTCTCCGTCAACCGTGGTGGCTTGCTGGGCTTGCTTCAGCCATTGCTTTCACCTGCCTGCACGGGTATACCGATCGCGCCGCCCTTAGTATCTTCTTGCGCGGCGGTGCTCGCCGCCGTGTTCGTTACAGAGGCTCGACGGCTTGGGCGGCCAGTTTTGAGTACCTACCTTGCTCACGCACTGGCAAACGCTCTCGTGCTGGTCCCGCGGCTCCTATAGCCTTGCTCTGGCTCCGCCCACTGAAGGGGCCGCTTGCGGATTGCGAATGTCCCTTCGGGGCCTGCTCATGCGTTCTTGCATCGCACGCGCGGCGAGAGTGGGCGCCGGGTTCGGTGGTCGGGCGCGGATTGGCCAACAACGGCCCTTCGACAGGGCTGCGTTAGTTGTTGACAACATCCGAGTCTTATCTGGGCGAAGGTCGCATCCGTTTTCGTTCTGCTACTATTGTCGTCATACCTAGCCTGGTGCGCCAGATGAACGAAACAACGTATGACCAACTGCATGCGATCGTTTCAATGCATAACATCGGTACCGCAAGAATGATTCTGCGTCAGCCGACCAGTTCGGATGTAGGTGCTCTGTTCCGTATCTACGGTGATCCACTCACAAACGAATTTAATCCGGCTGGGCCGATGCGCTCCCTCGCCGACGCCGAGACAACGATGGCTCGATGGCTCGATCATTGGATCAAGAACGGGTTCGGCACCTGGGCAATTGCCTGGGCAGCCCGGCCGAGCGAGGTTGTCGGGTTCGGCGGCCTTTCATATAGGCCATTCGGCGATGAGGTAAAGGTGAATCTGGGCTATCGACTCGGGGTCGAGGCGTGGGGGCGAGGGCTTGCGACCGAGTTGGCAACCGCAGCAATCAAACTCGGCTTTCAAACCCCGCATTTGCAGGAGATCTTCGCCTTGGTACGGAGCAACCATGTCGCCTCTCGGAACGTTCTGGAGAAGGCGGGTTTGACTCAATTCGGAACTCTCGACGATGTACCTGGAGACGCGCCAAGCATTGTTTATAGAATTGCGCGCTGACCAATGTGACCGGAACACGCGGCTGCGCCGCATAAGACGAGAGCACTTCCAGAACGGAACTGTACTCACGTTATTGACGAGCCCGCAAGCGCCGCTTCGGGGAGTGGAGGGACCGCTCCGGATCGTCCCATGCGCCACGCATCAGGAAGCGCGGCCACGAACGGTCGGTCGGCAGCGGCGCGTAGCACGTCGACAATCGATGGTTTGCGGTGGTTGTTCCGGTGCCCGCGAGCGCGTCCTAACCGTCCTGACAGGTCGGCGGGTTCACAAATTCAAGTGGATGTGCCAATATGAGCCGCATGGAACACCGCAACGTCCTGAATCAATCTCATCATGGCCGCATACCATTGCGCCGTGGTTCGTTACGTCCATAGCAGGGACCCGACCTGACCGGTCCAACTCCATGTGCAAACGTCCAAGGCGCCTGCGGCGCCTTTTTTATTGTTCCACCATGAAGAGCCGAAGATGACCGAGCCGATAGGCTATCGACACCCAAGTACCGACGACATTTTGTCCGTCTGCGAGCTGGGGCAAATCTCGAACGCGCTCCGTCATCAGGCACGTCCTGACGTATATGCAGACGCCACTGGAGAGTTCGCTCGAGACAAGCCGCACTGGCTATCTAGCCTTCAGGGAGAAGATCGAGCCGTGTTTCTCGCCGAGCATGGCAGCACGGCGGTCGGCTTTCTCGCCGTTCAAGTGATGCAGCCGACAAGTCCACTGTTGCAACCGTTGACCGGCCCATTTGAAGACATCCGATAGGTGGCGCTAGACCGTCACAATCGGTGCAGCTGATGAGAATCCGCGACGGGATCAAGGTCGAGCGCCGTGCGGAACTCGCCCCGAGGCACGAAGCCACTGCTGTTTAACGAAGCGATCGAGCGGCGTCGCATAGCCCCACGCAATCAGCGCGCTCACGGCAGTCGACAGCACCAGATAGCCGCCAAGCAACAGCAGTTTCTCATTGGCGTGCGTCGCCGATGGCAGATACACCGTGGGAAGCCCGCCGAGCACAACGAGATGGAGCAGATAAGATCCTCAACCAGTTTCTCATTGAGCGTCGTGACCAGCTCACGGTGACCTTGCCATTCCGGGAGCGTGCCCTGGAAATCTTTGGGATGAGAAGGCCTTTGACGGCGCGGTGAAGGGAGACCTGCTGTACGGAAAAATACCATTGTCCGCGATCGGGGCGTGCAATCCAGAACCGCCGCTGGCGCGGGAGGATTTCGTCGGTTCAAACGGTCCTCTCCTGGTTCTCGAGAACCACCATACATACTGGTCCATGCTGCAGTGGAACCGGGAAGCGTCGCAGTATCGTTCAATAGGCTACGGCAGTGGGAATACGATCCTTAAGTCCGCGCGTGCTATTGGGGATGCGCTCGCCCGGAGCGGCGCGCCCTACGCCGAGTATTTCGGCGACCTGGACCCGACAGGTGTGTACATTGCTGCAATGCTGGACCGCGGTTTGCGCGAACAAGGCTCGCCTGCGCTCCAGATAGCGGTTCCGTTCTATCGCTGGCTGATGGCGAACGGGCGGCGCAGGCTGCTCGGCGGTGACAAGCGGATGAGCGCGGGGAGTACCGTAGAGTGGCTGCCTCCCGATTTGCGTAAAGAGGCCATGCTGCTATTTGAGGCGGGGCAGTGGATTCCACAGGAATCACTTTCGCTGCACGTCCTTCAAAACGAGCTGTTTGTGTAGTTAGATGCATGACCGACCGCGCTTGCGCGCGGCGGATGCAGCCGGCTTCGTCAATACGCCCGCGTCGATCCACATCGTCACCTTTCCTCGCTCGATCGGCCCTGCGTTGTATTCTGGCCAGTTCCTGACGCGGTACACGCCCTCGGATCGCTGGTCCTGCATTTGTCCTTGCGCATCTTCCCGCCCAGAAGGCGAGAATCTACGCACTCCGACACGAAGTTAGCTGCGGTGCCATCCCGTCTGTTGCGCGGAAACGTCGACCTGACGTGCAACAGACGGATTTATGCAACAACGCCCCAAAGACCGTTCTCCCAGGCCTTATTAAAAATGTCACCGCTGCGGCCCAACGCGCGGAAATCCAGAAATCACGTTAAAACTGAATGGCTTGCAGCCTGAGAATTAAAAGTGCCACCGGTGAAACACTGCGAAGCTGTCAGCAACGCGGACGAATCCGCCAAGGAGTCAACGCTAGACTGTAAATCGCGTTCTCACGCGATCATTGGCACTCCGAATTGCGAGCCGTACTATCGGCCATCCTGACGCGAACGTCTGATCGTACGTGCTGGCGAGGGTTCACTGCACGCCTTGAGCTGGCCTTGCAGCAACGCGACCTGCTGAGCCAGCGCATCACGTTCGCGCCGCAGGTCGCGCGCCTCCTCCATGACGCTGGCGAGCGCATTGACTCAGGTTTTTTGTTACCGAGCTAGGCTCGTTGCCTCAAGTATTTTGCTACCTGTCAGACGGCTGGCGGGAGCGACTTATGACGAG
>NZ_PVZB01000013.1 GCF_003002025.1 Paraburkholderia sp. BL25I1N1
ACGCGACCGGCTGGTCGGCATTCTGCTGGGCGTCGGTGTGGCGACGTTCGTGCAGATGTCGTTCTGGCGCGAGGGCGAGGGCGACGTGCTGCGGCAAAAACTCGCGACGATGCTGCGTGCGATTGCGGCCCAGCTACGCGCGCCAGAGGTTGGGAGCGACGAACGGGATGTGTTGCCGTATGCGCAGCGCCAGTTGCAGGCGTGGGCCGTACTGGCCGACTGCGAAGCGACCCTGTCGCGCGTCGCACTCGAGCCCGGCTGGCAAGAAGCGGAACAGTCCCAACTAACGTTGCACGCACAAACAGTCCTCGCGCAGGGGCGCGAGATCATGCTCGCTGGCGATGCGCTGCACAAGGCGCTGGTGGCTCAAGCGGGGTCATCGAGCCCGCAGGCCGTGGGCGCTGCTCGGGCGGCTCAGGTCGAGGCTTACGCCGAGGTCAACCGATACGCAGACGAGCTTGCCGTCAGCCCGCCTGAGGCGCACGCCCCGCAACTCATCGGAATTGCGGCCCAGGCCGTCGAACCGGCCGATCAGCCGCTCATCGTTGCCGCGGAAGATCTGTCGCGGCAGGTCGCAGGGCTGCCGGACTGGCGCATCGAGGCGCCCGTCACGACAAGCTCTTCACAGGCCGTACGAACATGAATACGCGATCGGGTTTGCACGCCAGGCGATGGCGCCGATGCTTTGTAAGCGTCGCGTGGCTATCGTCCGTGCTGTCGGGGTGCGCGCTGATCCATCACAACGGCACGCCCTATACCGAGATCGCGCCCGAGCAGATTAATCTTGCTGAGGACATCCATCTTGCGCGAGAGGGTTGGCCCGCGGCGCGCTGGTGGGACCGCTATCGCGACGCGCAACTCGACGCGCTGATCGATCAGGCGCTCGCCGATGCGCCGACGATGGTGATTGCGCGAACCCGCGTCGCGCAGGCGAAGTCGGACGTGGAGCTTGTCAGGACAGGGTCGAGCCTTCAAGTGGTGGCGCTTGGCCTGCTGGATCGCCAGCACGTTTCCGCGAACGGCTTTATTGGCCCGTTCGCGATGAACGAACCGGCGTTGGGGCTGACGGGCCCTTGGTACACCGAAGGCATCGTCGGGCTCGGCGCAAGTCTGAACGTCGATATCTGGGGCAAGCAGCGCGCGCAGGTCGCCGCGTCGCTTGGCGTGAGCAATGCGCGGCTCGCCGAGACGTCCGCCGTCGAGCTCGAAATCTCGACGGATGTCGCGCAGCTGTACTACGGCATTCAAACGACTTATCAGCTGATCGATCTGCTGAGTGACTCGCATGAGGTAGCGGTGTTCGCAGTGCAAGCACACGAAGCGCGCGCGGCGCGCGGCCTCGAAGCCCGCACCCTGCTCGAAGAAGCACGAGCGCAGCAACTGGCCATCGAACGCCAGATCGTGTCGGCACAAGGGCAGATCAAGCAACTTCGCGAATCGATGCGGGCACTGGTCGGCGCCGGACCCGCTGGGCTGCCGACGATCGAGCCCGTCGCACTGCCACGTTCGCAGGCGGCCTTGCCGGCGACGTTGTCGTACGAACTGCTGGCCCGGCGGCCCGACCTACAGGCGATGCGATGGTATGTAGAGTCATCGTTCGACCGAATCGACGCGGCAAAGGCGGCGTTTTATCCGAGCTTCGACATCAAGGCATTTTTTGGCTTCAACGCTTTGCACCTCGCCGATCTCTTCACGCATGCGAGCCAGCAGATCAACCTGATTCCGGGCCTGTACTTACCGATCTTCGACGGCGGCAGGCTCAACGCAAACCTGAGCGGCGCGCGCGAGGGGAGCAACCTGTTGATCGAGCAGTACAACCAGGCCGTTCTCAACGCCGTACGCGATGTCGCACAGACGGGCAGCCGTCTGCAGTCTCTCGATGCGCAGACGGCTTTGCAGAAGCAGCGGATCGAATCGGTTACATTCACGAGGGACAGTGTGGAAGCCTATTATCAACGCGGACTCACGAGCCGGCTCGCGGCGCTCGAAGCGCGCCAGCCGGTGATCGCGGAACAGGTCGCCCTGCTTACGCTCAACGGTCAAGTGCTCAGTCAGGAGATTGCTTTGACGAAGGCGCTCGGCGGCGGTTATCTCGCTGATCCGCCGGTCGTACTCAAGCCGCGATGAATGAAGAAATGAGCGGCTCGTCAGCGGGTTTCAGAACTGCTGGGCGCGCAGCGTCTCAAATTCCGCGTGGCACAGGTCGCCAAACTTGCCGAGGATGTCGATCGAGCCGTCCGCGAGCAGCTCGCGAATCTCGATGAAGGTCTTGTCCGGCGCGAGGTAAGTGTCCACGATCTTGCGTCCGATCACGTCGGCTTCATCCGCGACTTCACGCGATGATTGCACCCGCATGCGGCTGATCTTCGCGTAGAGGTTGCCGAGCGCAGGGAGGTCCGGCTCGTGGTGTTGCAGCGCGTCGACATAGCACTTCGCCGCTTCTTCGATAAATTCCCTGTACAGATCCTGCCGCCGGACTCGGTCATGTGCCCGCCATTCCGCGCGAACCTGCGTGCGTTGGGTCAGCCACGAAGCCAGGACCGATGTCAGGCCGCCGATGGCGGCGCCGACGAGTGCAGACAGTGCGGGGATGATCGATGGGTTCATAGCGCATTTTCTCCCTGCTAATCACTGTTATCCATATTAGCGCCGGCGCGTGCATTTTCCACGATACGTGTGCGACGCAAGCTTCGCGCTTACGCTGGCCGCTCCGGTTTTAGTTCAAGGACTGAGAAGGCGGCGTAGACCGCCCGCAGAGAAAAAATCCGGTCAGCGTTGCATGGCAGCAGTGAGGAACGTTTCCAGGTGAAAACGCTTAGCCACCCAACGCCGGCGGCGATTAGCCGTTGCCGAACAGCCGTGTTCCCTCCCGCATCACCCTGTCTCGCTCCCCCGCTCAGGGGATATTTCCAGAGCGCATTCGCGCCGATCATTTGCCTATTGGGACGACACAGTACGCCAAAGCAGGGATGAAGCCGTGTCTGCCCGTCATCCAGTTCAGGACTTAAGGAGATTCAGATGCGGGACGATGTCCAGGCCGCCGCGCCCTCGGCTTATGCCTACCCATTGCTAATCAAGCGACTGTTGCATACGCCATTCGTTCAGGCGTCGGACCATGAGATCGTGTATCGCGGACAGGTGCGGACGACCTATACGACGCTGCGCGAGCGCATCCCGCCCCTCGCCTGGAACAGGAGATCGGCATCTACTTTTCCGCCCGACGTAGCTTGAGGGCGATATCGAGCCTCGCAATCCAGCTGACATCATCGAGGCTCGCCCCAAGCAACGCCTCAACGCGCTCAATCCTGTAGTTCAGCGTGTTCGGGTGAATGCCCAGAGCGGCGGCCGACTGTCCGCGTCGCTGTCCCTGGTCGAAGTAGGTTTGCAGCGTTGTCACAAGTTCGGGTTCGGTAGATAGCTGTTCGAGCAGAGAGACGAGATAGCGCAGCGCGTTTGACGCATGGCGCGCGCTTTCTTCGATGAGAATGCTCGAATACATCGCGACTTGCGGTTGGCTTCCGCTTTTCGATACGAAGTCCAATGCTCTCATCGCTTCGTCGACAGAAGCCGACCAACCCGACGCACCCTCATTCATCAGGCCGACGCCGATACCGCGAAGCTCCGGTATCGCAGCGATCATCGCGTTGGCCCGCTCGGTCATCTGGCGATCGGTTCGATTGATCGAATCGCCTCGCAGGCAAGGCACCCACAGAATCATCCGGCCGCGATGCCAGGCGCGCACCAGATCGTCCGGCGCAGCAGACACATGACGGGCTGACGCAAGCGCGATGCGATCGAGTTCCCGTTCACGCTCGTAGGACGTATGAGCAGGCAGTTCGATGTCGATGGCCAGCGCGACACGTGGCGCGGTGGAATCGAGGCCCAGCGCTTCCGCAATTTCCCGAAACCCAGCGTGGTCGTCGGGTGAATGAAAGACAATGCTGTAAAGCTGATGACGCAATGCTTCCCGCCAGCGCGCTTGCTGGTACTGCTCTTCGAGATAGCTTTGCGCGATGTTCTGCGCCATGACGTCGAAGAAATCGAAGAGGTACGGCGAGATGGCGAACAGCAACTCGTCGACGAGGGTTTTTTCGTTCTCGCCCAGATCGATGTACGTGCGCCAGATTTCACGCGACCCGAGGCGGAAGGCTCGCAGCACGGCCTGCAGCGGCACGCGCTGGTGAACGCGCCGGCAGCCGAATTCACGGAAGCGATCCATCTCCTCTGCCGACGGCGATTTGCCCGTCAGGAGCGACTGGTACCACAAACTCGCCGTCAGATTGATTGACGCGGCGATATCCTGCCTGACGGAGGGCGCGAGGGTTTTGTAGCCCTCCATGCTTATCAGCACCTCATAGGTACGATCGATCACGGCCGCCGGGTTCGCCGCAAGTTGAGCCGTGCGTTCACGCAAGCGCTCGCTGATCGTTGGGATGCTGACCGTCATCGTGGGACCCGTCCCTGGAGATGCGTTTGTGCAGGTGCACGTCGGGCATTGAACAGTGACGCCCGTCGGCAAGGACACTATACGACATCACGCGGCGCAGATGATGGATCTGCGGGCATGCAGGACGTCCGCCGGTACGACTCAACAGCCAGCTAGCGTTGAACGGCGCAGCTTGAGTGCGATATCCAGCTTCGAAATCCAGCCGACGTCGTCGAGACTGGCGCCCAGCAGAGATTCGATGCGTTCGATCCGGTAGTTCAGCGTATTGGGATGGATGCCCAGCACGAGCGCAGACTGTTTGCGACGCTGATTTTTCTCCAGATAGACTTCCAGCGTCGAAACGAGATCGGGTTCGCTCGATAACTGCTGCAGGAGCGCCGACAGGTAGCGCGATGCGGTATCCGTGTGACGGGCACATTCCGCCATGACGATCGACGAATACAGGGAAACCCTGTTTCTGTCATGACGTTTCGGCGAGAAATCAATGGCCTTCAGCGCTTCCTCGGCGGAACGTGCCCAACCGCTTGCCCCCTCGTTCATCAAGCCCACGCCAATTCTCTGCACATGTGGCAACCCGAGCGCAAGGCTGGCGGCACGATCTGTTACGAGCCGGTCGCTGCGCGTGATGGAATCTCCCCGGACGCATGGCACCCAGATAATCAGACGCTCGCGATGCCAAGCTCGCATCAGATCGTCCGGCGCCACTTTCAGATGCCGGGACGCGGCTAATGATATGCGTTCAAATTCATCTTCCCTCGTGGACGAATCAATACCCGTCACCTCGACGTCCAGTGCCAGTGCAATGCGCGGCGCGGAGAAATCGAGTCCGAGCGCCTCTGCAGTCTTGCGAAACGACTTCGCGTCATGGGGCGAATAGAACAAAATATTGCAGAGTAGTTGACGAAGAGAGTTACGCCATCGCGTCTGCCGATGCTGCTCGTCCCGATAGGCTCGCGCAATGCTTCGCACCATGACTTCGAAGTAATCGAAGAAATACGGCGAAACGTCGAACAGAAGCTCCTCGACCAGTTTGCCGTCGGGCTTGCCCAGTTCGATATACGCCCGCCACAGCTCGCGCGAACTCTGACGAAGCGCACGCAAGACAAGGTTGAGCGGAACGAACTGGTGAACGCTCCGATGCACCAGTTGCTCGAAGCCGCTGAGATCTGCGGCCGTGGGTAGCTCACCGGAAAGAAGCGACTTGAACCACAGGTTGACTGAAAACGTAATCGATTCGGCAACGTCATGTCTCAGCGCGGGAGTCAGCGCCTGGTATTCGTTGGGGCTCGTCAGCGTTGCATACACGCGGTCAATCAGTGGAGACGGGTTGTGCGCCAGGGCAGCTGTTTTTTCGCGCAAGCGATTGCTGATAATTGGCATTCTTCTCAAAGCAATCCACCTTAATTGTCAAATCGGGCGGACGACACCCATCGGGTATTCGCACTCTACCAGCGCACCCACTTGAGTTATTCGTGGAAATCGCCTGGATATCTTGTGGAATTCCACAATGCGCCGGGACAGCCGACGTTCGCTGGTGTCTACCTCCTTGCGGCCATGCATGGCGGTTCGTACGGCGACCGGCGGCCATAGCGGTCACAGTTTTCCGACGCTAAGTTGCATCCGGACGCCTGTTTGCACGATATGGGCCGCATAGTTCCTGTACAACCCGTGGATCGCATCGAGGACGTGTGTGGTCGTTGTTAGACGTGGGCGGGCACGGTCGAAACCACCCCCGGGCGGGAGAGCGCAAGACGGTGACGTAGGGGAGCTCGCCCTGTCTAGCAACGCTGCGGTGGCGGGCGCTGCAGTTCCAAACTGTACAAACACACAATCATCTTCGTTGATTTGTCCAATGTCTCAACGTCGTTACCGATGATAGATTGAAATGGATCTCGTTCAAATCTTCGATCCCGTGGTTCCGAGGTGCACCTTGATGGACTGGAAAGAAGCATTCGACGAGGCACGCGTGAACTACGGGGTCGTTCAGATGGCGAGCGAGGTCATTCGCGATCCACGGATTCATGCAAGCCGCGCGTTCCTGCCTGTCGATGATCCGGAGGTCCGGGCGCGGCGTACCCGTCGCCAGCCAACTGAAGCGCCGATGGTGTCGCCGCCTCGCTCGGCTACTTAACCGCGCAGGTCGGCAATCTGATGACGGCAGCCGCAGTCGCGAAAGACACCACATCCTGAAGCTGCTCACCCGGCTACAGGCATTCGGCGTATCTCGACAATCTGGCCGGCGTCACTGCGGGACGGGAGATTCTTGGCTTTTCCAAGGTGTTCGTGTCCCCGAGGCCTGAGGTCGGCGGAGACAGCCTCGCCGGCACACTCGACTACAACGGCGTGCGTGTCGCCACCGCATCCACGACCTATAAGTACCGCCCTCTCGCCGAAGCTGCCATCAGAAAATCACGTTAAGGAGATCCAGGATATGTCGAGTGTCGAGCCACGTTCGATTGCGCGGTTGTCGACGCAAGATGTGCCGCCGGTGCGGCGGCTCGAATACTGGACCGACGTTCTCGCCTCTGCGCTCCTGCCGATGGCGATTGATTGCCAATCGCCGTGCCAGTTCGAGTCGAGTCTCCTGAGCGCCCCGCTCGGCATGATCACGCTAACCGCTACGCGTGGATCAGCACACGATGCGCTGACCACCAAACGTGAGATCGCGCAGAGTCGAGGTCGTTCGTTTCACCTGGTTATGAGCCGTAATCTCCCGTGGACGATGACGCACCGCGGCCAGGCGCGGCTTCTGCCCGGCGAGTTGGTACTTTTCGATTCACAGCTTGAGTTCGAGATGAATTGTCCAGACACGTACGACTTCCTGAACTTGACGCTCCCACCAGAATGGCTGGCCATGTGGGGCTCGAATGTGGAGACCCTGACCGGTCGGAGAATTTCAGCAGACTCCGGATGGGGGCGAGTGCTGTCAAGCTATGTGAACCAGCTCTCGCCGGAGTTTGCCCTGCGCGCGCCGCTGGCTGAATCCGTTCTCGCCGATCAGGTCGGTGCGTTGCTTGCGCTTACGGCCCATGAGCTTTCAGGCCAATCACTCAGGACGCCACCTGTGGAGCGATCCCTGCTTGAACGGATTCACGAGTGCATCATGCAGCGTCGTACTGAGCCGCAGCTAACTGCAAGCGACATTGCAGCAATGTTGAATGTGTCGCTTCGCACCGTGCACCGGGTTCTGGCAAACAGCGGCGAGACGTTCGGTCAACAGTTGTTGAAAGCCAGGATGGAAGCGGCGGTACGTATGCTCCAGTCACGGGCATTTGATCGCGTAACAACCGCTGAGATTGGCCGACGCGCCGGATTCTCGGATGCCTCGCATTTTGTGCGCGTGATTCGCCGATGGACCGGCCGGACTCCCCAGCAGCTTAAGGGCGGCTGATTGAGAAATGATCCGCTTCCTGGCTAAATAGATGGAATGGTCGCCTCCCGCCTTAACGGGCTGACCGACGCCGCAGCAACCCCCGGCGACGATGTCGAGCCCGAGTATCGTCTCCGTTGGGATATCTCGTTGTGCGTGGATCGCGTGCGAGACCTGAAGCACGTGGCCAAGCCGCTTGTGCTCAACGACCGCGCCCTGGTCAATTTCGGCCAGCTAGTCTTACCGCCTGGATGGCACTGCACGTCTAGAGTGATGCGACCACTGGTGGTGTGGAACCGCCGTCCGGACAGTCAGACAAGCGAGGCTGGATTCTGGCATCAACTGCTACTCGCTTCGCACTTTGAATTCGCCCATCCGACGAAACCGCCGAAAAAAGCGGAAGGCATCTACATGTGCAAACAGCGCTTATTGCACTAGCGAATAGCGCTAAGAAAAATTACGTGATACTAACCATTGCCAAAGCGCCAGATCGACTTTGAGCTGGCTTGCGCGATACAGAACTGCCGAACATTGCCCGCAGCGCGCGGCGGCGGTACACGCTGTCACAATGCTCGCAAACGACGAGAGTAGGGAAGGTTTGCATGAGCATCCGGCAATCAGGACGGCCCGCCACTGCCCCCAGCCACAGCTCGCTGCTGTTACGCATGGCCCGCCTGAGCAGCGCGCGCGTCGAAGTATGACGTCGTATAGTCGATGAACGCCCGGACCTTCGCGGTCATCAGGCTCCGGTCCCGATATGCGAGCCTGAGTTCGGCGTCCCCGCTCATGAGCTCGAAGTCGGGCAGCAGGTGTATCAGCCGGCCATCGTCCAGCTCCTTGCCGACCATCGTCAGCGGCAACA
The DNA here is from genome assembly GCF_003002025.1 of Paraburkholderia sp. BL25I1N1. Taxonomy (GTDB): domain Bacteria; phylum Pseudomonadota; class Gammaproteobacteria; order Burkholderiales; family Burkholderiaceae; genus Paraburkholderia. Next base: position 8,680 of record NZ_PVZB01000013.1, read on the forward strand.
CGCCGAGACCTGCACCGCTCACTACCAGTTCCTTGTTCAACGCTGCGTTGTTGGTCGACACGTCGTGTTCCAGTGGCACGGCAATCTGTTCGCCACCGCGCCGGAACCGCAGTTGTGGTTCGCTGATCGAGGCGAGGATTGTCACGAAACGGAATGCGGCGAGATCGTTGGGCCTTTGCGGCAGCCGGCGCCCCTGCAGATAGCTGGGTGAGCCCACTACGGCGAGGGGCAGGCGGCACAACGAACGGGTGATCGTCAGCTCGCTGGTCAGCATGAACGGCAGCACTATGCCGAGATCGAAGGCTTCCTTGATCAGATCCACTGTCCGTTCCGCGAGCGTCAATTCGAGCTGCACAGCTGGATACCGGGCACGGAAACCAGCGATCAGCGGTGGCAGCTCTATTAGCGCCGCCGTGGTGTGGGCGACGAGCCGCAGTACCCCTGCAGGCTCCCGTGCGCGCTCCCCGGCACCGGCCTCGAGCACGTCCAGTTCAGCAACCACGCGCGAGCAGCCGCCATAAAACTCCTCCCCGGATTCAGTGAGTGCGAGGTGTCGGGTCGTGCGCTGAAAAAGACGCACGCCAAGCCTGGTTTCGAGCCCGGTGATCGCGCGGGAGACCACTGTCTTTGAGATGCCCAATGCATTGGCGGCGTGCGTGAAGCTCTGCATTTCGACGACGGTACAAAAGGTTCGCAGCGTTTCGAGATGGTCCATAAGTGTTCGCAATCCAGAGTGAATCGAAATTCAAAACCATACGGTTCAGTATAGTGAAACATACTGTTGCCGTCAACGTAAATAAACCATACAGTTCAGTTATGTTAAAGTCCGCACGTGTAAAGACGGAAGATTGATCAGATGTGTCGCCGCCGGCGGCGTCGTCGATTCGATCGTATAAACAAAAGGAGAGCCCGATGAGGGGCAAAACGGAAGCCAAGCGGCAGGCGATTGTTGACGCCGCGTTTGAGGTGTTCAGTGAGGTGGGATTCGAGCACGCGTCGATGTCCGAGATCGCGGCACGGGCAGGCGGTTCGAAAGCCACGCTCTACAGCTACTTCGAGTCGAAGGAAGAGATGTTCACTGAGTTCATGACCGCCGCCGCGGAGGAGGAAGTCGGAGCGGCGTTCGAGCTGCTCAAGACCTCCACGCCGGTTCGCGATGCACTGGCGAGCTTCGGCACGCACTATCTGGTTGCGGTGCTGAAACCGCAACTGCTCGCGATACGCCGTCTCGCGCACCGCGAAGGCGGCCGGTCAAAGATCGGCGCCCTGTTTTATGAGCGCGGGCCGAAGCTCGGCTGGCAAACGGTGGCTGTCTTCCTGGAGCAATTGATTGACGCCGGGCAGCTGCGCAACTGTAACGCAGCCATCGCGACAGCGCATCTGCGCACGCTGTATGAGGCTGAGCTGATGGAGCTCTGCCTGTTTGGCGTGCCGGCCGATACCAGCCCCCGCAACATCGCGAAGGTCGTCCAGAGAGCGGTCGACGTGTTCATGGCCGCGTACGGGCCGACGGACGCCGCACAAACCACGCACTGATCATCGGGCTGCCGCCCGCATTGTCCGGGCGGCAGATCGGCATCCAGGGCAAACCGGGGGTCAATCCTTATAAAGCGCACTGGCCACATAGCGGCGGCGCAGGTCGCCCAGCAGCGCCGCAAGGATCGCACTGACCGGCAGCGCGAGCAGCACGCCAAAAAAGCCAAAAAGTTCGCCAAATGCAAGCAGGGCGAAGATCACCGCGAGCGGGTGTAGACCGATGCGGTTACCCACGAGTCTGGGAACAAGAAAAGAACTTTCGAGAACCTGGCCAACTCCGTACACGGCTGCGACTGCGCCGATGCCGTACCAGCCGCCAAATTGCAGAAGCGCGGCAAGAAGGGCAAAGGCGAGTCCCAGGGCGAAACCCACGTAGGGGATGAACACCGCGAAGCCGGTGAAGAGTCCGATGGGCAACGCAATGTCGAGGCCGGCCAGAGTCAACGCTACCGGGTAGAACACGGCGAGCACGCCCATCACGAGCAACTGGCCGCGCAAGTATTGCGACAACATGTGGTCCATCTCGGTCACGAGTCCCCGGATCTTGCAGACCCAGCGCCGCGGCACAAGACTTTCCATCCGCGCGAATATCTGGTGCCTGTCGTAAAGCTGATAGAAAAGGACAAGCGGCACCAGTATGAGGTTGCTGACAACAGGAAGCACGACGTTGCTGCCTGTACGCACGTACCGCCCGGCGGCGAGTATGACGGTCTGGCCGTTGCCGATCGTGTCGCCTGTCAGCAGGTGGCGGACTGCGGGCAGGTCGAGTGAGTAGCTGACGCCCAGCAGTGCCAGCTTCGGTTGCAGCCACGCGTTCAGGCCGGCGATGAAGACGGGAATGTTCTTCGCGAGCTCGGGTCCTTCCTTGTGGATCACGGCGAACGCAAGCAGCGGCAGCAGGGTCAGGAGCGATGCGAACAGGAGCATCATCAGGAGCACGGCCACCGTACGCGGCACACGCTTGCGCACCAGCCACTCGACGCCTGGCTGCAACATGTACGCGACGAGCGCGCCGAGCAGGAATGGCGTGAGAACCGGTCGCAGGATCCATAGAAGAATACCGAGGCCAGCGGCGATGGCGCTCCAGACGAGAGCCTGGCGTTGATAGGAGGTCAGGGGCATGGTTGAGAGTCGTATTCGGGTGACCCGCAACTGACAGCGCAGAAAAGACTGCGGCGTATCGGGCAGGGTCATCAGTGTCGCCATTCAAATGAGAGGGGCGCGCACGCGCGCCCCCCGCGCTCAGTGCGCCTGCGACGTATCGGCCACACGCGTTGGTTTGGGCGCAATCCAGATCGCAAGTGCGCCAATGACAAAGCAGCATGCGATGCTGAAGAACAGCTGGTTGGTGGCCAGCATCACCGCTTGCGACTCGACCATGTTGCTGATCTGCGCCTGCGCCTGATGTGCGCTCCAGCCGGAGCCCGTCAGCGAGGCCGTGAAGTGGCCGGCCTGGTCGACGAGGCCGGACAACTCCGCGCGGTTGTACTTGGTCTTGTTCTCCCACAACGTGTTGACGACCGACGTGGCAATCGCTCCGCCGAAGGTCCGGCAGAAGCTCATTAGTCCCGCTGCCGAAGCCGTTTCGGGCTCCTCGACACTGCTTAGGCCGAGGCTCGTCGTCGGGACGAAGAAGAACGGTAGTCCCACGCCTTGCAGCAACAGCGGCAACGCCACCTGCCAGAAGTCCATATCCGAATTCGCATGGGTGCGGAACAGCGTCACCGAGCCAAGCCACATCACGCCGGCAAACACGAGCCAGCGTCCATCGAACTTCGTTGACAGTTTGGCCGCAAGCGGCGCGGAGACGACCGCGAAGATGCCGGTGGTCGCCGTCGCGTAGCCGGCCCACGTGGCCGTGTACCCCATATTGCTCTGCAACCACAGTGGCGTGAGCACGGTGGCGCCGAAGTACGCGCCGAACGCCAGCGTCATGGTCACCACGCTCGCACCAAAGCCACGATGGCGGAACACCCGTAGATCGACGATGGGGTTACGCTCGGTCAGCTCCCAGATGAGGAAAGCCAGGAAGCCAATCACCGCAGTCACCGCGAGTACGCGAATTTCGAGCGAGCTGAACCAGTCCTTATCCTTGCCCTCATCGATCATGATCTGCAGCGCCGAGACCCAGATGACCAGTAACACTAGGCCAACAGTGTCGATCCGCATCCGTATCTTCTCGGATTCATAGCGCTTGAGCAGCATCCATCCGGCGTATGCGCAGATCAGCGACACCGGCACGTTGATGAAGAAGATGTAGGACCAGTGGTAGTCGTCGCAGATGACACCGCCCAGCACAGGCCCCATCACCGGCGCCAGCAGTGTCGTCATGCTCCACAGGCCGAGCGCAGCGGCCGTCTTCTCCTTCGGGAAGATGCGCAGCAGCAGGGTTTGCGAGAGAGGCATGAGCGGGCCGCCCGCGAGGCCCTGGAGCACACGGAACAGCACCAGCGTGGTGAGCGACGTCGCCATTCCGCACAGTGCCGAGCCCAGTCCGAACATGACCAGCGCCGCGATGAACACGCGTACCGTCCCGAAGCGGCTCGCGAGCCAGCCGGTCAGCGGAACCGTGATCGCTTCGGCCACCGCATACGACGTGATGACGTACGTGCCCTGGCTCGTCGAGGAGCCGAGTGCACCGGAAATGGTCGCCACGGACACGTTCGCAATGGTGCTGTCCAGCACCGCGACAAAGTTGGCGGCGGCGATCATCACCGCCGCGAGAATCAGCATGGGGCCGGACAGCGGCGGCAATGCGATGTCATTGACCTGACTGGAAGACATGGCGGCGGATCCTTAGTGAGCGGGCGCGTCGTTGCCGCCGCGCGTGTCGACCGTCGCTTCCATCGACAGGTTGATGCCGAGCGGGTGCGCGCGAAGCTCGGCCGGATCGATCCTGACGCGCACCGGCAGGCGCTGCACCACCTTGATCCAGTTGCCGGTCGCGTTCTGCGCGGGAATCATTGCGAACGCCGAGCCTGAGCCGCCGGCCAGGCCCGCGACCTTGCCGTGATAGACGACCTTGCTGCCGTACAGGTCCGACTCCAGTTCCACCGGCTGTCCGATGCGCACCTTGCCGAGCTGCGTCTCCTTGAAATTGGCATCGACGTAGACGGATTCGATCGGCACGACCGACATCAACGCCGCGCCGGTCTGAACGCGCTGCCCCGCCTGAACCTCGCGGCTCGCGACGACACCGTCGACCGGCGCGCGCAGCACGGTGCGCTCGAGATCGACGCGTGCCTGATCGCGCTTCGCACGTGCGAGCAGGACCTCTGGATTGGTTTCGACCGTCGTGTCCGCAATCAGTACCTTGTTCGCCTCGAGCGAGCCGACTGCGGCGTCGCGGCTTGCCTTCGCCTGCAAGGCCGCAGCGCGGGCTGCGTCGAGCGCCGCCCTGGCGGTGGCAAACGCAGCGCGCGCGTTGCTCAGCTCTTCACCGGATACGCTCCCGGTGTGGCTCAGCACTTCGCGGCGCTGCAGGTCGATCGCCGCGCGGTCAAAGTCGGCCTGGGCCGATGCGATCTGCGCGGCCATCCGGGTCTGGTCGGCTGCGCGCGCACTGACCTGCGCGCTCAGTTGCGTATCCGTCGCGACATAGCCGCGAACTTTGCGTTCGGCGCGGCCCACATCGGCCTCAGCCTGCGCGAGTGCAATCTTTGCGTCGGTGTCATCGATGACCACCAATACGTCGCCCTTATGTACCTGCTGTGTATTCACGACCGGAACGCTCCTGACAATCCCGCTCACCGCCGGCGTGATCGACGCGACTTCGGCTGCGGTGTACGCGTTATCGGTCGACACGTGGTGCGACGCGATGAAGTGCCAGTAGCTTGCGTAGGCGAGACCGGCGACGAGAATGGCGCCGCCGAGCAGCGCGAACAGCTTCTTGCGGTTCGAAGGGGGAGCGGGGGCAGCGGCACCGGTATCGGCGGGAGCAGCGGAAGCAGCGGAAGCGGGCGAGTCCGGCATCAGCGACTCGCTGGTTTTGATGAATTGGGTTTCAGACATGATCGGAGTCCTTGAAATCAGCTTTGCTTGTTGGGATGGGTTGCGTCGGTCGCGGCCGGCGTGCTGGCCTGATATCCGCCGCCGAGAGCGCGCACGAGCGCGACATCGAGTGAGAAGGTGCGCGAGCGGATATCGGCGAGCTGGCGCTGTGCCGAGGTCATCGTGTCGGCGGCGTTCAGCACCTCGAGATAACCGGCAAGGCCGGCACGATAGCGATCGAGCGCGACCTGGTGCGCCTGGGCTGCGTCGTCGTAGGCGGCTTGGGTTGCTTGCAGCCGGTCCGCCAGCGCGCGTTTGCTTGCGGCCACGTCGGCCACGTCGTGCAGCGCCTTCGTCAGCGTTTCGTCGTAGTTCGCGACCGCCTCGTCGTAAGTCGCCCGCGCGCCGCGCAGTTCGCCGCGCAAACGTCCGCCATTGAAGATGGGCAGTGTGATCGCCGGACCGAAGTTGCCGGCCAGCGAAGCCGCATTCGTCAGCATGTTCAGGCCAAGCGACTGGAAGCCGATCGACGCGCCGAGCGTGATGTCGGGATAAAACCCGGCTCGCGCGACGTCGATCCGCTTCGCCGCCGCCTCTACGCGCAGGCGGGCAATCACCACGTCCGGACGGCGGCCAAGCAGGCCGAGTCCAAGGTTGGCGGGCATCTCTGCAGGCTGCGTCAGATCGACGGCCGGCCGTGCGATGCGCAAGCCGCGGTCGGGACCGGCGCCCATCAGCGCGGCGATCTGGTTGCGCTCGAGTGCCACCGATTCATCCAGCGCGAGCAGGTCGGCCTGCGCGCTTTGCTGCTTCGACTCCGCCTGCTTCACACCTGCCTGCGTTTCGAGCCCGTTGGCGAAACGCTCCCGGAACAGCTGTGCGGATTGCGTGCGCACCTGCAGTGCCGCCTGCGCACTGTCGCGTTCGGCGAACAGACGCACGAGGTCGGCATACGCTGCCGCGATCGACGCCGAGAGAACCATGCGGGCCTGTGCGGCATCGGCGCGTGCGGCGTCGAGCTCCGACGTAGCGGCGGCCAGCGCCGCGCGATTCTTGCCCCAGAAGTCGATTTCGTAGTTGAAGTTCAGCTCGGCGCTGCCGTAGGGGCGCCATCCGTGGGGAACGAAATCCGAGGGAATACCGTTGTTGTAGCTCTGTTTTTTCTTCTGGACCGAGCCGTCCGCGTCGATTTCGGGCAGCAGCGCCGCGCCGGCCACCTGCGCCGACGCCTCGGCGTTATGCAGCCGCGCCTGGGCGGCCGCCAGTGTCGGCTCATCCTGGAGCGCTTCTCCGATCAGCGCGTTCAGTTGCGGATCGTTGTAGCCGAGCCACCACTGATCGGTAGGCCACGCTGACGCCGAGCTGCCCTGTTTGCCGCCGACCGCACTGAGACTCTGCGCAGTCTCATAGCTGCTGATGTCTTTCGTGACCGGCGTCTGCGGCATGTCGGGCAGTTGTGCGCAAGCGCTCACCACTATCGCGAACGCGAAAGCGATGGCCAGCCTAACCGGTTTCACCTGACTCCGAATGTCCGTGCTCTCTTGCATGATCTCCCGCTCCTTTTCGCTCCTTTGCGATACCGGGCAGTCTAGTTATACGGTTCACGCCTGTCAACAGAAATAAACTGTACGGTTCAGATATGATAAGATCACACCATTGGAAGTCGAAGGCCGGTCACGGTGTCGCCGCCGGCCATGTCGTTGATCGGTCTTGCAGAGAGAAGGAGGGCATTGAAAATGAGGGTGAAGACAGAAGAAAAGCGGCAGGCGATCGTCGACGCCGCGTTCCAGGTGTTTTGCGAAGTGGGGTTCGAACGGGCATCCATGTCCGAGATCGCGGCGCGGGCAGGCGGATCAAAAGCCACGCTCTACAGCTATTTCGAGTCCAAGGATCTGATGTTCGCGGACGTCATGATGGCCGCCGCGGAGGAAGCCAAAGTAGCGACGGAGCTACTCAAAACCTCGCTGCCGATTCGCGAGACACTGCTGAGGTTCGGCAAGCACTATCTCGCCGCCACGCTCAAGCCGCAGATACTGGCGGTGCGCCGTCTAGCAAATCACGAAGGCGGCCGCTCGCACGCCGGCGCCCTGTTTTATGACCGCGGGCCGAAGGTCGGCTGGCAAATGGTGGCTGACTTCCTGCAGCAGGCGATTGACGGCGGGCAGCTGCGCAGCTGTAACGCAGACGTCGCGACCGCGCATCTGCGCGGGCTATATGAAGCGGAGTTGCTGGAACTTTGCCTGCTGGGTGTGCCGGCGGATACCAGTTCCCGCAACGTCGCCAAAGTCGTTCAAAGAGCGGTCGACGTGTTTCTGGCCGCCTATGGGCCGATGGACAAAGGTGACGTCGCATAGGCAGGCGCCTGGACGGTCGCGGAACTCGGGAGATCGCAGGCGAGCCGCCACCGTTTCGCCAGGTGGGCGGCTCCGCCCAACCCCAGTCTATTGCTCGACCAGCCACGGTGTCGCGGCCAGCGAGTTGCGGACGTCATATGGCAAACACCGTCATGCATCGCATGCATGCCTACCGCGACGAACAGAATCGGGGTAGGCGCGACAATCGCCAGTCTCTCAGGTATGGTTGCGGCGCTTGCGCGGCCATACGGGTTATTTCGGAAGCTGGGTCGGTACTTGGGTCGACGCTTGTGTCGGAAGCTGGTTCGGAAGCTGGTTCGGAAGCTGGTTCGGAAGTTGCGGAAGCTGTGGAGGGTGCGGAAGCTGCGGCCCACCCTGTGAAAGCTGCTTCGTGGGGGACTGTCCGGTGGAGGGAAGCTGCTGCAATGGGAATTGCTGCGGCAGATTGCTTTGCGCAAGCACAGATGTGCTGGTAAGGAATGCGAACAGTACGGCGAAGATCTTTTTCATTTCAATTTTTCCAGCTGGTTGCCCTGAATTTGATGCGATTGGCAGCCGCAGGCCGTATCAGCGCGCGGCCAGGATTGCCTTGTAACGCCAGGGCGCCGTTGCGGTACTGAAGTCGACGGATCGATTCGACGCTACGTTGTCTGAGGGGCGGGAAGCGGACGAACTATCCACCCCGCCGTAGTTGTTGAACGCCTGCCGTTGGGCTTCTACGCGGGCTAACACCGCCTGAAAGTCCATTGCATGTCGTGTAGCGGCGCTCGTGCGGTCGTGGTAGCCGACCGTTTGACCCTCAACCGCTTTACGCTGAACCGTTTGCGCAGCCGCTGGCTCATACTTTTGGGGAGCATCGCTGTTAGCGAATGCGGTGGTCGAGAAGGACAGGAGTGACGCGACAACAGGGGCGGGGAGGAAGGTCTTCGACTTTTGCATGATCAGACTCCATATCGAGCGTCGGATGCAGGAGACGCGGTGTTTGGGGAACAACGGTCTGGCGAGGCATGAGTGCTGTTTGCCAGTTCGTTGGTGCCAGTTTAGTCAGTTACCGTCTGCTTACAAGCATCCCCCGGAGCAACGGAGAGTTGCCGTCGCTGCAAGCCTCGCAGCCGATTGCCTTGGAGCGCCGCGCGCTTCTATACCGTGTCCGAAGGCACGGACGCTGCGGACCATCTGAATGACACGTACCGCAGTTGCTTCGGCGGTTTCAAACTGGGCGTCACGTCAACGATATCAGCCGATCGAGCGTGGACGCCTCGACAGAGGTTCATTAATAAGACCGGACGTGAGTATGGGAATAGCTTCCGCTTGTTGTTCTGCTGCCCGCGATTCGCGGTTCACGCAAACCCCGTGTATTGAAGATCTCGCAACTCATAGTTGCGCGCGTCGAATGATGGCGCGCTTTGCTTATACTGCATCCACTCATACACACTTCGCTATTTACGCAGGAATGCTTATGGCACACCAAATCATGTTCCAGGTCGGTTCATCGAACACGGAAGTCATTCATGAAGTCGTTCAGCATGCATTGCGCAGCGCTGCTACGGCCTCCACCACGAATGGGGCTATCGATGTGCTTGGCCAGGCGCTACTCGAGGTCGAGCGCCTAGCCGCGCAGACGAGCGTCCTCACGCATTGACCCCTCCGCGCGTCTGCCGCCGTCCGCGAACCGGACGGCAACGCAGCGCGCGGCGCATTGCGACCGCTGGTGCAGTGCGCTTGCATTTTTCTAAATCTACGACGATGTTAATCATCAAATATGATATTGTTATCATTAGTCCTGTCCACGAAATGGCGTAGGAGAGTCGTCCCCAACGCCAGCGCACGCTGTATCAACCGCGGAGATGTCACTCATAACTGTTCGACCAAAACCTGAACGATTCGCTGCATCGGTGGCAGGAATGATGCGACGATCGCGCTTCTTTTTCGCCTTGCTGTGCCCGTTCCCGCTCGCTGCGATGGTCTGCGGTTGCTCCACGATCGTGATGCCGACACCTCGGGTCATTGCGATTGTCGTTCCCGCGATGGCTGCACCGGCGATGATGCCGCAGCCCCATCCGAAGGCGCCTCCATTGTGGATTTAGGTCGCCGGGCGACCTGGCGGGCGATCGCAGATAGGCTCCCGTACGCCGGCGACACCGCAAGACCCGTCACGTCAACAGGGTAATGCCAGGATGACTCGCAGCGCCGCTAAAGTTGCGACGCGAATCTGACGGCTGCGCCGGCGGGCGACCGCATCATCGCCGGGTCCCGCGGTTAAGACGGTGGCTTCCGCCGACACTTCGACCCAGCGACGAAAGCCACTCGATCATCTTTGCGGAGATCTTTGCGTGCCGGCTTTGGGCGGCTGTTCGGATTCTTCGGTGCGCTGCTGGCTTTGCCGGTCAGCGCCATCCTCGCATCGTCATCGCGGGAACTGCGCCGTCGCTATCTCGTGAGTGCCCTTTACCAGATCTGACCGGCGGCGCGTTCGTCTGATCAGAAGTGCGGCGCGATCGCGCCTACCGTCCGATTCTGTATCTTGGCCGTGCGCCCGCAGATGCGAAGGGGCGCAAAGCTCGCGCTAATCGCGCCTTCACGGCAAGGTCTGACCGGCGGGAACGCTGGGCAGTGGACGTCGTGCGATGCGCTCGGCCTCTACACGTGGGAGACCGAACGCCTGCAACACGATGGCGGCGGTTCGCTGCGCAAACTTCTCCTCCTTCGAGCGAAGCGCTTTTCGCGCACGAACTGTGCGCTTCGACGAGAGGGCTAATTGCAGTTCGCCGGCAATTCCCGCGAGCACCGTGCCGATCACGGAGATAACGGACACGAGCCGATCCGCGATCACAAAGCGCCTTTCTAAAATGCCCTTCTCGCTGTCGCGCAGCAGGCGCAGGCCGAGACCCCTGCTGAGCGCGCGCGGCGACAAGCCTTCGCGGATGAGAAGTTGCCCCCAAACCGGCTCGCGGTGGGCCCGCAACAGCGTATGACGCACTGAGACGGCGATCACTTCCGCCGGATCGGACAACCCCGCGGCGAGGCGATCGAGCGAATTTGCGAATTCCTCGAACAGCCATTCGATCAGCGCCGTGAAGATACCTTCCTTTGACTCAAAGTGGTTGTAGAAAGAGCCGAACCCGACGTCGGCTGCCGCGGTGATTTCATTAATGGTCACGGAGCTCAAGCCATTGGCCGCCACCAGTTGCAGCGCAGCGTCCAGCAGGCGGGCGCGCGTCTCGCGTTTGCGACGGGCGCCGCGCGGGAAGCTCCCGTTGACGGCGTCGCGGGGTGCGACTGGCGCCTTGAGCGCGCGTGCGCGCCTGGTGCGCGGGTTTAGGGCGTCTGGCATGTCGGCTTCGCAATCTTATTTGTTCGATGTTCAGATTCTAGATTTATATGTCATGGTTGACAAGTTTATCAGTAATGGGTCTAATCTCATTCCGGCCGCCCCGCAACCGGACGTACGCAGAGCTGATTAATGGCGACGGAGCGAAAAAATGCCTTTCCGGTCTCGACAGGTCTTCGGGCGAAACTGACAGGCTGGCAGATCATTGGGCCTAGGCTTAAGCGGGCGCGGCGTCGACCACTGACAGCGTGAGTGGTACCCGGGTGGCGTGCCCCGACATGTACGTCTAAAGAAGGACAACTAACGTATCAACAGAGCTGGTTTTGTAGGTCCTCGCTGATAGCAAACTGTGCTTACCGGCACTTCAGGTTTGCACCGCATGAGGAAACTTTCTTACTTGGGTTATTGCCCGTCTTGTGAACATCGTGAAACATTCCGGCCTTATCGCGCAGGCGCCCGCGCGTTGCTTCTTACCTTCCTTCGTCCAATCTCTGCAATGCGCACGCGTGGCGCTTGCGGCCTGCTGCGCGGTCCTGTTCTCGGCATGCCACCCGCGCGAAGCGGCCGCTCCGGAGCCGAAGCCCGTGGTCGCCGTGGCCGTGCACGCTGACGGGCGCACGGTAAGTGCTTCGCTGCCGGCTCAGGTGCAGGCTCGCTACTCCACGGCGCTTTCGTTCAGGGTGGGCGGCAAGATCATCGAACGGCGCGTTCGTCTCGGCGACGCGGTCAAGGCGGGGCAGGCCGTTGCGCTCCTCGATCCGACGGATCTGCGCAGTAATCTGGCGAACGCGCGGGCGCAACTCGATGCCGCCGAACACCGGTTTGTCTACGCGACGCAGCAGCTCAATCGGGATCAAGCGCAGGCGCAAGCAAACCTGATTGCACCTGCGCAGCTTGAACAGACGCAGGACGCGTACGCTTCCGCTACTGCGCAGCGCGACTCGGCGCTCGCGCAGATGGCGCTCGCGTCGGACAATCTGCGCTATGCGACGCTGACAGCGGATCACGACGGCGTGATTACGTCGGAGGACGCCGACACGGGCCAGAATGTTCAGGCAACCCAATCCATCTATCATCTCGACTGGACAGGCGACGTAGATATCATCTGCGACGCTGCCGAGCAGACGCTTAGCTCGGTGACAGTCGGCAGCATGGCGCGCGTCAGACTGCCTGCATTGCCCGGCAAGCTGTTCGAAGCTCGCGTGCGCGAGGTCTCTCCCAGCGCAGATCCGCAAAGCCGGACATGGCGCATCAAGCTCACCCTGAGCGCGCCCAGCCCTGAAGTGCGCCCCGGCATGACCGCGACCGTTGCGTTCAATGCCGTCGGCAATGCGGCAGCCACACAGCCGTTCACGATACCTGTGACAGCGCTTTTTCACCAAGGCGAGCACCCCGCAGTCTGGGTGGTGCGTGCCGGCACCGATACGCTCGAGTTGCGCCCTGTGACGGTGCAGCGATATGACGAGCGCACGGTCTCCATCGCATCGGGCCTCCACGACGGCGACCGAGTCATGGTGCAGGGCGTACACGCCGTGAGCACAGGCCAGCATGTGCAGGTGGTGGCGCCGCTGCATCCGGAGGATTCCCCGTCATGAACTCACGCGACGATGAATCCGTGCGCAAGAGCTCGCCTGTCCCGTCTTCCGGCGAAGACAGATCTGGCGAAGGCGGCTTCAATCTTTCCGCCTGGGCGCTGCGTCATCAGCAGCTCGTGATCTTTCTGATTGGCCTCGCCACGCTTTTCGGCGTGATCGGTTATACGAAACTCGCGCAGTCGGAGGATCCGCCGTTCACCTTCCGCACGATGGTGATCAAGACCTACTGGCCTGGTGCGACTGCGCGCGAAGTGCAGGAACAGATCACTGACCGGATCGGCCGCCAGTTGCAGGCCGCGCCGAACATCGACAACATCAAGAGCTACTCGCGCCCGGGCGAGTCGATGATCTTCTTCGCCATGAAGGACTCGGCCCCCGTCAAGGAAGTGCCGGAAACCTGGTATCAGGTGCGCAAGAAGGTCGGCGACATTGCCGCGACGCTGCCGAAGGGCACGGTCGGCCCGTTTTTCAACGACGAGTTCGGTGACGTCTACACCAACATCTATGCGCTTGAAGGCGACGGCTTTTCGCCGGCGCAACTGCACGACTACGCTGACAAGCTGCGCACGGTCCTGCTGCGCGTACCCGGGGTGGCGAAGGTCGACTATTTCGGCGATCCCGATCAGCGCATCTTCGTCGAGATATCGAATGCGCAGCTCACGCGGCTTTCGATCACGCCGCAGCAGCTCGCGCAGGCGATCGACGCACAGAATGCCGTGGCGCCCGTCGGCACCGTCACGACCGCGGACGACCGCGTGTTCGTGCGGCCGAGCGGCGCGCTCAAGGATGTGCAGGCGCTCTCCGACATGCTCATCACCATCAACAGGCGCACGTTCCGGCTGGGCGACATCGCGAAGGTCACGCGCGGTTACGACGACCCGCCGGCGATCCAGATGCGCGTCGGCGGCCAGGCGGTGCTCGGCATCGGCGTGACGATGCAAAAGGGCGGCGACGTGATCGACCTCGGCAAGGCGCTCGACGCAAAAGCCGCCGAACTGCAGGCCACGCTGCCGGCGGGTCTGAAACTCGCGCCGGTGTCGAGCATGCCGCACGCGGTCAAGCACTCGGTGGACGAGTTCGTGAAATCGGTTGGCGAAGCGGTGGCGATCGTGCTGGTCGTGAGCCTCGTCTCGCTTGGATTGCGCACGGGCATGGTCGTCGTGATCACGATTCCGATCGTGCTGGCGGTGACGGCGCTTTGCATGCACATGTTCAATATCGGGCTTGACAAGGTTTCGCTCGGTACGCTCGTGCTCGCGCTGGGCCTGCTCGTCGACGACGCGATCATCGCCGTCGAAATGATGGCGGTGAAGCTGGAGGAGGGCTGGAGCCGGGCGCGCTCTGCAGCGTTCGCGTATACCAGCACGGCATTCCCGATGCTGACAGGCACGCTCGTCACCGTATGCGGCTTCCTGCCGATTGCGCTGGCTAAATCCAGCACCGGCGAATACACGCGTTCGATCTTCGAAGTGTCGGCCATCGCGCTGATCGTTTCGTGGTTCGCGGCCGTCGTGCTGGTGCCATTGCTGGGTTATTACCTGCTGCCGGAACGCAAGCCTCAACCCGGCGGTGCACACCATGATCCGCATGAAATCGGCAACACCGGCTTCTACCGGCACCTGTCGGGGTGGGTTGCGTGGTGCGTCGAGCGTCGATGGGTCGTGCTCGGCGTCACCGTCGTGCTTTTCGCGATTTCCATGCTGGCCTTCACGCGCGTGCCGCAGCAGTTCTTCCCGAACTCGGAACGGCCGGAACTGCTGGTCGATTTGCGGTTGCCGGAAGGCGCCTCGTTCGAAGCGACGCTGCGTGAAGCGAAGCGCCTGGAAGCGGTGCTCGACGGCAAAGCCGAAATCGACCACTTCGTCGACTTTGTTGGCACGGGCGCGCCGCGTTTTTACCTGACACTCGACCAGCAGCTTCAGCAGCCGAATTTCGCGCAATTCGTGATTACGGCTAAGAGCGTGGAAAACCGCGAGGAACTGATGCGCTGGCTCGACGGCAAGCTCGAGAAGGATTTCTCCGGCGTGCGGGCGCGCGTCTCCCGGCTCGAGAATGGTCCGCCGGTCGGCTTCCCGATCAAATTCCGCGTGAGTGGCGACGATATCGCGACCGTGCGATCGATCGCTCAAGACGTGTCGGACAAGGTCCGCGCTGATCCGCGTACGCGCAACGTGCAGTTCGACTGGGACGAGCCGGCGGAGCGCTCGATCTCGTTCGAGATCGACCAGAACCGGGCGCGCCAGCTTGGTGTCAGCTCGGAAGATGTATCGAACTTCCTCGCGATGACGCTGTCGGGCTACACGGTGACGCAGTACCGCGAGCGCGATAAGCTGATCAGTGTCGATCTGCGTGCGCCAAAAACCGAACGCGTCGACCCGGCACAGCTTACGAGCCTCGCAATGCCGACTCCCAACGGCCCAGTGCCGCTCGCCTCGCTCGGGCACGTGCGCAATACGCTCGAGTACGGCGTCATCTGGCAACGTGACCGCCAGCCGACTATCACGGTGCAGGCGGACGTGCGGGGCGACGCGCAGGGCATCGACGTGACCCACGACATCGAACGTGCGCTCGCGGCGCAAACCGCCAGGCTGCCGGTCGGCTATCGCATTCAGGTGGGCGGCGCGGTCGAAGAAAGCGTGAAGGGCCAGACGTCGATTAACGCCGAAATGCCGTTGATGATCATCGCCGTGCTGCTGTTGTTGATGATCCAGCTCAAGAACTTCGCGCGGACCTTCATCGTCGTGCTGACGGCGCCGCTCGGCCTGATCGGCGTCGTGGCCGCGCTGCTGCTGTTCGGCAAGCCCTTCGGCTTCGTCGCGCTGCTGGGCGTGATTGCGATGTTCGGCATCATCATGCGCAACTCCGTGATTCTGGTCGACCAGATCGATCAGGATATCGCGGCAGGGCATGCGCGCTTCGACGCGATTATCGGCGCAACGATAAGGCGTTTCAGGCCGATCATGCTGACGGCTGCGGCCGCCGTGCTCGCCCTCATTCCGCTGCTGCGCTCGGGCTTCTTCGGTCCGATGGCGACCGCGCTGATGGGCGGCATCACGATCGCCACAGTACTGACCGTGTTCTTCCTGCCCGCGCTGTACGCGGCGTGCTTCAGGGTCCGGCACGACGAGCGCGGAATGCAACCGGTCGTCGCCGAGCATACGGAGGTTTGATGATGAGCTTCGACTACAAGACATCCGTGATGGCCGTGGCTGCGGCCATCGCACTGACGGCCTGCACGTTCGGCCCGAACGGCGCGCCCCCGGCGATGCCTTCGCCCGTGCACTACGGTGCCGAAGCACAACCGGCCAGGACCGTCACCGCGGCCGGCGTCGCGCAGCAGTTCGATGTCGGCGCAGTGGGCGTTCCGCAATGGTGGCGGCTTTACCGGTCGGACGCGCTGAGTGCACTGGTCGAGGAAGGCTTGGGCAACAGCCCCACGCTCGGGGCTGCGCAGCGCACGCTCGCAGCCGCGCAGCAGGAACTGCGCGCCCAGGTCGGCGCATCGACGCTGCCTTCAATCGATGCTGCCGCACAGGTCGATCGCGGGCGTTCACCGGTTGTGCCCGGCCTCGGCCCCAGTGAGGTTCGCTACAACTTTTTTGCCGGACAGTTTCTCGCGTCCTACACGTTCGACCTGTTCGGTGCGACCCGTTCGGCGAACGCGGCCAGCGCCGCTCGCGTAGACGTGCAGGCGTATCAACTGGAGGCGGCGCGGCGCGCGCTCGCGGCAAACATCGTCGGTACGACGATCAGCGTGGCGGCACTCGATCGCCAGATCACGCTCACCGAACGGCTCGTCGCCGTGGCCAGGACGGCCGCGGACGAGGACCAGCAACGCTACGCACTCGGCTCGGTCTCGCGTGTGCAGGCGCTTGGGTCGACGCAGGATGCGGCTTCGGCCGCGGCGAGTCTTCCTGCGTTACGCCAGCAGCGCGCCACGGCAATTCACGCGCTCGCGGTGCTCATGGGCCGCACGCCGGACAACGCGCCGGCGGTTCCCGACCTCGACAGCCTGAGCTTGCCTGAACACGTGCCCGTCGTGGTGCCGTCGGACCTGCTGCGTTCGCGCCCCGACGTTCAGGCAGCCGACGCCGCCGTGAAAGCCGCTGCCGCCGATGTCGGCGCTGCGACCGCGCAGCTCTTTCCGAGCCTGTCGCTGACGGCTTCGATGGGCCGCGGCGGCTTTAGCTGGCCGGCGGTTCTCTCGGGCGCGGGCGGGCTGTGGGCGATCGGTGCGGGACTGTCGCAGCCGATTTTCCATGGCGGCGCGCTGTTCGCGCACCGCAAGGCGTCAATCGATGCTTACGATGCGGCGGTGCTGAACTACAAGTCCACCGTTCTGTCGGCGTTCCAGAATGTCGCGGATTCGCTTGCCGCGCTGGATAACGACGCACAGACACTCGCGTCGACTGCAGCAGCGGCACAGGCCGCGCAGGCGGCGTTCGACGATACCGCGTCGCGCCGCCGCATGGGTTCGCTGCCGTCAACGGCGGAGCATGCCAGCGAGCAGCGCTTTCTCAGCGCACAGATCGGCGCCGTGCGCGCGGCAAGCCAGCGCATGACCGATACCGCTGCACTGTTTCAGTCGATGGGCGAACTGCCGCCAGGCAACCCGCAAACAGCGTCGACGCAATGATCGCGCGTCGATGAAGCCGCGGAGGGCGGCCTGCCAGTCAGGCCGCTCTTCCTTGACTGTACCGCCGGTATCGGAGCAGTCGTTTTCAATCCGAAATGACAATGCGCCGACGTACAGGGAAGGGTCAAGCCGGACTTCACGTGCATCGAACGCGCCACAACTTCAGGTTGTCCAGTTCCCAGTATGGAATATAAGAAACTGATCGCCTGTCACGAGTGCGATCTGCTGTTTCGCAAGCCTCTGCTGCGGGACGGGCAGGCAGCGAGTTGCTCGCGTTGCCGTGCGAGCCTGAAAGGAACGCAGGGAGCGAGCGTGCCCCTCGACCGGATTGGTGCGCTCACCGTCGCAGCTTTGATCACATTCTGTATAGCGCAGGCTTTCCCGGTCATACAACTGCAGACCAACGGTATGACCTCGGAGGCGACGTTACTTGGCGCGGTGTGGGCGTTATGGACGGGCCACATGCGCATCGTCGCAACGATGGTGTTGTGTTCAGCGATCCTGTTTCCGCTGATCGAACTCCTCGCGCTTCTCTATGTGCTTGTTCCGCTGCGCCTTGGCAAGGTAGTACGTCATTTCAATCGAATGCTTCGCGTCGTGCAGCTCATCCGTCCATGGGGCATGGTCGAAGTGTTCATGCTCGGCGTGGTCATCACGATCGTGAAAATGGTCAGCATGGCGCAGGTGATCCCTGGGCCAGGACTGTTTGCATTCGGCGCACTCACGTTGATGTTGGCGTTTCTCGGCGCTTTCGACCCGCGCGTGCTGTGGTCAGCGCGGGACGAAATAAAGCTTCGACGACCCACCGAGATCCGCTGGACCAGGGTAAAGCGCCGGTGCGCCTCGCGACGGCTGAGGTTCTTCGGGCGGAAGCGCGCGCCGGCGGTGCATTGGACGGCGCGGCGCGCCGGGCTCATGGCGTGTCATACCTGTGGACTGGTGCAGAAGCACATTGCGGGATCGTCGGACCAGCGCTGCTCCCGGTGCGAATCCGTGCTCCACACGCGCCATCCCGATAGCGTGACGCGCACGTCGAGCCTCGTTCTTGCCGCGGCACTCGCCTACCTACCCGCGAACCTGTTGCCTATCATGCACGCGTCGTCCCTCGGCCACTCGGAGGACGACACGATCCTCGGCGGTGTGGCGTACTTCTGGACTTCAGGCGACTGGCCGCTCGCCGTCGTCGTGTTCGTAGCCAGCGTCGTGGTGCCGATGCTCAAACTCGCAATTCTCACGCTGCAGATCGTCGCAGCCCGTCGCAGTCCGGACTGGCAGCCGCTCGAACGCGCGAGGCTGCATCGGCTCGTCGAGTGCGTAGGCCGGTGGTCGATGCTCGACGTCTTCGTTGTCGCACTGACGGTCGCGTTGGTGCACTTCGGTTCGTTTGCCGTTGTCACTGCCGGTCCGGGCGCGTTGGCCTTCGGCGCGGTGGTGATTCTCACCATGCTCGCGTCGCATCAGTTCGATCCGCGGCTGATCTGGGACAACGTGCGCTGCGAGCCAGCGCGTGGTTCACGGCCATGAACGAATTCCTTTAGCGGCTTCCGCGCTTCTCAATAACCTCATATTTTCTACCCACTCCACGATCGATGCATCTTCCCACGCCACCCAGACCTGACATCAAACCGCGAAAACGCTGGATTCCCTCCCTCATCTGGTTAGTGCCACTCATCTGTGCGCTGATCGGTGTTGCGCTGGTAGTCAAATCCGTCACCGACAAGGGGCCGACGGTGACGGTCACATTCAGCAACGCTGAGGGCATGGAGGCGGGCAAAACGAAGGTCAAATACAAGGACGTGGAGATCGGTTCGGTTCAGTCGGTCGCGCTGTCAAAGGATCTGCAGCATGTCATCGTCACGATCGATCTGATCAAGCAGGCAGGAAAGTTCGCGAACCGAGGCACGCGCTTCTGGGTGGTTCGTCCGCGCGTGGGCGCTAACGGCATCTCGGGCCTCGGTACGCTGCTGTCCGGCGCGTACATCGGTGTCGACGTCGGGCAGTCTTCGGAAAGCCAAGCCGCGTTTGTCGGGCTCGAAAGTCCGCCTATTGTCACTTCTGGGCAGCGGGGGCATCAGTACACGCTGAGAGGGGAGTCTTTGGGCTCCGTCGATATCGGCGCTCCGATCTTCTACCATCGCGTCAAGGTAGGCCAGGTGGTCGGCTTCTCGCTCGATCCGCATGGCACCGGCGTCATCGTCAATGTTTTCGTCACCGCCCCGTTTGATCAATATGTCGGCACCAATACACGGTGGTGGCACGCAAGCGGTGTTGACCTTCGTCTGGATTCGAACGGATTGAAGCTCAATACACAATCTTTGGCGACGGTGGTTGTCGGAGGCCTGGCGTTCCAGTCGCCGCCGGGTCAGGACGCCGGACAACCGGCCGGGGACAAGGCCGTGTTCCGGCTCGCATCGGACGAGTCGGACGCGATGCGCGAGCCCGACGGCGCGCCGCTCAATGTCGTGATGCGGTTCAACCAGTCGCTGCGTGGCCTGTCTGTCGGCGCGCCTGTCGACCTTAGAGGCATCGCGCTGGGGCAGGTGACGGACATCGGTATCGAATACAACGAAAAGGAGAAGAGTTTCAGCATGAAGGTATCGCTGGCGCTGTATCCCGACCGGCTCAGCCGGCGCTCTAACGAAGCGCTACCGGCTCCGAACTCGCAGGGTGGTCATGAGTTGCTGGAACACCTCGTCATGGAAGGAATGCGCGGTCAGTTGCGGACCGGCAATCTGCTGACAGGCCAGCTATTCGTGGCACTCGACATGTTTCCGAAAGCGCCTCGGGCGAGTGTCGATGTACATCGCAATCCTATTGAACTGCCGACTGTGCCGAACACCCTTGACGAACTTCAGGTGCAGATAGCCGACATTGCGAGGAAGCTGAATCAGGTGCCGTTCGACAGGATCGGAGCCAACCTTAACGGTGCACTTGAAAACGCCAACAAGCTGTTTGGTCACATGGACACAGAGGTCGTTCCACAAGCCCGCGACACGCTAGCGGCGGCGCAGAAAACCTTCAGTACCGCCGAAACGACGCTCCGGCAGACGGCGCCCATGCAGTCGGACGTCCAGGATGCGATGCAGGAACTCACGCGCACCCTGCAATCCCTCAATGCGCTCGCCGATTATCTGGAACGTCATCCCCAGGCGCTCCTGTTCGGGAAGAAAGGAGATCAACGGTGAACCTCATCCAATCCCGCGCGTGGCGCGCGGTCGCCCGTATTGCAACCTTCGTGGGTCTCGCCGCGCTGAGCGCCTGTGCTTCCCCGCCGGCACACTTCTATACCCTCGGCACTGACAGGGAACCGACGCGTGAAAGCGTCACGGTCAGTCCTGCCTTCTGGATCGACATGCGCGTGGCGAAGGTGCCGGTTTCAGTGGCAAGGAGCCAGATCGTCGTACAGGACGATGCGGCGCGCGTCAGGATTCTGGAAGACGAGCGCTGGGCATCGCCGCTTGCAGACGAGATCCGCAATGCGCTGCTCGCAGCCGCGACTCGGCCGACGGGCCGACCCGACACGTTCCAGCCAGGTCATGCTGAGGACGCTCGCACGTATCAGGTCTCCGTCGACGTGCAGCGTTTTGAGTCGTGGCCGGGCTCACACGCGTTGATTGACGTCACCTGGAGTGTACGCAAGTCGAACGACTCACGAACATTGACCTGCCGCAGCATAGTCAGCCAGCCCGTATCGGCCGGCTACGATGCACTCGTCAACGGCCATCGAGTCGCAGTGAGAAGGATAGGCACTCAAATTGGCGACGCCGTCCGGGAATTGTCGGCGTCGGCGATTGCGCCGGCGCGCGTGCCTGCCGGCACGGGAGGCTCGGCGTTGTCATGCCCAGCTCTGGCGGGCTGAACCGATGCAGGAATTGGCGCACCGCGCACCGGAAGGAACATGGAACGAAACCGCCACCGCACCTACGCGGGAACATTCAATATCGTCGGGACCGAGCCTTGCAACAGCAGCGGGAACGACGATTCCTGCTTGCGTAAGGAGGCCAATGACGTGTGCATCGTGCTCTTTGATCGCTGGTGCGAACGCCGCGAGATTACGCCACTCATCTACCTGCTCCATGCGTGGCCGTTTTTGCCGTCGGCGTCTCATCCGGTCAGAACTCTGTCGCGAGCGCTTAGCGAACTTGCGAAGTGCCACAGCGAAGCTCTCGACGACCAGGAGCGCGAGCTCATTGCTAGTGTCAAGGCTTTAGCCGGCGGATTCTATCGCTAGCGGTCGACCGGACTTGTTCCCCGGTCCGCCACGCTGGCGGCTGATTTCAGGCGGCCAAGCCGTCGGAATTAGTGTGACCGGGCCCTCGAACTCAAACGGCTTCAGTCCTTTCGTCGACGGCAGGCAGCGGACGCGCCGCGATCTTCTCCGCCTCTGCCCGCTTGATCCCGAGTGTGTACAACAGCGTGGCTGCTGTACGCTCGGGCAAGTGCTCTCCACTAAACCCAAGTTCCTTGAGTACGTTCGACGCGGGTGCGCCGGGAGCGACGAAATTCAGGTCCGCGGCAATCACGGACAGCACGGTGCCCCCCACTGAAAGAAAGCCCATCAGCGGGTCTGCAAGCACAAAGCGCTTGGCCGCAATACCGTTGGCGATGTCTCGCAGCAGCCGTTGACCAAGACCGCGGCTCAGCGCGCGCGCTGAAAACCCTTCGCGTATCAGGAAACGTCCCCATACGGGGTCGCGCCGCGCGCGCATCACCGTGTGGCGCACGGCGACGGAAACCACCTCGGCCGGATCGGAAAGGCCACTGGCAACACGGTCCAGCACGTCCGCGAAGTCCTTGAAGACGTTGTCGACAAGCGTCGAGTAAATCTCTTCTTTCGATTCAAAGTGGTTGTAGAACGAACCGAAGCCGACGTCGGCAGCCTCGGTGATCTCGTTGATCGCTACGCCTTCCATGCCTCTCTCAGCCATGAGCCTGAGGGCGGAGTCGAGCAGTCGGGCGCGCGTCTCGCGCTTGCGGCGCGCGCCGCGTGGCTCGCGCTCTTCTGCGACGGGAGCCGGGGACGGTGCGGCAGGGGCTGCGGGCTTTGCTGTCCGGCGATTTGATGGGTTAGGCATTGATGGATCCGATCCTGGGCATGCCCAAGTATAGATTCAAACGTCTACATTGACAAAGTACGCAACCATGATGTTAGTGTCAACGGCAAAAGAGGCTGGTCTAATGTACGACATATGGAGTGACTGTCGAGATGGCAGCCTTCGGCGAGCAACCAGTCGCCCGGCAGCGTCACTGGATCTCGCAATGAATGCGACCGTGCAGTCAAGACCTGTTATCTGATGGGCGCGGGCGGGATCAAGTCGTTTGTGCGACGACTCATTGGTCGGCAGTTCAAAGGCAAGACGTCTGTAGAGGGCTTGACGCGGCTTGAAAGCTTGCGCGTATTTCGCGCCATTGTAGAAGTCAAAAATTTCAGGCGTGCTATTTTGGATGACTATCTATTCGATGACTGTAGACGGAATCCGAAGCTCCGCCGGTCCGGGATTGCGATCTGTGGGTTGTTGGTTCGAAATGCTACCGCTCATACCTCGGACTACGACCGTTCGAGAGATCGACAGCGGTATTTCCGAAGCACGTAATCGCTTCAGGATTGCAAATAGCAGATCACTTCTCGTGTCGCCGGCGATCCTGGGGCTGGCGACATATCCGGTGGCGGTCAGTGTCATTCCCTCAGGCGTCAACTGGCTGAAGATCACCGAAGGCGCGGGGCGGTCGAGAACCGATGGATGATCCAGGTAAGCTTCCAGAAGAACATCGCGTACCTGCTCCGGGTCGATGTCCAGCGCAAACGTAAGGCTCAGCGTGACAACTCCCTGCGTTTTGTTTCCCATTGTCACGTTCCGCACATTCTGCGAAATCAGGTGTGAATTGGGAACGATTACCGTTGATCTGTCCGCGAGCTGTATTTCGGTTGCACGTACACTGATACGCCGGATGTCGCCTTCAATGCCGGTGATACTGATCATGTCGCCTACTTTGACCGGCCGTTCCGCAAGCAATGTTAGTCCGGAGATGAAGTTTTTAACGATCTCCTGCAGACCAAAGCCGATACCTACTGACAATGCGCTGACGATCCACGCCAGGTTATGCCATTTCACACCGAGTGCGGAAAAGGTTTGCAGCGCGACAAGGACATAGCCGACATTGGAGAACACCGTTAGCAGCGACGCGCGCATACCTGAACTCATTTGCGTCTTGGGCAGAAACTCGGTGTCGAGCCATTTGCGGACGAGTCCAACCAGATACAGACATAATGCGCAGGTAAAGATAGCGCTAAAAATATGGGCGGGAACAATATTGAGCGCGTGTAAGCGCTCGCCGCCGAGCACGCTGAGAATGCTGTCGATCAGGTCTGATGGCGTCGTCCCGAGCCCCCCGTGAGCAGTGCGATGACTGCAGCCAGTATCAATGCGCTACGCAGAACGCCAGACAGGATCGTTGCGACCTGTGCGAGATGGACTTCTTGTAGTCCGAATAGTTGCCCGACTGCTTTGCCGCTGGCGTGGCATGGGGAAAACACGCTTTCGGAAACATCATGGGCGAGCTTTGTCAGCAGATAAACGCTGCTCAGTACGAGATCGAACCAGACCAGTTCGTAGGTCAGGAACCGCGCAAACGAAATATAGCCACAAAGTAACGCAATCAGAGAAGCGCCGACGGCAAGGCAGACGGCGGCGTGAATAATCCCGGCGAGAGTCGAACGAGCCTCGGGCGATTCTCCTGCAGCGGCAAGCGCACGGCGTACCCGGTTTGCTCGTAAAAGCGACATACCGATGGTTAGCGCGACCACTAACGCAACCACGCCACGAGTAAAGAGGGTAATTTGCAGACTCGTGTCGATTGCGCGGTTGAGTTGCTCGACCGCACCTGAAAATAGCAACAGTGCGGCCAGTATCCATGGGAAAGGACGTAGCGCGCGAGCGACCGGATCTGCGATGGCCGGCAACCGCCATGACGGATGTCGTGTGCTAAGCAATGCCCGGCCGAGAGCAACAACCAACGCGCAGGTCACCACGTGTTTGATGAATTCGCTGGCGAAGCCCTGCAGCGTAGCGGGCACCGCCTGCTGGCGGGTCAACGCGAAATAGAATAGATCAACGACACATATAGTGGTCGCCACGGACGCGAATACGGTCGAGATCGCCATCGCGCTGCGCCGTAACCGGCCTTCCGGGAGGCGGTGCAGGCAGAACCGTTCCGATGCTCTGTCAAGAAGCCGCGTGCCAATCGTCGCGATGGCTAGAGCCAACAGCACAAGCAGCGCGGTTACGGCCCGATGCCCTTTTTGCCACGTCGATTGAATCTGCCCTTGGATCTGCCCAGTGAAGTCTCGCAGACGCTGATAATCAGCTGTGTCGGGATGGAACGCGGGCGCCCAGAACGCGGTGCTGACTACGCTGTCGGAACGAAGGGCCAACTGATCCTTTAGATGGTTGTGCAGCAGTCGGGTGATCTGCGCGCTCAGCTTGGCAAGGTTTTCCTTGATGGTTGCCGCTTGCCTGATTTCGGCGTCGAGTTGTAACTGCTCAGCAGCGAGCACATTGCGCTGTTGGGCGACTGCGGGCGTTTCCGCTGCGGATTCGGAAGCGGGTGCGGCTCCGAGTACGTCGAGCTGTGCATGCGTTTTCGCGCGATCAGGCTCCAGCGACGTGGTTATCAGCCTGTCGACGTCTTCGGCGACGTGCCGGCCCAGTGCATCCAGTTCGAACAACTGCGCATCGCTTGTTGCCGTCGAAGCACGCTGCCGTATCTGGTCCTGTCTATTCTGCAGCGCATTGAGCGTTTGCAAAGCGATGGAACCTCCGCCCACGGAGGGCGAAACATCAGCGGGAGCGTCCAGACTGGAGGGCGGCAGCGCCGCCGCATTCAGAGCGGCGCTGGCCAGGCCGAACATGATGAGCGCGATAAGGCGAAGTATGACGGCAACCACTTGTCGCACGACGTGAAGGTGGCGAAGAGTATGCACTGGCGAAATCTGGCTCATGCGCGCGATACGTATGTGAGCGGAGTTGCATTCGGACGCGGCCGGGCGGGAAATCGGCTGCCGCACTGACTTGGGAAATGCTCAGCATTTGCCGTCATATGACGATCTCGGAAACAGATGGGATGGTTGCACGTCAGCATTTGGCAGTCTGGATGAGGGGTAGGGCGCGCGAAGCGACTATTTCATTTATTTGGGACATACATCGGTCGCGATGCGGTGTCCGTGTGGATGAGCCAGAAACTGTGGGTCGCGGATGGTCATCTTGATCGAATGCGGCGGGACCGTTGAAGGTTTCGACTCTGAATATTCATGCTCTCTTGCATGCTCCCGCGCTCCCTTGCCCTCTTTTCCAGTACGATCAGTCTAGTTATGGGGAGCGCATCTGTCAACAAAAATAAACTGTACGGTTCAGAT
This sequence comes from Paraburkholderia sp. BL25I1N1, assembly GCF_003002025.1. Taxonomy (GTDB): domain Bacteria; phylum Pseudomonadota; class Gammaproteobacteria; order Burkholderiales; family Burkholderiaceae; genus Paraburkholderia. The sequence goes on from NZ_PVZB01000013.1 coordinate 34,535, forward strand.
AATCTTCTGGCACGTCGATCGGGGCGACTGGCGCCGTATGGCTGGGACGCTTTGCTGCCCGGCGATTTGTGGCGTCGGGCATGACAGGTCGAGGCGTCCTCAGTCCATGTATAGATGGAATCTCTATATTGACAAAAGTATCAGCGATGACTTTAATGTCACTAACGACGGCAGAGAGCCAGCGTTACAGACAACATGGCAAACGCCAAACGACAGATGGAGTGACTGTGGAGACAGCAGCAAAGGCGGGTGCCGCGCCGTCAAGCGGCATGGCCAGATTGCCCATCGGGAGCAACGGCTTCGTCTCGCCCAACACGATAGTTGGGAAGACCTCGAAGCCGCATTTCTTTGCGGGCTCGTGCCCGTCGAACGGGCTGCTTCGGTCCGATCGATCGCACGCGACGATCGGCCAGGACACTCCGGCCGCCGATGCAAATCGGCTCGTGCGCGAAAGACTTGCCTTGCAAGCGCAGCCCCGCCGTCTCATCAGCGCGCGAACCCTGGAAGCTGCATACTTCATCCGACCCGTCTGATTTCCCATTGCCATGAAACTGACTACCGCACAGCCGAGCCGTCACCCCAATCCCACGACAAAAGCGTCGGCATTGGCCTATCTGATATTCGACCGACCAGACCTCGATAAAGCCGAGCAATTTCTCATTGATTTCGGACTACAGACGGTGTTGCGCAGTGAAGACCTCCTCCTGTTGCGGGGAACGGGTGCTTCGCACTTTTGCTATGTCGTCCGGAAGGCACCAAAGTCCCGGTTCGTTGGATTCGGTCTGCAGGTCGATAACAGGGCCGAGCTTGATGCACTTGCAAAACTGCCGGGCGCCTCGGACGTCGAACGGTCTCCCTTGCCCGGCGGCGGCTATCTGGTACGACTGACCGACCCTTCAGGCTTTCGCATCGATGCGATTTGGGACCAATCGCCGGCGTCGACGCTATCCCATCGGCCGCCATTGCCGTTTAATTCCGCGGGTGCGGCTGTCCGGATTAACGCGACGCAGCGACCGCCCGAGTGCGCGCCGGAAATCGTCCGGCTCGGACATGTCGTGCTTGAGCTTGTCGACTATCAGGAAACCTGCGCATGGTATACGCAGCATTTCGGCTTTATCCCAAGCGACGTACAGGTACTTCGCGATGGCTCGCCCGTCGTCGCGTTCATGCGGCTCGATCTGGGTGACAAGCCGGCCGACCACCATACTCTCGCGCTTGCACAAGGCTTCCTGCCCACCTACAGCCATAGCGCCTACGAAGTCGTCGATGCCGACGCGGTCGGCATGGGGCAGCGCGTCTTGCGCGAAAAGGGCTGGACGCACGCTTGGGGGATCGGCCGGCATATTTTGGGCAGCCAGATATTCGACTACTGGCAGGACCCGTGGGGCGACAAGCACGAACACTATTGCGACGGCGATCTCTTTACGGCGGATGCGCCGGCGGGTGTGCACGCGGTGAGCCGCGAAGCGATGGCGCAATGGGGGCCGACAATGCCGCGCAGTTTTACAAAGCCCAAATTCACGCCTGCGAGCATCGCGGCGCTCTTCAGGAACCTGCGCCGCAGCCCCGACCTGACGCTGAGCAAGCTGCGCTCGCTGGCAAAGATTTTCGCCTGAACCAAACCCTTCAATAGAAACCGGAGATCGATAAATGGCACTTCATGTTCTGCATTACAGTCACTATGGCCGCGCCCAATGGGGCATCGTCGCCAACGGCGCGATTACGCCGATTCCCGGCGAGTTCAACACGACCGCCGAGTTCATCGAGGCGAATCCAGTCGAACGGCTGCTGGTGCTAGGCGGTTCGACGATTCCCGAGTCGGAGGTGGACTGGCTGTCGCCCATTACTGACAACCAGCAGTTCCTTTGCCAGGGCGCGAACTATCGCCAGCATATGATCGAGTCCGGCATGGATCCGGATGTGAAGAAGTTCAACATGATCTTCACGAAGGCGACGAGCTGCATCGTTCCCGCCGACTCATCCGTCGTGAAGCCTAGGGAGGTGCAGTTCCTCGACTACGAGATCGAACTCGGTCTTGTCCTCAAACGCGGCATCAGGTCGCGAAAGACTGTCACCGAAGAGAACTTGCATGAGTACATCGCTGGCGCCGTTATCGTCAACGACTATTCCGCGCGCGACATCCAGATTCCGCAGATGCAGTTCTACAAGGGCAAGAGCTATCGCACGTTCGGCCCTGTCGGCCCTTACCTTTGCCTCCTTGAGAAACACGATATTCCGAAGTTGAAGGAACTCGTGCTGACGCTGACGGTAAACGGAACCGTCCGCCAGAATGACACGACCGCGGGTCTTGTCTATGGACCGGCAGAAACCTTGACGGAGCTTTCAGGCGTGCATGATCTGCACACTGGCGATCTTCTCGCGACGGGCACGCCGTCCGGCTGTGCATTGAGCATTCCATCACCCGAAAAGCAACGCGCCGCGGCGCAGCTGCCGGACGCGGAAAAATGGCGTCTTTTCCTGAAGATGCAGGAGGAAAGGCCGCAGTACCTGCGGGTGGGAGACGTCGTGGAGGCGCACATCGCCAGCTACGATCGCTCGATCGATCTGGGCGTGCAGCATAACGTCGTTGTGGAACAGGCCGCATGAAAGGTATCGCAAACATGGACGAAGTCCTTGCCATCGAAACGCAGGGGCTGCCGGTGGATCTCCCGTCGAGCACGTACGAGATGATCTGCCGGGGCGCGGCGATTAATCCGTCGGCACCCGCACTTTCGTTCTTTGCAACGGCCGACGACCACCGGCACGCAGAGTGCTGGACGTACAGCGAATTCGTGCGCGATGTCACGCGAACCGCGAACATGTTTGCGCGCCTGGGAGTACAGCGCGACTCCGTTATCGCTTACGTTCTGCCGAATCTCCCTGAGACGCACTTCGTGATCTGGGGCGGGGAAGCCGCCGGCATTGTCTGCGCGATCAATCCGCTGCTTGAGAGTGATGCCATCGGCGAACTGCTCAACGCGTCATGCGCGTGCGTGCTCGTCACCCTGGCGCCACTGCCCGGAACCGACCTCTGGCAGAAGGTGCAGGCAGTGCTGCACAAGCTCCCTTGCCTGCAGCATCTGGTACTCGTGAATCCGGCCGCCCGCATGCCGGGCGAAAAGGGACTTGCCGCCAGGGTACTTCGACGTGGTGAGGGTTCACATCTGCATGGCCCTGGCGGCGTGCACGGTGCCGTGCCTGCACATGTCGGCATCCACGATTTCAGCACCGCAATCGCGAGGGAATGGGGGGAGGCGGTCAACACCAGCGGTCGGATGAGCAGCGATGATGTCTCGTCCTTCTTCTGCACGGGCGGCACCACGGGGCTGCCGAAGATTGCGGTTCGCCGACACGGCAATGAGGTGGCCAATGCGTGGAACGCCGGTCAATTCTTCGGCGACAGCATTGGTCCAGGGAAAACGATTTTTTGCGGGCTACCGCTTTTCCATGTCAACGCCGTGATGGTGACAGGTCTGCTGGCGCTCTCGCGTGGTGCCCACGTCGTACTCGGCACACCGCAAGGTTACAGGGGCGAGGGCGTTGTAAATCGTTTCTGGGAAATCGTCGAGCATTACCGCATTAACTTCTTCAGCGGTGTCCCGACACTCTACGGATCGCTGCTCGACGTTCCGGTTGGCGAACACGATATCAGTTCGCTCGAGTATGGCCTGTGCGGTGCCGCCCCCATGCCGGTGGAACTGCTTCGCACTTTCCAGGATCGTACAGGAATAAGAATCCTCGAAGGCTACGGCCTCACCGAAGGTACCTGCGTTAGCAGCGTGAACCCGCCGGTTGGAGAGCGCAGGGTCGGTTCGATTGGTCTGCGTCTTCCAGGGCAGGCAATGAAAGCCGTAGTGGTCGATGAAGCTGGCCGCTATGTTCGGGATTGCGTTGCGGATGAGGTCGGCCAGCTGGTTATCTCGGGGCCCAATGTGTTCGCTGGCTATACGCGGCCGGAGCAGAACAATGGCATCTGGATGGACGGCGGCGACGGCGGGCGGTGGCTCAATACCGGCGATCTCGGACGCTGCGACACTGACGGCTACTTCTGGCTCACCGGCCGCAAGAAGGAACTCATTATCCGGGGCGGACACAACATCGACCCTGCGGCAATCGAGGAACCATTGCATCGCCATCCCTCAGTCCAGATCGCCGCGGCTGTAGGGCGCCCCGATATGCACGCGGGCGAGTTGCCGGTCGCCTATGTCCAACTGAAGCCAGGCACAACCGCAACCGAAGCGGAACTGGCCGAGTTTCTGCGTCACGAGATCAACGAGCGCGCCGCGTTGCCGAAGGGGATACGGATCGTGGATGCGATGCCACTGACCGGTGTCGGCAAGATCTTCAAACCAGCGCTTAAACGGCGCGAAACGGTAGACGCCCTGAAGTCGGCGCTTGTGGAAGCTGGCGTCGCGGATGCAACCGTTCGCCTCATTGATGACGCCTCGCGCGGAATGTCGCTCCACGTCGAACTTGCCGACCCCGCGTTTGAAGCATTGGCGACATCCGCGCTCGGGCGCTTTCCGTTCGCATTTTCTGTCTCGGCCGCCGCGAGGCCGTCACGGGCAGAGCAACCGTTGGGAGAGGAAGACTCAGCAGGGGCAGATGCGCAGGGCAGCGCAACGTGACACGAGCCACGACATCACATGGATGCGTTCAGTCACGCACCCGGATTAAAGATTAATCGAGCGTAGGCGCCGCGAAGTCGCGGTACTGACACCCGCAAGTGTTTCGAGATTAGAACACCTAATTGTTGAGGGACAGAGAGGATGAGTATCGGAGCAGAACGGTCTTTGCGTTCGCAGGTTGAAAAATGGCTTGGGCCGACTTCTTCGACGCCGGTTCGCGTTACTCGATTCAGTCGCGCACGCTCGAATCAGAGACCCTGCGTGCGTATCGAACTACTGCTACCGGAAGGCCCGCTTGGATTCTTTTTCTTCCGGCACCGCGACGGTACGTGGTGCGTGTTCCCGCCTGAGACGGAACGCCAGGCCATACACGCTTACCAGGACGCGGGGTGATCGGAGTACGTGGCATGTGTTTAGTTATACGAAATGAGGAAAAAAATCATTCGGGTAGATCCAGTTGCGACACCGATGATTCATAAAAATTTCGAAACAGAGCGACAGGAGGAGAGACATGCGGAATTACAAACGCGCAATCAGTTCGGTAGGTGTGGTGGCTTGCATCTGCTCGGCTGCGTTCATCGGCAATGCCAATGCGCAGTCGGCAGGAAGCATAACGCTTTCGACAGGGCGGCTTCACGTCGCGCCACAGGGAAATGCAACGCCGCTCACAGTAGAAAGCGTCGGCGGCGTTACGGTGAATCAGCAACTTTCCGGCACCGGCGCGCACGCGAGTTCCACGGATACGATGGGAATTACCACCGAATATTACGTCACCGACAACATCGGCGTCGCCACGCTTATTGGACTGCCACTCACAGTGAACTTGGTTGGCGATGGCACGCTCAAGAAGTATGGAACCCTCGGGTCGACGAGACCGATCCCGCCCGCTATCGTCCTTCGATACCACCTGTTTGCAGCCCAGTCGAAATTCCGTCCTTTCGTCGGATTAGGGGTGAACTACACATGGTTCACACAGGTTCGGACAACCAATAGTCAGTTTGTCACGGATAACCTTGGTCCGGGCGGCTCGGCACACGCGTCACTCAGTTCGTCCTGGAATCCGGTATTTGAAATCGGGGCAAATTATGCGATCACAAAACACTGGTCTGTCGGAACCGCTGTCGGTTACGTTCCACTAAAGACTCACCTTACCCTGGACGGGACGACCGCAACTGGGACACACATCGTTTCCAGATCGACGCTGCGAATCGATCCCATTAACGTCTTCCTGAACGTCGCCTATACGTTCTAGCGCGTAGAGATCGCCAATGCACGAATCGAGAGATTTGAACGCTCATCGAAGACATGGACGTAATCTTTTGCCACCCGGACCTGGCTGCGGTCCGCGATTTCGCGGTCGATTGCGACATGTTGCTGCAATGGAGCCCGGCGTTGCCGGGTCTCTGACTTACAGCCTGACATGGCCGCGCTCGCCCGGGCCACTCGCCCGCCCGGGGAAGCGGTCAGTCATGCCGTCATGCCTGCGCTTGCGCAGCAAACGAAGCTTTTCTTTGGATTGAATAATGAAACGACAGGTCCTCAAGACCATTCTGTTTGCCTTGCCCAAGGTTCTTGACCTGACGGCACGCCGCTTTCCCGCTTATCGTGATCGCCTGAAGGAGCGCGATCTCGTGGCCTGGATCGGACTGATGGATGAAAGCGTCGGCCGCGTCATCACATTCAGGAACGGGCGCGTGCGGTCGCGCGCCGGCAAGCATCCGCGGGCCGATGTGCGCATGGCCTTCAAGGATGTCGCCACCGCCCTGAAATTCCTTTCTCCGAACCCTGACCAGGGCGAGATCATCCACGCTGCCAAGAATTACAAGGTGGTGACCGACGGCGAGGACGAACTGCTGGTTTGGCTAATGCAGACCCTGGGCATGATGCGCACCGTCGGCCTGCCGATGGGCACGCCTCTGCGCGATGGCACGCGCCGCTACACCACCTGTACCAACGGCGGTCCTCTGTTCGTCTACGTCAAGGATGGCCGCGTCGTTCGGGTGACTCCCATCGAACTGGACAGCACGGATGCGCCCAGTTATGTGATCGAGGCGCGCGGACGCCGTTTCAGCCCGCCACGGCGTAGCCTGGTAGCACCCCACGCCTTGACGCTCAAGTCACTCGTCTATTCCGACAAGCGCATCCTTCATCCGATGAAGCGGGTCGACTTCGACCCTGACGGCGAGCGCAATCCACAGAACCGGGGCAAATCCGGCTATGTGCGTATCAGCTGGGACGAGGCCCTGGACATTGTCGCCAGGGAGATCAACCGGCAGAAGCGCGTTCACGGTCCCGGTTCCATCACTTTCCCGATGTCGTCTCATCACCAGTGGGGCAACGTGGGCTACTACCTCAGCGCACTGACGCGCTTTGCCAACCTGATCGGCTTCACCCGGGTCGCGGCCAATCCGGACAGCTGGGAAGGCTGGTACTGGGGTGCCATGCATCATTTCGGCAACTCGATGCGCGTCGGCGTGCCATCCGGCTATGGTGGAGTGGAGGATTGCCTGCAGGAAGCCGACATGATCGTCTTCTGGTCCTGCGACCCAGAAAGTACCAACGGGGCCTACGCGGGATTCGAGGGCACGCCGCGGCGCCTGTGGGCCAAGGAGCTCGGCATTGAGTTCGTTCATATCGACCCGCACTGCAACCCGACCGCGCAATTGCTGGGCGGGCGCTGGATTCCGGTCCGGCCACAAACCGATGCCGCGCTCGCCACCGCCATCATGTATGTGTGGGCAGTGGAGGACCTGTACGACAAGGATTACGTTGCCACGCGCACGACCGGATTCGACGAGTGGAGGGCCTATCTTCTCGGCGAATCCGATGGCGTTCCCAAGACTCCCGAGTGGCAGGAGAGCGAGACCGGTGTGCCCGCCAAAGATGTTCGTGCGCTTGCGCGCCGATGGGGGAACAGGAAGGTCCATCTCGCGGTGGGGATGACCGGCGCGGGATTCGGTGGAGCAGGTCGAGGTGCGACCGGAGCGCAATGGGCGCGGTGCATGATCATGATGATGGCGATGCAGGGCTGGGGTAAGCCGGGGGTCAATTTCGGCTGCCTTGAAGCCGGCGTGCCCCACGACCTCCATTTCTATTTCCCTGGCTACGCGGACGGCGGCATATCCGGCGACCTGGCGTGGACCGCCAATGCGGTGAACAATTACCAGCGCATGCCGCACATTCTGTCCATGAATCCGGTCAAGCAAATGGTCCCGCGGCAGCAACTGCCCGACGCCATTATCAACGGCCATGCGACGGGCTACCTTTGGGACGGCATGTCGCAGGAAGCCCAGTTCGCGCCGTTCAGCTACCCCATGCCCGGCTATTCGCCCATCCACATGATCTACCGCTACGGCGGGTCCGCCTTCAGCACGGTGACGAATTCCGGACGCTGGCCCGAGGCCTACCGGCATCCGAGCATCGAGTTCGTGGTCAACCAGTCGATCTGGATGGAGGGCGAGGCCCAGTTCGCCGACATCATCCTGCCTGCATGTACCGCGCTGGAGCGCTGGGATATCGGCGAATGGGCGAATTCCGGCGGCTATGCCCACCACGGGTTTAGCACGGTCAATCATCGCGTGATGACACTGCAGCACAAGTGCATTGAGCCTTTGGGCGAGTCCCGTTCCGACTACGACATCTTCGCCGCCATCCTGACGCGGCTGGGCCTTGGCGGGGTGTTCACCGAGGGGTGCAGTGAACTGGATTGGGTCAGGCGGGTCTTCGACTCGTCGGATCTGCCCGATCACATTTCGTGGCGCGAGTTCTGCCGCAAGGGCTATTTCGTCGTGCCGCCCGAGAAATCCGAATTGCGCCACCCGGTGGACATGCGCTGGTTCGCGGAGGGACGGCGCAAGGACCTGCAGGAACCCCATCCGCTGCCGTCCCAGTTTTCGGAAAAATTCGGCATGGGCCTGCAGACGCCGAGCGGCAAGCTGGAGTTCGTGCCCGAGTTGCTGAAGCGGCACACTGCGGACAATCCCGAGCGGCCACCACTTAACCGGTATATCCCCTCGTGGGAGGGGCTGCGCTCGAACCTGGCTCAGCGTTATCCGTTGCAGTTGATCGCCACTCACAGCCGTTACAGCTTCCATACCCACTGTGACGGCAAGAACTCCTCGGTCAACAGTGTCGAGGACCATCGCGCGCTGATTGGCGGCCACCGCTTCTGGCTGCTGAGGCTTGGTCCGGCCGATGCGGCCATTCGAGGCATTGCCCATCGTGACCTCGTCAAGGTCTACAACGACCGTGGCGCCGTGATCTGCGCGGCCGACGTCTCGGCGCTGGTCACCGCGGGAGTGGTCAAGTCGTACGAGGCAAGTGCTGAATTCAAGCTGATTGAAATCGATGGCGAGCGCGTCGAGATCGGCGGTTGTATGAATATGCTGACCCCCGACCGGCCTCAAACCGCCGGCACGAGCAGCATGAGTCCCAATTCCTGCCTGGTGCAGGTCGAAAAATGGAGAAGTGCCGAGGCGTTCATGCTCGGTCGCGCAGCGTGAGGAACATGGAATGAGCAAGTGGAATCTGGTTATCAAAGTCGGGCGTTGCGAGAACTGCCAGAACTGCGTCATTGCCGCGCGGGACGAGCACGTCGGCAACGACTTCCCAGGTTATGCCGCGCCCGCCGCAGCCGACGCCGACAGCACGGTGCGTATCCTGCGCCGTGTTCAGGGCGATTCGCATATGGTTGAGACCACGTATCTGCCTGTCATGTGCAACCACTGCGACGAAGCACCTTGCATGCGGGTGGGCGGCGACGCCATTCGCAAGCGCGCCGACGGCATCGTCATCATCGACCCGGACAAGGCGCGGGGCCGCAAGGACATCGTGAAGTCCTGCCCGTACAAGGCGATCGTCTGGAATGAAGAACTGCAACTGCCGCAGACCTGGATCTTCGACGCCCATTTGCTCGATCAGGGTTGGCCTCAGCCGCGTTGCCAGCAGTCATGTCCCACCGACGTCTTCGAGACGGTCAAACTCGATGATGCAACGATGGCAGAAAAGGCCCGGCGCGAGGGACTCAAAGTGTTGCGGCCCAACCTGGGCGCAAAGCCTCGCGTCTGGTATAGCGGCCTCGAGCGCTGGGAAACCTGCTTCATTGGCGGAAGCGTCAGCGCGCGTATCGGTGACGTGGTCGAGTGCGTCGCGGATGCAGCAGTGGCCCTGTACGCCGGCAACGAGAAGCTGGCTGAAACTGTCTCGGACGGCTTCGGTGATTTCAGGTTCGGCGGCCTGGTGAAGGGAAGCGGCATGTACCGGGTCGAGATCCGTCATGACCTCGGCAACGCTTCGTGCGAATGCGAACTGGGCGAAAGCGCTTACCTGGGCGAGGTCAGTGTCGTCCAGGCCACTAATGACGCTGTGGTCGCATGATCGCGCAATGAAGCTGCTTTGCTGAGAGCGATGGGCCCCGCTCATCGGCGGACTAGCTGCATAGGCAGTCGCTGGGCCACTCGAACGGAGCGCCCTGTCGCTAGAACACATTCCAACGCGACGAAGGCGCTCTCGACATACTGCACCGATTCCTCACGAAGGGCGTTCTGGCGCCTCGTCTGACCATTCCGTACCTTTTTCCGGATTCCGCTTTTCGCTACGACGCCCCGTGTACCCAGCGCACTTTGTTGGAGACCCTATTAATCAATTTGACGTAAGCATCAGTATTGAGTCTAATGTCATTTGGTTGCAGTCTGTGAGACACATATCCGTTATTGACTGAACCATTTTGAAACGCGTCATCTGACACACGCGCCCATTGGCGACAACTCGGATGGCGGCCTGACCGGTACGCTATTCCATGAAGCGCGAACGCCTGACACATTCACAGCGCAGAGAACGGACTCGAGAGTTCCTGTTTGAGGCTGCGCGGAAGATGTTCATTGAAAAAGGCGTGGCCGCAACAAGCGTGGAGGAAATCGCAGAGGCGGCTGGCTATACGCGCGGCGCGTTCTATTCGAATTTCGGCGGCAAACGGGAACTGCTGATCGAGCTACTACGACGCGAAGACGATAGGGCGCTAGCGAATCTTCAGGGGATCATGAAGGAGGGTGGCACGGCCGAGGAAATGAAGGAGTGCGTCGTCGCGCACTACAGCAGATCTTTTCTTGAAAACGATTGCTTTCCCCTTTGGGTCGAAGCCAAGCTACTCGCAGGCCGAGATGCCGCGTTTCAGGAGTGCTTTAGTGCCTTCCGGCACAACAGGTTCGAACAGATTGGCGCGTACGTCGACACGATTTCGGACCGGAATGATGGACCAATGGTTCTCTCGACCGACGCTCTCGCGCTTGGCTTGATGAGCCTGTGCGATGGTGTGCAGTTTTTCAGAATGTGCGATCCGCAATTGATGAGCGACAAGGTGATGCATACCGTGCTTGCCGCATTTTTTTCGTGTGCACTGTGGCGGTCTTCGAAAGACATGGCGCTGGTCGATCATCGCGCGGTCGTGCCCGACTGAGTCCGCGGACGTCCGAGCGCCGTCGTGTGCGCATACAGGATCCGCGACCAAGGTCTCGTACGAGGAAGTCGAGCGGCAAGCGTCTGTGTGACGCGCTGTATCCTGCTCGCGTTTCGTTCGCCAGAGATAACCGCCCCGCCAGCACTTCGGTCTTGAGCGGTCGATGCAAATAGTTATATGTTTTCCAAGCTGTTATGTATTACAAGCATACGAATTTCCAGAATACCGATGCCGAGAGCAGCACGAATGACCCGAGCAAGTTCGATTCGGTGAAGAATCCTGTTGTTGAGGCAACCAGTCCGAATTCGGCAAGGAACTGGGCATGGGCGCACTCTGGCGATGCATATGACTGGATGGACTGGCACAGTCCATTTCCTGCGGCAACTCCGTCCGAGTGACGACCCGAGGTGTAGTTCGGCTCGTCGCCGTATGCGTGCATGCGCCTCACAGTTGACGCAGCCGTCATGTACGAATCGTATTCGCGTACTTGACGAACGCATAGATCGACATGCGTGTCGCCACGCGCACCGTTTTTCCCCGCCCGACACGAAGCGGCACACCCGATGGCAGCGAACTATCATCGCCGTAACGAGGGCTCGCCGATATCGGACACACACTAGCAATCCATCGCCTTATATCGTGCTTCACGCGGTCGGACCGCCCAACGACAGCTAAGTGTAATGCCAGCGACTCCCAAGGTTCATCGGCGCACCCTAAGGTCTTACCGTCGTAACCAACGGTAAGGAGACGGAGATGGCGATGTTCCACTTGTCACAAAGATGCAATAAGGTGTGCGTACGGGTTTCGCTCAGCGCATGTGCGGGAGCGGCCGCGCTCGCATTCGCGACGTGGCCCACAGGCGTGACGGCAGCAGGTGATGACCACAAGTCCGAAACGCGCACGCCGATCAAACATGTGATCGTGGTTGTCGGAGAAAACCGGACGTTTGACCACGTGTTCGGCACCTACCAACCGAAACGGGGTCAATCAGTGTGGAACCTGCTGTCGCAGGGCATTGTCAACGCGGACGGCTCACCAGGCCCACACTTCAAAAAGGCTCAGCAATACCAGGCGCAATTGATGGGACCGGCCGACTTCTCGCTCGCCCCCTCGAACAAAACTCCGTACGGAACACTGCCCGCACCGAACACCGGTGGGACCGCGACCGCGGCTAGCGACGCAAGCCCGCCACCTTTCTTGACGCACGATGCGGCCGCGCAAGCCGAAAGCGACGCTCTGGAGGTGTCCGACATCGATCAACTGTTGACCGGCGCTTCAGGGCTGCCGACGGATGCGAAGGATTCGCGGGTGGCCAACTACAACTCGCTGCTGAACGGTCCGTATCTCCTGCAGCCACCGCTCTACGATGCCTACATGGGTGGTCCGGTTCATCGCTTCTACCAGGCGTGGCAGCAGGCGGACTGCGCAGTCGCGCATGCGAGCCACGCAAATCCCAGCGGCTGTCTGGCCGATCTGTTCGCGTGGGTCGAGACCAGCATCGGTGCGGGCAGCAACGGGAAGCCGCAACCCACGCCCTTCACCGACCAGACTACTGGTGAAGGCTCGAATGCGCTCGGCTTCTACAATGTGAACAACGGCGACATGCCGTACTTCACGCAGCTGGCGCGCCAATACGCGATGAGCGACAACTATCATCAACCGGTGATGGGCGGCACTGGAGCCAACAGCATCATGATCGGCGCGGCCGATGCGTACTACTACACCGACGACGCCGGCAACGCGGCAACGCCGCCGTCGGACCAGATTGAAAACCCCAACCCGCTGGCCGGCACGAACAACTGGTACACGCAGGACGGCTACTCGGGCGGCAGCTACAGTAACTGTTCGGATCCCGGCCAGCCCGGTGTCCGCCCGATCCGTCGATACCTTGAAGCGCTGCCCTACGACCCAAAGCCAAATTGTGCGCCGAAGCACTATTACCTCCTCAACAATTACAACCCGGGTTACAACGGGGACGGCACGGTGCTCGACAGGACGAAGTCGCCGTTCACGATACCGCCCTCGCCGGTGCGCACAATCGGCGACACGCTGCTCGAGCGCAAGATCCCGTGGAAGTACTACGGTGAAGGGTGGCGCAGCTTCATCAGCGATCCGTCGAAAAGCGTCTACTGCAACATCTGCAATCCGTTCCTGTATGAGACGTCAATCATGACAAATCAGCAGGTCCGCGAGACGCACCTTGCCGACCTGCCGGATCTGTATGCGGACATCGGCGACGGCAATCTGCCCGCCGTTTCATTCGTGAAGCCGGGTGGACTGCTCGACGGGCACCCGACGTCGTCGAAGTTCGGGCTTTACGAGGCGTTCGTGAGGAAACTGGTTGATGCGGTGAAGAGCGATCCGAAACTATGGGCCACTACGGCGATTCTCATCACCACGGACGAGGGCGGCGGCTACTACGATTCAGGCTACATCCAGCCCATCGACTTCTTTGGCGATGGATCGCGTATTCCAATGATCGCTGTGTCGAAGTATTCGTCGGGAGGGCGCATTTCGCACGGGTACGCGGATCACGCATCGCTGGTCAAATTCATCGAGCGCAACTGGGGGCTGCCGCCGATTACGGGGCGCAGCCGTGACAACCTGCCAAACCCGGTCCAGCGCAGCGACAACCCGTACGTCCCGGTTAATGCGCCCGCGATCGGCGACCTGTTCGATCTTTTCGACTTCGGGCGGGACTCCGACGATCATGACGATCACGCACGCGATGACGGCCGGTCCCGCAACGACGACGGAGGCAGCGGCGGTAAGGGCTGGTGGCCATTCTGATCCTGTCCCGCGCGTTCGCGCAGTGAGGACTTAATCAGGACGGGGGAGTGCGGCTCATCCGGCGGCGCTCCCTTTCGCTCCACTGGTACCCCGACTGGTCCCGCGCTTCTGGCCTGTCGGAGCTCCGTACCTGAAGGTCTTTGCTCGACTGCTGATCACAACAATAAGGCTCGGTGCGCGGTTGCTGCGCTCAACACGCCCGGTCTGAATCTGACCGAACCCGTCGGACGAGACATGTCGTGGAGATCATCGTGACCGGTATCGTTATCGCCGCGCTGGCCGTCGTTGCGGTTCTGTGCATCTCCATGGCGACGGACCTGTTGCGCGAATCCGGCGACACACGCCCACGGAAGCACGCGATGTATGAGCACGATGATCAGCGACGCGATAACGGTCGGAATTGCAGGTGGAGCGCCGGTTGCTGCGAAACAGGTCCGCCCATCGGAACTCTTCCACCGGGGCGGTCGTTTGCTCGTAGCCGACCGCGTCGCACACCGACGCCGCGAGGCTTCGACATTCGTCGTCGGCCATTTCCCAGGCGTGTTCCGGCATCGCTGTGAAGGATATTCGCCGACCTTCAACATCGTACGGATAGGTCTAACGGTGGTTTTCCAAGGTCAGTCAGAAGTCGTCTTGCGCGAGTGACGACAGGTCCGCTACCGGAACAATCGGGACAGCAGACTTCACCCAGTTGCTCGCTGAGTTAGCACCGAGCAGCGACAGTGGAATGCCGCTTGCGGGGTCTCGCGTGCCGGGGCATTTCCGGCGAATCCACCTGAAACAGCCAATTCAACCGGAGACTTGCCATGCGACTCCTAGTAACCCAAGAAGGACTGCCGCGCGTTTCGTGGGGTGCGGTTTTCACCGGCGTCATTATCTCGCTCCTTGTCTACCTTGTAATGAGCGTACTTGGCACGGCCATCGGTGCGTCATTGCTCAATCCGTTATCCCAGCCAAACCCTTCCCGTGCATTTGGTTTCGGCTCAGGCGCCTGGATGATTGTCACGACCGTCGTATCCGTATTTGCCGGAGCGTACTTTTCGGGCCGCTGCGCGCCAGTTCTGGGCTGGCTGCATGGACTGCTGGCGTGGGCGGTGATGATTCTTTTCGTTGTGTTCGAGATGGCATCACTAATTGGCGGTGCGGTCAGTGTCGTCGGGAACGTCGCGTCGGCCGGCGCGGCGATCGGCGCGCCCGCGAACCAGACGAATGCGGGAAACAATCCGATCAATTCCCTGACGCAAAAGGCGGGCAACGCTATCGCATCTGTCACAGCAGCAGCGTCCAGCCCCCAAGCGGAAGCGGATGCTCGACAGGCCGCCGACACCGCGGCGCGTGCCGTCGCGCGTGCGAGCTGGTTCTCCGTCGCCGCCCTGTTCGTCGGTGCCATCATAGCGCTGGGGGCAGGAAGCCTCGGATTCCGTCATCAGCCGCCGGTCGAAGCCGGCAGTGCGGCAACATCTTCGTCCGTGCGAGGGGCGGTGTAGGCGACTGGCCCAGAAGACGACAGGTCCGCGCCCAATATGTTCACTGACGCCAAGCCGTCGCCGCCGTGACGGCAGGTTCGGGCGTCTCAACAAATTGCCAACCGGCGCCCTCGTTCCAGGGACCCGAGTCTTCATCGCCCGGCGTCGAACCGTCTCTACCGCGGCCCATCGCGAAGATATTCAAGCGGTGCTGCACCATTTGTTGCAACAAGAAGTTTGCAAGACAGTAAGTGCCGGAGACGTTTGTGAATCGTCTCGTCATACGCTGCGCGCCGGTGTCCCGTCAGGTTCAGACATGTTGCCGAGCGCGAATGGTGTTTGCGCCGCTGCGCTCACACCGCGCTTTTTCCAGTTGCGGTTCCCTACCGACTGAAGGAGAGACATGCCTGCGAGGACATTGAAGGATTTGTTCATTCATTCGCTGTCCGACATTTACAGTGCTGAAAAGCAGATGACAGAGTCGCTTCTCACGATTATTGGCTGCGCTATCTGGAAGGCACACCACTTGCTCAGTCTTGAGCACTAACAGAATGGAGGTTTAAATGGACGAGTCTCTTCAATCCACCCACGGCGGCTCCGCCGGTTTATCTCAGCCGGCCAGTAGCTCGACACCCAAGTCCGACGACAATGACCGCGAACGACCAAACGGTGCCCGGGTTCTGGCCGACCTGAAGGACAAGATTGCCGGTGCACAGGAAGTGGTCAAGACGAAGTACCGTGTCGTCTCTGAATCGACCGACGATTACGTTCATGAGGCTCCGTGGAAAGCGGTCACTATGGCACTCATCGGCGGACTCATCATCGGAATGCTTGCTCGCCGCTAATGCGGATTTACCTCTATAGGGAAAGAAACATGGACCCGGTCTCGCATGGAATCATTTTCTGGCTGATTATTGGCGGCATCGCCGGCGCTCTGGCTGGTCGTATAGTCGACGGCGGCGGCTTCGGCATCGTTGTCGATATCATCGTCGGAATTGTTGGAGCGTTTATCGGAGGATGGCTTGGGGGAGCCCTCGGACTTCATCTGGGCAGTGGCATCATCGGCTCATTGATAACGGCGCTCATTGGCGCGGTCATCCTGCTCGCTGTTCTGCGACTTTTCAGCCGAGGTCGCACGCGTCCACTCTAGAGCGCTCACTTTTACACTGGGTGGGCCGCTACCGACCGTGAGTGGGCCGGGCCAGAATCAGTCCGGCAGGCGGCCGAGTACCAACGAAAAGCGATGAAGACGCGCCCGACCGCATCTTCATCGCCGAATCAACTAAAGCGCATTTCCGCACGATATTTCAACGTCGGAACGCCTTGGTGCCGGTCCTGTCTTGTTGGCCCGGCGCCAGTTGTCGCATCACTTCAAGCAACCGGTTTTAGTTCTTTCCGTTGCGATTCCGCGAACGGGTTGTCGTCACTCACCGGGGGCCGGCTGAACGAGGCCACGCCCTTGGGTTTCTCAGGGTGGCGAGCATCGTCGCGCCCTTCATCCGGCTGCCGTTATCGCAGTGCAGCAGCGGACGTCCTTGCCACGCGCTCCGCCACGCTGGGACGTCGCATCAGCGACGCAGCCAGTTCAGCCGACGCCGCATCATGCACTTCGTGACCGACTGTCTGCCGCTGCAGCCTGGGTTTCGCCGCGCAAGACCTTCCGGACGGTGCCTCCGAGCCATGCGGTGATCCCGGAGCGGCCGGCAACGACGACAGTCCGGCGAGGTCCGAGGACGATGGCGCCGACGCATAGCGCCAGCAGCAGCGTGACGCGCGGCGCCTCCGTCAGCGAGACGACGAGGCCAAGCGCAGGAGAGCGCGTCTGTCCCCGTATGCTCGGGGTCGATGGTGGGAGGCTATTTGCCAGTAGCAGCCCTGCGCGTGTTTCCGCCATGCGCAGCAGGATGGCGGTCTCGGCTTCCCTGATGCTAACGGTGCGGTTCATTTCAGCGCCTCCTTTAACGTGTCGAGATCGCTCCGGATTTCTCTCTGCAAAAGATGAAGCGAGCGTCCAGGTTTCTGGGCGCGGACGAAGAGCAAAGAAATCACGGAAACCACCAGCCACGTCGCGGCAACGCCCCATACCACCTGGAGAAAGTACGGTGTACGCCACGCGGTCGCGATGATCGCAATGCACACGAACGACAGTGTGAACAGCCCGGCGACGGCCAGGGCAACCAGTGCGCTCAACTCGCGGACCAGGCGCGTCCTGGTCTCCTCAAGTTCGACCCCAAGCAACTCACCATAATCGGTGGCTCGCTCGACGCAAAATCTGCCGACGTTTCGCCACTTCGTGACTTTCGAACGCATGGACATTGCGGAACTCCTCGAGGTCGGCTTGTTGTGGAAGCGCCCTGGCGCGCCACCTGATGTAAATGGCCTTACTCCCGATCTCTCCAGTCGCTTCGGCTGTTATCGGGCCTCGAGCGATTTGCCGCGCGTAACGCCCCGAGGATGAATCCGACGCCGGCGGCAATTGCCAGCGCCGCGAGCGGCCGCTCCACCGTAGATTCGCGTACGACATCCACAAAGTCGGCATAGAGTTGCTGCGCTTTGCCACTCAATTCGCTTGCCGTTTCGCTAACTTGCGCGCCGACATTGCCGAGCAGGTCCCCGGCGGCTGGCTGCAAATCGCCGGCGACTTCCTTCTCAGTTCCTTCTCCGTTTGTCGTTTCCATGGTCTGCTCCTCAGGTCGGTGCGATCAGGCCGCACCGAAACAATGCGCTCGTTTGAATGTCGTGAACCACGCCCCTGCGCAAAGCACTGGATCGGCAGCGGGAGGCGTGCAAGATGCTGCGCAAAATCCGGGCCCAATTCGGCAATTCGTTGACGCGCGCTCGCAGCGCTTGCGCTTTCCAAAGTCGGCGCTCCATCGCGATTTCGTCGTAGGTAACAAAAATACCGGTCCCGTCCATTAACGGATCGAACATGGAAAGTGATCGCCGCGGCAAAGCGTTGCGCCCGCTGGCTTGTATCCTGGCCACGGCGATCATCAGATCGCGTGAGGGAGGATCCGGCGATTTCGGGCTGCCGCTATGGAAAAAGCTCCTGTGTCAGCAGCGCTTTGTCGAGTCGACACGCCCGCACATCAATGAACGCGTGACCATGGGGACGAATATGGACTTGCGCTTCAGAAACTTCACAGTTGCCGCGCTGATGTCGACCTGTGCGGCGACCGGACCCGCGCAAGACACGGGTGCAACCCATTAGGCGGGAGCAAGTGGTGTAGGGGCTGCACGATCAGGGCCGGCGATGCAGGGCGCTAGCGTCACGCAGGCGCCGCAAGGTACAAAGGCGGCCGTGGTCTACATGACGCGCGCATTCGCCAAGGAGTGCGTGCCGCTTGGCATTCGCGTGAATGCGTTGCTGCCGGGCCTCACCAAAACCAAATTCGCCGGCGCCCTGTTCGCAGATCAGGCGATGTACGAAAGCTGGATCGGTCGGCGCCGCCGAACTGGCGCTCGAACTGGTTTCTAATCTCGTGCGACAGATGTGCAAGCGCCGTTACGAGAGGCGTCCGCGTCACACACGGCATTTCTCGCCATCTGCTACCGCGGGGGCATTGTCGGAGTGGCTCAGGTTCTCTTCAGGAAGCAGGTAGCCGTTGCCGTGGCGAGCAGCTTGCCGTCGAGAGACTTCAACGTACCTTCGGAGGTTGCGATGTTCCGCGAGAGATGGACCGTTCTGCCTTCCGCCACGACGTCCTGATCGCGCGGCACAGGTCGCAACATTTTCACTTGCAGGTCGATCGTGCCATACCCGACGCCTGGCTCCAACATCGAATGTACGGCGCAACCGGTCACGGAATCCAGTACGGTTGCCGTGAAGCCGCCGTGTACCCCGCCTAGAGGATTCAGATGCTGGCTGCTGGCGCGCGCTGTCATCTTCACATATCCGGCATCGACCTCGGCAAACGACATGGGAATCGTCTCTCCCATAGAAGCGCGAGGCAATTGGCCCGAGGCAGTTGCACGCAGCAATTCAAGACCGCTCATTTCCAATGGTTGCATCCCTTCCTCCGAAACGCCTTTGCGTTTGAATATTCGCTTCGAAGTGTAGATGTATTGGCGCGGAATTGAACGTCGTCGGAGTTAACGCGCTGTTAACTGAAACTTGACATCAGGACAATAGCGGCGATGACTACGCTTTGGCGCGTTTGCGAGCCGTGCGCGACACCGCTTTCTTTCCGGAGAGTTCGCATTGCTGGATCACGCGCTCGAGGTGATCCGGACCGGCCGTGATCGCGCTAAGCAAGGTCATCAATACAAAATCGATCAGCTTTGAGATTGAGACTTTTGTGTCAGCTCGTGGTGCGCGATTTGCCAGGATGAGCGTGGCGAGACCATGTTCCATGCTCCACGCGGCGTGCGTCACCAGCTTCAGATCGGCCTGGGACCAGCCAGTTTCGATCGCCAGTGCCTCGATCGTTTCGGAAAACAAGCCAAAAGACCGGTTACTTTGCTCGATGAGCTCTGGATACGCCTGATGCGCGACGATGCGAGGACCGATCATCAGGCCGAACAGTCCATTGTGGCGCTGTGCGAACTCAACATACTCCCGCATCATCCGGTACGCTTTGGAAAGCGCCGTATCTTCGCTGTCACGGATCGCAACGCGCAGCGCAGCGAGATCACGATAACCACTCGCCGCGATCGTCGCCAGCAATTCGTCGATACCCGAGAAATGACGCGAGGGCGCGGCTTCCGATACGCCCACCATGCGCGCGAGGTAACGCAGGCTCAAGTCCTGTGCGGATACTTCCATGAGCGCACTGCGCCCCGCTTCGATGAGCGCGTTGCGGAGATTGCCGTGGTGGTAATCCGCATTCTTCGCGATAGGTGACTTGGGACTCACGTGGCCTTCGTTCGTGGAGTAAAACAAGGAATCGATTATATATTCTGCGCGAAGAGGCACGCAGTATTGCTGATCGCGCGCTGACAACCGTAGTCCGCTACGGGCATTCTAGCCGCGTGATGGCTCGGTAGGCTGCCGGTGGGCCCACCACGAGTACCTGCGCGCCCACGCCGGCATCTTCTCATCACATTGGGCATCGAACCGATACATCGTCAACGGGCGATCGCTTCCTGACAATGCGTTGCACGCCGAAAAGAAGCACCACGACGCCGAGTGCCTGGACGCAGGCGATCATAATGAACCCGCTCGCGTAAGTGCCCGTCGCGTCGCGGACATATCCAATCAGAAACGGTGTAACGAAGCCGGCGATGTTGGCGACGGAACTGATCAATGGCACGCCGACCACCATCGACTTGCCGCTGAGAAGACCGACAGACATTTGCCAGAAGAGCGTTATACCGGCTCCCGTTCCCGCGAAACCAAGAACTAGCAGGAAAAACGTCGCGGTCGTACTGCCATGCCATACGAAAACGAGCGCCGAAAGGCTCACAGCAGTAAAGACCGACGCCAGCGCACAGAAGATCCGGCGACGCTGCGCACTGCCCCCGATGCTGCAGATAAGTACATTGCCCAATGCCCCCAATGCGCAGGCACCAGCGACCGCACGGCCGATCTCTTTGAATCCGCCGAATCCCGCTTCACGCAGTATCGTCGGGGAGAAGAAAAACAGTGCGGCGGTAGCGGCCAGCAGGCTAAAGTAGGCGGCGCTCAAGATCCAGATGGTGGGGAAGGAGGGCGTCGTCATCAGACGATGCCTCCTCTTGACGGGCTTGATTGACCACTTCCATTCGGTCCTCCGATGTCTTGTGTCGATACAGGTACTACGACGCATATCGCGGCGATCAAAGATCTTCCGTCACATTCTGTAACTCACGCGCTTGCGAAAGAACGGTGGCCCCGATCTTCGTTGCGGACGGTACTGGGCCGCCGACCAGAACGCCGGTATCGATTGCATGGCGTATTTCGCTATCGGCCATTCCTGCTTCGCGGAACACCTGCTCGTTATGCTCGCCGCGAAACGCGGGCGCGCTGCGCATGCCAAGCTCGTCATCGGAGAAGTTCCATGGATAGCCGTGTATCAGATACGACCCGCCGCGACGATCCGAAATCTCGTGTACAGCACCCCATTGCTTTGCCCAATCGGTCTCGGCGAGTTCTTTCAGCGTACGAATTTGCCCCATCGCGATTTTGGCCTCGTCGAGTTGCGCATCGAGCGACTTGAGATCGCGGAACGACAGCATCCACGTCTGGATCACCGCGTGCAGCGCCTTGTAGTTCTGCAGGCGGCGCTCAGCGGTACTGAAACGCGGGTCCTGTGCAAGGTCCATACGGCGCATGGCGCGCAAGTAGTTCGGAAACGTGTTGCTGCCGACGATGCTTTGCGCCGCCACGAACTCTTCGCCACCGGGGCCGACGAAATGCGGTCCATCGGCGGCGCCGAGGATGCCCGGTTCGGCGCCCGTATCGACGCTCGCGAGATCGAGGTGCGCGCGCTCGTTGATCGACAGCATCACTGCCGCCATGGCCACGTCGATATACTGGCCGCGCCCAGTGACTTCACGCTTGCGCACTGCCGCGAGCACGGCGATGGTCGCCTGCAGTCCCGCATAGACGTCCGCATGCGATAGGGGATCGGTCCATCTGCGGCCCTCGCTTGCACTGTCGAAATGTCGCAACGTGTTGTGCGTGAATCCCGTTTCGGCCTGCACGGTCGGTGCGTAAGCCATGCGCGACGCCCACGGACCGCGCTGGCCATAGCCTGTGATTGATACATAGACCAGCTTTGGATTGCGGCGGGAAAGCGTGTCGTAGTCGAGTCCGAAACCCTTGAGTGTCCCGGCTCGAAAGTTTTCGACGACAATGTCGGCTTCGTCGCACAGGCGTAGCACGAACTCACGCGCGCCCGGCGCGTTCAGATCGATGCTGATATTGCGCTTGCCGCTATTTTGCTGGGCGTAGTAGCCGGACATGCCGTCACGATTCGGGAACGCGGCACGCGATACGTCGGGCCGAGGCGGCTCGATCTTGATGACGTCAGCACCGAGATCGGCTAGCGTCCGCGCGCACAGCGGGCCGGCCAGCACGCGGGAAAAGTCGACGACCTTGAGTCCTTCGAGCGGTCCGGTCATGTCAGTTCCCTTCGAAAACAGCGGTGCCGGGGCCGGCTTTGTCGAAGGCCTCCAGTCCACGTTTTAGATCCTGCGACGCCCAGATCGGCTTTTGCAGTTCGAACATCGCCTCGTCGGCAGCGGCCACGCCTTCGTTGACCG
Organism: Paraburkholderia sp. BL25I1N1; assembly: GCF_003002025.1. Lineage (GTDB taxonomy): Bacteria > Pseudomonadota > Gammaproteobacteria > Burkholderiales > Burkholderiaceae > Paraburkholderia. Next base: position 57,058 of record NZ_PVZB01000013.1, read on the forward strand.
CGACCCGTACTAGCTGCTTGGTGGCGGCATGCGCGACGGTCGGGCCGGCCGCCAGTTCCTGAGCGACGGACAACGCCACTTCATCGAGCTTGTCGTCGGGCACGACGAGATTGATCAAGCCCCAGCGTTCGAGCGTCGCCGCGTCGTAACGACGACCGAGCAACGCGAGCTCTTTCGCACGCGCCGGACCGGCACGCATCACCTGACGCTGGATGCCGCCGAGCAGCGGGTGCAAGCCGAGCGCGACCTCGACCGAGCCGATCTTGGCTGATTCGGCGACGACGCTGAAGTCGCAGGCGAGCGCCACTTCGAAGCCACCGCCGAGGCAGGTGCCGTTCACCGCGACAACGATGGGAATCGGAAGGCTTTCGAAGCCACGAAGCACCTCGAGCGGATCCATCAGTGCTTTGCCTTGTTTGGCAATACGATCCGGAAAGAGCGCCACTTCAGCGCCGGCCGAGAAATGCCGCAGACCGCTGCGCAGCAGGATCGCGCGCGAGCGGCGTTTGACCGCCTCGTCGAATTCATCGAGTAGCGCGCGATACAGCGTCGGGCCCATCAGATTGTGCGGTCGGCGGTTCATCGTAAGGACCGTTACGTGGCCTTTGATTTCCGTCTGAACAATTGCTTCGTCCATTTTTGCTCCGGGTTCTTCAGATTTGTATCTCTCGCATGCCTGTATGTTAACAAGCATAATATTTAGTCAAAAAAATAGCGCCGGCATTAACTCGAATAGGGTCGCCTCCCAGCTCCGGTGGTTGATCAATGTCAATGAGTCAAGGCACAGCTGGCGCCCATCGCGGGCCGAGCCTGTGCAGGAGGGAAGCCAATGCTCGACCAAAGTCCGCAGCGATTTTTGTTCACAAGCCAAAACGTTCTCCGGAAGTCCACAGCGGGGAGCGGACGAGCATTTCAATCATCGAGGCCTGCCACGACGCGCGCGTCTCTTTCGGCGCCGTCTCCCAATACGGCAAGAGCTTCCTGATATGCCTCACTCTGAAATGTAGCGAGCGCCTGATCGAAGCTCGGGAATTCGACCACGACGGTCCGTTCCTTTATGCCAGCCTGAAACGCAACGACTTCGCCGCCTCGCACCAGAAATTTTCCACCCGCTGCTTTCACTACCTGTGTCGCGAGGACGCCGTACGCCGCGAGTTTGCTCGCGTCATGGACCGCCCGATACGCTGCCACCCAATATCCCTTTGCCATTTCGCCTTCCCATATTTGAAGAAGATACACGACAATAGTAACGGCGTTAACATTAATATCAATGAGGGTTTTTCCTGGCCAAAAAAGCTGGTCGTCGAATGTGTTAACGATGTTAGCATTGGTCAACGCGATGACTCATTGCCAACTTTTTTGCGGAGAACTTCATGCCGTACACGACGATCAATCCTGCAAGCGGCGAACTGCTCGCCACCTACGACGATATATCCGACGAGTCGCTCGAAACGAAACTCGCTGCCGCGCAGTGCGCTTTTGAAACCGACTGGCGTCGTCGTCCCGTCAGCGACCGGGCTCGCATCGTGTCGCGCGCTGCGATGCTGTTGCGCGAGAAGGCCGACGAATATGCGGGCTATCTGACGCTGGAAATGGGCAAGCGAAGGGGCGAAGCGCGCAAGGAAGTGGAGTCGGCGGCAAACATTCTCGACTACTACGCAAAACACGCGCACGCCTATCTGCAACCGCGCGCGCTCGATGAAGCGCCCGGTGCTGCCGTGCATATCGAGCCAATCGGTGTGCTCTTCGGCATCGAGCCGTGGAATTTCCCGTACTACCAGATTGCGCGTGTGGCGGGTCCGCAATTGATGGTCGGCAACGTGCTGCTGCTCAAGCATGCGGAAAGCGTCCCGCAATCTGCGTTGGCGTTCGCCCGGCTGTTCGAGAAAGCGGGCGCGCCGGAAGGCGTCTATACGAATCTGTTCATCTCGATCGAACAGGCTGGCCGCGTCATCGACGATCCGCGCGTGCAGGGTGTAACGCTGACGGGCAGCGAGCGCGCCGGCGCCGCCGTCGCCGAGCGTGCGGGCCGCAATCTGAAGAAGGTCGTTCTCGAACTGGGCGGCAGCGATCCGTTCATCGTGCTCGACGATGCGCCGCTCGATTGGGCGATCCAAAGCGCGGTCGCAGGCCGCATGCTCAATGCAGGTCAATGCTGCGTGGGCTCCAAGCGCATTATCGTGGTCGGCAAGGAACGCGGTGCCGCTTTTTTGGAGGGCTTCACGCAGCGGATGGCAGAGCTCGAGACGGGCGATCCAGCCGATCCGGCGACCGCCGTCGCACCGCTTTCGTCGGAGCGCGCGTTGCAGTTGCTGCTTGAGCAGATCGATCGCGCGGCTTCGCATGGCGCTCGCATTGCGTGTGGCGGAAAACGTGTCGATCGTCCGGGCTTCTATTTGCAACCGACTGTCCTCACCGACATCTCGCCGCAGAACCCCATCTTCGCCGAAGAACTGTTCGGCCCGGTTGCCGCTTTCTATGTCGTCGAGGACGAAGCGGCTGCGATCGCGCTAGCCAATGGGACGCCTTATGGTCTCGGTGCGTCAGTGTTTACGGCCGATACCGAACGCGGCGAGCAAGTAGCCGCACAGATCGACAGTGGCATGGTGTTCATCAATCAGCCGTTCGGCACGTCGGCGGAACTGCCGTTCGGCGGCATCAAGCGCTCAGGTTTTGGGCGAGAGCTGTCTCTGCTGGGCTTCGACGAATTCGTCAACAAGAAGCTGATCCGGGTTGCGCCCGTCGGCGCTTCACCGTTCGGCCCCGCGCGGGCCGCCTGAGCGCGCGATTGCAGCGCCTGATTCTTTTCTCTTCTTGAACAGACACCATGACGAGCAAGACGATTATCAGTTGTGCACTCACTGGCAGCGACGATACCCAGCGCGTGAACCCCGCCGTTCCGGTAACGCCCGAGCAGATTGCCAATGAGGCCATTGCTGCATGTGAAGCGGGCGCGAGCATCGCGCACATTCACGTTCGTGACCCGAAGACCGGCGCGCCAAGCACTGAGCTGGCGCACTACGGCGAAGTCGTTGCGCGCATCCGCAAAAGTGGATGCCCGATATTGATCAACCTGACGACAGGACCGGGGGCGCGTTTCGTTCCGAGCGACGAGGACCCGAACCGGGGAAGCGAACTCAGCACGATGATGACGCCCGAGGCGCGCGTGCGGCATGTGCTGGAGTTGCGCCCGGAAATCTGCACGCTGGACATCGCAACGATGAACTTCGGCAATCGCGCATTCGTGAACGTGCCCGACCATCTGATCAAGATGGCAACCTTGATTGAAGAAGCCAGCGTGAAGCCGGAACTCGAGGTATTCGATCTGGGCCACGTGCGCCTCGCTCGCCATCTGATCGAAACGCAAGGCATCCTGCAGGCGCCGTTGTTCCAGTTGTGTCTTGGCGTGCCCTGGGGCGCATCCGCCGATACCGAGAGCCTTCTGCAGATGAAACGCTATCTGCCCGCGAATGCCCGCTGGTCGGCATTCGGCATCTCGCGTGCCCAGTTTCCAATCGTGGCGCAAAGCGTGATTCTCGGCGGACATGTACGCGTCGGCCTGGAGGACAACCTTTATCTGGCCAAAGGGGAACTGGCGCCGGGCAACGCGGCGCTGGTGAAACGCGCGGTCAGTATCGTCAAAAGCATCGGCGGGGAGGTGGCAACACCCGACGAGGCGCGCGGCATACTCGGCCTTCCCCGTCGCCACTAGAACGGGTGCGACGATGCGATTGCACTTCTATGTGACGAGTCGCCATCAATGCTGCATTGCGAAAGCATTGATTTCAAACGGTAGCCTATCCTTGGGCTATCTATCACGCCGCGTCGCTCATGTCTGGTTCGCCTTGTCTTTCAAGACAACTGGATGTTCTGACATAAGAAACGCGGCATCTATTGATGTATGGAGACAAAAATGCCTTTGTGGAATATCTATCATCCCCCCGGTGCCTACACGGCTGAAGACAAGCAGGAGATGGCGAAACGAATCACCGGTATCTACATCATTCCTCCCTTTTACGTCGGCGTTCTGTTTCATGAACAGCCGAAAGACTCCTTTTTCATGGGAGGTGAGTCGCGAGGCGATTTCGTCAGAATCCGACTGGATCATTTCGCCAGACATATCGCCAACGACGTCGCGTGGACGGAGTCGTGGCTGCGCAAGGCGAACGCTGCCATTGCGCCATTCGTCCAGGAGCGGGGCTACCACTACGAACTGCATGTCGGCGAAACGCCGCAACAACTGTGGTTGATCGACGGCATTCGCCCACCTCGGCCCGATACGGAAGCTGAAAAGAAATGGAAACGCGAAAACCGGGCGTCGCCATATGAGCCGAGCGAAGGTTGAAGCGATCAGCTTCGTCTGAAGCTATTGGGGCTGAGTCTATTGACACGCTGAACCCAATCGATTGCGGTGAAAGTCCGGCTTTCGCCGCAGTCTCTCCCGACCGTATGGAAGAGCACATGAAGGCCTTGATAATCGAACGTAACGGCGAGCCGTCAGAGGTAGTCCACTGGCGTGATTTGCCCGAACCCACCCCCGGGCCCGGTGAAGTCCGCGTGAAGATGCTTCTCGCACCCGTGCATCCCTCCGACCTGCACGTGATTCGTGGTCGTTTCGCCCGTCAGCGTCAGCCGGTGCTTCCGGCGTCGCCCGGGTCAGAGGGCGTCGGCGTCATCGACGCCGTGGGCAGCGACGTGTCACGCACGCGGGTAGGAGAACGTGTTGTGCTGCTGGACGTGCCAGGAACGTGGCGAGAGCAGGTCATCAGTCCAGCCGACCGTGCGATACCGGTTCCTGCTGCAATCTCCGACGAAGACGCCGCGCAGGCCTTGATCAACCCGATGACGGCATGGGCGATGACGATGTCCGAGCATCAGCTCGAACGCGGCGACTGGCTGGTCCAGAGCGCGGCGGGCTCGACAGTCGGACGCCTCGTGCTGCAGATCGCGAAGGCACAGGGGTTCCGCACCATCAACCTCGTGCGCCGTGAAGAGCAGGTCGCCGAGATACGGGCACTGGGCGGTGACGTCGTGTTATGCACGGCTGACGAACGCTGGCCCGAGCAACTGAAAAGGGCCACTGGCGACAAAGGCATCGTAAGCGCGATCGACTGCGTCGCGGGCCAGACAGGCGCCACGCTTGCGCGTCAGTTGGCCACGAATGGGCGCATGCTTGTCTACGGTGCCTTGTCGTCGCATCGGCAGACGGATCCGGCGGCGTTCGAGATGCCGATTTTCGCCCCGGCGTTGATCTATTCGGCTGCCGAGGTGCGCGGCTGGCTGATCTTCTCGTGGCTCGCACGCAAAGGAGTGAGTGAAGCCAGCCAGACGCTGCGCAGTCTGCTCGATCGTATGGCCGAGGGCACCTTGAAGCCGCCGGCAGCGCAGCGCTACAGCCTCGAGCGCGCACATGAAGCCTTCGTGGCTGCTGAAAGCGCCGCACACGACGCCAAGCCGCTGCTGGTGTTCGCGCAGCGCTGAGCTCCTGGCCGCGGCTGGCTTAAACTGGCGGCCTATTCTGGAAATGGGAAAGCGGCCGCAGTCGATCGCCTGGTAATCACGCGCACCGTCAAATCATGGATCTGAACCTGGTCAGCCTGTTCGTCGAAATCGTCGAGTCGCGTAGCCTTAGCGCCGCCGCACGCAAACTGGGCATGACGCGCGCGAACATCAGTCAGCGGCTCAAGCTGCTGGAGCGCGAGACGGGCGCGCAACTGCTGCGCCGCTCCACACGCAGTTTCGAACTGACGCAAGCCGGCCACACGCTGTACGAATGCGGACAGCGCATGCTCGAAGACCTGAGCACGGCGAGGGCCTCGATCGACAGCCTCGGACAGACGTTGAGCGGCCGTGTTCGCATTAGCGTGCCCACGGGCTTCGGCAGGATGTTTCTCGGCGGCAAGCTGCTGGAGTTCGCGCGCATGCATCCGAACATCGCGCTCACGGTCACGTTCAACAACCGGATCGAAGACCTGATCGCAGCCGAAGTCGACGTCGCGATACGAATTACGACAACGCCGCCGCTCGATTACGTGGCGCGCGTTATCTGCTCGATCGACTGGAATCTGGTTGCGTCGGCGGACTACGTCGACAAGCACGGTCCCATCGATTGTCCGAGCGACCTCGAAAAGCAGACGCTGGTCGCATCACCTTATCCTGGCCGCCGCGTCACGATGACGCTCACGCACCGCGAGGACGAGACAGACGTCCACGTGATCACGATGCAGCCTGCGCTGCAGTCTTCGGACTATCCATTTCTGACGGAAGCCGTGTGTCAGGGCATGGGCATCGGTCTGTTGCCGGCCTACGTGCCGCTCGCTCCGATGAGTTGCGAACTGACGCGAGTCCTTCCGCATTTCCGCGTAGCCGGCATGCAGAACACGTTGTATATCGTGACGCTGCCTAATCGCTACCCGTCGCCCGCGACGCAAGCGCTGATCGACTACCTGCGCGCCGAAATCCTTTCGCTCGCGCAAGCCTGGAGCTAGACCGCCGGGCTTCACTCCGACGGGCACATCATCCCGCTCGATCAAGGCTCTCCCATATCCAGTGTCAACTTTCAGTTAACAGTTCGTCAACTGCCAGTTGGATTGTCAATGCGCGCTGCGCATTTAACAATCAGTCAACACGAAATACATGGAGACGCGGGACATGACTTCCCACTCGGCCGGACACGCCGTCAGGGGTGAGCTGCGCAACCGCATTCTTGTCGTCACTGTCGACAATCCGCCCGTCAACGCGCTGGGCGTCGCGGTGCGGTGCGCACTGAGCGACGCTATCGGAGCCGCCGAACAGGACCCGGTGTTCTGGCAGCCGTCGCCGCTGATCGTCGATCTCGTCGAGCGCGGCGCCACCCTGGCGAGCCTCAATCACACCGCCTGATCCGTTCGATTCTTCATGCCACTTTGCAGAGCCAGACCATGCGAGAAGCCGTCATTGTCTCCACCGCGCGCACGCCCTTGACCAAAGCGCACCGTGGAGAATTCAACATCACACCCGGTCCCACGCTGGCTTCGTTCGCGGTGCGGGCAGTCGTCGAACGCTCGGGCGTCGACCCCGAGCTGATCGAGGACGCGATCCTCGGTTGCGGCTATCCGGAAGGCAACACGGGCCGCAACATCGCGCGCCAGACGGTGATCCGTGCGGGGTTGCCGCTGTCGATCGCTGGCACGACGGTGACGCGTTTCTGCGCCTCCGGCCTGCAGGCCATCGCAATGGCGGCCGGCCGTATCGTTGTCGACGGTGCGCCGGCGATGATCGCGGGCGGCGTCGAAAGCATCTCCAGCATCCGTACGCGTGAAGACGGCGTGACCGCGCTCGACCCGTGGATCGTCGAGCACAAGCCTTCGCTCTACATGACGATGATCGATACCGCCGACATCGTGGCGCAGCGCTACGGCATCAGCCGCGAAGCGCAGGACCGTTTCTCGGTGGAAAGCCAGCGGCGCACGGCGGAGGCACAACTCGCCGGCCGCTATGCCGACGAGATCGTGCCCGTGACGACCACGATGGCCGTGACCGACAAGGAGACGGGCGCCGTCAGCCAGCGTGAGGTCACGGTCTCGGCGGATACCTGCAATCGTCCCGGCACCACCATTGAGGCGCTGGCGAAGCTCGCCCCCGTCAAAGGCCCCGACAAATTCATCACGGCAGGCAACTCGTCGCAGTTTTCCGATGGCGCATCGGCCTGCGTGATGATGGAAGCGAAAGCCGCCGAGCGCGCGAACCTCACTCCGCTCGGCGCGTTCCGGGGTCTCGCGGTAGCAGGCTGCGAGCCGGATGAGATGGGCATCGGCCCGGTGCTCGCCGTACCAAAGCTGCTCGCACGCCATGGGCTGACGGTCGGCGATATCGGCCTGTGGGAACTCAACGAAGCATTCGCCTCGCAGGCGGTCTATTGCCAGCAACGCCTGGGCATTCCGTCCGAGCGCCTCAACGTCGACGGCGGCGCGATTTCCATCGGCCATCCGTACGGCATGACGGGCTCGCGCCTCGCGGGTCACGTCCTCATCGAAGGCCGGCGTCGTGGCGTGAAGTACGCGGTCGTCACGATGTGCATTGCGGGTGGCATGGGCGCCGCCGGCCTCTTCGAAATCTATTGAGAGAGACAGCATATGGATTTGAACTTCACCCCTGAGGAGGAAGCCTTTCGCCAGCAGGTCGTGCGCTTCCTGAACGACAAACTGCCCGCGCGGCTCTCCAGCAAGGTGCGCAACGGCTTGCGCCTCACGCGCGACGACATGGCCGAATGGCACGCGATCCTGAACGAATAGGGCTGGCTCGCGAATCACTGGCCCGAGCAATACGGCGGTCCGGGCTGGAACGCCGTGCAGAAGTTCATCTTCGAGAACGAGTGCGCGCTGGCGGGCGCGCCGCGCATCGTGCCGTTCGGCGTAAATATGCTGGGGCCTGTGCTCATCAAGTTCGGCGACGAAGCGCAGAAGCGTCACTGGCTGCCGCGCATTCTCGATGGTTCCGACTGGTGGTGCCAAGGTTATTCGGAGCCGGGTTCGGGTTCCGATCTGGCGTCGGTTAAGACGAGCGCGGTGCGCGGCATCGATGACGAAGGCGAGCACTACATCGTCAACGGCCAGAAGACGTGGACGACGCTCGGCCAGCACGCGAACATGATCTTCTGCCTCGTGCGTACGGCGACGGATGTACGCAAGCAGGAGGGCATCAGTTTCTTGCTCGTCGACATGAATTCGCCGGGCATCGAAGTGCGTCCCATCATCACGCTCGAAGGCGAACACGAAATCAACGAAGTGTTCTTCACCGATGTGCGCGTGCCCGCTGCGAATCTGGTCGGCGAGGAGAACCGGGGCTGGACGGTCGCGAAGTATCTGCTGACCTACGAGCGCACCAACATCGCGGGCGTCGGCTTCTCGGTCGCAGCGCTGGCGCGCTTGCGCCGCGCGGCGCAGAACGTGACGCGCAACGGCCGTCCGCTCGTCGACGATCCGCTCTTTGCGGCGCGCGTCGCCCGCGTCGAAATCGACCTGGAGAACATGAAGACGACCAATCTGCGCGTGATCGCCGCGGTAGCGGGCGGCGGTGTGCCGGGCGCGGAAAGCTCGATGCTGAAGATTCGCGGCACCGAGATTCGCCAGGAACTGACGTCGCTGATGCGCCGCGCGATGGGGCCGTACGCACAGCCCTTTGTCGAAGAAGCGCTGCACGAAGACCATGACGATGCGCCCATTGGCCCCGACGAGGCCGCGAGCGCCGCCGCGCTTTACTTCAACAACCGCAAGCTGTCGATTTTCGGCGGCTCCAATGAAATCCAGAAGAACATCATCTCGAAGATGATCCTGGGACTGTAAGAGGATCGCGATGAATTTCCAGCATACCGAAGACCGCCGCATGCTGGCGGATACGCTGAACCGTTTCGTGAGCGAGCAGTACGGCTTCGCGAAGCGCGACGAACTGGCGCGCAGCGACTCGGGCTTCAGCCGTGAACTGTGGGTTCGCTTTGCGGAACTGGGCATCGTTGGCGCGCTCTTCGATGAGGCCGACGGTGGTTTCGGCGGAAAGGGTTTCGATATTGCCGTTGTCTTCGAGAGCCTCGGACGCGGCCTCGTGGTCGAACCGTTTCTCGGCGCCCTGATGGTCGGGCGCGCGCTGGCCCTGGCTGGCAGCGACGCACAGAAGGCGCTGATTGACGGTTTGATCGAAGGCCACACTGCTGCGGCGCTTGCTCACGACGAACCCGGCTCGCACTACGAACTCGCGAAGGTGACCACGCGCGCCGTGCGCAGTTCGAATGGCTGGGTGCTGACGGGCAGGAAGGCTGTCGTCCAGCTGGGCGCCGAGGCCGACTTCTTTCTCGTCTCGGCGCGTACCAGCGGTGCCGCCGACGCCGAAGAGGGCATCTCGCTCTTCGTCGTTCCGCGCGAGACGGAAGGCGTCGCGCTGCGCGGCTACGGAAAGATCGACGGCGGGCGTGCTGCCGAAATCTGCCTCAACGAAGTGTGTCTTCCCGACACGGCATTGCTCGGCGAACGCGATGCGGGCTTCACGACGCTCGAGTACGGCATTGGCGCGGGTGTGCTCGCATTGTGCGCCGAGGCGCTCGGCGCGATGGACGTCGCGAAGGAACACACGCTCGAGTACCTGCGCACGCGCAAGCAGTTTGGCGTCGCGATCGGCAGCTTCCAGGCATTGCAGCACCGCATGGCTGATCTGTTGCTGGATATCGAGCAGGCCCGCTCTGCGGTGATCAATGCGGCCGCCGCGTTTGGCGCGGGCCGGGTAGAGCGCGAACGCGCGCTGTCGGCGGCGAAGTACACGATCGGCCGCGTCGGTGCGCAGGTCGCCGAAGAATCCATCCAGTTGCACGGCGGCATCGGCATGACATGGGAACTGCCGCTTGCCCACTACGCGAAGCGCCTCGTGATGATCGACCATCAACTGGGCGATGAAGACCACCATCTCGAACGCTACATCACCTTGAACCGGAGTGAATCACGATGAACGAACCTATCCTTGCACGCCGCGAAGGCGCGGTGCAGGTGCTGTCCTTCAACAATCCGTCTGCACGCAATGCGCTCACAGCCGAGGTGTACGCGGCGCTTCCAGCTGCCATCGAAGCGGCGCAAAACGATCGGGAAGTCGGCGCTATCGTGCTGACAGGCGTGGGCGGCGCGTTCTGCGCGGGCGGCGACCTGAAACGGCTGGCGCAGCGGCGCCTGGCGACGCCGTCCGAGCGGCGCGCGGGCATCGAAAGTCTGCACGACATGATTCGCTCGCTGCGCGACTGCGGCAAGCCAGTGATCGCAGCAGTCGAAGGCGCGGCAGCCGGCGCGGGGCTCTCGATCGCACTCGCATGCGACATGCTCGTGACCGCGCGCAACGCGTCGTTCTCCGTGGCCTACGTCAAGGTGGGCCTGTCGCCCGACGGCGGGGCGACGGCGTTTCTGTCCGGTGTCGTCTCCCGGCAACTGATGACGGAGCTGTGTCTGACGGGGCGGCCCGTCACGGGCGAACGCATGCATGCACTCGGCGTCGCGAATCGACTCGCCGAGCCGGGCAGCGCGCTGTCGGAAGCCGTGGCGCTCGCGCAATCGCTCGCGGCGGGACCCGAGCGCGCGATCGCACGGATCAAGAGTCTGTGCCGCCACGCGGGTGGAAACACGGTGGACGCGCAGCTCGACCTCGAAGCCGATTACATGGCGGAATCGCTTGGCGACGATGAATCCGCCGAAGGCATCAACGCCTTTTTCGATAAGCGCGCCGCCGATTTTTCGGCGTTGCGCCGTGCGTCCGAAGCCAGTTCGTGCTAGACGCGGCGCCTTCGTCACTCTTTGTCATTCCGGATCTGTCATGTCGAACCTCGATTCATCCCTGCCGCTTGCCGGTGTTCGCATTCTCGATTTATCCCGCGTGCTGGCGGGGCCGTGGTGCGCGATGGTGCTCGGCGATCTCGGCGCAGAAGTCATCAAGGTCGAGCATCCGAAGCGCGGCGACGACACGCGCGATTGGGGCATCCGCGTCGGCACGACCGAGACGGCTTACTTCAACAGCGTGAACCGCAACAAGCGATCGGTGTGTCTCGATCTGCAAACGGAAGAGGGCCAGCAGATCGCCCGCGAACTGGCACAGCAGTGCGACGTCGTGATCCAGAATTTCAAGTTCGGTGGCGCGGAGAAACTGGGCCTCGGTTATGAGCAACTCAAGGAAGGACGCGAGAACCTCATCTACTGCTCGATCTCCGGCTACGACCGGCACGGGCCGGAAGCGGCGCGTCCCGGCTACGATCTTGTCATTCAGGGCGAAGCCGGGCTGATGGCGCTCAACGGCGAGGCCCATCAGCCGCCGCTCAAGTTCGGCGTAGCCGCCGTCGATCTGTTCACGGGGATGTACTCCGCACAGGCGGTGCTCGCAGCACTCTTCGAGCGTCAGAAGACGGGCAAGGGACGCCACATTGAAATGGCGCTCTTCGATTGCGGGCTGATGATCACGTCGTACTACGGACTGGAGGCGTTGATCATGGGCGAGGATCCGCCGCGCTACGGCAATTCGCATCCGTCGATCATGCCCTACGGCGTATTCGATGCAGAGGATGGCCCGCTTGTCATTGCGGTCGGCAACAACCGCCAGTACGAGCGATTCTGTCGCGAGGTCATCGAGCGTCCCGATCTCGCCGATGACGACCGTTTTCGCACGAACATTTCCCGCACCACACACCGCGAAGTGCTCGCATCCGAACTCCAGCAAGAGATCAGGAAGCGCAAGCGCACGGTGTTGCTCGAACGTTTGACGCAAGCCTGCATTCCTTGCGGCGAGGTCGCGGGCCTTCACGAAGCGCTCAATTCGACGCGAGCGGAAGAGGCTGGACTCGTGACCACCTACACACATCCCGAAGCAGGCAGCACGCATGTGCTCGCGCCGCCATATCGCTTCGACGGCGCGCGCCTTCCGGTTCGCACAGCCCCGCCGCAACTCGGCGAAGGCACGAACGATGTACTCCAGTCGCTGCTCGGGCTGTCCGCCGAACGGCTTTCGCAACTGAAGGCAGAAGGCGTCGTGTGACGCTGGATCACGCGTTATTGCACAAGGACCGTTCAATGAGTCAAACCGCTTTTACGAATGCTGTGACCGAACTGTTCGGCACGCGGCTGCCGATCGTTGCCGGTGGCCTGATGTGGCTCGCCGATGCAGACTATGTCGCCGCCGCCTCGCGTGCCGGCATCATCGGCTTCATCACGGCCGCGAGCTTCCCTGAGCCTGATGCACTGCGGGCCGAGATCCGGCGCTGCCGCGAACTGTGCGAGGGCGGCCCGTTCGGCGTCAACGTGTCGATGCTGCCGAAGCTCGTCCCGGGCGAGAAAACGCGCGAGGTGTTCGAGCTGGTCGTCGACGAAGGCGTGAAGTACGTCGAAACCTCGGGGCGCAATCCCGAGGAATTCATGCCGCTGCTCAAAGCGGCCTGCGTCAAGGTGCTTCACAAAGTGCCCGCGCTCCGGTTCGCGGTCAAGGCTGCCGCTGTCGGCGTCGATGCCGTGGCGATCGTCGGCGCGGAATGCGGCGGACATCCCGGTCTCGACATGGTGGGCTCGTTCGTCAACGCCGCGTGGGCCGAGAGCCACCTCGACATTCCCTATCTGATCGGCGGCGGCATCGGTCGCGGCTCGCAGCTTGCCGCGGCGCTCGCGATGGGCGCGTCGGGCGTGGTGGTCGGTACGCGCTTCGCCGTGGCCGAAGAGATCTGGGCGCACGACGACTACAAGCGCCGTCTGGTGGAAGCCGGACCGACCGATACGGATCTGTGCATGCAGTCCATGCGCAATACCGTGCGGACGCTGCGCAACGAGACGACGGCGGCCGTGAAGGAACTCGAGGCACAGAACCCGGACATCACGATTGCCGACCTGATGCCGATGGTCGCGGGCAAGATCGGTCGCAACGCTTATGTGACGGGCGACTGGTCGAAGGGATTGCTTTCCGCCGGACAGTCGCTCGCCTTCACCGACCGGATCGAACCGCTTGCTGACATCGTGCTTCGGTTCGAGTGCGACATGCGGCAGGCGATGGGACGGCTGGCGAGCCACTGACGCTGCCAGGCAAGCGGTGCCGACAGCAGCCCGCGGCGCGGTTGCATCGAGCCCCAAGACGCTCATTTCGTTCCGACAACAGACAACAGACAGCAGGCAGGAGACAAACGCATGCAGCAAGCCCATATCGAATCAATCCAGGCGAGCCCCGCGTACCGGCGGCTCATCGCGTCACGCCGCCGATTCAGCTTCACGCTTACCGCGCTGATGATCGCCACGTATTACGGCTTTATCCTGTTCGTCGCGGTGGCGCCGCATCTGCTGGCGCGACCGTTGTATGCGGGCGCGACGACCACGATCGGCGTACTCGTGGGCGTCTGCATCATTGCGGTGGCGATCGCGCTGACCGCCTGGTACGTGCTTCACGCAAACCGCAGCTTCGATCCTTCGATGCGCGCACTACTCGTCAACGCATCGCAGGAGAGTGAAGCATGAAGCTCGTTCGTTTTTTGTTGTGCGCGGGTCTCGCATCGACAGCTGCGCTCGCTCGCGCGTCGGGCATCGAAGGTCCCGTGGCTGACCGCGTCGACCTGAACCCGGTGGCGATCGGCATGTTCCTGCTGTTCGTGCTCGTGACGCTCGGCATCACGCGCTGGGCTTCGCGTAGAACGCGCACGACGCGCGATTTCTATAGCGCCGGCGGCGGTATCTCCGGCTTCCAGAACGGGCTCGCGATCGCCGGGGACTACATGTCCGCGGCGTCGTTCCTGGGCCTTTCCGGCATGGTGTATCTGTTCGGATTCGACGGCCTGATCTATTCGATCGGCTTTCTGGTCGGCTGGCCGTTTGTGATGTTCCTGCTCGCTGAACCCTTGCGCAATCTGGGCAAATATACGTTCGTCGACGTGGTCGCCTACCGCTTCGAGCAGGCGCCGATCCGTCTGTTGACGGCGAGCACATCGCTCGTCGTCGTGGTGTTCTATCTGGTCGTGCAGATGGTCGGCGCGGGCAAGCTGATCCAGTTGCTGTTCGGCTTGAAGTACTGGATGGCGGAAGTGATTGTCGGCGCGCTGATGGTGGTCTACGTGTTTTTCGGCGGCATGACGGCTACCACGTGGGTGCAGATCATCAAAGCCGTGCTGCTGCTATGCGGCGCGACGTTCATGGCCGTTACCGCGCTCGCTCAGTTCGGTTTCAGTCCCGACGAGATGTTCCGGCGCGCCGTCGACGTTCATCCCGGCGCGCTCAGCATCATGGCGCCCGGCAAGCTGCTGAAGGACCCGCTCAACGCGCTGTCGCTCGGCATCGCGCTGATGTTCGGCACGGCGGGGTTCCCGCATATCCTGATGCGTTTTTTCACGGTGCCGAGCGCGAAAGAGGCGCGCAAGTCGGTATTCATCGCAACGGGGTTCATCGGCTACTTCTATCTGCTGACGTTTGTTATCGGCTTCTCCGCGATTGCGTTGCTCGCGCAGCATCCCGAGTTCTTCAAGACGGCGGCAGACGGGCATTTCAATCTCACGCGCGACCTGCTGGGTGGTTCAAACATGGTTGCCGTCAAGCTGGCGCAGGCCGTGGGCGGCAACCTGTTTTACGGGTTCATCGCCGCCGTCACGTTCGCGACGATCCTGGCCGTGGTGGCGGGCCTCACGCTCTCCGGCGCGACCACGGTTTCGCACGATCTGTACGCGTGCTGGCTCGCGCGAGGCAAGCCGAATGAAGCCCATGAAATGCGCATTTCGCGCGCAGCGACGCTGATTTTAAGCGTCGTCGCCATCGGCCTCGGCATTCTCTTCGAGCACGTCAATGTGGCGTTTCTGGTCGGCCTCGTGGCGGCCATCGCGGCGAGCGCGAACTTCCCGGTGCTGGTGTCGTCGATCTTCTGGCGCGGCATGACGACGCGCGGCGCGGTAGTTGGCGGCGCGCTCGGCCTGATATCCGCCGTGCTGCTGACGCTGCTGTCGAAATCGGTGTGGGTCGACGTGCTGCATCACGCGCATACGCCCGTGTTTCTCGACAATCCCGCGCTGGTTTCGGTGCCGCTAGCGTTTGCGGGGAATCTGGCTCTTTTCGATACTGGATCGCGGTGCTCGCGCGCAGCGGGAGCAGGAAGCGTTTGCGTTGCAGGAGTTCTATGGGCAGACGGGCTTGCTGCCGATAAAGGCCGTCGACCATTGAAGCGCAAGCGATTGCATTCAGGAATCGGTCAGCGCTTCATGCAACGTCGAGCGAAATCGCCGCACGGCTGGCGACATGGGGGTTTTCCGGCGATAGAAAAGCTGGACCTTGCTTTCGAATAGTGCCGTTTCGTAGGGCAGGGCCGCGAGATCGCGGCCCGCATAGGTCTGGAGCATCTGTTCGGTCAGCATCGTGATCAAGTCGCTGTTGCGCAGCAGCGATGTCAGCAGCGAAATCGACGCGTCGGTTTCGATCACGGCCTGCGGGGACGCCAGATCGTGGTCCTGGAAGTAGCGATCGACGATCTGGCGCAACCCATGTCCAGGCAGCGGCAGCAACCAATTTGCCGCTTGCAGCAGGCATGGATCGGCAGGCGTATGCGCGAGCGGATGGCCCTGCCGCGCGACGATCCGGTAGCGCTGGCTGCCGATGTCATCGGACTGGAGTTCTTCGTCCGCGACGGTCTGCGGCGTGAAGCAAAGCGCGAGATCGAGTTGCCCGTCCTTCAGTTCGTCGAATAGCAGCGCCGACACCTGCACGGAGAGCCGGAACGAGACGGCGCTCTCGCGGGCCGTATAGCGGGCGAGGATGGGCGGTGTGCGCGTTCGCCGCGATGGGCTTCGCGTTCGTATCGCTGCCGTTCTACTTCGAGGACGTGCTGCATCGCAGCCAGATTGAGACGGGGTTCCTGATTACGCCCTGGCCCGTTGTCGTGACGCTTGTCGCGCCCATTGCCGGACGCCTGTCGGATCGCTATCCGCCAGACGCACTGGGCGCGGCCGGGCTCGCCTGTCTGTGCGTGGGTCTCGCGTCGCTCTCGTTGCTACCCGCACATCCTTGCGCGTACTCGATCGCGATACGGATGGGGATCTGCGGTGTCGGCTTCGGTTTCTTCCAATCGCCGAACATCAAGGCGTTGATGGCAAGCGCGCCGTACGCGCGCAGCGGCGGCGCCAGCGGCGTCGTCGCGACCTCGCGCCTGATCGGACAGGCCACGGGCGCTGCGCTGGTTGCGTTGTTTTTTGGACTGGATGGACAGCAGGGCCGATAGTCGCTCTGCTTGGCGGCGCGATGTTCGCGGGCATTGGCGGCATAGCGAGCGGCTTGCGGTTGATGGCGCACCCGCATCGGGCAGGGAGCGCCGGGGAGTGAAATGGGCATCGCGTGCCACACGCATGGGTGATACCGCTTCCGCTATCAGGCGCGTGAAGCGGTGAAGGCCATGAGGCGCGCAGCGATCGTAGGCCCGCGGCAGGAACCGACACGTTCGCGGCGACGAGGTAGTTCAGATGATTCCGCGACGCGGGCACTTCGAGGCAGGCGGATGCATGTGATTTCCCCAAGCCTGAAGCAGTCCATAGAAGGACGGACTGGGTGGGAATTCAAGTGGCGGCAACGGGTGCCCCGTCAAGCGCTACTGAACACGCTCGTGGCTCGCGCCGCCTATTTCGCGTACTTTGCCAACGAGGAACGGATCGCCGGGTCGTTCATGTTTTTTGGCGTAACGGTGACCACGTCGACAAATATATTGCGGGGCGGCGGATGGCCCTGCAGTGCCTCCACTAGCGACGCCAAGCCGAGGTAACCCATGCGATAAGGGTCCTGCAATATGGCGGCGTAAACGATTCCTCTTTTGAGGCCTTCCAGGAACTCCGGGCGCCAGTCGAACAGCACAAGGCGCGGGCGCTGGCCGACTGCCGCCTTTTCAATTACTCGCAGAGCGCCGTAGGCGATGGGTTCGGCCGGCGCGAAAACGGCATCCAGGCGGCCTGAGTACGTGTTTAACACCTCAGCGATCCGTGCTTCGGCATCGCGGGGGCGATACCCGACGTAGGTATCGATCACCACATCCCATCCCTCGCTCCGGGCGACGCTTAAGAATCCGCTTTCTCTCGCGTCAGTCGAACTCACGTTGGGCGCGAGCCGCAGCATCGCCACCTTGGCACCCTTTTTCAAAACCGGTACCAGGCTGAGGGCGGCCTTCCTGCCTGCGCCGAAATTGTCTGTGTACACGGTCGAGATGCCGTCGTAATCGGCGTTATACCGATCGACAAGGATCAGGGGGACAGGGATTGAAACCCGCGTGTCGCCTTTCAATGGTTCCGGTGCCAGTAGCACACCCGCGACTCCTTGCGTCACCATGTAATCGATAATGCGCAACTGGATATTTGATGTATCGAGCGACTCACCGTCGGACGGGCTGCGGGTCAGCAGATCTACATGATGATCATGGGCCGACTGTTGTATCCCCTTGAGCATCGTCTGGTAAAAAACAAGCGACGAGCCCGGAAGCACGACACCGATTGTGGTCGCATGCGCGGTCTGCACGATCCCCGCCAACGACCAGAGCAGCACGAATAATCTCAGACGTCCAAGCATGGTGTGTCCACTGGCAGTGGCCTGGAGCCGACCGCGTAAGCTTGCGGGAAAGCATTGCCTTGTTATGAAGGTTCTTGCCAGCATGCGAAATCGTTACCTCGGCCAACTTTCACCGACCTTGCGGAATAATAAGCCGATGACCGACGGCGTGCCATCGGGACCTAACCTAGATCGAACGCCGACGCCGTCTGGTCTTTGGAAGCGCTGTGAGAAAGCCAGAATTCCGGGTGCAGTTCATTTGGCGCGGCTTTTTCTTTGAACGTTCGCGCCGGTCGTGCGATCACTTCGGGAATTTCTCGTTAAGGTTCGCCAGATGCGCATCCAGCGCGTTCAGCTGTTCGCTTTCGCGCCTGGAACCGACGGACAAGCTTTGTCCTCACCCGTCAATTGCGGAGTTTCGCGCAGGGTTTGCCTGCATGGTCAGGGATAACCAACCGGAAGGCCGGGCGCGTTAATGTTGTCGCTCGCGCGACGCATCGTTGATCGGCGTGTGCTGCATCTGATCAGGATGTGGCTCGAATGCCCCGTTGAAGAGACCGATGACCGAGGCCGGCAGAAACGGACGACGGAGGCTCGAGACAGTCGACGCGGGATTTCACAGGCGTGGAAGACGCTCGGACTTCAGCGCAGTCTTGGCAGTCGAATAGTGACCTACGCAGACGATCCCGTCATCCTGTGCAAGCGAGGCAAGGCCCTTCGGTCTTGCACAGCGGAAGTTATTTGGTTGAATTTGCGGAAGCCAATCGAGTTCCTTTACAGGATTTCGTGCTTGGCGAAAGTTCGAGGGAACCACACCCCCCTTGAATTCGCCACTCAACCCAATCGCACGCGGGCAGCTTTACTGTCCGCATCGTTGGGCGCGACCTTCTTCATGTCGCTTCCGACCCAACGCTCTTCAGAAGACTTCAGATGCGATCGCATCGCTGCTTGTGCGGCGAGCGGGTCTCCTGCCTGCAGTGCATGCAGGACTCTTTCGTGCTCTTCGACCGCAGCCATCCATGTGGTCGTGTTTTCGGCGAGCTCACTAATCCTCGCCCCGATCGGATCGCGCCTCGCGTCGAACAGATCGGCCACGTATCGGCTCAACACCGTGTTGCCGGCGGCTTCCGCGATGATGAGGTGGAATTGCCGGTCCGGTTCCAGAGGAGATTTGCCGGCGGAGGCAAGGCGATGCATGGCATCCACGCTGCGCCGCAACCGGTCCAGAGAGGCGGCTGTGAGTCGCGTGCTGGCGAGCACGACGAGGCTGCCTTCGATCACGGCCCGCGCCTGCATGATTTCCGTCGGGCTTTCGCCTAGTACCGCCAGCGATCCTTCGCTTTCATTTGCGGTTTCGCGCACGTAGACACCCGAACCCATGCGGGTCTCGACGCTGCCGCCGATTTCCAACGCGATCAACGCTTCGCGCAGCGACGGGCGCGAAACGCCCAATTGCTGCGACAACTCACGCTCAGCCGGCAACCTTGACCCCGGAGGGAAATCGCCCCCGTGGATGAGGCCGCGAATCTGGTCGGCGACCAATTGGTAAAGCCGCTTTGGCTCAGTCTGTTTCATCGTGCTGGCAGAAGAAAAGTGGCGCGGGCACCTGGCGCGCCTGGCGGTCAAGTCTATCACGCAAGCTCCGACAGGTTCTCCGCGCATTCAGTGGGAAGCATAGGGGTTTGTTCTAGGTAAGGCCAATCTACAAAGTATGAAAATTGGCTTGACCAGTTTCGCTTTTTATTCTCTAATCTGCCTCAGATTGGCCTGACCATCACAAGCGCCGCATAAAGAAGGAGACACGCGTGACAGACTTGAGCGCTGAACTGGCCCCGCGCGCGGTTGGCGGCTTCGGTTCGAAGGAACCTACGGAGCTATTGAAACTGAGCGGGCTGGGCAAGCGGTTCCCCGGTGTGGTTGCACTGGATGACGTGCACTTCGAATTGCGCCGCGGCGAAGTGCACGCGATTTGCGGCGAGAACGGCGCGGGCAAGTCGACCCTGATGAAAATCGTCAGCGGCCAATACCAGCCGGATGCCGGCACGATCGTTTTTCTCGGCGTGGAACGGCGGTTCGCGTCCTCACTGGAGGCACAGAAAGCAGGCATTGCGATCATTCACCAGGAATTGAATCTGGTGCCGCACCTTTCCATTGCGGAAAACATCTACCTGGCACGCGAGCCCAAACGCGGACCGTTCATCGATCGCACACGGCTGAATGGCGACGCCCGGCGCGCGCTCGCCCGCATTGGATTGTCGTTGCCACCCACCAGGCTGGTGGGGACGCTGTCGATCGCCCAGCAGCAGATGGTTGAGATCGCCAAGGCGCTTTCGCTCGACGCCCAGGTGCTGATCATGGACGAACCCACTTCGTCGCTCACGGAATCCGAAACCATGCACCTGTTCCGGATCATCAAGGAGTTGCGCGAGAGCGGGGTGGGCATTGTCTACATCTCTCATCGTCTCGACGAAATGAAGCAGATTGTCGACCGCGTGACGGTGCTGCGCGACGGGCGCCACATTTCCACCGACGATTTCGCGGCGACCAGCATGGATGAGATCGTTGCGCGGATGGTCGGCCGGGCGCTGAACGATGCATACCCGCCGCGCCGGTCGGTTCCGACGCAGGACGTGCTGCTGCGTGTCGATAATCTGTCGCGCGCACCGGCATTCGGGCCGGTTTCGTTCGAATTGAGGCGCGGCGAGATTCTCGGCTTCGCCGGTTTGATGGGCGCAGGCCGGACCGAAGTGGCGCGGGCGATTTTTGGTGCCGACCAACCGGACGGCGGCGAGATTCATATCGGCAGCGAGCGCGTCTCGATCCGCTCGCCTATCGATGCGATCCGCCACGGTATCGCGTATCTATCGGAAGACCGCAAGAGTGACGGCCTCGCGTTGAAGATGCCGGTCGCGACCAATATCACGCTGGCCAATATCGAAGCGGTGTCGGGGCGCGCGGGCTTCATCCGCTTTGCCGACGAAGCGGCCATCGCACGGCGCTACGTCGAAACGCTCGGCATCCGCACGCCGACGGTCCATCAACTCACGCGCAACCTGTCCGGCGGCAATCAGCAAAAGGTTGTCATCGGCAAATGGCTGTTTCGCGAATCAAAGATTCTGTTTTTCGACGAACCCACGCGCGGGATCGATGTCGGCGCGAAATACGCGATCTACACGCTGATGGATCAGCTCGCCGCGCAGGGCATCGGCGTCGTGCTGATCAGTTCGGAATTGCCCGAGATTCTCGGCATGTCCGATCGTATCGCGGTATTCCACGAAGGCCGGATCGCCGGAGTTCTGGAGACGCGTCACACCAATCAGGAAGAAATCATGCACTTCGCATCGGGACGAAACCATGCTTGAAATAACATCTGACCAGACCGCTAGCATCGACAGCAGCGCGAAACTCCGCCGTCGCGACCTGATCCAGAAATTTGCCGCGCTCGGCAGTCTGATCATGCTAGTGGTCGTCTTTTCATCGACCAGTTCGGCGTTCTTTTCGGTGGAAAACGGCATGACGGTCGCGTTGCAGGTGACGTCGATTGCCTATCTCGGCGTGGCGGCAACCTGCGTGATCATTACGGGCGGAATCGACCTGTCCGTGGGTTCCGTACTCGCGCTGTCCGGTGTGGTCGCCGCGTTGCTGGTCAAGGCTGGCGTGCCGATTCCCCTCGGCATGCTCGGCGGCGTCGTGGTGGGCGGCCTGTGCGGACTCGTCAATGGCTTGTGCGTGACACGTATGGGTCTGCCGCCGTTTATCGCCACGCTCGGCATGATGCTGGTCGCGCGTGGTCTCGCACTTCAGATCACTGGCGCGCGCCCGGTTTCCGGACTTGGTGACGCATTCGGCGAACTCGGAAATGGCGCGCTGTTCCGCATTTCGCATATCGGGGCGGACGGCTTCCCCGATACGGTATTTCCGGGCATTCCCTATCCCGTGATCATCATGGTGGTGCTGGCGGTGGCCGTGTCGATCATGCTGACGCGAACTTCACTTGGCCGTCACATCTACGCAGTCGGATCGAATGCCGAAGCTGCGCGGCTCTCCGGCGTCAACGTCCGACGCGTTACCTTATTTACCTATGTGCTGTCCGGCGTGCTCGCCGGTCTGACGGGTTGCGTGCTGATGTCGCGTCTCGTCACAGCGCAACCAAACGAAGGCGTCATGTACGAGCTCGATGCGATCGCCAGCGCCGTGATTGGCGGGACGTCCCTGATGGGCGGTGTCGGCACGATCTCGGGTACGGCCATTGGTGCGTTCGTCATCGGCGTGCTGCGCAATGGCCTGAACATGAACGGCGTATCGAGTTTCGTCCAGCAAATCATTATCGGACTGGTCATTCTCGGCACGGTCTGGATCGATCAGGTTAGAAACCGTAGATAAAGCACATCGAATGATGCCATTCGAGAAGTCCAACAAAGCAGTGCAATCACCAACCCAAGGAGTGAGACATGAAAAAGAAATATCTGGCATGGGCCGCCGCGCTTTTGACCGCAGTGGCGGCGCACGCGAATGCGGCGGGCGGAGAGATCGCCGTTATCGTCAAGACGGCCAACTCGAATTACTGGCAGAACGTGCAGAAAGGTGCAGCGGAGGGCATGAAAGGGCTGAACGGCTACACGATGACGTTTCAGGGACCGGCGACCGAGTCAGCGGTGGCCGACGAGGTCAATATGGTCGAGAACGCGGTGAACCGGCATGTTGCGGCGATCGTGCTCGCGCCGTCCGATCCGGATGCACTGGTCCCGGCAATGAAGAAGGCCTGGGAGGCAAAAATTCCGGTTGTCCTGATCGACTCGCTCGTGTCCGATTCCGGCAAGCAGTACTACCAGTCGTTTCTCTCGACCGATAACGCCAAGGCCGGCGAGATGTGCGCCAAAGCGATGATCGACCGTGTCGGACAGACAGGGAAGGTCGCTGTGATGTCGTACGTTGCCGGCGCGGGTTCCGAGATTGGCCGCGTGGGCGGGTTCCGGAAGTATCTCGCGGAACACTCGAAGCTGCAGATTGTCGGACCGTTCTACTCGCAGTCGCAGATGGCGACCGCGCTCAATCAGACGACCGACGTGCTGTCGGCCAATCCGGATCTGAAGGGCATCTTCGGTGCGAATGAACCGACTGCCGTGGGGGTGGGACGCGCGTTGGCGCAGTCCGGGAAAGCCGGCAAGATCGTCGCGATCGGCTTTGACGGCAACCAGGACCTGCAGGGCTTCGTCAAGGACGGAACCATCCAGGCCATCGCTGTTCAGGGTTCCTATCAAATGGGCTATAAAGGCGTCAAAACGGCGGTGGAGGTTATCGAACACAAGCCGGTTACGAAGCAACTGGATACCGGTGTCGTGATGGTCGACAAGAACAACATCGATCAGCCGGCTGCGAAGAACGTCTTGTATTGAAGCGCGGCGCGGACGACGCCCGACGGCGTTGTCCGCGCTTGAGGACTGCGCCGTTCAGGACGCGCGGTAAGGCGTTGAACATCGAGAAACGAATCCCTGAAGGCGGAATTTTTGATGAAAGCAGGTGATCTGCGTGATCTGTCGCGTGGCGGCGTGCAACTGAGCGCACTCGGCATGGGTTGTTCGCAACTTGGCGGCCTCTATCGCACCATGCCGCCGCAACAGGCGCGCGCGCTGATGGACGAAGCGTGGTCGCTTGGTCTGCGCTATTTCGACACTGCGCCGTTCTACGGGTACACGCTTTCCGAACGCCGCGTGGGCGACGCGTTGTCAGCGCGTCCACGCAACGAGTTCGTGCTGAGTACGAAAGTGGGCAGGCTTCTTCGTCCGGACCCGACTGTTCAATGCGGCGACGACGGGTGGGCCGAGCCGCTTTCTTTCCGGCCGCATTACGACTACAGCTTCGATGGCGTCATGAGGTCGTTCGAAGACAGTCAGCAGCGTCTCGGCTTTCCGCAGATCGACCTTCTGTATGTGCATGACGTCGGTCGAATGACACATGGAGACGCGAACGTCGAATTCTGGAGGCAACTGACCGAGGGAGGTGGCTTTCGCGCACTCGATGCGCTACGAAGTGCAGGGCAGGTCAAAGCTTTCGGTCTTGGCGTGAATGAATGGCAGGTTGTGCATGAAGCCATGCAGGAGATACAGATCGATGTGACGTTACTCGCGGGCCGTTACACGCTCCTCGAGCAGAATTGTCTGTCGCCGTTTCTCGACGATTGCGTACGGCATGGGAATTCGATCGTGGCCGGCGGTGTGTTCAATTCCGGCGTGCTGGCGGGTAATGGCAAGTTCAATTACGGGGACGCCCCCGCCGCTGTCGTGTCGCGCGTCCACCGGCTGGCTGAGGTTTGCCGCGAATTCGAGGTCCCGTTACCCGCTGCGGCACTGCAGTTTCCGCTTGCGCATCCCGCGGTTGTGTCGTGCGTGGTGGGCGCGCGCAGTGTCGAACAACTCCGGCAGAACGTCGCGTGGTTCGAGCAGACGCTGCCGGCCGGGTTGTGGCAGAAGCTGAAGTCGGATGGCCTGATCGCGGACGCCGCACCTGTGCCCGGGGGGAACCTGTGAGCCTGCGTATCGACGCACATCACCATTTCTGGCGCCTGGCGGCGCGCGTAGGGCATTGGCCGCCTGCCAGTCTTGGAGCGATCTATCGAGACTTCGGGCCGGCCGATTTTGAACCGCTGCTTGAACGATGCGGCATCGGCGGAACCGTGCTGGTCCAGTCCTTACCGGACAGCGATGACACCAGGTTCCTGCTCGAACTGGCGGAGCGTCATTCTTTTATTCGCGGCGTGGTGGGATGGGTCGACCTGAAAGCACCGGACGCGCCGCAACAGATCGATGCTCTGGCCCGCCACCCGAAGTTGAAAGCGCTGCGGCCGATGCTGCAGGATCTTCCAGACGACAACTGGATTGACGACCCGGTATTGCGGCCGGCGATTACCGCGATGCTCGCCAATGACTTTGCATTCGATGCGCTGGTTGTTCCGCGTCAACTCCCGGGTTTGGTCGCGTTCGCGAAGCGTTACCCCGGCCTGCGGATCGTTATAGATCATGCAGCCAAGCCGCTGATCGCCACCGGGCAACTGGAGCCGTGGCGAACCGACATGGCCGATCTGGCCAGACTCGAAAACGTGCATTGCAAGCTGTCCGGCTTATGGACGGAAGCGCCGCCAGAGATCGGCGTTGCCGCTTTCGAGCCTTATGTGGAGACGTTATTCCGACTGTTCGGCCCGCGTCGTCTTCTGTGGGGAAGTGACTGGCCTGTCCAGCGGCTCGCGACACATTTCGGTGACTACGCCGGTTGGCTTGCCGCCTGTGACGACTACTGCGATCGATATGCGAGTGAAGAGGACAAGGGCGCCGTATTCGGCGGCAACGCTTATCGCTTCTACCGGCTCGAAGAATAGGGAGAGTGTGATGCAACGCATGGGAATGGTGATCGGTATCGATCCGCAACATATCGACGAATACAAACGCTTGCATGCGCAGGTCTGGCCGACGGTGCTCAATCGCCTGAAACGCTCGAATGTCACCCGCTACTCGATTTTCCTGCGGGAGCCCGAGAACCTGTTGTTCGGCTACTGGGAATACGTCGGGTCCGACTATGAAAGCGATATGGCGGAGATTGCGAACGACCCGGAAACACAACGCTGGTGGAGCCTGTGCGGTCCATGCCAGAAACCGTTGCCGAGTCGTGCGCCGTCGGAACACTGGGCACGGATGGAAGAGGTTTTTTACGTCGAATAGGCGTGGTCCCGAGACTGCACGCGTGTGACCTCGCGATAGAGAATCAAATTAACCGGGCCCGCATCGATACCGCATCATGGCGTCGCGGGCTCTGTATCAGAAAAGGGAAACCTCATGCTCACTGTTATTTGTGAAACGCCCGGAGTACTACGCGCTGGCACGCGCTCAATGCCATCGCGCGAGCGCGGCGAAGTGTTGCTGCGAGTGCGACGCGTCGGCGTATGCGGCACTGACCTGCACATCTTTACCGGCAACCAGCCATTTCTCTCCTACCCGCGCGTGATGGGACACGAACTGTCGGGCACGGTCGAAGAAGCCGATGCGGACTCCGGCCTGGTCGCCGGCGACCCGGTCTACGTCATGCCCTACCTGTCATGCGGCCAGTGCATTGCCTGCAGGAACGGAAAAACGAATTGCTGCGTGAACATTCAGGTATTGGGCGTGCATCGGGATGGCGCATTGACGGAGTATCTGAGTTTGCCGCGTCAGTTCGTTCACAAGGCTGAAGGAATCACGCTCGATCAGGCGGCAATGATCGAGTTTCTCGCCATTGGCGCGCACGCGGTTCGTCGCGCCGACGTTCAGGCAGGGCAGCGCGTGCTGGTGGTCGGGGCAGGTCCGATCGGGATGGCCGCGATGATCTTTGCACGTCTGCGCGGGGCCACGGTGACGGCACTCGACACACGGCTCGATCGCCTGAACTTCTGCGCCGGGAAAATCGAAGTGGCGGCTACCGTGCAAATCGGTGATACCGACGTGGACGAACTGACGAGACTCACCGACGGTGAATTCTTCGATGTGGTCTTCGATGCGACGGGCAATCCGGCTGCCATGGAGCGTGGCTTCGAGTTTATTGCGCATGGCGGAAAATACGTGCTGATTTCCGTGGTGAGAGACAAGATCACTTTCTCCGATCCTGAGTTCCACAAGCGCGAAGCCACCCTGATCGGAAGCCGCAATGCGACTGCGGAAGATTTCGAAACGGTGCTCAGGGCCATGCGCGCCGGCCAGGTGCCCGATGCGGCACTCAACACACACCGGATGAAACTTGCCGATGTTCCCGCGGAATTTTCGAAACTGCTCGAACCGTCCGCAGGCGTGGTGAAAGCCATCATCGAATGCTGACGAAGGCGCAGATCGGATATAAGCCATGAGCCAGCCAATTCTCCAGTTCGGCACCAGCCGCTTTCTCCAGGCGCATGTCGACCTGTTCGTTTCGGAAGCGCTGACGCGCGGTGCCGCGCTCGGCGGCATTACGGTCGTGCAGACCACCAGCAGCGAGTCCAGTCAGAAGTGTATTGCGGCGCTGGCGGAGGGCAGGCCTTATCCGGTACGGATTCGAGGTATGCGCCGCGGCGTGCCGGTGGACGAGATGTTGAGCGCCAACGCGGTGCGCGCGGCATGGCACGCCGGGACGCATTGGGCACAAGTGCGAGATGCCGTAGCGGAACATGTCGAAGTGATTGTCTCCAATACGGGAGACCGGGGATTCCAGCTCGATGACCGGGACACCGCGGCGCTCGTGACTCACCCGGAGTGCGTGCCACATAGCTTTCCGGCCAAGCTGCTGGTGTTGCTTCATGCCCGTTGGGAACGCAACCCCGATGCGCCGCTCTCCCTTTTTCCATGCGAACTCGTGGTCAATAACGGCGATACGCTGCGCGAACTTGTTGTGACTCTCGCGACAAATTGGCGGCTGCCGGAGCCGTTTATTACCTACCTTCGAACGCACTGCATATGGGCCAATTCGCTCGTCGATCGAATCGTTTCACAGGCGATTGAACCGGTAGGCGCGGTTGCCGAACCGTATGCGCTGTGGGCGATTGAGCAGCAGCCGGGGCTGGTTCTGCCTTGCACACACGAGAACATCGTTTTGACAGACGACCTGCAGCGCTTCGAGCGTCTGAAGCTGTTCCTGCTTAATCTCGGTCACAGCTATCTGGCCGAGCGCTGGCTGGAGGACCGCAGGCCGGCTGACGAGACCGTCTATCAGGCAATGAACGACCCGATCCTGCGTGCGAATCTGGAAACTGTCTGGGCGGAAGATGTCCTCCCGACATTTGCGGCGTTGGGTCAGCACGAGCAGGCTCTGGCCTATCTCGTCGAGTTACGTGATCGCCTGCTCAATCCCTTTCTTGAGCATCGGATCGCGGACATCGCGCAGAATCACGCAGAAAAAATGCAGCGGCGTTTTCTGCCACTTGTGCAACTTGCCGACACACTCGGCGTGAAGCCCGGACCGCTGCGTATACGCGCGATGCTGGAGCGCGTCGCATCGGTTTAGAACTGTTTCGGGAAAGTCATGAACACGGAATCGGATTCTTTTATTCTTCTGCGCGAACAGGACAATGTCGCGGTCGCGCGCCATGCAGTACCGGATGGGGTCGAGGTGAATCTCGGGGCGGCCACATTGCGCACCCGCGCGTCGATTCCGTCTGGCCATAAAGTGGCTGTGCGCCGCATTGAAAAGGGCGCTGCCATTCTGAAGTACGGGCGGGTCATCGGTGTCGCCATGCATCATATTGAAGCGGGGGAGCATGTTCACACCCATAACGTCGGCATGAGCGAGGTCGGGAACGAACTCGCCAGCGGTACCGCTTACGAAGCGACTGAAGTGAGCGGGCGGCCGGCAACGTTTCAGGGATATGTGCGAGCCAATGGAGACGTCGGTACACGAAACTTTATCGGTGTGATCGCGAGCGTAAATTGCTCGGCAACCGTATGCCGGCATATCGCCGACGCCTTTAAAGACGATGCGCTCAAGGCGTTTCCATCAGTCGACGGAGTCGTGGCTATCACACATGGCAGCGGCTGCGGCATGGCCGGGTCTGGCGAGGGGATCGAATTGCTGCGCCGTACCTTGCGCGGGTACGCGAACAATCCCAACTTCGCAGGCGTGCTGCTGGTCGGCCTCGGTTGCGAAGTGAATCAGATCGCGCCGCTAGTCGATACGCTGGCCACGAGACCGGACGGTTTGATCGCCACGCTGACGATTCAGGAAGAAGGCGGAACTCGTGAAACCATTAAAAAGGGCATAGAGATAGTCGGCGACATGCTGACGCTCGCCGATCGCGCAAATCGCAGTACCGTGTCGGCCGCGCACCTGAAAGTCGGGCTGCAGTGCGGCGGCTCGGATGGGTACTCGGGGATCAGTGCCAATCCGGCATTGGGTTGCGCCGTTGATCTTCTGGTGCGCAATGGAGGAACGGCCATACTGTCCGAAACGCCGGAGATATATGGCGCGGAACACCTGCTGACGTCGCGTGCGGCTTCGCCGCGGGTGGCGGACAGGCTATTGGAAAAGCTGCGCTGGTGGGAAGCGTATACGCGCGCCCATCACGGTGACATGAACAACAATCCCTCGCCGGGTAATAAGGCCGGAGGGATTACGACCATTCTGGAAAAATCACTGGGTGCCGTTGCCAAGGGTGGGAGTACGGGTTTGATGGAGGTGTATGAATACGCCGAAGCCGTCACGCAGCACGGACTCGTTTTCATGGACACCCCCGGCTATGACCCGGTATCGGCGACGGGGCAGGTCGCCGGCGGCGCGAACCTGATCTGTTTCACCACGGGCCGTGGGTCAGTGTACGGGTGCAAACCGACGCCCTCGCTCAAGCTCGCGACGAACACCCGGATGTTCGAGCAGATGAGCATGGATATGGATTTCAACTGTGGAGCGATCCTTGATGGAACGCTTGGTGTTGCTCAGGCTGGAGCCCAGATATTCCAGTTGATGCTAGACACGGCGTCAGGACGAGAAACCTGTAGCGAGCAGCATGGCATGGGAGACAGTGAGTTTGTTCCGTGGCAACTCGGCGCTGTCATGTGAAAGCAGGCGAGTCCCCCGAGGTGTGAAGGTCATTCTACGGTTCCAGGATCGATACCGTTTTTAGACGGAGGTGTCATATGCCCATGACCCGATCGCCCGATATCCCGGGCGTGACAGAGGCTGATTACACGTTGCTGGTGGAAGCGTTGTCGTCGCTTTTGAGAGAACGGTCTTCCGCGCTGCAAATTGCTGCTGAAGTCGCGAAAAAAAGAGGGCTTGCGGCGCCGAACGTGTGGGACTTCGGACTCCCCGACATTCTGCGTCTGCGTCGCGTGTGGGAAGTGGCCAGTCGGACTTCCGCCTGATTTTACGTTTCCGACGAAGCTCGCCAGCGTTTCGTGCAACAAGGTCGTCCACGCGTTCGCAAATCCTCAGGACGGTTTATCCAGACTATCCATCAACCGTCGCCATGCGACTCGCGTTCCGTAACGCCCGCCGCTGAAGCGCGCGCAAAGCGCGTTTGATACTCGCTCGGTGAGAGACCGGTCTTGCGTTTGAACAGTTCGCGAAACGTACTGATGTCTCCATAGCCTACACGCTGGCTGACTATCTCAAGCCCGATGGGCCTCGACTCCAGCAACTGCTTGGCTACTTCGATGCGCAGGTTCTGCAGATACGTCAATGGCGCAAGGCCTACTGCCTGCTTGAAACGCCGGTTAAGCGTCCGTTCGCTGACAGCGAGCCAACTGGCGAGCTCGCTCAGCCGGAACCCCTCCTGAAGTGTCGCCTCCATCCGCTGTTGAGCTCGCGCGACGAGCGAATCGACATGTCCGTGATCGTCGAGCAGTTTCGCGTAAGACGCCTGAGAAGTCCGGTTCATGTCGATCAGTAGCGATTTGGCGGTCATCGCCGCAAGCTTGTCGCCGACGAACATCTCTACCAGCCGTACGGCGAGATTGAGATACGACGTGACCGAACCGCCCGAGACAATGCCGTCTTGCCAGGTCAGGATTTCCCGCGCGCGGAGTTCGACACGCGGATACCGCCGGGCGAAGTCGGCCGCGTTGGCCCAGTGCGTGGTGGCGACCCGCCCGTCCAGCAAACCCGCCTCGGCAAGCAGATAGTTGCCGGTGCAGTACGCAGCCAACACGGCGCCTGCCTTGCGCTGGCGCCGTAGCGCGGAAGAGAGCGCATTCATCTGCTCGCGGCGGCCGATGAACTCGTCCATGTTGGAAAAAAACGGAGCCGTTAGCAGGATGGCATCAGCACGTTTGCGCGGATCGATTTTGCCGTCCACCGGAATGCTCTGGCCCGACGCAGCCGTGACGGGCTGTCCGTCCAGCGATTCCACGCGCCACGCGAACATGGGTAAAGGTTTGGCCCCACGCGCGGCTAACTTGCCATTCAGGTAGTTGGCTGCGCTCAGGACGTCGATTGGCCCCGCGACGCCCGACGCCAGAATTCCGTCATAGACCCAGATCCTGATTGTGATCATTTGCGTGCGTGTCTGATATTCCTCGAATAATGGCAATGCTGCCACTGTCCGGTGTGCCCGTAAAGGCCGATTATCGCCACATCGAAACACCTGAAGCGACGAACGGTTCCGCGACCTACATCTGACAGGGTCGCAAGCCGGCGCCCAAAACATGAGCCCATCATGTCTGTAGATACTCAAAACAAAGCAGGTCATGACGTCGGCTGTGAGATTGCGCAGCACTGTCTGCTGACGCGCACGCGGCAGATCTCCAGGGTTCTGACCGCGATCTACGACGAGGCGCTACGGCCGTTTGGCATCAACGCCTCTCAATTCAGCCTGCTTGTGCTCATTGGTGAACTTGGACCCATCAGCCGTGCGGATCTGGGGCGCAAGAATCATCACGATCGATCGACGCTGACAAGGAATTTGCAACCGCTCATCTCGCAGGAGTGGGTTTTCGAAGATGCCCCTGAAAGCAATGGCCGCAGTCGGCCTCTTGCACTGACAGGACAAGGCAAAACATTGCTCCGCAACGCCGCGTCCGCGTGGTCGTCTGCGCAGGCTAGAGCCAGGTCTCTCGTCGGAGAGGTCGGTGCTGACGCGCTCATGGGCATCGCGAGCGAGTTGCCGCGGCGCATGCGCTAATTTTTTTAATCATCGATGTTGCATATGCAACACCGCAAGGGCGCTCTATGCCCGTTCTTATGAATCGAGGAGTTTGCAATGAAAGTCGTCAAAGCCGCCGCAGTGCAGTTCAGCCCGGTCTTGTACAGCCGTGAAGCCACCGTCGCAAAAGTCGTGCAGAAGATCCACGAACTGGGCCAGCAGGGCGTGCAGTTCGCCACATTTCCGGAAACCGTGGTGCCTTATTACCCGTACTTCGCAGCAGTGCAGACCGGCATTCAGCTTTTGTCTGGAAAAGAGCATCTGAGGCTGCTCGACCAGTCCGTGACGGTGCCGTCTCCCGCGACCGACGCGATTGGCGAGGCGGCCCGCAAGGCAGGCATGGTGGTGTCGATCGGCGTCAACGAGCGTGATGGTGGAACTATCTACAACACTCAGATGCTCTTTGATGCCGATGGCACCTTGATCCAGCGCCGCCGCAAGATCACGCCTACGCATTTCGAGCGGATGATCTGGGGTCAGGGCGACGGGTCGGGTCTGCGCGCCGTCGATAGCAAGGTTGGTCGCATCGGCCAGCTCGCCTGCTTTGAGCACAACAATCCGCTGGCGCGCTACGCGATGATGGCCGACGGCGAGCAGATCCATTCGGCGATGTATCCGGGTTCCGCCTTCGGTGAGGGATTTGCGCAAAGGATGGAAATCAATATCCGTCAGCACGCACTGGAGTCCGGCTCTTTCGTCGTGAACGCGACGGCGTGGCTGGACGCCGATCAGCAGGCGCAAATCATGAAGGACACAGGCTGCGAAATCGGTCCGATCTCGGGTGGTTGCTTCACCACCATTGTGACGCCCGATGGCATGCTGATCGGCGAACCTCTCCGCTCGGGCGAGGGCGAGGTCATTGCCGATCTCGACTTCACGATGATCGACCGACGCAAGCTGTTGATGGACTCAGCCGGTCACTACAACCGGCCGGAACTGCTGAGCCTGATGATCGACCGTACACCGACTGCGCACATTCACGAACGTGGCGTCCACGGCAAATTGAGCACAGAACCAGGCGCCGACGATACGAGCGTCACGGTTGCCTGAGCATGGCGAACCGACCGCGACACACCCGTGCTCATCAACCACCCGTGCCTTCTTTTAACTCACTCTCTGAGTGTAGGGAGATGTACCTTGAAAGTCATATTGACCTGCGTGGTATGGGGTCGTCGTCGAGACCCCCTGCCCGAGAAGCCTCTGGCTGGCCACGTTCGGGTGGAACAGAACCGGATCTTCAACTACTTTTTAGAGGACGCGAGCGCGGTAGGCACGCGCGACCGCAGCGTACGAGCGGGCGTACAACACGGCAGACGCGATCCGTGCAAGCAACGCGTGGTATCAGACCTTCCCCCAGCATGTGATTGACAACAAGACGTACGGCACGCTGCAGATGCCCGTCCTCGCATTAGGTGGCCCAGCTTTCCGAACAGCCACTCCGTCGGGACGCATTTCCTTAAGTGTGCATCTGCATAAATGCGCTTGTTCTTTGCAAAGAGGTTAAAGATATGAAGATTCAAACCACACAGGATCGGCCGATCCTGGTCACAGGTGCGGCCGGCGCGATTGGCGGCATCGGGCACAACGTCACCGAAATGCTCCTCGCCAAGGGCCATAAAGTGCGCGCTCTGGTTCGTCGCGAGGATAAACGCGCAGAAGAATTGCGTCGGCTCGGCGCCGAGGTCATGCTGGGCGACCTGACTGATCTCGCTTCGATGCATCGTGCGATCGAAGGGTGCTCGCGCATTTATTTCGGCATGTCGATCTCGGCGAATTGTCTGGAAGCCACGGTCAACGTCGCTGCAGTGGCGCGTCACCATGGCATCGAAGCCCTCGTGAACATGTCCCAGATGACGGTCACGGAAATGAGCATCACGGAGACCACGAATAGCCCTCAGCACAAGCTGCACTGGCTTGCCGAGCAGGTCCTGGCATGGTCTGGGCTGCCGGTCGTCACGGTGCGGCCTACGGTCTTTCTCGAAGGCTTCTTTCTACGTCTCGCCGACGCAGGTGTGCGTGATCGCGATGAACTGGCGTTGCCGCTGGGCAGCAGCCGCACTTCGCCGATCTCTGCCGTCGATGTGGCGCGTGCCGTATCCGTCATCCTCGACGATCCGGCGCCGCACATCGGCCACGTCTATAACCTGACGGGGTCCGAGTCCGCTGATCTCGCGCACTACGCGCGCGCTTTTTCCGACGCGCTCGGCCGGACGATCCATTACCGCGACGTGCCGCTCTCCGCGTGGACCAACACGCTGCGGGAAGTGGGCGTGCCAACGCATCTCGTCGATCACCTCGCCGTGATGGCTGAACTTCACACGCAGGGAAGATACGACCGCATGACGGACGATCTGTTCAAGCTCACCGGTAAGCCACCGACGGACATGCACGAATTCGTGAAGCTCCACGCCGCTGAGTTCACTCGCGGTGACGCGACCGCTTAGCGCCTTCGTGTTCTGCAGACAGTCGTATCGCAACCGGTTGTGTGTGAGATCACGCGGCTGCTAACCGAGGACCTGGCCATCGCCAATCGGAAAACTTATGACAGACAACATCTTTCCCCAATCACCGGCTCGCCGTCGCTTTGTTGGCGTGGCGGCGGCAGCCATTGCTGCCGGCTCCTTGAGTCAGCTCGCGTTCGCGCAAACGAATCAAACCATCACTGAAGTTGCCTCGTCGACCGGCGCCGACAAAACCGCTGTTCGTCCGCTTCGTATCCATGTGCCAGAGTCGCAACTGACCGACTTGCGGCGACGCATCAAAGGGACGAGATGGCCGGATCGGGAGATAGTCGCCGACGATTCGCAAGGCGTGCCGCTCGCAATGATTCAGGAACTCGCGCGTCATTGGTCGACCGATTACGATTGGCGCAAGGTCGAGGCGAAACTGAACGCGCTGCCGAACTTCGTGACTGAGATCGATGGCGTGGACATCCATTTCATCCACGTTCGTTCGAAGCATGACAACGCGATGCCGCTCGTGGTCACGCACGGATGGCCCGGCTCGGTCATCGAGCAACTCAAGATCATCGATCCGTTGGTCAATCCGACCGCGCATGGCGCGAGCGCATCGGATGCGTTTCACCTCGTGATTCCGTCCCTGCCGGGCTATGGATTTTCGGGCAAGCCAGGAGAAGTCGGCTGGGGTCCGGAACGCACCGCACGTGCCTGGGTTGTGATGATGAAGCGCCTGGGGTATGCGAAATTTGCGGCGCAAGGCGGCGATCTCGGCGGCATTGTGGCCAACGTGATGGCCAAGCAGGCGCCACCGGAGTTGCTCGGTATTCACGTCAACTTCCCCGCCACAATTCCACCGGCGATCGCAAAGGCGCTTCAGGTCGGCGATCCGGCGCCAGCTAGCCTGTCGACTGACGAAAGACTCGCGTACGACCAACTCAGCGCCCTGTCAAAGCGGCGGGCCTACGCATTGGAACAGGGCACGCGTCCGCAAACCCTCTATGGATTGGCGGACTCACCCATTGCATTGGCAAGCTGGCTGCTGGATCACCCGGACGGTTACGGCCAGCCGGCTGCGGCACTGACCTCAGCAGTGTTCGGGCGCACGATCAAAGGACACTCTGCAGGTGACCTGACGCGAGACGACGTGCTCGACGACATCACGCTTTACTGGTTGACGAATACAGGCGTTTCCGCGGCTCGCTTCTATTGGGAATCGCATTTCAACTTTTATGCTGCCGCAGACGTCTCTGTCCCGGCTGCCGTGAGTGCCTTTCCTGGTGAGAATTATCAGGCCCCGCGGAGCTGGTCGGAGCAGGCTTATCACAACCTCATTTACTACAACCGGCCCGAAAAGGGCGGTCATTTTGCGGCATGGGAGCAGCCAAGGTTATTTGTGGAGGAGGTTAGAGCGGGTCTGAGACCGCTGCGCACGTAGCGACTCCGAGGAGGTTCCGGCCGCTTTTCCACGTGTTTCGATCAGTCGAACTTGACCAGGTCCTGGAAAATAAGCTGAGCCCACGTGGTGCCCCGTGCCTGGACCAGCAGGCCGCCCTCGCCAATCTTCCCCAGCTCGATCGGGGCGAAGCCGAGCCTGTCGACAAGTGCCGCCACCGAGGCGCTGGCCGCGTCATCATCGCTGGAGACGAACACGACCCGCCGGCCTCCCTGGGGCGTCCTCGCGCCTTTGGCCAGGACGCTTGCGGGCAGGTGGTTGAAGGCCTTCACCACCTTCGCCCCCGGGAACGACATCGCAAGGGCGGCGGTCGACGGCAGCCCGCCCAGTTCTTCCGGGGGAACGCCGAATGCGTTGGTTGCGTCGATTACCACCTTCCCCTGCCAGCTCTCGGCGGTCCGTCCGATTTCGCTATGCGTGGCGAAGGGGACGGCCAGGATGACGACGTCGGCCTTGACCGCATCATCGACACGCCGGGGGACGACAGACGGGCCGATCTGCGCCGCGAGCGCGTCCAGCGATCGCCTGCCTGCCACGATTACTTCGAGGCCCTTATGGGCGAACGCCTGAGCGATGGCCGTGCCGATCTTGCCAAGCCCGATGATTGCGTAGCTCATTGAAATCTCCTGTGTATATCGAAAGGCCTCGCCGCCGACCGTAGCCGTCAGACCTGGGCGATGCCGCCATCGACCATCAAATCCGCGCCCGTCATGTACGAACTCTGGTCGGATGCAAGGAAGAGCGCCGCGTTGGCAAGCTCGTCAGCCCGACCGAGTCGACCGAGCGGGATCATGCTCTGGTACATGTTGACCAGATCCTCGCGTGCCATCGATTGAGTGTCGAGAATCGGAGTGTCCGTTGCACCAGGGCTGAGCAGATTGACGCGAATGCCGCGGTCCTTAAACTCCGCAGCCCAGGTGCGGGCATAGGAGCGCAACGCCGCCTTGGTCGCCGCGTAGGCGGTGTGGCCTGGAATGCCCATGACGTGCATGCCCGACGAGACCAGAATGATCGATCCGCTCCCTGACATCAGCGGCAGCAGCTTCTGCACCAGGAAGACGGGACCGCGGGCCATGAGGTTGAACGCCTTGTCGAAGTGCTCAGGCGTGAGAGTGTCGACCGAAGCTTGCTCCGTAAAGCCCGCATTCGACACGATGATATCGACGACACCCTTTTTGTCCCTGACTGCCGCTGCGACCCGGTCGAGGTCATCAAGGTTCGCGGCGTCAGCCTGGATGGCGGTGACGTTTCGCCCGATCAGTTCGGCGGCCTCGTCGAGCTGTGCCTGCCGACGGCCGAAAATAAAGACGTGAGCGCCTTCGGCAACAAACCGCTGGGCGATCGCTAAACCGATACCGGTGGTGCCGCCGCTAATGACTGCAATTTTGCCTGCGAGAGTGGACATTGAGACCTTCTGCCTGTTCGTGAATGACAGGTCCATGGTAATTACCATCGCCGGGAATGATAATCCGCAAATTTCCCATAAGATCTATTCTTTGACGGAATGGATCAGACGAGAGGAATGCCATGGATAGGTTTCACGAATTGAGCGCCTTCATCGCCGTTGTCGAGGCCGGCGGTTTTTCCGCCGCCGCGCGTAGAACCGGCGAGTCGCAGTCGGCGATCAGCAAGGCGATCGGCGCGCTGGAAAAACGCCTCGGCGTGACGCTGCTCAATCGAAGCACACGCAGCGTGACGCTGACGGACCAGGGCCAGAGATATTACGACCGGACCAAACCCCTTGTTGATGAAATGGATGAAGCCGACAGCGAACTGACCAGCAGCATACTTAATGCCTCCGGTCTGATCCGGATCGCCGTATCCGCTACTTTCGGCCGCCTTCACGTCCTTCCACTCATACCGGAGTTGTTGTCACTCAATCCCGGCCTTCAGGTCGATCTTGTTCTTTCGGACTTCGTACGAGATATGGTGGAAGATCGGATCGATCTGGCGATCCGAGTGGGCGCCGTCGACGATCTAGATGCGGTTGTCAGGCGCGTGGCTAGCACCC
This sequence comes from Paraburkholderia sp. BL25I1N1, assembly GCF_003002025.1. Taxonomy (GTDB): domain Bacteria; phylum Pseudomonadota; class Gammaproteobacteria; order Burkholderiales; family Burkholderiaceae; genus Paraburkholderia. The sequence goes on from NZ_PVZB01000013.1 coordinate 94,637, forward strand.
CGCTTGTATGCGTCGGCTCCCGCAGGTACTTCGAGCAACACGGAATACCGAAGACTCCCGCCGAGCTCGTCGATCACAATTGCCTTTTATATGGCGGTCTGACGGAGTCAGCGAATTGGCCGTTTGTACGACCGGAAGGCCGATTCAGTGTGTCCGTGCGCGGAAATCTTTCGTCCAACAGTGTCGAAACGATCCGGGCCGGCGTTCTGGCCGGTGTTGGCATTGGCCTGTTCGCCAAGGTCTCTCTTGCCGATGAACTCCGACATCCGGACGTGATCACGGTTCTCGACGAATTCATAAGTGAGGTCAGGGACGTCAGCCTCATCTGGCCGAAACGGCGCTTTGTACCGGCACGCGTGCGTCGCGCGACGGACTTTTTTGCTTTGGCACTCCCACAGCGCATTTAGGAAAACGGCATCGTTCGGCGCTCGAGGCATCGTTCAGAGAGGTTTATCCGCATTCGTCTCGGTGCGGTCAGGAAGGGACGGTTGTCAGGTGCGCCGTGCAGACATTCCAATGGCATCCTGCCGGCGTGCGTAGTGCCCGAAAACGCAAATCATCTTCTGCCACCTGACTTCCTTCGACACGATGCCACGACGCACGAAGGCGAGACTAATGACGCATGCGTTGTTCACGTCGCGAATGTTGTGAATAGTCGTGCAGGTTTGGCAAGAGCGGGGCAGCCTCGCAGGCCTTCGTTTCCAACTTGATCTCTCCGCGCGCGGTCGATACCACGGGACACACACGACGGGCGGCCTGCCACATCGGCGGGCCTTCACGGAGCAAAACCGTCGGAATGTCAGAAACGGTGGGTCATGCCGATGGCAACGAGCGTTTGAGATGCATCAGGCTCCGTCACTGAAATACCCGGCCAGCTCATCGTCGAACTGCCATTGTTCTTGATGTAGCCCGCCCGCGCGTAAAAGCTGGTCCGCTTCGACACATTGTGGTCGACGCCCACCTGGAAGCCGACTGCATTGTCGTGTACGCCGCGCACATCGCGCTCGACAACTGCGAGCTGGACTTCGTCGGCGTCCGTGGCCTGGATCGTCGCACCTAACTCGCCGTAGCTCAGAGCGTGTCCTGCGCCGAGGAGCGCCGCCATCGACCCAGGCGCAGCATCTTTGGGGCGCGCATACGAGTAGTTAAACTGAAGTTTCACTATGCCGATCTGATACGCGAGTGCGCCGCTAAAATGCTCAGTCCCGAGCAGGTTAAGCGAACGTGGCAGACCCGCAATCGTTTCCACGCCGGAATGCTGGTTCAGGTAAGCCACGGCTGCGTAAAGGCCGGCGCCTTGCCAGGTCAGCGCGACATCGATCATATTCCCCGATGTGGTCGGGATCGGCTGCGTAGCCGTCGCCGCGAAACCGTACATTGCATAAAGCTTCGCGCCTGCAACGTTGGGCGATTGATAGAAAATCGTGTTGCTGATCCGTCCCGGCGCATACTGAACCGCGAGCGTACGACGGTCGGAGGCCGCGGCGAGATCGGCCGCCGAAAGCGGCGAGAGTACTTCGTTGCCACGGAACGGATCGGTTGGGTAAACGGCCCAGAAGCTCGGCTGATACTGACGACCGAAGCTAAGCGTGCCGTACTTGTCCTGCTGCAGTCCTATCCATGCCTGGCGATAGAAAAGGGTGGTGGTATCGGCGAAGGATGCACCGTTGTTGATGTTGAAACCGCTTTCCAGGTCGAACACGGCCTTCAACCCGCCGCCCAGATCCTCCTTGCCTCTGAAGCCGACCATCGAACCCGTTGAGTCGCCGCTTCGCTGGGAAACCGAACTCGCTCCCCCCTTGTTCAGGTACTGGACGAACGTGTCTGCCACCCCGTACAACGTCACACTCGACTGCGCGGCGGCGCTGCCCGCCGCGAGCGCCAAGCTGGTGGTGAAAATGCCCTTGCTAATAAAACGCATGCATGTCTCCTCTATGTTTATGCCGCATCGACAGACGCGGGTAAGGCAAAATCAGGTGGGCTTCTCTTGATTGTTGAAGCCGGTCACTTCATTTCAAAATCACCACATCTCATTTTATTAACAGGAATCCTTAGCAAAATGTGCGATCGTTGTCTGGTGAAGGCCGGGTCCTGCACCATCGAATTAACGCGGACTAAGATTGGAAGCGGAAAGGGACGTTTGGATCACGGTGCGCCGCGCGCCGTGACGATTAACGCGTTCCGCACTCGATATCGAAGGTGGTGGCGTTCAGATAGGCGTTTTCGACAATATGCTGGACGAGGCCCGCAAATTCTTCGGGTTTGCCCATGCGTTGCGGAAACAGCAGCTTGCCGACGATCGTCTCGGACACCTTTGGCGGCATGCCTGCCGACATGCCCGATTCGAACAGACCCGGTGCGATAGACAGCACGCGAATGCCGTGCTCGGCAAGATCGCGCGCAACCGGAATCGTCATGCCGATCACGCCGGCCTTGCTTGCGCTGTAGGCCGCCTGTCCCATTTGACCTTGACGCGCCGCGCCCGATGCGGTGTTAATGATTACGCCGCGTTCGCCGTTTTCTTCGGGCTCATTCGCTGTCATCGCGAGCGCCGCATGACGCAGCACGTTGAAGGTGCCGGTGAGGTTCACCGACAGCACGCGGTGCCACAGATCGGACGGGAAAAGCTGTCCTTTGGAGATCGTCTTGGACGGCCCGAGAATGCCTGCGCAATTGACCGCGACGTGCACGGTTCCGTACGTGCGCACGACCGTAGCGATACCTGCCTTGACGCTTTCTTCATTCGCCACGTCGACCGCGACGCCCTTGATATCGGGCCCGAGCGCTTCTCCGAGCTTCGCGCCGTCGAGATCGAAGCCCACTACCTTGGCGCCTGCTGCCGCAAGCGCCTTGCAGGTGGCGAGGCCGAGGCCAGATGCCGCGCCAGTGACGACTACAACCTTGTTCTGCAGATTCATGTTCTTGCCCTGTTGCTGGTTTGATGTCTAAGAGTGAAGCGATCAAGCGCGGACGTCACACCGCGCGCCACTGACCTGCCCAGTACCTGCCGCGAATCTCACGTTTGAGCACCTTGCCGACCGCGCTGCGTGGCAGGTCTTCCCAGAACTCGAAACTCTTCGGCGTTTTCACGCTGCCGAGCTCGCGTTTGCATAACTCGGCAAGTTGTTCTGTGCCGACATGTTCGCCGTTCTTCAGCTGGACAATGGCCTTGACCGCCTCGCCCCATTTCTCGTCCGGCACGCCGATTACCGCGCAATCGAGAACAGCGGGGTGCGAGTTGATCACCGCCTCGATTTCGCCCGGAAAGACGTTGAAGCCGCCGCTGACGATCATGTCCTTCTTGCGATCGACCACGGTGATGAACCCGCGCTTATCCTTGATACCGATGTCGGATGTGTGATGCCAGCCGAACTGCGACACTTGTGCCGTTTCCTCGGGATTCTTGTAGTAGCCGAGCATGACGGTCGTGGAGCGCACGACGATTTCCCCTTTTTCTCCGGGGCCGACGATGTTGCCCGCGTCATCCATGATTTCGACACACGCAAACTGCGCGGCCTTTCCCGCGGATTGCAGCGCGACTTCGTCGAAGGTGCCATCAGTCAGCAGATAGTCGGACGGCCGTTTGACGACTACGGGAAAGCCGCACTCGCTCTGCCCATAGACCTCGTAGATCACCGGCCCGAGGCGGCGGACAGCCTCCTTCATTTTTTCCGGGGCAATAGGCGCTGCGCCGACGGCGAGGCAGCGTAGCGACGAAAGATCGGCGCCCGCCATCGCGGGATCGCTCAACAGTGCGTAGACGACCGTGGGCGGCAGGAACAAATGCGTGATACGTTCTTCAGCGATCGTGCGCAGTACCACCTTGGGGTCGAACGAGGGCAGCACGACGGTGCAGCCATTGCGGATCGCGGCGGCCAGCGTGAGCATGCACGCGGCGTGCGTGAGCGGCGCCACAGCCAGCACGCGCGAGTCCCGATCAATGTTCAGTTCGGAGAAAACCGCAATCAGCCCCATTTCGAGCGAGCGATTGTCGTGCAGCGCACCTTTCGAGGGTCCCGTCGTTCCGCCGGTCGGCTGCAGCAGCGCATGTTGATTGGGGTTTTCCGGCGGCGCGACGAACGGGTCACGATGATTCGGCATCCAGCTGTCGAGCGACTCGCCATGTTCCGACGGCTGGTCAATACAGATGAACCTGCAACCAGCCGCGAGGCCGGCTTTCAGCGCAGGCACGATGTGGGCGTATGCGCTGTGGAAGAAAACCAGCTCGCAATCGGCGAACGACAGCACGGCCGCATTGGTTTCCACCGTATTGCGTGTATGGACCGAAACCCAGGCCATGTCCGCGCGGTTGATCGCCAACTGCAGCAGGCTGACACGGTAGTCGTTCGGTGCGCAGATCGCCGCATGTGCGCCGGGCCTCAGCGAAGGGTCGAGCGTGAGCGCGTGCGCGGCGGCATGGACGAACTTCTGTGCCTCGGCGAACGTGATGCGCGTCGTTCCGTCGACGAATGCCTCGCGGTCCGGATGCCGGGACACAGCCGAATCGAAGTAATCAGCAAGGCGCATATCAGTCTCCTTGAGTCGACGTAGCCGTGCTCGGCGGCTACCTTTTCATTCATGATAGGCGGCGGCAGCGGGGTCTTGCCCGCCGCCAGCTAAGCAGCCTGAAGGAGGCCGCTGCGGTGCGCTCGCCCGTGATGCCCTAGCGCGCCAGAATCGTGATGCAGGCCACCGCTTCCTCGATTCCATACAGGCCGCCGCCGTTTTCCGCGACCGCTATCCGCGCGTTATCCACCTGACGCGGGCCGGCTTCGCCGCGCAGTTGCGTGACGAGCTCATGCACCTGTCCGAGGCCCGTCGCGCCCACCGGGTGTCCTTTTGATTCCAGACCGCCGGACGGGTTGACCGGGATCCGGCCGCCGATTGACGTTTCGCCGCGCTCGGAGATCGGGCCGCCGTCGCCGAAGTCGCAGAAACCGAGATTCTCGATCTGTACGATCTCACCCATTGCGGTCGCGTCATGCACCTCCGCCACCGACACGTCCTTCGGACCGATGCCGGCCAGCTCGTAGGCGCGCCGCGAAGCCTGCACGGTGACGTGCTGCTCGATGTCGTCGGGCGAGCGGTCCGTGCCGCTCTGGACCACCGAAGCCAGCACGCGGACCGCGCGCTTCGGATCGATGTTCAGACGCTTGAGCGCGCCGGCGGTGCATAGGATGGCAGCAGCGGCGCCGTCGGATACCGGCGAGCACATCGGTAGCGTGAACGGGTACGTAATGGGCGGCGCGGCCAGCACTTCTTCCACGGTGTAAGCGACCCGGTATTGCGACAGTGGGTTGTGTACCGAATGACGGTGGTTCTTCGCCGACACGGCGGCGATCTGGCGCTGCGTGGTGCCGAAGCGTTTCATGTGCGCTCGGGAGAATGCCGCGTAGACGTCCATGAACACGCTATAGGGCTTCGGCGACGTCGATCCTGCCGGAATCTCGACGCCTTCGCCAATGCGCAACAACTCCGCGTGAATTTCTTTGGCTCGCGAAACGTCGAGTGCGCTATCGAATACGGAGAACATGCGCTCACGGTCTTCCGAAAACATTTTTTCGGCGCCCACAGCCAGCGCAATGTCGCCGGCGCCCGAGCGGAGATGGTTGACCGCCAGCACGAATGCACTGCTGCCGCTCGCGCATGCATTCTCGACATTCACGACCGGAATGCCGCCGATGCCCATGTCGCGCAGCGCGATTTCGCCACGAATCATGTGCTGGCCGTCCATATGACCTTGCGATGCATTGCCGTAGAACGCCGCTTCCAGGGCGCTCTTTTCGATGCCTGCGTCCTTGAGCGCCGCTTGGGTGGCGTTGCGTACCAACAATTTGATGCTCTGGTCGAGTAGCCTGCCGAACGGCGTCATGCCGACGCCAACCACATAGATATCTTTCATTTCAATTCCCAGGCTGTTTGCGGATAGGCGCATCCAATGCGTCAAATTCTACTTGCGAGTAAAAATATAGTCGATAAGGTAGAAGTCCATGTTTACCCGGCTGTCCGTTCGTTGGCGGCTTGCGCGAGCAACTCGGCGTCATGCTCGCCGACGGCGGGCACTCCGCGCGTCGGTCCGGGATGCACGCCGTCGAATACGAGTGGCTGCGCCACGTGCCAGGCGCGACGGCCGCCGCGTTCGTCGACCTCGCGGAACATGCCGCGGGCGCGAAAGTGCGGGTCATTCACGACTTCGTCGAGGCTGTTCACCGGCCCCCAAGGCACGCCTGCCAGATCGAGCAGCGGCGCCCATTGAGCGCGCGGCTTGCGCCGCAGCGCTTCGGCAATGCGGGCGCGAAGTTCAGCTTCGCGCGGTGCGCGCTCCGCGTTTGTCACGTGCGCGATATCGGTGAGGCCTAGAAGCTCGCATAGGGGAGCCCAGAACCAGTCCTCATGCGCGATCGACAGCGTCAGCAGAAGCTCGTCCTCGCAGCGGAACACGCCGTAAGCAGGCTGGGCATTGATTTCAGCCATGCCGAGGCGTCCGCCGTTCATCGCCGGCGAAAGAAACACGCTCATCCACGATACGAGGCCGTCGGTCATCGACACGTCGACGTACTGGCCGAGGCCGGTGCGGGTACGCTCGAGCAGGGCGGCAAGACAACCGGTGACGGCGAACATCGCCGCGGAGAGGTCGCCGATTGCAAGTTCAGGCGGCGTTTCGATCTGGCCGCTGGCAGCCTGGCGGTGCAACAGGCCTGCGATTGCCTGATAAGACAGATCGTGCGCGGGGCGGTCGCGATACGGGCCGTTCTGGCCGAAACCCGAGATCGACAGATAGACGATGCGCGGATTGAGTTTCGCGACATCGTCGTAGCCGAAGCCGAGGCGGGCCATCGTGCCGGGACGGAAACCTTCCATCAACACGTCTGCGGAAGCGATCAGTTCGCGCAGTGCCGCGCGTCCCGCGTCGGTTTTCAGATCGACGCCGACCGAGCGTTTGCCGCGGTTGAGTGCGGCGTGAAAGTCGGGCAACTGTCGGGCCGGGTCGCCAGCCGGCGGCCGCTCGACCACGATCACGTCGGCGCCCAGATCGGCCATCACGAGCGTGGCGAACGGGCCGGGATACTGTTCAGCAAGGCTGAGGATGCGTACACCCTCCAAAGGCAAACTCATTGGTGTCCCTCTCATGCAAGATGTTTGGTACTGCGATCCAGCGGGTCGCGTGAACGCTGTGCGTGCGCCGCGCTGTCGTCGCGCGTGTCTCGCTGTTGAGACGCTATATTGGCATAGTTTCTACTGGTGAGTTAGTATTGATACGCGATATTAAAATCAAGCCCCGGCATCCAGCGCCGGGCAAGCGAACCGAGACTCTTTCAGGAGGAAGACACCATGCAGGAATTGCCCGTTATCGCCGAGGTACGGCACGGCGCGATGTGGATCACACTGAATCGCCCCGCAGCGATGAATGCGATTACGCCCGACGTGGTCCGGGGAATAGAACAGGCGCTCGACGAAGCCGCGAAACGGGACGACGCGCGCGTGGTCGTGTTGACCGGCGCGGGCCGCGCGTTTTGTGCCGGCGCTGATCTGAAATTTGTACGTGGCGAGCGCGATGGCGACCAGCCGGGCGCAAGCCGCTTCCTCGACGCGCTGCTCGCGCTGCTGAACCGTCTCGAACGTTTCCCCCGGCCGGTGATTGCGGCCGTGAATGGCATGGCGCTCGCGGGCGGCCTTGAACTGGTGCTGTGCTGCGACCTTGTGATCGCGGCGAAGTCGGCGCGCTTTGGCGACGCGCATGCGAATTACGGTCTGCTGCCCGGCGGCGGCGGCTCGGTTCGCCTGCCGCGCAAGATCGGCGTGACGCGTGCGAAATATCTGATGTACACGGGCGAATTCGTCTCAGCCGGGTCGATGGAGTCGGCGGGACTTGTCAATCAGGTCGTCGAGGACGCGCAGCTTGGCGAGGCGGTTGACGCGCTTGCGAAGACGATAGCCGCGAAGAGTCCGCTCGGCTTGAGCCGGATGAAGGCGCTTGTGAACGACGGTCTCGAGCAGCCCGCCGAGGTGGCGCTGCGCCAGGAACTGCTGATGACCGCGCTCCACGAACACAGCGACGACATCCGCGAGGGACTTGCCGCGTTCCAGGAAAAACGTGTGCCTCAGTTCACCGGCCGCTGATTCGCCCCGGTGGCCGCTTGCGCCCGCGTGAGCGGCCACCCGTACTTACTTGATGGAGACCAGATCGGTCACGGAAGTCGATTCGACTCACTACGAGGTGGTGCCGAATCCGCTGGGACGTTATGCGCTAAACCGGCAGTCGCGTGTGCAGCGTAACGCGGACGGCTCTGTCACGCTCGCGTTCGGTCCTGTGCGTCCTGACAGCGTCCCTGAATCGAACTGGTTGCCCACGCAGCCTGATACGAACTACAACCTGATGTTCCGGCTATATGGCCCGGCGGCTGGCGCGGTGGCGGAACAGTATTTCCCGCCCCCACTCGTCGGGCAGCGTTGAGTCGACTTTGGAGGAATCATTCATGCGCAAACTACTTTCGAGTTCATTCCAGTTGTTCGCGGCATTCGCGTTTGCACTGCTTGCGTTGGGCGGGTGCGAAACCGGCCGCGTGCCGGTTGTCACGCAAGCCGCAGGGGCCGGCCCCGCAGCGGCGAGCGGTGCGGTCCGCACGGACGAAGCGCCTGTTATACCGGCCACGCTCATGACCGAGGCTTATGCGCGCATGGTCGCGCGCAATACCTACTTCTGGGCGTGGCCCATGGTCAACGCCTATAACCGCCGTCTTGCATTCACCCGCGCGCCGGCGCCTGGGCTCGTCGGCGGGATCATGCCGATTGCCCCGCTCAACCGTCTTGCGATGCTGACCGGTTACGTCGACCCCGCAGAGCGGCTGGTCGCGTGCCCGAATCAGGACGTCGTGTACGGCGCGGGCGTCGCGGCGCTCGACGAGAGCCCGGTCGTGATCCAGGTGCCGGATTTCGGCAAGCGTTTTTGGGTCTATCAGATTGTCGATCTGCGCACCGATAGCGTCGCGAACCTCGGGTCGATGTACGGCACGAAGCCCGGCTTCTATCTGCTGGCGGGCCCGGACTGGCACGGCGCGGTGCCGGAGGGCATCGCGCAGGTGATTCGCTCGGGCACCCGCACGGCATTTGTCGTGCCGCGCGTTTTTCAGACCGACACGCCGCAGGACAACGCGGCCATCCAGCCGTTGCTGAACCGCATCGACATGTATCCGCTGGCGATGTTTGACGGCGTGTTCAAACAGCACGACTGGAAAAAGTTGCCCGCGTTTCCGATGCCGGCTCACGAGGGTGCCAGTCCCGGCGAAGCGCGTTGGGTGTTTCCGGAGCGCTTCTTCGACGGCTTGCCTGCGGTACTGGCCGACGCCCCACCCATGCCGGGTGAGGAGGCACGCTACTCGGAAGCGCTCGCGGTGATCGCGGCGGCGCGGCGCAATCCGTCGCTGAAGGCCGCGATGATCGACGAAGCGGCGCGCGCGGACAAGGATCTCGTCGACCCCTTGCTTCAGTTCCGCAACTTCGGCATACCGCTCGCACATCACTGGACGACGCAACGCAATGGCGGGCGCTTCGGCACTGATTATTTGACCCGGACCGCTGTTGCGCGCTCCAATATTTTCGTCAACAAGCCGGAAGAGGCGACGTACTTCTATTTGGACCTCGATGCAGCCGGCGAGCGGCTCAATGCGCACAACCGTTATGCGATCACGTTCGCGAAGGGACAGTGGCCGCCGGTGCAGGGCTTCTGGTCGCTGACGCTGTATGACGCATACCACTTCTTCGTGCCGAACCCGCTTGGCCGTTATGCAATCGGTACGCGCAATACGGATCTCAGGCCTAACCCGGATGGCTCGCTGACCGTGTACATTCAGTCCGAGCCGCCTGCCGATCCGGCACAGCGGGCGAACTGGCTGCCAGCGCCACGCGACGGGGATTTTTCTTTGATGATGCGAGCCTATTGGCCCGCAGCGGCGATCACTGCGGGTAACTGGACGCCGCCTGCCGCGCAGCGGATTCAGTGAGCGTGTACGCGTCGTGTCGAGGGAAGGCGCGACGCGTATACAACGGCTCACCGCCGGCACATGCATACGCGCGGTCCAGCGCGTGTACGTCTCGTGGCGGCGTTCGGAACGTCTAGGCTGCTTCGGTGGTGGTCTTGCGCGGACGCGGGCGGGCCTTCGCGGATCCAGCCGCGAGCCCGCGTGACATGAAGTTGACGAACACCTCTGCGATCGCCTCCGGGCCGTAGCCGCCCTCCGGATTGAACCAGTTCGGAATCCAGTTGATCGAGCCCATCAGCCAGGCCACGGCCAGCTTCGGCTCGCAAGGCGCGACGGAACCGTCTTCGATGCCCTCCTGGATGTATTCCCTGATGCGCAGATCGAAAGCACGGCGGCGCTTGCGGACAATTTCCTGGTGCTCCGGCAGCATGTCGTCGAGCGTGGACACGAACGCGTGCGAAATGAAATCCTCTGTCACCAGTACCACAAACCGGCCGATGGTCCGTTCGAGCTTGTCAAGCCCGGTCTTGCCATGCCGACCTTCCTCGAGCGCTACGTCACCCATGTCGAGCGCGAGTTTCTGCGTTTCGAACAGTAGTTCGCGCTTGCCCTTCACGTAGTAGTACAGCGCTGCCTTGGTGACGTTTAGCGCCTCGGCCACTTCGTCGAGCGACGTGTTGTGAAACCCTTTCGCCTTGAACGCCCGGCCGGCCTCGCGGATTAAAGCGGTTTTCTTCAGCTTTTGCAGATCTTCGCGCGAGGGCAGCGCGTCTTTCCACCGCGCGGAAGACTCTTTCGATTTTCGGGTGCCGGTAGATTTGCGCGCAGTCGAGGTCATGGTCAAGATGCCGTCATTTGTTAAATGAATCTTACCATGCGGTCGAACCGGCGGTGATGACGCTGGAACAACTGGAAATGCACTGCGAAGCACCGTACTGTCACCTGCCAAGGCCCGGCCGAAAAAGCAGGAAGGTTTTCAGGTTGACAATGTGACGACGAAGAATAACAATTTACTCACGAGTAGAAAAAATAATCGTCCGCGTAAATAAGCAGCGTGCCCCCAGGCGGCTGCGACGTTGCGGAGCGAGAATTCAGAACGGCGATCGACGCACCCGGAATACGGAGACACCCATGGCAGACAAATCCACAGCATTTCTCACTGAGCAACAGATCATGATTCGCGACTCGGCGCGCCGCATCGCCGCGGAGGTGATCGCACCGACCGCGGCGGAGCGGGACCGCACGTCCGCATGGCCGCACGCCGAACTGAAGCAGTTGGCCGAGCTTGGCTTTCTCGGCATGCTGGTGCCGGAAGAGTACGGTGGGGTGGGGGCGGGCGTCGTCGAATTTTGCCTTGCCCAGTACGAGTTCGCCGGCGCCGATGCGGGGCTCGCCACGATTCTGCACGTGCATAACTTCACGGCGCTGTGCATCTCGATTCACGGCACCGAGGAGCAAAAGCGCCGCTATCTGCCGGCCATGGCGCGCGGCGAGTCGATCGGCGCGTTCCTCCTGAGCGAGCCGCAAGCCGGTTCCGACACCGCCGCGCTGCGCGCCACGGGCCGCCGCGACGGCGACCACTACATTCTCGACGGGGCGAAGCAGTTCATCTCGAACGGCAGCGAAGCCGGCGTTGCGATCGCCTTCGTGTTGACCGACAAGGACGCGGGCAAGCGCGGCGCGAGTACCTTCATCATTGACCCGAAACAGCCGGGCTACACCGTCACTCGCATCGAGAGCAAGCTTGGCCAGCACACGGCGCATACGGCAGCGATTTCACTCGAAGGCTACCGCGTGCCGTGCGAGAACCTGCTGCGCGCCGAAGGCGAAGGCTATCGCCTCGTCATGTCCGGTTTGTCGGACGGGCGCATCGGCATCGCGTTCATCGCGGCCGGCGTTGCACGCGCTGCGCTCGACGCCGCTGTGGCCTATGCGAAGGACCGCGAAGCCTATGGCCGTCCGATCGCGGAACTGCAAGGTGTGAGTTTCGATCTCGCCGATATGGCCGCGCAGGTCGAGATCGCCTATCAGTACGCGCTGCATGCCGCGCGTCTGTGCGGGGAGGGTATCGAATGTTCGAAGGAGGCATCGATCGCCAAGCTGTTCGCGAGCGAGATCGCTGAAAAGGTTTGCTCGGACGCGATCCAGATTCATGGCGGCTACGGCTATCTGACGGACTTCCCAGTCGAGCGCTATAGCCGCGATGTGCGTGTCTGCAAGATCTACGAAGGCACGAGCCATGTCCAGAAGTTGATCATCGCGCGCAGCCTGATGTAAAGCCGGTGCCGAGCCGGGTCAGGTATCGCAGCGTGGCGAGCATTAGACCCGATTGACGTAGTTGTGTCGATCGGGGTCTTTTGCAATGTAATCGGGGCTAAGCGCAATCGTCACGTTTGGCCTTCGCTTCTAACATCCAGTTCACACAACAAGCGCTATAGCGCCGGAAAAGTGACGGAGACACCGATGTACGCAACCCAGTCTTTGCATCGCACGGTGCTGCAATATCCCGAGCGGATCGCCGCGCGCTTGGCGGGGCGCGCGCGATGTTTCCGCGAGTTCGTCCATCGCGTTGCGCAACTCGCCGGCGCGCTACAGCAACTGGGTATGCAGGAAGGCGATCGCGTCGCCATGAATTTCCTTTTAATCGATTTATCGCGGAGCACACCATGAGTCGAGACGTGTATGTAGCCGGCATCGGCATGATTCCGTTCACCAAGCCGGGTGCGAACGAACCTTATCCGCAGATGGCCGCCCGGGCCACAAACGCCGCGCTGGCCGATGCAGGCATCGGCTATGCGCAGGTGCAGCAGTGCTATGTGGGCTACGTGTATGGCGATTCAACCGCAGGTCAGCGCGCGCTCTACAACGTGGGCATGACCGGCGTGCCGGTCATCAACGTGAACAACAACTGTTCGACTGGCTCGACGGCGCTTTATCTCGCACGTCAGGCGGTGGCGAGCGGCGCTGCGGAATGCGTACTCGCGCTCGGCTTCGAGCAGATGAATCCCGGCGCGCTCGGCACGATCTTCAAGGACCGCCCGTCGCCATTCGATCATTTCGACGCGATTTCCGAAGATCTCGTCGGCGCGTCGGACGTGCCGCCGGCCTTGCGCTATTTCGGCGGTGCGGGACTCGCGCACATGAAGCAGTACGGCACGAAGCTCTCGACGTTCGCGAAAATTCGCGCTAAAGCAAGCCGCCACGCGGCTAATAATCCGCTCGCGGTATTCCGCAACGTTGTCACCGAGGACGAGGTAATGGCCTCGCCGATGCTGTGGGAAGGGGTGATGACGCGTCTGATGGCATGCCCGCCGACCAGTGGCGCTGCCGCGGCGATTGTCTGCTCGGAACAGTTCGCGCAGAAGCATGGCCTGAACCGCGAGGTGAAGATCGCCGCGCAGGCAATGACGACCGATTTCGCCGCCACCTTCGAGAACCGCGACATGCGCCTGATCGCAGGTGCCGGCATGACGCAGGCGGCGGCGCGTCAGGTGTACGAGCAGGCGGGTATCGGCCCGCAGGACATTGACGTGGTCGAACTTCACGACTGTTTCGCCCACAACGAGTTGCTCACTTACGAGGCGCTCGGTCTGTGCGCTGAAGGCGAGGCGGAAAAGTTCGTCGTCGATGGCGACAACACGTATGGCGGCAAGTTCGTGACCAACCCGTCGGGCGGGCTGCTGTCGAAGGGGCACCCGCTCGGCGCTACCGGCATTGCGCAATGCGTGGAGCTGGTCCAGCAGCTGCGCGGCACGGCCGAGGCGCGCCAGGTGCCCAACGCGAGGCTCGGGTTGCAACACAACGTCGGGCTGGGCGGCGCGTGCGTCGTGACCTTGTACGAGCGCGTCTGAGCACGCGCTGCCGCTTCGAACAATCTCATCTTGATTCCTCAACAGGAGTAACGTCCGATGGACTTTCGACCGGACACGGGCCTCGACGCCCTTCGCCAGCAGGTCCGCGCGTTCCTGGGTGAGAACTTGCCGGCCGAGCTGGCCGGCTCGCAGCACGGCGTGCGTTCGCCGCGCGCCGATCTGGTGCGCTGGCAGCGCATTCTCAACCAGCACGGTTGGGGCGCGCCCTACTGGGCGGCGGACCATGGCGGCACCGGCTGGACCGCGCAACAGCGCCTGGTTTTCGACGAGGAGTGCGCCGCGGCAGGCGCGCCGACCCAAGATGTGTTTGGCCAACGCCTGCTCGGCCCCGTGCTGAATCACTTCGGCACGGCGGCGCAGAAAGCTGAACATTTGCCGCCGATCTTCAACGGCGACCGTTTGTGGTGCCAGGGATTTTCCGAGCCTGGCTCGGGTTCCGACCTCGCTTCGCTGCGCATGCAGGCCGTACGCGAAGGCGACCACTACGTCGTGAACGGGCAGAAGATCTGGACCAGCTATGCGCATCAGGCGGACTGGATCTTCATGCTGGTGCGCACGGATACATCCGTGAAAAAGCAGTCGGGCATCAGCTTCCTGCTCGCAGATATGAAAACGCCGGGTATCGCCGTACGCCCCATTCTGACGATCGACGGCTGTCATCATCTGAACGAGACGTTCTTCGACAACGTGCGTGTGCCGGTGGTCAACTGTGTCGGAGGCGAGGGCGCGGGGTGGGCCGTCACGAAGTTTCTGCTCAACAACGAACATGCGGCGACGGCCGATCTGCCGACGCTCGTACGCTTTCGGCGGCAATTGCGCAAGCTCGCCACCACGCTGGTGGTGGACGGCAAGCCGCTGATCGAGCGACCTGAATTCGCGCAACGGCTCGCGCGTCTCGAAGCCGAATTGCAAGCCATTGGCATGCTGGTGCAGCGCGTCGCGGCAATGGAGGAAGACCATAGTCCTGGCGCTCACGTCCTGGGCTCGATGCTAAAGATTCGCGGCACCGAACTCCAGCAGCGCATGAGCGAGTTTCTGGTCGAGTCACTGGGCCACTATGGGGCATATGCCTATGCAGAAGCACACGCGCATGGCGGCTCCGGTGCGACGCACGACGCATTGCCGATGCCTGCACCGGGCTTAGGACCGGGTATTGCCAGCGAGATGTTTTTTCGACGTGCGTCGACGATTTACGGCGGCACGAGCGAGGTTCAGCGCGGAATCATTGCCAAGCTGATGTTTCAACTCTGACGCGACAGATCACCATGAACTTCCAGTTGAATTCGGAGCAGCAGATGCTGCAGGACAGCGTACGTCGCTATATCGCGCGTGCGTATGCATTTGACAGGCGCACCGCGCAGGTGAAGGCGGGCCGCGATCATCACGCGCGGAACTGGTCCTCGTTCGCCGAGAACGGCTGGCTTGCCGCGGCGCTGCCGGAAGAGTACGGCGGCCTGGGCGGATCGTTGCTCGATACCGTGTTGATCGCGCAGGAGCTGGGTCGTGGGCTGGTGGTCGATCCCTTCGTCGGCTGCGCGGTGCTGGCGGTGCAGACCTTCGTGGCGGCGGCCACGCCCGCGCAGATGGATGTGCTCTTGCCGCGCATCGCCGAGGGCACGTGTCGTATCGCGCTCGCGTACCAGGAGGCTTCGTCGCGCGGCAATCCGGCGGTCGTCGAGACGCTCGCGAGTCGCGATGCAACCGGCTTCCGGCTAGACGGACAGAAGACGGCCGTGCTGGGTGCGCCCGGTGCAGATCAGTTCATCGTGTCGGCGCGCATCGCGGGCACCGGTGCAAGCGGCGACCACCCGGCGCTCTTCCTCGTCGACGCGGCGATGCAAGGCGTGACGGTGCGCCCGGTGCCGCTGCACGACGGAAGCTGGGCCGCGCAGTTGCAACTCGACGGCGTGCAGGTCGGCCAGCAAGCGGTGCTGGGCGATCCGGGATGCGGTCTGAGCGCGCTCCGCCGCGGCCTGGCTCACGGAACCGCGGCGCTGTGCGCGGAGCTCGTAGGCGCGATGGAAGCCGCGGTCGTCGCAACGGCGGAGTTTCTGAGGGTACGCAAGCAATTCGGCGTACCGATTGGCAGTTTTCAGGCGTTGCAGCACCGGATGGCCGACATGGCCGCCGAGATGGAGCTTGCACGCTCAATGCTGTATGTGCTGCTGGCATCGCTCGAAAACGGCGATGAAGCGACGCGTCAGCACACGGTGTCGGCGGCCAAGGCGCTGATCGGCCGGACGGCGAAGCAGGTATGCGGTCAGGCAATTCAGTTGCACGGCGGGATCGGCATGACCGAGGAATACACGATTGGCCACTATTTCAAACGCGCTGTCGTTGGCGACCTTCTGTACGGAACCAGCGACCAGCACGACGCATATTGCGCGGCCTCGCTGCGCGATGCGTTGAGTTTGTCCACGGAAAACGCATGAAACATTACGAAAGCATCGAAGCGCTCAAGCCGCTTGTCGGGGAATCGATCGGCATAAGCGACTGGCTCGTCATCGATCAGCACCGCATCAATCTGTTCGCGGACTCGACCGGCGATCACCAGTGGATCCACGTCGATGTCGAGCGCGCGCGCAGCGGTCCATTCGGCATGCCGATCGCGCACGGCCTCCTGACGTTGAGCCTGCTGCCCGCATTTCTCGCGACCGCGTTCGAGGTACGTGGCATCGGTTCGGCGCTCAACTATGGCCTCAATAAGGTGCGCTTTGCGGCACCGGTTCCCGTGAACTCGCGCTTGCGCGCACAGTTCAGGCTTGTCGAATGGAACCCGCTGGGAACCACCGGCGCGCAAATCAAGCTCGAAATGATTGTTGAAATCGACGGGCAGAGCAAGCCTGCGTGTGTGGCCGAATCCATCGTGCGCTTCTTCTACTGACCCGCGCGGCTTGTACTTAAGGAGAGGGAGATAATGAGCATTCGCTTTGACGGCAAAGTCGCCATTGTCACAGGAGCAGGTGCGGGCCTTGGGCGCCAACACGCACTCGCTCTTGCCGCGCGCGGCGCAGCGGTGGTGGTTAACGATTTCGGCGCAAATCGGGATGGCACCGGCGGTTCATCGTCGGCGGCGCAAGCAGTCGTGGATGAGATCCGCGCCACGGGTCGCAGCGCGATCGCACACGGTGCCGACGTTGCCGACTATACGCAGGTCGCCGACATGGTTGCGCAGGCGATGGCCACGTTCGGCCGCGTCGATATCTTGATCAACAATGCGGGCATTCTGCGCGACAAGAGTTTCGCGAAGATGGACCTGGCGGAGTTCAAGACGGTGCTCGACGTGCATCTGATGGGCTCGGTGCATTGTACGAAAGCAGTGTGGGACATCATGCGCGAGCAAAAGTACGGCCGTATCGTCATGACGACGTCCGCCGCAGGGCTCTATGGAAACTTCGGCCAGGCGAACTACGGCGCCGCCAAAATGGCGTTGGTCGGGCTGATGAACGTGCTTCATCAGGAAGGCTTGAGGAGCAACATCAGGGTCAACACGATCGCGCCGATCGCGGCAACCCGCATGACCGAGGCATTGTTGCCTGCTGACGCGCTTGACGCCATTCGCCCCGAGCGAGTCACGCCCGGCGTACTGTTCCTGTGCAGCAGCGACGCGCCTTCCAGGGTCGTGCTATCCGCAGGCGGGGGTTCATTTTCAGTTGCGGCAGTCATGGAGACTGCGCCTTGCCATCTGCGCGATGAGGAACTGACGCCGGAGACCATCGCTCGCCGCTTCGACGAAATTGCCGAGTGGAGCAGTGCGCGCGCGTATAGCGAAGCGGGCGAAGAGGTGCAGCGGTTCATCAATAGCGCAGTGGAAGCGTTACGCGGATGAAAGTTTGATGTATCCGGGTGCCGTGGATCGCGCGCAAGGGACGCACGGCAGGAGGTGGCTGCGTTTCTGTGGAAAAAGCGGAAGCGGCTGCCGACACTCGCCGCCGCGAGTTGCCAACGCCGTCAGCTTGCCAAATCGCTGTGCGACGCCAGCGGGGATAAGTCGTCGTGCGCGGCGCGAGCATCATCGTTTATCGTGGCTTCCCGTGCGAGTACAGCAACACCGTCCGCCGCCCGCACTCCCTGTCCCGCAGGCAGCACGAAAATCGGATTGATCTCGGCTTCGACAATACGCCCACCAAGTCTCACGGCCATCCGCGCGAACGCGACGATCGCGGTGACCAGCGCATCAATATCAGCGCGCGGCCGCCCACGAAAACCATCGAGCAGTGGCCAGGTTTTCAGTTCGTGGATCATCTCGAGCGCGTCTGAGCGTGACAGCGGCGCTTTGGCGGAGAGGAGACGCATGGTCGTGTCCTTGAACAATTCTGCCGTGATGCCACCCATGCCGAGCAGCAAGGCCGTGCCCAACGCGTCGCGATGAAGGCCAAGAATCAGTTCTGTTCCGCTCACCATTTCCTGCACGAGAAATGCATCCGCAGATACGCCGGTTGCGGTTTCAACCTCGTCGCGCATGCGGTTCAGGCGCGCTCCGATATTGTCAGTGGTCACACCGACGGCTACACCGCCGACATCGCTCTTGTGTGTGATCTTGTTAGACAGCAGCTTGAGCACGACCTTGCCACCCAGCTCGCGAGCGGCGGTCTCCGCGTCATTTGCGTTCGTGACGATACGTTCGTGCGCCACTGAGACGCCGAAGCGCGCAAACAGCTCTTTCGCCTGCGCTTCGTTAAGCGATCCGGCAGGTAGATCGCTTACGTCGACTTCTGCTGCAGCGTGTTGTTCGTGCGAACTCACAGCACGTTGCATGTACTCGCGATGCTGCCACATTGCAGCCAGCGCGCTCGTTACGCTCTCGGGCGACGGGAACGCCGGCACTGTCTGCTCGTTGAGCATGCGCGTGATCTCCGGCGCGTGCGGACTCACAAACGCCATCACAGGTTTGTCGCTGCCGGGCAGCGAATCGCGAATCGCGCAGGCCATCAGGTCGGGCATTGCGAGACCCGACGATCCAACGATGACCACGACCGCATCGTAAGTCGGACTGTCGAGCAGCGTGCTGATCGCGCCGCGCAGAAGCGCCGGTTGCAGGCCCGCGAGCGTCACATCGATCGGGTTGCGGTCGAGCACCGCATGATCGCCGGTCTGGAGCGCTCGCAGCTTTGCAGCGGTCGCCTCGTCAGGAGGTGGGGTCTCGAAGTTTGCCATACCGAGGCTATCGGCAACGAGCGTGCCGGCGCCGCCAGTCGAGGTCAAAATAGCCACCCGTCGTCCGGCAAGCTTGCGGTGCGCAGCGAGTGCATGAGGAATATCGAGCAGATCGGAAAACGTCTGCGCACGAATGACGCCGACCTGCTTGAACAGCGCATCGTACATGCGGTCGGAGCCCGCCAGCGCGCCCGTATGCGAGACCGCCGAACGCGCGCCTGACTCCGAACGCCCGATCTTGAAGACCACGACCGGCTTGCCTGCTGCCGCCGCCCGTAACGCCGCACGCCGAAATCGGTCCGGGTGACGGAGCCCTTCCATGTAAAGCGCAATGACAGAAGTCGAATCATCGTCGACCAGATAGTCGACGAAGTCTGCCATGTCGAGGTCGGCCTCATTACTCGTCGAGATGAGCTTCGACAAGCCGATGCCGCGTGCCGCCGCCCGTGAAAGCAGCGAGCCGAGAATCCCGCCGCTTTGCGATACCACGCCAATTCCACCGACTGTGAACGCGTCCGTTTCGAGCGCACCGCTTGCCGACAGCGTGATGCGATCGGTCAGGTTCACGAGCCCGATCGTGTTCGGTCCGAGCAGACGCATGGAGCCTGCTGCTTCGATCAATTGCGCCTGACGCCTGGCGCCTTCCTCGCCGATCTCCGCATAACCACTCGCCAGCACAATGGCAGCGCTCGTACCACGGCTCGCCAGATCCCTGACAGCGACGTGAGCGCGTTCGGCACCGAGCAGCACGATACCGACATCGGGCGCGCACGGCAGTGAGGCGACATCGGGATAGCAGGGCAGGCCATCGATCGACTCGTAACGCGGGTTGACCGGGTAGATGTCGCCGCCGAAGCCGTGCTTCCGGAGGTACGCGATCGGGCGGCCTGAGGTCTTGGCGGCGTCCGCTGACGCGCCGATCACCGCAACGCTTGCAGGGCGCATCAATTTTGCAATTGCATTCATGTGGGTCTTCTCCTGCGTGCTCAGTTCGTCTTGTTCAGAAACGCGAGCACCGAGTCACGATGCTCGCGGCTCGTGTAGCAGACGGCCTGTGCCTGGCTGCCCTGCGCAAACACCTGATGCGCGGACAGTTCATAGCTCTGGTTGAGAATGGTTTTGCCGAGGGCGAGCGCAGTGGCCGAGCCCTGGCTCAATTCAGCGGCCCAGGCGCGTGCATCGGCAATGAGCGAGTCCGGCGCGCTCAGGCGATCCGCGATGCCGATTTCCAATGCTTCGTTCGCCTCGACCTTACGCCCGCTGAAGATCAGTTCCTTCGCCCGTGCGAGGCCGACGCGTCGCGGCAGGAAGTACATGCCGCCGCCGTCGGCGATCAGACCGCGCTTGATGTAGCTCCACGCGAAGCTCGCTTCCTGCGACGCGATGATGAAGTCACATGAGAGCGCCATATCGGCGCCGAGGCCCGCCGCCGCCCCGTTGACCGCGGCGATGGTTGGTTTGGGTATCGAGTAGAGCAGATTGACCGTGTGATGCACGAGTTGCTGGCGGGACCATCCATTGAACGCGACCTCGCCGGCGGGTGCTTCCATGCGTTGCGCCATGCCGCTAACGTCGCCGCCGGCGCAAAATCCCTTGCCGTTGCCGGTCAACACGACGGCGCGCACCTCGCGGTCGCGCGAAACGGTGTCCAGCGCGCCGATCAGTTCGGCGCGCATTTCGTTGGTAATGGCGTTACGTTTTTCAGGTCGATTCAGCGCGATCGTAGCGATCTGCGATTCGATAGTGACTTGAATGGTGGATGTGCTCATGCGCGTCTCGATGGTTGAATTGGAGTCGGCCGACTGGGTTAATCTGCCAATGCAGCTTAGCTTCACTAGTCGCTCGCGACATCCCATCAATTCCACTCTGTGGAACGGAGCGCGTTTGTCCCCCGGAGCCGTCAATTCCACTGCATGGAATTGGCGCATTGTCATCGGCCGTTCGGTATCGATAATGGATTCCAACGCAGGGACTTGCCATGACCCACCTGCGGTCCATATAAGCTCCGGAGACATGATGCACGCAGCCCGTTCAAATCCAATCGACGTCAGCGCCGTCGCGCAACCGCAGACCGAAGCCGTCTACCGGAAAGTCACCTGGCGGCTGCTGCCGTTCCTCTTTGTTTGCTACGTCTTCGCTTATCTGGATCGCGCCAATATCGGCTTCGCGCACCTGCAGTTCTCGCGCGACATCGGTCTTTCCGATGCCGCGTTCGGTCTGGGCGTAGGACTCTTCTACGTGGGCTACATGATTTTCGAGGTGCCGAGCAACTTATGGCTTGCCCGCGTCGGCGTGAGAAAAACGCTCATGCGGATCATGACGCTATGGGGCATCGTTTCGGCGGGCAGCGCGTTCGTGCAGACGCCGACGCAGTTTTACATCGCGCGCGTGTTGCTGGGCGCAGCGGAGGCGGGATTCTTTCCGGGTGTGATTCTCTATTTCACCTACTGGTTTCCGGCCGCACGCCGCGCACGCGTGACCTCGATCTTCATGATGGCGATCTGCGCATCCGGCATTGTCAGTGGACCCGTGTCGGGATGGATTCTCAATAGCATGACGGGCTTGCTCGGCTACAACGGCTGGCAATGGTTGTTCCTTCTGGAAGGACTTCCGTCAGTCGTCGCCGGTGTCTTCGCCTATGTCTATCTGACGGACCGTCCCGAGCAGGCGAGCTGGCTCCTCGACGACGAAAAAGCGCTTCTGCTGGCGGAACTCGAGCGCGACGCGCAAACGAAGGCCTCACGTGCTCATGGTTCGATCTGGGCTGCGTTGAAGGAGCCAAAATTCTATTTCCTGACGTTCGCCTATTTCAGCGT
This sequence comes from Paraburkholderia sp. BL25I1N1, assembly GCF_003002025.1. Taxonomy (GTDB): domain Bacteria; phylum Pseudomonadota; class Gammaproteobacteria; order Burkholderiales; family Burkholderiaceae; genus Paraburkholderia. The sequence goes on from NZ_PVZB01000013.1 coordinate 116,462, forward strand.
GCCGTGGGCAAGCATCGTCGTGCATATCTGGGCACCGAGCGTGATCCAGAAAAGCGGCGTAACGAACTACTGGCACATTGGACTTCTTTCCGCGATTCCGTATGTGGTCGGCGCAGTCGCGATGTATCTGTTCGGCCGGAGCTCGGATCGCATGCTGGAGAGACGGTGGCATTTCATGGCAAGCGCATTGATGGCCGCGGTCGGCGTCGCGTTACTGCCGGCGGCGGCGAATCACGCAGGCATTCTGGTGGCACTGCTTTGCGTTGCCACGGCTGGCTATCTTGGCATGCTGTCGCTGTTCTGGACGATCCCACCCGCGTACCTGTCGAGCACCGCCGCGGCTAGCGGCATCGGCCTGATTAGTAGTCTCGGCCAGTTCGGCGGGATTTCCGCGCCCTCGGTGATCGGCTATGCATCGACGCACTTCGGCAGCAGCGCGATGGGCCTCTATGCGGTCGCGGCCGTCTCCATTCTCGGCGGCCTTGCGGTGGTGCTGGGCGTTCCGGCCCGCGCGATCAGTGAGCGTCGCGAGTGAAGGATTCGCTGGCTGGCTTCAATCTTCCTGGCGCGCGCATGCGGCTTTGATGTCGTCGCGCAGACGCAGCAGGGGCGCTGCCAGTTCGCTTATCACGCTGTCTTTCGAGGCCGCCGTGCGGACGCTAAAGTTAAGGATCAACATCCGGTGTCCGGGAATGGCGAGCGGTGTCGCTAGCGCAATGACTTCGGGCTGCCAGCTTGCGACGCAATAGCCGTTTCGGTGCACGTCATCCACGGCCTCGGCGATTTCTCGCGCGAGGCGCTCCCAACCGCTGCGTCCGCGACGTTTGAACGCGTCCATCAGACGAGTGAATTCGGGCTTCGGCTGCGTGGCCAGATACGCGCGGCCGAGCGAGGTCAGTTCCATTGGCACGCGTTGTCCCGAGACGATCGTACGCAATGAGGCCCGCTGGTTATAGCGAATGGATTCAAGGTAGACCATCTCTTCCCGGTCGGCGCCGGCGATTCCGACATTGATGCGCTTCGCCTGGGCAGTGTCGCGGATTAGCGGTCCTGCCGCAGTCAGGACTGTGGATCCGCTGCGCAACGCCTGCGCCAGACTGAGCACGGGCAGGCCCAGTCTGTATGCCCTGCGCGCGGCATCGTGCTCGAGATAACCCGCCTCGACGAGCGTTCGCGTAAGCCGGCTCACCGTTGCCTTCGGCAGGCCAGTGCGTTCCGCGAGTTCTCCATTGCCGAGAAGCGTCGCACCGGGGCCGAACGCGCGCAACAGTTCGAGCCCGCGTTCGAGCGATCGATTCGATGGAGTAGCGTTCGATTCCGGTTGTTGATTCGCGTGGTTCGCCATAGACCGTGGGTTCGCCGTGCTTACTTGAGAGATCGATTGCCGATGCCGGATCGGACAGCATGGTAGCGCCGCAGCCGAGCCCGCTAGTTATCTCGCGGTTGCCGTAGCGAACGGCAATCCGTCGGGGCGCCGTTTTATCGACGCAGCAGATGGTACGCCTCCTGCGTGTCTTGTGCGATTGGCAGTCGCACCCACCTTGCGCTTCGCCGCCCGCGGCAATTCCCTTCGCCCCAGCTTTGGCCTGGCGCTCCACGTTCTTGCGATAAGCAGTATTGATCCCAGGTGATATGGATCACAGCCATCCATGGTTTACCGGCGAGACATCAGGCGTTGCCGAGCCGCGTAGAAGGCGTGCGTAGAGCACGGATCGCGTACGCTGCATTCCCGCCGCCATCCGGAGACCGACGGTGTTCACGAAACACCCGGACGTCTAACGCATTCATCGTCGCCCAACTGCTCCGATTGCAATGTGTCAGACGGTAACCGTTAGAATTGCGGCTTTAGCCTGGAATACGCCAATGTCTTTTGCCTCGCTTGGCCTGATCGATCCTTTGCTGCGTAATGTGCAGGACCTCAATTACCAGACACCTACGCCGGTGCAGGCCAAGGCGATTCCCGCTGTGCTCAGCGGCAAGGACGTCATGGCTGCGGCACAGACCGGGACGGGCAAAACGGCGGGTTTTGCGCTGCCGCTGTTGCAACGGCTGGTGCAACACGGCCCGGCGGTGTCCAGCAACCGCGCGCGCGTTCTGGTGCTGGTGCCCACGCGTGAACTGGCCGAACAGGTGCTGCAAAGCTTTATCGATTACGGCAAAGGTCTCGACTTACGATTTCTGGCCGCCTACGGCGGCGTGAGTATCAACCCGCAGATGATGAAGCTGCGCAAAGGCGTGGATGTGCTCGTTGCCACGCCGGGCCGTTTGCTGGATCTGAATCGCCAGAACGCAGTGCAGTTCGATCAGGTACAAACGCTGGTGCTGGATGAAGCCGACCGCATGCTCGATCTGGGATTTGCGCGCGAACTCAACGCCGTCTTTGCTGCCTTGCCTGCCGAGCGCCAAACCCTGCTGTTCTCCGCCACGTTTACGGACGATATCCGCGCCATGGCGGCGGGCATTCTGCGCGGCCCGGTCAATATCAGCGTCAGCCCGCCCAACGTCACGGCCAGCAGGATCAAGCAGTGGGTGGTGCCGGTGGATAAGAAGAACAAGCCAGACCTCTTCATTCACCTTGTGGCCAAGAACAAGTGGCAGCACGCGCTGGTATTCGTCAAAACCCGCAACGGCGTGGAATACCTGGCGGCCATGCTGGATGACGCGGGCTATGCGGTCGACACCATCCACGGCGACAAACCGCAACCCGCGCGCCTGCGTGCGCTGGAGCGCTTCAAGACGCGCGAAGTCCAAATGCTGGTAGCCACCGATGTGGCGGCGCGTGGGCTGGATATTGACGACCTGCCGCTGGTGATCAACGTCGATCTGCCGATCGTGGCGCAAGACTATGTGCACCGTATCGGCCGTACCGGCCGCGCGGGTGCCAGTGGCGTGGCGGTGTCCCTTGTCTGCGCCGATGAAGCGCCGCAACTGGCCGCGATCGAAGCGCTGATCCGGCAAACGCTGCGCCGTGAGGAAGAGCCGGGTTTCGAGGCCGAACACCGCGTGCCGCAAACTAGCGCGACAGGCGAGATCGTCAAGAAACCCAAGAAGCCTAAGAAGCCGAAAGTGCCGCAAGCTGCGCCGGGCGCCGTGCAGGTGCCCAGCAAAAAATCACGCCCGCAAAGTGGCGCAAACAAACGCAAGCCGGCGGCGCAGGGCGCTGTGGCCGCAGGTAAAGGCACAAGCTCGCCCAGCGGTCACTCATTCGGCGTGCCAAAGCCACGCAGCAAATCCGCCAGCAAGCCGGTTGCGGGGTCACGCAAGCCGGCTGCCAGATCCGCGGGTGGCCGCGGCAAACGCTAAGCCTGTTTACACCGCGACGCTATCTGCCACTTCCTTGAAGTCTTCGATCTGGTCGAAGTTCATGTATTGGTAGATATTGTCGCTGCTGGCGGTCAGCACGCCCATGTCGGCCATGTATTCCTCTTTGGTCGGAATCTTGCCCAGACGCGAGCAGATTGCCGCCAGTTCGGCCGAGCCGAGGTACACGTTCGTGTTCTTGCCCAGACGGTTCGGGAAGTTACGGGTCGACGTGGACATGACCGTCGCGCCTTCGCGCACCTGTGCCTGGTTGCCCATGCACAGCGAGCAGCCCGGCATTTCGGTGCGCGCACCGGCCGTGCCGAACACGCCGTAGTGGCCTTCCTCGGTCAGTTGCTTCTGATCCATCCTGGTGGGCGGCGCGACCCACAGCTTGACCGGAATGTCGCGCTTGCCTTCCAGCAGCTTCGACGCGGCACGGAAGTGACCGATATTGGTCATGCACGAACCGATGAACACTTCGTCGATCTTCGCACCGGCCACCTCGGACAGCGTCTTCACGTCGTCCGGGTCGTTCGGGCAGGCGACGATCGGCTCGTGGATATCGGCGAGGTCGATCTCGATCACGGCTGCGTACTCGGCGTCCGCGTCCGGCGACAGCAGTTGCGGATCGGCGAGCCATGCTTCCATTGCCTTGATGCGGCGCTGCAGGCTGCGCGGATCCTGGTAACCCTGCGCGATCATCCACTTGAGCAGCGTGACGTTGCTGTTCAGGTACTCGATGATCGGTTCCTTGTTCAGGTGCACCGTGCAGCCGGCAGCCGAACGCTCGGCCGATGCATCCGACAGTTCGAACGCCTGCTCGACCTTCAGATCGGGCAGACCTTCGATTTCGAGCACGCGGCCCGAGAAAATGTTCTTCTTGCCTTGCTTGGCGACCGTCAGCGTGCCTTGCTTGATTGCGTACAGCGGGATCGCGTTGACGAGGTCGCGCAGCGTGACGCCCGGCTGCATTTTGCCCTTGAAGCGAACCAGCACGGATTCCGGCATGTCCAGCGGCATCGTGCCAGTGGCGGCGGCGAACGCGACCAGACCCGAACCCGCCGGGAAGCTGATACCGATCGGGAAGCGCGTGTGCGAGTCGCCGCCGGTGCCGACGGTGTCGGGCAGCAGCATACGGTTCAGCCACGAGTGGATCACGCCGTCGCCGGGACGCAGCGCGATGCCGCCGCGGTTGCTGATGAAGTCCGGCAGAGTGCGGTGCGTCTTCACGTCCACCGACTTCGGATAAGCGGCGGTGTGGCAGAACGACTGCATGACGAGGTCGGCGGAGAAGCCGAGGCACGCCAGGTCTTTCAGTTCGTCACGGGTCATCGGGCCTGTGGTGTCCTGCGAGCCGACCGAGGTCATCTTCGGTTCGCAGTAGGTGCCCGGGCGCACGCCCTGGCCTTCCGGCAGGCCGCACGCACGGCCGACCATCTTCTGCGCGAGCGAGAAACCCTTGCCGCTGTCGGCCGGCTGCTGCGGCAGGCGGAACAGGGTGGACGGAGCGAGGCCGAGCGCTTCGCGCGCCTTGGCGGTCAGGCCACGGCCGATGATGAGAGGAATACGGCCACCCGCGCGCACTTCGTCGAACAGCACGTCGGACTTGACCTGGAATTCGGCGATTACCGCGCCGTTCTTCAGCGCTTTGCCTTCGTAGGGACGCAGTTCCACCACGTCGCCCATTTCCATTTGCGACACGTCGAGTTCGATCGGCAGCGCGCCCGCGTCTTCCATGGTGTTGTAGAAGATCGGGGCGATCTTGCCGCCGAGGCACACGCCGCCGAAGCGCTTGTTCGGGATGAAGGGGATGTCTTCGCCCGTGAACCACAGCACCGAATTGGTGGCCGACTTGCGCGAGGAGCCGGTGCCGACCACGTCGCCGACGTAGGCGACCAGATGGCCTTTTTCTTTCAGCGCCTGGATGAACTTGATCGGGCCGCGCTTGCCGTCTTCTTCCGGCGTGATGCCGGGACGCGCGTTTTTCAGCATTGCCAGCGCGTGCAACGGGATGTCCGGGCGGGTGGTGGCGTCCGGCGCCGGCGAGAGGTCGTCCGTATTGGTTTCGCCCGTCACCTTGAAGACGGTGATGGTCAGGCTTTGCGGCACTTCCGGACGGCTCGTGAACCATTCGGCGTCGGCCCAGCTTTGCGTCACGGCCTTCGCGTTGGCGTTGCCCTGGTCTGCCAGTTCCTTGACGTCGTGGAACGCGTCGAACATCAGCAGGGTTTTCTTCAGCGCGTCCGCGGCAACGGTGCCGACTTCCGCGTCCGACAGCAGTTCGATCAGCGGCTGGATGTTGTAGCCACCCAGCATGGTGCCGAGCAGTTCCGTGGCGCGAGCGCGCGAGATCAGCGCGCAGGCGGTCTCACCCTTGGCGACGGCAGCGAGGAAGCCGGCCTTCACGCGGGCGGCTTCATCGACGCCGGCGGGCACGCGGTTGGTGATCAGGTCGAGCAGGGTTTGCTCTTCGCCTGCGGGCGGGTTGGTGAGGAGCTCAACCAGTTCGGCGGTCTGCTGGGCGGTCAGCGGCAGGGGCGGAATGCCGAGCGTGGCGCGTGCGGCTGCGTGAGCGCGAAAGTTTTCAAGCATGAAAGAACCTGCTGATGTTGGCGTTTCAGGGGATCGCTTCCGGCCCGCCATGGCTGTGCCGGATAGCGTTTGGGTGCAATTTTAAAGGGATGGGCGCTCGAGGTCAATTGTCTTATATCTTATATAAGAGTGGCGGCTGAAGAGCGGATTTAGGGGCCGAGAGACGCGGGCTCAACGGTGGCGGTCCTTGAAACCCGGATGAACAGTGGGCATGGGCGGTTCGTGAGCCACCCCGCCGTGCCGCGCAAGTGGCCGGGATAGCACCCCTCGAATCCGACCCGATCAGCGGAACCTGCCACGCATTTGCCGCCTGCCTTGCCGAAGCGCTGGACGATCTCCATGCGCTGCGCGAGGCTGATTAGCTTTACCATGCATTTGCCGTCCGACATTTTTCGCGGCCTGCTGTCCGTCAGCATGCGGCCCACGCGTCATTGTGATGGCGGCCCGATGTAGTCACCCGCCTCAACCCATGACGGAGGCTCCTATGCAATACCTGTTGATGATCTATTCGGAAGAAAACGGCTGGAACCAGATGAGCGACAGTGAGCGGCAGCAAGGCGTCGCCGCATATCACGCGTACACCGAATCGTTGAAAAAAGCGGACGTTCTGGTCGGCGCCAACCGGCTGCAGCACACGAACACGGCGACCACGGTGCGGCTCGTCGACGGCAAGCCGCAGGTGCTTGACGGACCGTTCTCCGATTCGAAGGAGCAGTTGGCCGGGTACTACCTGATCGATGTGCCCAACCTGGACGCGGCGATCGCGTGGGCGTCGCGTTGCCCCGGCGCGGCGCACGGCCTCATGGAGGTGCGCCCGGTCTGGACGGCTCCGTACGATGCGCCTTCCGTTGCGTGAGTCGGGATGGCTGCGGCCGTGAGCGCTGACAGCGCGGCGCGTGCGATCGCCGAGGCGGTCGCGCGTCGCAGTTACGGCAAGCTCGTCGCGCTGCTGGCAATGCGCACGCGCGACGTCGCCGCGGCCGAGGACGCGCTGGCCGACGCGTTTGCGGCCGCGCTCGCCGACTGGCCGGAGCGCGGCTGCCCCGCGAATCCCGAAGCGTGGCTGATGACGGTCGCGCGTCGCCGGGCAATCGACGGCGCGCGGCATCGCCGCGTCGGCGACGAAGTGACGAACCAGCTCACGATCCTCGCCGACGAGATCGACGAGCGTGAAGCAGCCGCGTTGCCCGACCGGCGGCTTGCGCTGCTGTTCGCATGCACGCACCCTGCGCTCGAGGCCGCGATTCGCACGCCGCTAATGCTGCAAGTCGTGCTGGGGCTCGAAGCGAAGACGATTGCCTCCGCGTTCCTGATGTCGCCCGCCGCGATGAGCAAGCGCCTCGTGCGGGCGAAGAACAAGATCCGGGCGGCGGGCATTCCGTTCAGCGTACCCGAGCGCGAGGAGTTGCCTGGCCGGCTTGCTGCGGTGCTGGAAGCGGTCTATGCGGCGTATGCGGAAGGTTGGACCGACCCGCTCGGCCGCGATACAGAGAGGCGCGATCTCACCGGCGAGGCATTGTTCCTTGCACACCTGCTCGTCGAACTGCTGCCCGAGGAGCCGGAGACGCTGGGTCTGCTCGCGCTCATGCTGTATGCGCAGGCGCGTTGCGACGCGCGACGCAATGCGGCCGGCGACTATGTGCCGCTGTCGGCTCAGGATCCGGCGACATGGAACGCACCCATGATCGACGCAGCCGACGCACTGTTACTGCGCGCGAGCGCATTCAACGCAATCGGACGCTTTCAGCTGGAAGCCGCGCTGCAGTCGGCGCATGTGCACCGCTGCCGCACGCATCGCTCGAACTGGGACGAGATCGTGCAGCTCTACGATGCGCTGTTCGCGATTGCAGCCTCGCCGGTGGTCGCGGTGAACCGCGCGCTCGCGCTGGCGGAACGCGACGGCCCGCTGGCGGCGCTCGACGCGCTCGAGCCGTATGCAGACGATCCGCGCCTGGCCGACTACCAGCCGTACTGGGCCGCGCGCGCCGATCTGCTCACGCGTGCCGGCGCGACGGCTGAAGCGCTCGGCGCGTACGATCTCGCGATCGGACTCGAGCGCGATCCGTCCGTGCGCCGATTTCTGCAGCGCAAGCGCGCTGAGGTGTCATCGGCGGGAAGGTAGAAAAATCGCCCCGGCTTCTCGCTCAACGCTGCTGCTGCACGGCCAATAGCGGATTGACGACCTTCGGCGCCGCTGCCTTCTGATGCAGATCCTTGATGAACGCCTCGCTCAGCGCAATGACTTTTGCCGACGCTCGCGGATCGAAGAGCGCGTGATCGAGCTCATCCAGAACGACCGCCTTGACATGCGAAAAGCGCGACAGCTTCTTCCCGCGCTTACCGAAATGCGCATTGAGCTGATCCATTCCTTCGTCGCTTGAACCGTAGACGAAGAGAGTCCGCACGCCTTTGCGTTCGAGCGTGTGAACGACGCCGTGCGGGTGCGTCAGCGTATCGGCTTCGGCCGCGCCAGTACGGTGGCCGGCTGCGTCCAGCCGATGCGAATGCAGACGCGCGAGCAGAGTTGCTGCGACGGCCTGCGCGATGGGCCGGAACTTGCGCTTTCCGCTCAGCACGAGCCACCATTTGGACGGCTTGAATATCGCGGGCCCGACACGCTTCAGCGAGTTACGCTGCAACTCCTCCAGTTCAGCCATCGACATGTGCGGGGGTATGTAAAAACGCACGATATTGACCGCGATGACGGCCGTGAGAGCAGGCTCCACGAGCGCCGCGCGCAAGGCGCTGTAGGCGCCCGAGCAGATCCCGAACGAGATGACCGTTTGATAGCCCTTGCGCTTGAGCCAGGCGGCGGCCGTCGCGACATCCTCGATAGTCGTGGATGCGTGGATCTTCGGCACCAGATCGAGTGGACCTTGTGGCGTACGCGGAGGACTGTCGCCGATGCCGCGCGCGTCGATGCGCATGGATGGAATGCCGCGCCGGGCCATTTCCCGCGCGATTCGAACCGAAAGCCGGCTGTCGCCATGATGCACGCTGCCGGCAGTATTGGTGATCAGCATGACGGGCCCGTACGCGATCCTGCCGCGCGGTTCGCACAGCATGCCGAACAGGCCGTTGGCGCCGAAGATGACCGGGCGCTCGCGCGCTTCGGGCGTTTCGATGATCGCTTCGTCGTCGAGGGATACGCTCGGCCGTGCGCCTCTATTCACCTGGTTGTGGAAGCGCGTTCCCGGGGCGCCGTCCACGATCCATTTGACGACCTCGTCGAACGCGCGAGCCGGCACAGTCGACGACTTCGTCTCATCCATATATTCGAGGTAGCCTTCCAGCACGCCCGTTTCGACCGCGACGCCGCGTCCACGCAGCGTCGAACACAGCGTGGCGCTGGCGCGGGCGCGCGCATCGAGCACGAGCGCGCGCGTGAGAACCGCAGAGTGCATGTCCATCGCCTTCGACAGATCGAGCGCGTCCAGTTCACTGCAAAGCCTGTCGCTGTAAACCTGTCCCAGCACGTTGAACGGCTTGTCGCGCTGCGTTGCGCGCAAGGACGGGGCGAGATTGTCGAGCCAGACCTTGCGCAGTGCCGCCAGTTCGCGCAGATAGGTGCGCCCGCGGGTGACGGGCGCGAGCAGCACGAGCGAGTCGGCCGCGCATGCACGCGACGCCAGCGCAGCGAGGGTCGCGCCGAGACGCAAGCCGCAGAGCGTCACGCTGGTCACGCCGGTTTGTTCCTTCAGGCGCTTGACGGCCGCGACGATATCGGACACGAAGGCTTCAAGATGATGGGCATTGCCGTCGACTCCCGCGGAGTCTCCCGTTGCCAGATAGTCGAAGCGCAGTGTGGGAATACCGTACGCGGACAGTTCTTCGGCGAGATATCGGATGCCCTTGTGGCACCACGGCTCCTCATGGCCGAACGGGCTGCAGAGCACCACGCCATGCGTGCCTTCTCCAGCATGAAGCCATCCAAAGCGTCCACCGAATGCGATCGGTTTCATGGCTAGCCTCGATCGGTCTGGTTGTTGTCGCCGACTGGGGCCGGGTTGCAAAAAGCGGGCGTTGCAAGGTCTTTTGCAACTGCACCGCGCAATGTTCTTGTCTCGTAGTGCATCAGTGTGAGCCTCTTTTTGTTTTGAGCGTTTTGGTCGATTGGATCGCTCTTTAGAGGCCGCTTCGGTGCGCTAAACAACATTGCACGAGGCAGAGAATGAATTTGATCTGAACAACGTTTGCCCTTTAACAAACGTTCACTGATTGCGCGTATTTTTTTAAAAAAAGTCGATTAAGGATTTACCCGTAGCTGTTGTGTTTCAAGGTAATTTAACGCGCACTGTGCGAATTCGCACACAGCGCTGGCGATTGCCCCACTAATTTATTCTCGGGGAAAATCGTCCTCCGGACAAAGCCGGCGCATAAACCGGAATGAGATTGTTCGGCAGTACTCGTCCGACAAAATTAAAATACGCCAAATGCGTTGTTTTGATACGGGACACCGATAAATCGATTTATCGGACGAGTAGGCAAGCGACGTTCAAGCCCGCTCGCGCGCAGGTGTCCGACGCTCGCTGGAAACCGCCAATGCAGCTCGATTCGGCCTCCGCGTCGTGCGCTGGTGCGTGAAAGCACGCATAATGCGAATTCTCCGGATTTTATTCCTTTCGATTAAATTACTCATATATTTATTTATATTTAATCAGACAATAAAAGTGTGTCGTTCCTGATACGTTTTTATCTTCATACATTTATAAAAATTTACCATTCAGCAGACAAAACTGTCGGTACGGAAGTCGTTGAAAAGATAGAGGTTCAGGGAATTTGTTCCGGATTTTATAAAAAGTATGATGATATGATGTACATATTGTAACAAGTGTGACGTAGGACTGACTTTGTTAATCTGATACGATTATTAATAGATGGTAATAATTTACCTTCTAGCTATTACTGTGCGTCTCATCGGCCGCTTTAGCGCCATCGAAATGCAAGTCTGGCGAACCCTTCCGGAAGATCTGCTTTACCAATCCTGAAGTTCTCTTTGCTTTAAGCGGAGATCTCTTCAGGTATTCGCTTGCGCCCGCGCGTATTCGCATCGCCGATTACGCGGGGTAACTCGTACTTAAGCGTTCGGGCTTTTGCGCCCATTATCTCGCTTAAATTCCCTGTTAACGCCTGTATGGTTGCGGTCGTTCGCCTGGGCTTTGGCTTTTGATCGCGCCGGCATAGTTGGAAAGACTTGAATGATTAAGAATACACCAGCGGCAACACTCTCTGTTTCCAATACTGAACTCACGGTCCGTCGGAAATTTCTGACGTCGTTGTTGGCCGGCGGCGGCGCGTTCGTGCTTGCCGCATGCGGCGGTGGTGGCGATGCCGCCAGTCCCGACGCGGTCGCGGACCGATACCGACGCGGCGGCGGCGCATCAAACCCGAAGGGCGCCAGTTCGTCGAGCGGCGCGAGCGCGCCGGCAACGGCAAGCTCCCCGCCGGCGGCAAGCTCCCCGGCTGGCGCGAGCTCGCCGACGAGCACGCAGGGCGTTCTTCTCGACACGTCGTTCGGCGTAAAGGGCGATGGGTCCACCAACGATCGCGTCGCACTCCAGCGCGCAATCGACGGCTCCATTGGCCAGATTTTGCTGATTACCGGCAAGAGCCGGATCGATGTGGCCGGCCTCGACCTGCGCACCAATAGCCACGTGCGGTTTGCAAGCGGCGCTTCGATCAAACTGCTGGCGCATAATACCGATACGTATGAAATCCTGCGCTTGGGGGACGTGGATAATGTCACGCTTGAAAGCCCGTATCTCGACGGCAGCAAGGAATTGAATTCGGCGAAGTCGGGCGAATGGGGAATGGGGATCTCGATTAACGGCGCGACGAATTGCACCATTACGTCTCCGACCACGATCAATTGCTGGGGCGACGGCATTTATATCAACAACAGCGATAAAAAGAGCAACGGCTACAGCACGAACATCACGGTCAATTCGCACCACGCGACCGGATGCCGACGCCAGGGCGTATCGATTATCAGCGGCAGTGGCATCACGTTTAATAGTCCGCTTTGGGAAAATATCGGCGGAACGGCTCCCGGCGCCGGTCTCGATATCGAACCGAATGACAATAGCGCCGTGTTTCAAAACATCCGCATCGTCAGCCCGACGACGAATAACTGCGCCGGCGGCGGGATTAACGTTTATTTTGGCTTCTTCCCGGGTCCGGTCAACAAGACGGTCAGCATCAGCATTACCGGCCATACGGATACGGGCAGTCCCGGCGGTTCATTCAACGTACAGGGCCTGCAATTGAATGGCTACGTCGTGAATGGATCGATTACCAGCGCCAACCCGGTCTGGAAGAAAACCGGGCTGAGCCTGGAAGACTGGGACAAGGGCGGCCCGACGGTGACGGTTAGCAACGCGCGCATCGGCTGATGCAAGCGTTCGGCCGGTGGTGCGATGCCGCAACGGATCGCGCCCCGGCTGCCTGACGAGCAGGTTGGGCCGGCCTGGTGCCGGCCCAAGAGGTGTTTCAGGCTGCTGCGAAACCCGTTCGTGGTGCCGCGAACTGTCCAAGACCGAAACCCTCCATCAACTGGGCCTGAATCGACGCTGCATGTCTCCGCCGGTTGACCTCCCTTTCTTCGGGCTATATGGCGCGTCGAAGTTTCGTGACTCGTCGAGGACGAGGGGAAGTTAAGGAAGAATCGCGAAGCGATACGAACCGTCCGAAGCCCCTGATTCGACATCTCCCGGAATAGGTTTAAGCGACTGCGGCCGAACGTGAATCAGCATGTCCAACACGAGTAAGCTGAAACGTGCGACGCAATTCAAATCCCAGACGCTCATACAACCCGATCGCGGAGGTGTTGTTGCTGAACACGTGAAGAAACGGCGTGTCCCCCCGTTGCTCGATCTCTCTTCGCAAGACTTTGATGAGCCGCCCCGCAAGGCCACGTCCCCGATAGTCTTCATCTACGCAAACAGCGCTGATCTCAACGTATCCGTCAACGCGCATTCGTTCGCCGGCCATTGCGATAAGACGCCCCTGCTCGCGAATTCCAATGTAGTTGCCCATTTCGCCCGTTCGCTTGCCGAAAGGACCGGGTTTGGTCTTCTGGGCGAGCTCAAGCATATCTTTCCCGTCCGCGTCACCCAAGCGAATTACGTCGTGGTCGTCCACGCTCGCTGCTGTGCGATGCCGCGCGATCATTTGATGGATCACGCCCGCGTGCGTGATCTGAAGCCCGTCTAGCGGACCGATCGATTCGTCGGATCGCAGCACGGCGGCCTGCTCGTGAGGCAGCAAAAGCTGAAGCAGCGCCCGATATGCCGCGGGCGTTTCCGATGCCAGAGCCGCGAAGGGCGCCACATCGAGGTGGTATCGACGGGCAAGGGCATCGCCATATCCGAGGTGCGCCTGCTTCGTCGTGAGGGCCGCCCAGATCGGACGGTCGAGGTCAGCGTCTATCGAACCGCTCATGCTTTCTCCTTTGCAAGCGCGACTGAGTGCCGGCGGCTTGACTGAATGATCAGCCAGCGCGTCACGCTGGCCGTATTGCTGTGCAGTCTAGACGCCCGACAGACGCGAGGCTATAGTCGCAAATGACATTAATGGAGCTATTTGCGACATGAAAGTGGTCATCTTCGCACTGGACGGCCTGTTCGATACCGGGCTCACGGTCCTGCTGGATACCTTTGCGACTGCCAACGAGCTCGCCGTGGCCCAAGGCTTCGCCGCACCGCCTTTCGATGTCAGAGTCGTCGGCGTGCGCAAACGCATTCGGACCGCGCATGGCTTGTCGACCGCGGTCGAACCCGCAAGCACCGTTAGCCGTCCCGATTGGGTGGTGGTGCCTGCGCCGAATGTCAGACAGCCTGAACGCCTGATCGAGGCGCTGAGCCGTCCAGACATGCGCGACACGATGGCGTACCTTCGCAGCTGGCATGCCGACGGCGTCGGCGTCGCGGCTGCCTGTATCGGGACTTTCCTGCTGGCCGAAGCCGGGCTTCTGGATAACCGCGAGGCGACAACCACGTGGTCGCTCGCGCCTTTCTTCCGCCAACGCTATCCGGCTGTCAATCTGGACGATTCGCGCATGGTCGTCGCCTCACAACGCGTGGTGACGGCGGGTTCCGCGATGGGTCATCTCGACCTTGCGCTCTGGCTGCTGCGTCAGGCAAGCCCCGAACTTGCGACGCTGGTTGCCCGCTTCATGCTCATAGACAAGCGTTCTTCCCAGTCCGAATACATCATTCCGGATCACCTCGCTCACGCCGATCCGCTGGTCGCGCGTTTCGAGCGATGGGCTCGCGACAATCTTTCGGCAGGGTTTTCGCTTCAGGCGGCAGCGGCTGCTTTGTCCGTTGGACCGCGCACTTTGCAGCGCCGTACCGAGGCCGTGCTCGGCAAGTCGCCACTGGCCTTCTTTCAGGATTTGCGAATCGAGCGGGCGCAGAACCTCGTCTCAATCGGCTACGACCTCGAGAGAATTGCGAGCGAGGTGGGTTACGCCGACTCGGCGACGTTGCGGACTTTGCTGCGCCGGAGGCTCGGCCGCGGAGTGCGGGAACTTCGCGCCGAAATGCGCTAGCGTTTCGACGGCGGATCGCCGAACCATCGCGACTTGAACGGAATAGCCGTGGTCAACCGGTTTCGTTTCGGTATAGCTGCCAACGCGCTTTCAACGTGAACGAAGTCACATCGCCACTCTCTTCGGATTGAGTGCGCCGTCACTTGCTTAAAGCAAAGATTTCCCTTGGGCCAGAATCTTGTCGCAGACCTGTTTCGTGATCTGCTCCTTCAGACCGCCGCCACTCAGGTCCACCTGCTTACCGTCGCCACTGTTCAGGATGCCTTTGGCGCCGTCGGTGTACCCGCTGTCGCTCGACGATGAACCGCCCGGCAGCTTGCTCATGAGCCCATCTTTGATCGACGACGCGCTGCCACCGAGATAGTTGTTCTTGATACAAAATTCAAGCACGCCCGCGACGTTGCCCGTGCTGCCGGACGTTAGCGACTGCAACGACAACCCGCTGCCTAAACCGCCCAGGCTGTCGAGTCCGCCAGCGGCGGCGCCGTTTCCACTCTGATTGAGAAGGTTGCCGAGTTGGGCGTGGGCGGTTGGGAAATAGAGCAATGTAGCGACCAGGAGCCCGTTGGCCCAGGTGCGACGGTTGCATGCGATCATGGAAGCCCTCTTGCCGTGGAGTGAAAGTAGTCTTCACTATAGTGCCTTACGGACTCAAACAAAGAACGAGGTCATCGACGATTTGAACAGGCCCCGCGCGCTGCATGTGCCAACGCCAGCGCCAATCTCGCCCCGACTTCGGCATTGTGTTTGATGAGCGCGATGTTTGTCGTCAGGCTGCGTCCACTCGTCAATGCCTTGATGCGAGCCAGCAGGAAGGGCGTCACGGCTTTACCGGTGATACCTTTCACCGTGGCCTCCGCGAGCGCCTGCTGGGTCAGCGCGTCGATCTCCTCGGACTTCATCGCTGCCGCTTCCGGCACTGGCGTGCTCAACACCACGCGCCCACGAGGCCCAAGTCCCACTTGGTGCGGATGAAGCGTGCCTGCTCCGCCGCATCGTCCAGCCTGAAGTCCGCGCGAAAACCGCTGTCGCGCGTGTAAAACGCGGCGAAATTGTCTTGCTCGCAACTGAGCACCGGCACGCCGTGCGTTTCCAGGTATTCCAACGTGAGTCCGATGTCGAGAATGGACTTCGCGCCCGCGCAGACCACCGCCACCGAAGTCTTCGCCAGTTCCTGCAGGTCGGCCGAAATGTCGAAGCTTTCCGGCGCGCCCCGGTGCACGCCGCCAATGCCTCCGGTCACGAAGACCTCGATGCCGGCCAAGGCGGCGCATATCATCGTGCCGGCTACCGTGGTGGCGCCAAGGCCGCCGCCGGCCAGCACGGCCGGCAGATCGCGGCGGCTGACCTTGTGTACCTGGTCCGAGCGCCCGAGCAGTTCCAGTTCGTCGTTCGAAAGGCCGATGCGGATTCGCCCGTCGATCAATGCGATAGTCGCGGGCTCGGCACCCAGCCCGCGGATCACGGCCTCCACTTCGCGCGCAGTGCGAACGTTCTCCGGATAGGGCATGCCGTGAGCGATGATGGTCGATTCCAGCGCGACGAGCGGGCGGCCGGCGGACTGTGCAGCGGCCACAGGCCCGCTGAAACTCAACCACGAGTGAGCAAGGTTCGTCATCGTCACGATCTTCCCGGCGGTATATTTCGTTTAAGTATGCAGCAAGAGGCGGCTGCGAGGTTCACTCATTGCAGCGCGATGGCGCTTATCATTAGAGAAGTGTCTGGCCGCCCTTGCTGGAAGCGTTTGTTGAAGCACGGCGGTGCGCCGTGCAACGGTACTCCTGATGAAAAAGGACAGACGCTTGATGTACTGAACGTGTTGGATGGTCGATGTCGGGTCCCGGAGGTGCCATGTCACCGCTACACGCAACCAATCTGCTCCAGTCGAACGAAGGTGCCCGTCTTCATGGTCCCGAACTCGACCGCTGGCGCCGCTGGGGGCCTTATCTGAGCGAGCGGCAATGGGGCACTGTTCGCGAAGACTACAGCGAACACGGCACCGCATGGGACTACTTTCCGCACGATCATGCGCGCAGCCGCATGTACCGCTGGGGCGAGGACGGTATTGCCGGATTCGGCAACGACCCACTCGACTGGTGCGTATCGCTCGCGCTCTGGAACGGGCACGATCCGATCATCAAGGAACGGCTCTTTGGGTTGGCGAATGAGGAGGGCAATCACGGCGAGGACGTGAAGGAGCTTTACTTCTATCTCGACGGCACGCCGACGCATTCGTACATGAAGATGCTGTACAAGTATCCTCATGACGCGTACCCGTACCAGGACCTCATCGACGAAAATCTGCGGCGGGGCGCGGACCAGCCCGAATATGAAATCCTCGATACGGGCGTGTTCGACGACAACCGCTACTTCGACGTTTGCGTCGAGTATGCGAAGCACACACCTGACGATATCGTGATGCGGGTGACCGTCGAAAACCGCGCGGATCAGCGCGCGGCGCTTCATCTACTGCCGCAATTCTGGGCGCGCAACAGATGGGCCTGGTCGGGTAAGCCCGGCAAACCGTCGCTTACGCTGGAGTCGAATAGAGAGGACGGCACGCGTGTCGTCGCGCGCCACCCCGCACTCGCAACGATGATCGTGACGGCGTCTGCGCAACAGCCGGTCGAGTGGCTTTTCTGCGAAAACGAAACGAATGTGCGCCGTATCTTCGGCGTCGATGGAGCAGGGCCGTTTAAAGACGGCTTCAATGACTACCTCGTTGACGGCGACGAGCAGGCAATCCGGCGCGACAAGGGCACTCGTGCCGCCGCGCATGTAGCCCTGCAGTTTGCGCCACATGAGCGCTCGGTGGTGTACCTGCGCTGGCGTCCCGAAGCGGCTGCGGATACCGTGCGTCTCGACATGCCAGCGCTTTTCACGCGCCGGCAAGAGGAAGCCGACGAATTCTACGCGGCGCTTCAGCACGACATCGCCGACGCCGATGCGCGGCTCGTGCAGCGCCAGGCGCTCGCCGGCATGCTGTGGTCGAAGCAGTACTACCAGTTCGACGTGACGCGCTGGCACGACGGCGACCCTGGCCAACCGGTGCCACCGAGAGCTCGCAGGAACGGCCGCAATGCGGACTGGCGGCACATGTGCAATGGCGACATCGTGTCGATGCCCGACAAGTGGGAGTACCCGTGGTACGCGTCGTGGGATCTCGCCTTTCATGCGGTCGCGTTCGCCATGATCGATCCCGACTTCGCGAAGAAGCAATTGCTGCTGCTCGTGAAGGAACGCTATATGCATCCGAATGGACAATTGCCCGCCTACGAGTGGGCGTTCGGCGACGCCAACCCACCGGTGCATGCGTGGGCCACATGGCGCGTGTATGAACTCGACCGCGAGGTGACGGGCGTCGGCGATCACGCGTTTCTTGAAGTCATGTTCCACAAGCTCCTGCTCAATTTCTCGTGGTGGGTCAACCGCAAGGACGCCGATGATCACAACATCTTTCAGGGCGGCTTTCTCGGGCTCGACAACGTGGGTATCTTCGACCGGTCTTCGCCGCTTCCCACCGGCGGCCGCATCGATCAGGCGGATGGCACGGCATGGATGGCCTCGTACGCACTCGACCTGATGCAGATCGGCCTCGAACTCGCAATGACGAACAGCGCGTACGTTGAAATCGCGGTGAAGTTCTTCGAGCACTTTCTGTATATCGCGGAAGCGGTCAGTTGCAGCGAAGGGTGCAAAACGGGGCTATGGGACGGACAGGACGAGTTCTTCTACGACGTACTTCGCCTTCCGAACGGAACCCGTGTGCCAATGCGCATCCGTTCGATTGTCGGGTTGATTCCGATGTTCGCCGTTCACGTGTTAGAGGATCGCGTGTACGGTCATCTGCCGGGATTGCGCGAACGGCTAGCCTGGTTTCTCGATCATCGACCGAATCTGGCCAAGCTGGTGTCGCGCTGGACCGAACCCGGTAAGGGCAATACCACGTTGCTTTCGTTATTGCGCGGACACCGTATGACAACACTGCTGCGCCGCGCGCTCGACGAAAACGAATTTCTCTCCGAGCACGGCGTGCGAGCGCTGTCGCTCGTGCATCGCGATGCACCTTATGTCTTCGACCATGACGGCGTGAATGTCTGCATTCAATATCAGCCGGCCGAATCGGACTCGCGCGTTTTCGGCGGCAATTCGAACTGGCGCGGGCCGGTCTGGATTCCTGTCAACTACCTGCTGATCGAATCGCTATATGAGTTCCACCGCTACTACGGCGATGAATTCCGCATCGACTATCCGACAGGATCGGGCAAGCGTTGTTCGCTGAGCGAGATTGCCGACGACCTTGCGCGGCGCGTCACCACGCTCTTTCTTAAAGATGCACGAGGCGTCCGGCCCGTGATGGCTGCTTATCCGATGCTGCAGGCCGACCCGCGTTCGCAGGATCTCATCCTGTTTCATGAGTATTTTCACGGTGACAACGGACGCGGCGTCGGCGCTTCGCACCAGACCGGCTGGAGCGGGCTCGTCGCGCTGCTGCTCCAGCCGCGCATGATGAAACTGTCGCATGTGGCGGCCGATGTTGCGTCGGCGGATGCGGCGGTGGGAGAGGATGCTGCGTCGGCTGCGGCGCGGTAACTATTCGTAGCCGAGCTTGTGACTCAGAATGGGCGCGAAAAAGAGCGCAACCGCTGAGCCCGCCGCCTTACCTTCGAGTTCCGCGGCCGCAGCCGCGGCCCGCATTCCATACGAGTGCACGAACAGATCAAATAACTGAGGTGCGCAGTAAAGTACTGCAATCGCAATGCAATAAGATTGCACGACGGATATGCGCCAGCCCTTCTCGACGGCGACAGCGGCGCAGACAATGCGCAGAATGGCGAACAATACGAGCGCACCCACGGCTGCCTGTTCTCGGACCAGATACTCTGGAATAAACTCGCCCATAACTTCCTGTGCGCCCGCTACGTTAAACCGCCTTGAATGAAAACCGTCCGTTCGAAGTTTGCGGTCGAATGGTCGACTGCCTTGGGACAATCGCTCTTCGACGTCGAGAGACGGCGCGACAGGTTTTGATATTACCGATGCCGCGCTAGCGGCACGAAAGCGCGGCTGAATGAACCATAGTCTTGGCCGATATGGTCAAGATTCACCGGCCGCCGGACGAATGTCCATTCCTTCGGTCGCAAAACCTGCGGAGGTGTTGGACGTATCCGCGGCAGATCAGTCTGTCAGCCTGCGGTCACTGGCGTGCGCGCAAGCAGATATTCCTCGAAATCGGCGGCCACTTCCGGGTGACGCAAGGCGAACTCGACGGTTGCCTTCAGATAACCCAGCTTGCTGCCGCAGTCGAAACGCGTGCCGTGATACTTGTACGCCAGCACCTGTTCGTCGGCGAGCAGCGACTGAATCGCGTCGGTGAGCTGCAATTCGCCACCCGCGCCCGGCTTCAACGCACGCAGATGGTCGAAGATGCGCGGCTTCAGCACATAACGGCCGACCACGCCGAGATTCGACAGCGCCACGCTCGGCTCCGGCTTTTCGACGATGCCCGACATCTTGATGATCGAGTCTTCCCACTTCTTGCCGTCGACGATACCGTACGACTTCGTCTCCTGAGCCGGGATCTCCTCGACGCCGATCACCGAGCTGTGATAGTGGTCGAACACCTCGATCATCTGCGTCATGACGGGCGGCGTGCCGTACAGCAAGTCGTCCGCGAGAATCACGGCGAACGGGTTGTCGCCCACCAGCTTTTCGGCGCACATCACCGCGTGGCCCAGGCCCAGCGCTTCCGGCTGACGTACATAGAAACAGTCCACATGGCTCGGCTTGATGCTGCGCACGAGTTCCAGCAGCTTGTCCTTGCCGCGCGCCTCGAGTTCGGCCTCGATTTCATATGACTTATCGAAGTGATCCTCGATCGCGCGCTTGCTGCGGCCCGTGACGAAGATCATTTCGGTGATGCCGGCCGCCATTGCCTCTTCGACCGCGTACTGGATCAGCGGCTTGTCGACAATCGGAAGCATCTCTTTCGGGCTCGCCTTCGTGGCAGGAAGGAACCGGGTGCCGAGACCCGCCACCGGAAATATGGCCTTCGTAACTTTGAGCATGAGTTGTCCGGGGTGTTCGCGATACAGACGTTAGAGAGTAGCCGGCCTTCCAAGACGGGCCAAAGCGAAGCTGACCAGGCAGCGTCTGCGTAGTGTCGGATAGATCGACTCGGGTGGTCGAGCGTAACCATAGGGGCGAAAACCGGCTATGGATGCGAGGTGGCGGAAGAAGCGCCACTTTTGGCTAAAGCGGATACGTGAAGGCCTGGTGATGAGCACCACGGCGCAGTGCGTATAGCGCGTGGATCCATGGCGTCGATGGCAGCGGCGAGGTTCTGTTGCGATCTAGTCCACGCATAACGATGCTAGAAATAATCTCTTCGCGGAAAGTTCGGGAGGAACGGGCGGCCAACGGAATTGCGACGTGCTTTACCGGAGGAACTTAGCCGAGACGTTCGCTCAAGATTGCTCCGCGGGAGCCGGTGCCCTGCCCAAGCGGTAATCGGTGGGTGTCGTCGCAAGATACTTCCTGAACAACTTGGCCAACTGACCGCCGCTGCCAATGCCACAACGTCGCGCAATCTTATCGACAGGCAAGCGCGACTCCACGAGCATCCGGCAACTCATGTTAAGACGAGCGCGAAGCAGATAGTCGGAGGGGGTCATCCCGATCTCGCTCTTGAAGCGGCGCAGGAAGTTGCGCTCGCTCATCGCGGCCACCTTCGCGGCCGCGTCGATAGAAACGGGCCGGTCGACGTTTGCCTCCAACCAGCGCGCCGATGTCATGATCTTTTCACTGACTTTGGGCGCTCCGCTGCGGGAAATGGACGTGTCCCAGGGCACATCCTGCTGAGGGGCAACCGATTCAGCGACATGACGCGCCACTTCCAGTCCCATATCCTCTTCCACGATACGCAGTGCTGTGGCGACCTCGGTCGGAGCTTCGCTCAGTGCTCGTGTTTGATAGTAGTCGCCCGTCTCATCCTCGCCATATAAGAGGGCACAGTAGCGGCTGGGAAGCTTTGCTGCTTCCAGTAACAGCCTGCCCTCGGCGATCGGATGAACGATCTCGCTGAACGGATGCCTGCGGCGCAGCCAATTGCTTAGGCGTTCGTCGCGGCACGCATGCGGTACGCCCGCGCCGCCTGCAATAAACAGCAGATGTCTGTCATTCCTGACCTGATGCGAGTCGACACTCTCGGTCCAGACGAATACCGAAGACGAGCTTGCGATACGGCCGCCTGCCGCCGACAGCAAAGAGACGTCGTAACGCGCGCGATGTAATTGCTGTGATGCGCTGAACGCATTCGCTTTCTGGAAAATCTCGATGATTGCCGCGACTTTTGGCAGTGCAAATCCGTTGAATAACGCTATGTCGACGTGAGTCATCTCACGCGTCTGTGCTCTCACGGCACTTTGCCGCGAACAGCGCGGCAGAGTATGTACCAGCTCCATTTGTTTTCCCCCGGAATGTTTTAGCCTTCGAAGCCCCGCCCTGGACTCTGTATTTTTCTTGTCTTTTGCATGCTAAGCATCAATTCTAGCTTAATTATTACATGTCCGATTTGGCCAACACATTGGCCGTTCACGACCTGACTGCAGAAATTCCGTTTTAGCGGAGAGAATCCGGTATCGGATACATCCGTAATCCCGTTTGCGCGGGATTTATGCGTATATGCATAAATTTACCCGTGAAATGAGACGGGATGTATAGCACATTTATAGATATGGGTTATGCGAGAACGCGATGTAAAACGAATCGGCAGGACGGTGGTCGCCGCTCCGCGCACCCTGACGGGATGTCACTCGAGCCGATCTTTTTCAAGGTAGGGCTTTCCTGGGTAATTTGCGG
The DNA here is from genome assembly GCF_003002025.1 of Paraburkholderia sp. BL25I1N1. Classification (GTDB taxonomy): domain Bacteria; phylum Pseudomonadota; class Gammaproteobacteria; order Burkholderiales; family Burkholderiaceae; genus Paraburkholderia. The sequence goes on from NZ_PVZB01000013.1 coordinate 138,768, forward strand.
CAAAAACTCCAGCTATCATGGGACTGCCACTGCCAGTTCACCCGCCTAAAAACCGGATCCAAGCAGAATTTTTCGGCGGTTTGCCATTTTCTCAACGCGCAGGGCTAAATAAGTCCTGAACGTAGCCGATAACGCATTCATGCGTATAGAAGAAATTCAGACAATCGTTAGCGCCGCTTCCGAGACGGCCGATTCCATCGTCGGCGCGCGTGAGTGGACTACGGCCGAAGATGCGAGTGCTATGCGCGATCTGATCTTCTGGGATATGCTTGCCAAACAATTGCCCGATATAAGCGTTGCCGATCTGCTGGCCATTCTTAAATAGCACCGTGCGAGGCTCGCTCAAGGTGAGGCAACATTTCGCATCGCACGGACCCTATTGTTTCCGCTCCACTCAATTCATGTACCACTTGTCCACGTATCGGGTAAATGCGTAGATCGTGTCCGCTTTCAGCACAACGTCTTTAGACGAACGCGTCACGATGCCCGATCCGTGAACGATCGTCACATTCGGATTCCCCAGTACGCGAATCGTTTGACCATCGGCGGCGCCGGAAAAGTACGAGATGTCCGTGGGCGTCATGTAGTTATCAAGCACAACGAGACCTGAACCGGTGACGTTGACGATCCGCGTCCCAGCCGGAGGCTTAATGGTGAGCGGCGCGCCTGACACGCTCGACCCTTCATGGTTCTGCACCAGGAATAATCCAGCCTGATTGAAGCTGCCCGCGCAGGCGAAGTATTGATTGCGCGCATCCGGATCGGATTCGCTGACGTAGTCCTCGAAACCATACTTCTGAAGACGCTCTTTTCGACCCTCGGAGCGGCATGAGGTCAGCACGTTCGAGCGCGACTTCGACGACATGTAGAAGCCGCTGTAGGTGCCGACCTCGGCGGAACTATTGTTGTAGCCGAAGCATGTGCTCCATATGGCGCTGCCATCCACATAGAAGCCGTGGCCGATATTGGAGTCGCCGCGGCATTGCGAAATGCGGTGCTGTGATCCTCGCAACGGTGCGATGTAGATACCGCGTTCGGCATCCTCGCCAATGCAATTCGAGAGGAAGTTGTTTGCCCCGCCCACGACAATGCCGCACAGAAGCAGGTCCGGCGTGACCGGACCGCGACCCGCGATCAGAGAAGGGTTGGCTTCGATGCGGTTGAGGAAATCGTCGGTGCCGAACGTTTCGATGCATCCGGAAATTCGATCGCGCTGGCGATTGAGCAAGACGTTCGTCGTCAGAATATCTTCAAACACGACACCAAACCCCGCGAGGTGCTGAAAGCCCTGATCGGCGAAATTGTTGGCCGTGCAACGTCGTATAGCCGCCCATTTGACCAGTTGAAAGCGCACCCCGCCACCGGGGAAATTGGCGCCGCGTCCTTCGAAATTAATGCCGCTGATGCCGATTCCACGCACGAGTGTCGCCGGCGTATCGACCACGAAGCCGTGGTCTGCCTGCACCAGCGTTACGCCGGAAATATGGCCCGGAAGATAGCCGAACATCGTGCTACTCGATACAAGCGACACGCCGTTCTTGAGGACGACATTGCAGCGATAACGCCCGGCAGGAAAGCGAACCACACCGCCGCCACGTGTTTCGAGCAGGTCGATCGCAGACTGGATCGCCGCGCTGTCGTCGGTGCGGCCATCGCCCTTTGCACCAAATCGTTTGGGATTGATGTCGGCATCGTTCAACTCTTCGGCCACCGTCCGGACGACACTTGTCGGCGCGGCCGCCTTGAATGCGATTGATTGAGCGTTGCTTGCTCCCGGCGGCGTGTCCTTCGACAACCCCGTATCTACGGATGACGCGTCCGGTTTCGTTTGCCCGTTGACGGCCGCCGCCGCGCTGAGAATCGTGCCTGCGAGGGCACCCTTGATTGCCTGTCGTCGGTTAGTCACGGTATGACTCTCTGTCGTCAATCATTTATTGCGCGCAACGGCGTTGCTCACGAGTTCCCTGACCAGAACGGTTGGGAAGACTAATGCGTCGTGTGCATAGCGGCGCAACAGACGCCGGGGTTCGGTGACGATCCGGTGCAACCATTCGAGACCAGTTCTGCGCATCCAGACCGGTGCGCGCACCTTCTCGCCTGCAATGAAGTCGATCGTCGCGCCCGCGCAGATCGCCACCTTTGCGCTGATGCGCGCCCTGTATTCATGCACCCATAGTTCCTGCTTGGGCGCACCGAGTCCAACGATCAACAGATCCGGCTCAACTGCGGCGATTTCGTCGAGAATGCGATCGCACTCGGACGGCATTGTCTCAAATCCGAAAGGAGGGCAGTACGTACCGACTACCAGAACGTTCAACCACCGTTGCGCAATGATCCGCGCGGCGCGCTCCGCTACACCTGGGCCGGCGCCTAGCAGAAACACGCGCATCGGCTGATTCATTGACCGCGCCTGATGAAGGATACTGGGTACGAGATCGCTGCCGGGCACCGTCTCCTTTAATGCGCGCCCCATCATCCGCGATGCGAGCACGAGCGGCTTACCGTCTGCCAGTATCATCGAAGCGTCTGCATACGCAGCCTGGAATGCCGGCGAGTTTCGAAGTTTGACGATATGGTCCACATTCGGCGTGACCACGTAACGGCATCTGGTGCGCGGCGATTCAAGCCACCGTGCCAACGTCTTTGCGGCCGTATCCATTGAGATGGCGTCTATCTCTATCCCGAACATCGTGCATTTGGTGGTCATTTAACAGGCCTCAGGTCGATAAGACGTGACGAAGCACTCCGACAGGGTTTATTTCCGTCGGAGAATTTGGATAACTAAGTAAATGAGAATCTTGTCGAATCTGCCTTGTATCGGCCCGATACACCCAAGATCGCGCGGTGAGATCCGCTGGCCCGCCTCTATAAAAGCAAGCGCGAGCAGCGCTTAAGCGCTATGCGGTGCCGGTTCTGCCATAGCGGTCCTCAAGCCGAACGATGTCGTCCTCGCCGAGATACGCTCCGGATTGAACTTCGATCAGCTCAAGTGGGATCTTTCCCGGATTGAACAGTCGGTGCGATACCCCAACGGGAATATAGGTAGACTGGTTTTCCGTCAACAAGTCCTCGCGGTCGCCGTTCGTAACCAACGCCGTGCCCTTGACCACGATCCAATGCTCGGCTCGATGATGGTGCAGTTGAAGACTCAATTGAGCACCGGGATTGACAACGATCCGTTTGACCTGGAAGCGCTCGCCCTGGTCGATGGATTCATACGAGCCCCAAGGGCGCGTCACGCGCCGATGGGTAACGGATTCGCGCCGTCCGGTTGCGTTGAGGCTGTCGACGATAGTCTTTACGTTTTTGGCCAGATCGCGATGGGCGACGAGCACAGCGTCTGCCGTTTCGACGATTACCAGGTCGCTGATGCCAATTGCCGCGACCATGCGATGTTCAGCGCGGATATAAGAATTCGATACGGAATCTTGCAATACGTCGCCTATAAGCGCATTGCGCTGCTCGTCTTGCGGCGCAATCTCATGCAGTGCGGACCACGATCCGATATCGCTCCAGCCGAGATTGTCCACAGAGATAACCGCCGCGCGATCGGTACGCTCGAGGACCGCATAGTCCACCGAGATGCTGGGACATTCGGTGAAGGCTTCTTTGCCGAGCCTGAAAAATTGCGGTTCAGGACGTGCATCTTTGTATGCCTGATCCGCGAGACGGGCAACGTCTGGCTCGTATCGTTTCAGTTCGTCCAGGTAGACGGCTGCGCCAAACAGGAAAATCCCGCTGTTCCACAAGTAGTCGCGACTGGCCAGCAACTCGGTAGCGAGCGCGGCGTCAGGTTTCTCGACGAAGGCGCTGACGTTGTATGCCTCGTGCTCCATGTCCGCCAACGACTCACCCTTGCGGATATAACCGAACCCGGTGTGCGGCGCAGTCGGCACTACTCCGAATGTGACCAGCCGTCCATCGCGCGCCAGAGCAATGCCGGTTTCGACGGCGTTGTGAAACGCGTCTACGTTTTGAATGACGTGATCGGACGGCAGTACCAGCAACAGTGCCTTGGGATCATGCTGGATAGCGAAATGTGCCGCGGCCGCAATCGCCGCCGCGGTGTTTCTCGAAACTGGCTCAAGAATGATCGCAGAGACGTCGAGAGCAATTTCCTTTAATTGATCGGCAAGCTGAAAGCGGTATTCGGCATTTGAAACCAGAACCGGTGGCTTGGTGTTGTCGAGGGCATTGACGCGTTTGAGCGTAGTCTGCAGCAGCGAGTGCTCGCCCGCCAGCGTAAGGAACTGTTTTGGTTGACCGCCACGAGACATCGGCCACAACCGCGTTCCACTGCCGCCACATAGAACAACTGGGAAAATGCTCATGTGCTTCTATCCTGTGTGCCTCGTTCGGAGTGACTCTACTGAGCAACCTATGTGTTGTGCGTCGACTGTCTTTATTCGACATACTTTTGGCAGATCCGGGTAACCCACTACAACCGCTTTGAAAACGGGCTTCGTGAGACATGTCGGACCTATTGCCGGCCGGCTACCGACGGATAGTCTCGATAGGCGAGAAGCATGAAGATGAAGATAGACAGACCGAGTGGTTCGATCATCAGCAAGCCGGCGAAAACGGCAAAAACAAGTGGCGCCATAGATCCGAAATCCCTACGCACCCGGAGCCAGAGAACCCAGCAATAGATCACGGTGACAGGTACGCCGTATTTGTAGATCATGCCGGTAATCGAGTTCGATATGCCGGCGTCGTTTTCCTTGATGTACCCATACTCGTCCAGTGCAAGTGCGTTGTAGGCGTCGAGATCGCCGCTTGGACGGCCGAGCAGCAAGCTGTCAGCTGCGGCGCGCGCCCCGAGTGTCATGTCGTTGATTCGCACGGTGATACTCGAGTCGCCTTGCAGCGAGCGGCCGAAGAGGGTCGAGAAGGCGTCGTCGATCGCGCCAGGGGCGGCCAATACAAGTGCCACCACAATGCCCAGCATAACGGCCGCGAGATTTGCGAGGCGCGGCTGGCGCTGATGCACGTAACAATAGGCAGCGAATGGCATCAAGACCGACAGGGCTCCCATGGATTGAGTGGAGAGAGCGGCCAGAAGAAATACCCAGTTGGGTCGTTTCTTGTACTTCAGACAGTTGTATGCGAAGGCCATCGTCAGCATGACGCCGTAAACACCGGCTTCCCAGAAGATGCCCTGATTGCGGTAGTGATTGAAGCGCTGCAGATCGGTCGAGCGGACATAGAGAAGACCGAAGACCGTGCTGTATTCGTCATCGATATGGCGTGCGATGCCGGGGGCCACGTACGCGAGCGGATAAAGTACCAGCGAGATGATCGCCATGTAATACATCACGTCAACGAAAAGCTCGCGGAAGTCGCGGCGTGTCCGCTTGAAATAGATGCAAGCGACGCCCGCGATTAGCGCTTTTAGAATGACGAAGAGTTCCTTGTCGTCGATCTGAAAGTCCTGCGCGTAGCTGGCAACGAAGATCGCGATAACCAGAATTCCGTAGCTTCCGCGGATTGCTCGCGGAAAGCGTACGGATACCAGGAAGCTGCAAAATAGAACGACCAGGATCGCGGCGATCATCGCGGAATTGCCAACTCGGACCACAACGATCCAACCGCCGCTGACAAGCAGGATTGCGGTCAGCAGTAACGAGGCGCGGATTTCGCGCCGGAAGAGGGCACTAAGCATGATTGATTTCGGTTGTGACACTAGCGGGACAGGCGTTGCGCGCAGAAGGACCGCCCTTTAACCATTGCCTATGATCCGGATGCCAGTGTCGAACCACGCGGGCAGGTGCGCCGACGGCGACGCAGAAATCGGGGATGTCGCTCGTGACGACGGCGTTAGCGCCGATCACACAGTTGCGGCCAATTCTGGCTCCGAGTATTACGACGTTCTCGCCAATCCACGAGCCATCCCCGATGCTGACCGGGCGGCGCTGAATCAGGTCTTGTGTCTTGACTGGTTTGTCGACGTTTTCATATCCGTGAATATAGTCGGCGACATAGGCCCGGTCGGCGATCAGTACGTCGCATCCGATTTCGATCGACTGGGTGACGATAATATGTGCGCTGTTGCCGATGTATACACGGTCGCGGATCTCAAGTCTGGGTTGCACGGAGAACGCGTGAATCGTCTCGATCCATGCGAAGTTGTTAATGAAGACGTCTGTGCCGATCGCGATGTTGTCCGATCCGTCGATCCGGATTGGCCTGAGAATGCGGGAACGTGCCCCGAACCGCGCGAAGAAAAATGGATACACGATGCTCTGAAGTGACGTCCGAAGACGATTCCGGATCTTGAAGAAGATGCCTATGTTCACGTGTCTATTCCGTTTGTGTGCGTTTGGCGTGGGGCTTCAGGAGGGTGGTGATCTCACGTCGGTAGAACGACAGCGACGGATAGACGCAGATACCCAGAACCTTCCACGCCACAAATCCCTCTACGAGTTTTTCGCCCGCCAGTGCGAGAGCGGTAGCGAGTGCCGCGCCGGTCCCGCCAAGCGTCGGTACGAGAATCGCGGCAAGGGCAATGCACGCCAGGGTCGCTATAACCATCGCATTACGGATGACTCTCTCCAGTCCGTGAACGACCAGTAAAGGACGTATCGAACCGCTTGCGACCACGGCGAGCTGTCCCGCGCTCAAAAATAGAAGGGGGCCGTAACCCGCCCCAAAGTCATTGCCGAATAGTCGCAACAGGTGGTGACCCGATATGACCAGGACGACGAAAAGACCCGACACCAGGATCAGCAGTGCAGCCGATACTCGTTGAACAATCCACTCGATATCGTGCTTGCTGGCGGTACCGCGCATCATCGAAAGTTTGGGCCCGACTAGCGCGTCGATGGGTGGGACCAGAAAGCCCGAAAGCGTCAGCGCAACGCGTTGTGCGACCGAATACCCGCCCACGTCGGAAGGAGAAGAGTGGATGCCCACCGCAAAAACCGCGATCCAGAGCAGCGCCATCTGGCAGGTGTTGCCGATTAGCAGCGGCAGTGCTGGCCGCAGCAAGCGGACATTCCATACCGGGCCGATCGGACTGGTGAGACCACCGGCACTGCGCATGAACCTGCTGAAGGGAATGTACGCAATAGCGAGGTTAACGGTCGATGCGCCGACGAAGATATATGCCGCCGTCACCGCGTTCGACGGCGGCATGCAGAATAGTGAAAGGAACGAGAGGAGCGGAACCCAAACGCTGAACACGGCAATGCTTCTTTCCGGCTTGCCGATGATCTGCAGAAACGGTACGTGCATCATCGCGATCGAAGTAGGTATTAACGCTACTGCGAACCACACCAATACAGAGGCAAGTTCCTGCTTATGAAAGACGTACAGCGCCAGGGGTTTCGATAGAAGAATGACCGTCAGCGTGAGGGCGAGACTCGCGACAGCGGCGAGGAGCATGGTTTGGCGGTACAAGCTTCGTAGCTGTGCCCACTGACGATCGCGAACCATCGGACCACCCTCGCGAATCACGATCTGTTCGAGACCGAGACGGCAGAATGTCGACAGCACCGACAGAAACCCCAGGCCAATCATGTAGAGACCCGTCTGCGACGCGCCGAGGTAACGGCCGAGAAAGATCACGAACGAAAAATTCGTCACTGCGCCCGAGAGTCTGAAGACGAAACTCGACGCAATACGTTTGACAATGCTCGGCGACGGCGGAAGTCCGGCTGCTGTCATAACTGTTTATCGAGTCTCGACGCGGAGCGACTCGATTACGCGCGCAGCGATACCGCGCGTATAGCCGAGATCGACGTCGGTAAAGTGGCCGGGGAAGAAGTACCGGTCGACCAGCGTGCCAAGCAACATGTTCGGCGCGGGATTGGACCGGTCGGTGGGGTGTTCGATCAGATGTCCGAGTTCGGCTGGCGTGCGTGCCGGCAGAATTCCGTTGAGATGATCGTAAAACGATTCGCCGAGCACGATGACCCTGTGGCCGGCCGCGAAAGCATCAAGTCCCGTTAACGAGTTGACCGTGACCGTTATACATGTCCGGGCAATATCCTCGGGAAGCGACCGACCGCTGAGTTCGATTCTCTCCAGGCGCTCCACCAGCGCATAAAATGCCGCGCTGTATTTGCGGCGGTACAGCGGATGTTCACGGACGACGACCTTCCAGTCCGGCGGGATACCCGACATGACGAACTCGATCAATCCAGCGTCGCTGAGCTGAAGTGGATTGTGATAGATGTTGTTCGCGTCCTCGGGCACCTGCATTGCGAGCAGGAGCGTCTTTCGCCGGTCGGACACGGTGTCCGATTGGCGCACCAATGCCTTGTAACGCGCAGACGGGCACTTCTCCAGGCGATACGGTCGGAGATCGGGAGGCAGCAACCCGGTAAGCCGCGATTGTGCGACGACAAGCTTGTCGACCATCGAGTACAGACGATTGTTCCATCTCGGACGCTGACCAGGTACGACCAGCTCAGGACCCGTCGCAGGAAGATCGGCAAGAGCCGTACGGAACGAACAATTCGCGTTGACTCCCTCGCGATCCAGAAGCGTGGTGCGATACGGTCCCTGCTCGAAAAACCACGTGGTCGCGCGCGAATCGGCCAGGGTGCGCATCAACACCTCGGCGGGCAAACGTGTGTCGCCACTCAGGATTGCTACGTCCGGATCGAACTGCTCGATCACCGATCGGCTCACGTCGAGCATTTTGCGTGCGTGGCGGTCAAGCGCGTCCCGTTGCGGATCTGTCATACCCGGATCGGACAAGTGGAAGCGGATCAGAGCCGAAATGACGTCAGGGTCGGTCGAACGGTCCTTCGCCCTCTTCAGAAATGCCCTCCACGACAGCGCCTTGGTCGCCCGCCCATGCAACCGGAAGTACGCCCACGCACTTGGGAAAACGGCCAGATGGAGAAATTCGACGTTGGGATCCAACTGCTTCCATGCATCCTCTATCGCGCAGAAGAAGCGCGCCATTGGATGGTAGTAAACCAGCGTGACAACTTTAGTTTTCATAGTGTGTGAGCGAGCCAGGCGCCGGCCGGATACGATGTCGAACGTAGTTATGCGACAGCCCGTTTCATCAGAAGCGCGTCGCGTAATGCGCGAAGTTCGATCTTGTGACGTGCCGCCGCATGAAAAACGGTCAACACGATTGCCGACGCGGCGACAGCGAGATTGCGTGTTTTCAATCCGCAGTAAAGCCAGTTGCGCGTCAAGTAATAACGTGAAAAATCTGAGCGGCTGCCGCCCGTTGAAGAGCTGATCTTGTGCTGAAGATGAATGGTCGGCGTGTAATACATCTTGATTCCGGCCCTTTTCAGTTCGAGGCAGAAGATCGTGTCGTCGTAGTAGACGAAGAGCTCCTCCCACATCCGGATCCCCGATTCCTTTAACAGACGCGACCTGACGATGAGCGAGCAAGTTGGCGCGTAGTCAACCGGATACAAAAGATTTTTGGTCAGTCGATCGGGTTTGTTATGGCCGAAATGACGGCAGCCGCCTTTGAGGTAGCTCAGTTTGCCACCGGCGTACCACGGCTTGCCGGGCGTGTCATAGTAAAAGCTCTTTGGCGCGAGCGCATCGACGTGTGGATTGGCATTCAGAATATCCACTTGCTGCTGGAGGAAATCGGCGTTGACTTCAATGTCGTTATTCAGGAAGAGGATATGCGTGAAGCTCTCATCCGGAAGAAAGAAGTCCAGTCCCTGGTTGTTCGCCGTGGCCACACCCAGGTTCGATTTGTTGCGAATGAATGTGAACGGAACCTTCAGATCTGCGCGAATTGCCGCTTCGCACGCACGGTTGTCGACGTCGTTCTCGATACAGAGGACATGAAAATCCGTGAATCGTTGAGCGTTCATGCTCGCAATAAACCCTGCGATCACCGGGGCCGATTTGAAAAGCACGGTCACAATGCCAATTTTCATCACGAATTTCCTTGAAGAGTGAGGGCGCTTAGTTCAACAGCCCGCGACTGCGCATCTCGGCGACCGACTGGTCGTAGCCTGCGTCAGAGATGGTTTGTTCCTCGACCCACTTGCAGAAATGCATCGCGCCTTCTGCAAACGACACCTTCGGCTCGAAGTCGAGCTCCTTGCGAATCTTTTTCAAATCCGCGTAGTTATGGCGAATGTCGCCGAGACGGAAATTGCCCGTGATGTTGAGCGCGCCGGTGGCGCCGTAGAAGCGCTTCAGCGTTTGCGCGACCTGAAGCACGCTCGTTGCTTTACCGGATCCGACGTTGTAGGCGACACCGGCTTTATTCGTTGCATCGAGCGCGAGCACAATGGATTCGGCGATATCGTCGATATAGACGAAGTCGCGGCTCTCGAGGCCGTCTTCGAAAATGTTGACGTCTTTGCCCTGAAGCAGCAGCGTGGAGAAGATGGAGAGAATGCCGGTGTACGGGTTACGCAGCGACTGGCCCGGTCCGTACACGTTCTGAAAACGGAGTGCGATCGTGCCGATATCGAGCGTCTCGCAGACAGTGAGAACCAGTTGTTCCTGAAACAGTTTCGTGATGCCGTAGACAGAGCTGGGATGGGTCTTGGAGGTCTCGTCGGTTGCGACCAGTTCGAGACGTTCGCCGGTTTCCGGGCAAAGGCAATCATACAGTCCGAGACGCATGTCAGAGGCTTTCCGCGTGCCCGGATATACGTAGCCCGCGTGGCCGCGGTATTTGCCTTCGCCATAGATCGAACGGGACGACGCCACGATGAGCCGGCGGACGGTGCCATGCCCAGCGTCGCGCGCTTCGGCGAGTAAATCGAGCATTAGCGACGTGCCGCGGACGTTGGTCTCGACATAGTGGTCGATCTGGTACATGGATTGACCGGTCCCCGTTTCCGCAGCCAGGTGAATGACGGCTTCCTGACCCTCCAGTGCGGCTTGCCAGTCTTCACGGCGACGCACGTCGCCTTTGATGAAGCGCACGGATTCAGGCAACGACTTGAACAGCGGGGATTCATCCGGATTAGTCCCGTGAATCTGCGGAGAAAGGTTGTCCAGTACCGTAACAGTGTCGCCGAGGCGGTTAAGCGTACGCGCGAGTGCACTGCCGATAAAGCCGGCACCGCCGGTGATCAGGATATTCATGCGAGCTCGAAGATTGAGATAAAGGTCAAAAAAAGGGCTGCTTTTACTGTGAATCGCAGCGCTGAACCGGGGACGCGAGACACGGATTTGGCGACTGGCAAATCCCGAATGCGTGCAGGTCGAAAGTAACGCGTGCCGTCAATACGCTTGGGCGCCGCTGAAACCATGGATAAAGGTTTTCAGCACGATCTTGAGATCGAGACCGAACGTCCAGTTCTCGATGTAATAGAGATCGAACGCGATCCGTCCTTGCATCTTTTCGATCTTGTCGGTTTCGCCGCGATAGCCGTTGATTTGCGCCCAGCCCGTAATGCCGGGTTTGATCCTGTAGCGAAACATGTAGCCGTTCACGAGGTCTTTGTAGAGTTCGTCGTGCTGCAACGCATGCGGGCGCGGACCGACTACGGACATGTCGCCTTTGAGGACATTGATGAACTGCGGCAACTCGTCGAGACTGGTCTTGCGTAGCAGCGCACCTATCGGCGTCACACGAGGATCGCGCCGTTTGGCCTGAGTCAACTGGCCGGCATCTTCGGAATGGACCACCATCGTCCGGAACTTGTAGATCTGGAATTCGTTGCCGTTCGCGCCCTTGCGCCATTGGCGGAAGAAAACCGGACCGGGCGAGGACAGCTTCACGAGAATTCCGATGATGAGCATCAGCGGCAACAAACAGAGCAGCGCAAGAGCCGCGAATGTGCGGTCGAAAATCTGTTTCGGTACAAAACGTGGATCTGCTGACGGCGACGCCAATAGATTGATTGCGGATAGCCCCACGACCTCGGAGACCGAGTGGTTGAAAAGGGAAATGTCACGCACGTTCGGAATGAAGCGGACGTTCACGAAGTCATGCCGAAATGCGTTCAGTACGGCGTGTACGCGCGCTTCTTCCCGCAGCGGCAGAACGAGCCAGATTTCCTTGATGCTTCGGGTGCGCACCGCATCGGCAAGTCCGTCGAGAGAAGGGATCACCGGAAGTCCGCCGGCGTACGTGGAGGCCTGCGGATCCTCGTCGAAGACACATTCCGGAGAGAAACCCGACTGGGCGTTCTTACGCAAGCGATCGATCAACGTAAGGCTGAGCGGATTCGCGCCGACGATGGCGACCGGTTGGACATTGATGCCGCGTCGCCATAGCTGTTTCGACAAGTGATATTGCGCGAGCCGCAAGGTGACGAGCAGCGCAAGCGACGTGACGAGCCACGTCCCGCACCAGAGCCGCGACAGGGTGTGTGCCTGATGTGTCGTGAAGACCAGTACGAGTCCCAGGACGAAGACGGCCACCCAGCCGATCGTAACGAGCGTCACCATCTCCAGCGGATTCCGTCCTCGCCAGGATTGATAGATACCCAACGTGGGGAATAGCAGTGCGGTCATCGCCGTATTGAAGGCGACGAGAAGCAGCGTGGAGTTACTCCACGCAGTGAAGTCTTCGAAACGGAATACATACGCAATCTCGGCGCCCGCCAATACGAGACACGCATCAAGCAACGCGAAGAGAAATTCAGGTGCGCGAGTACCGGGATGAAACTCAAGCGGTTTGACTGATTGCATTTTCATTCCCCTAGCGATTTGTTTGCAGACGCTAACCGGTTTTGCGTCGCATCATAACCACGAGGTTGGCGACGAAAATTCCGATGACGGAAAACGGCAATGAATCGTCCGAATCGACTCAACGTGCTCATGCATGGCGTTTTGACATCGGCCGGAAGCCGCGTGGCGCCTTGATGTGCGATTCAGTCATATTGGGTAAAAAGTCCGGAGACCCAGCCTCGAAGTCGCCCGGCGCCGCCCGGGACTTTCCGTATTTCGCCAAATGCATGCCGTTTTCGGTCAACGCGATTCGCCGCGTCGCAGCATCGGTAATATCCGATCCCGGTAAGACAAGCCGTCAAGAAAGCGACGGCAGACTGTGCGATGCGGTCTAACAGCCGTAAAGCGCGACTGACATTCAAGGGCCCTCGAATAGTCCACGGGTCTTCGCTTTTGCAGTCGGTCATTTCGAAGTCTGCAGATCCATACTGCCCTAGCACACTGCCAATGAGAAATCGCTTTGCATTACTTATTCAACGCTTGTCCTTGTGTTCGGTGCTTGCACTTGGCGCTTGCGCATTTGCGCCAGGGATGAGTTTCGATCCCCATAAGCCGATCGATCCCGAGGATCCTTCTTCAGTGCCGGTTATCACGCCGATTACGTTCAAGCTGATCGAGCAGGAGTCGTCAACTCGCAAGGCGGCCATTGCGGCAGACACCAGCTATGCATCGTTGATCGCACCACCCGCGCCCTATCGGATCGGAGCGCAGGACGTACTGTCCATCATCGTTTGGGACCACCCTGAACTGGTAATGCCTAACCTCAGTTACGCGATCGGCACGGACTCGGGCGCTTCTCCGGCTACGGTGGGTATGACGGCGCAGAGTCTGCCTGGTTTTGTCGTCAGTAAGGACGGATACGTCCAGTTTCCCTATGTCAGGAAGATCAAGGCCAGTGGGCTGACTGAACTGCAATTGCAGCAACAATTGATCGATCACCTGAAGCAGAACCTCAACGATCCGCAGGTGACGGTGCGCGTCATTGGATACCGCAGTCAGAAAGCCTATATCGACGGCGAAGTGCGCCAGCCGGGCGTCAAGCAAATCACCGATGTCCCGATGACGCTGGCCGAGATGCTGAATCAGGCAAACGGCGTCGCGGCAACCGGCGACCTGAGCAGAATCGAACTGACCCGCGGCGGCATCACGTATCGGATCAATCTTCCTGAAATGCTGAAGCGTGGGCTCAATCCGAAGGACATTGCGATCCGTGACCAGGACGCGATCCGGGTCCCACCTTTAATCGAACATCGGGTCGTGGTCTCGGGCGAAGTCGTGAAGCCGGGGCCTGTCGTCTTCAAGACGAATGGTCACCTGACGCTAAGCGATGCACTGGGCGACGCGGGCGGTGTCAGCCAGTTGACCGGCGATGCGGGTGAAATCTACGTGGTGCGTGCGAAATCGGACGATGGGCTTCCGAAGATATTCCATCTCGACAGCAAGTCGCCGACCGGAATGGTGCTTGCCGCCGGGTTTGAAATGAAGCCGGATGACGTCGTGTATGTGGACGCGCCAGGCGTAATCAGGTGGTACCGCGTCGTGACACCTCTGGTGGGCAGTGCGACCGGTGCGTACTACCTGCAACGAACCGCATCGGGTAACTGACCATGGTCCAATCGGTTCTCGTGGTCTGTATTGGCAACATCTGCCGAAGTCCAATGGCGGTCGGCCTTTTGCGTGCACGGCTGCGCCATGTTCGGGTCGAGTCCGCGGGACTGGGCGCGCTCATCGGCCACCCTGCCGACCGGATTGCGCGTGAGTTGATGCGCGAGCGCGACATTGTGATCGACGATCACCGCGCCCGGCCGCTCTCGGCGTCTCTGTGTGCGCAGTCGGATGCGATCTTCGTGATGGACGCAAAACAGAAGCAGAGCGTGGTCGATCGTTATCCGACCACGCGTGGAAAGGTATTTCGGCTGGGCGAATTCATTGATCAGGATATTTTCGACCCTTACGGAGGCGAGCGTTCAGATTTTCAAGCGTGCCTCACCTTGATTGACCGCGCGATCGAAGACTGGGTCGAGCGACTCAAAATTGTGGCTTAACCGAGCGGGCGTTTTTCCGCTCGCTACCTTGGCACCTATTTGATGACGCAAACTAAATTGCCTCCCACGGGGGCACCCGATAGCGAAGAGGAACTGGACTTCGTCACGATCCTCGACGTGCTGATAGAAAGCCGTTGGCTGATCGGCATTGTCGTCGCCTTCTTCGTCGTGGCCGGCACGCTCTACGCGTTTCTGAGCAATCCGGTCTATGAAGCCGATCTGCTCATACAGGTCGAAGACAGCCCGGAAAGCTCGGCGGAAAAAGGCCTGCTGGGCGATGTTTCATCGTTGTTCGACGTGAAGTCGACGGCGGCTGCGGAAAGTCAGGTTCTGGCATCACGCCTTGTCGTTACGCGTGCGGTCGACAATCTCAAACTGTTTATCGACGCACAGCCGCGCTACTTTCCATTGATCGGGAACTGGATAGCCCGCCGCAATCAGGAGCTTTCCACGCCAGGCCTATTCGGCATGGGCGGCTATGCATGGGGAAATGAGCGTATCGACGTGACGCAGTTCGACGTACCGACATCGCTCGAGGACGACAAATTCCGCTTGACGGTCATTGACGCGACGCACTACCGGTTGACCGGCGACGATCTCCCCGAACCGTTTGTCGGTCAGGTTGGACGGGTCGAGTCAGTGCCGTCGTGCTGCGGAAAGATCCTTCTCTGGGTGAAATCCATTCGAGGCAAGCCGGATACGCAGTTTGTCCTTAGACGCCATTCGAGAATGAAAAGTATCACCGACTTGCAAAACAACCTCGACGTTCAAGAGAAGGTGAAGCAATCGGGCGTATTGATCGCGAGTCTGCTTGATACCGACCCGGTGCGCGTAGCGGCGGAGTTGAACGCGGTGGGCGATCAGTACATCCGGCAGAAC
Organism: Paraburkholderia sp. BL25I1N1; assembly: GCF_003002025.1. Taxonomy (GTDB): domain Bacteria; phylum Pseudomonadota; class Gammaproteobacteria; order Burkholderiales; family Burkholderiaceae; genus Paraburkholderia. The sequence continues at coordinate 154,319 of NZ_PVZB01000013.1, forward strand.
GTCGAACGAAAGTCTGCTGAAGCGGCGCAGTCTCTGGAGTTTCTGAACTCGCAATTGCCGGTGATCAAGCGGCGTCTCGACGAAGCCCAGCAACGCTATACGGCGGCACGCAACAAACTCGGCAGCGTGGACCTGACTGAGGAAGCGAAGGTGGTATTGCAGCAGTCCGTCGATGCGAAGACCAAGCTGCTCGAACTCGAGGAACAACGCCAAGGGCTCGCGGCGCGATTCAATGGACACCATCCGGCGATCCGCACGATCGACTCGCAGATTGCGACGTTGCGTCAATACAGCGATGCGGCAACCTCCAGAATCAAGCAACTGCCCGACGTGCAGCAGCAGATTGTTCAGTTGCAACTCGACGTTCAGGTCAATACCGATCTCTACACGTCGTTGCTGAACAACTTTCAGCAATTGCAGCTCGTCAAGGCGGGCAAGACGGGGAATGTGCGGCTTGTCGACACGGCAGCGATTCCTGAGAAGCCGGTCAAGCCGAAAAAGTTGATCGTCCTTGCGGGATCGCTGGTCGTCGGCCTGTTTGCGGGCGCGGTGCTTGCCTTTGTGCGCAACATGCTGTTCCGCGGCATCAGCGATCCGACCGAGTTGGAGCGCCGCACGGGGCTTCATGTGTACGCGACGATCCCGTTGAGTAAGCGTCAACAGGAGTTAACCAAGACGTCGAGCGCAAAGAAAGCGGGTACACACGTTCTCGCCGCCGATTCGCCCAGCGATCCGGCTATCGAGAGCTTACGTAGTCTGAGAACTGCGTTGCAGTTTGCCATGGTCAACGCGCGAAACAACGTCGTACTGTTGACAGGGTCGGCGCCAGCCGTCGGTAAGTCGTTCGTGTCGGTGAATTTTGCGGCGGTGCTGGCGGCGGGAGGCAAGAGAGTGCTGCTGATCGACGGTGACTTGCGCAAAGGGCATTTGCATCAGTCGTTCGGATTTGAACGCGGTGGCGGATTTTCAGAGCTGGTGTCGGGGCTCTCGACATTCGAGCAGGTCGTGCGGCGCGATCTGATTCCGGGACTGGACTTTGTTTCGACTGGAACACTGCCGCGAAATCCCGCAGAGTTGTTGCTAGGTGACCGGGTGACGCCTTGTATCCAGGACCTGTCGAAGATGTACGACATCGTGCTGATTGACACGGCGCCTGCACTCGCAGCCGCCGACGCCGGAATTCTCGCGCCGAACGCCGGCACTGTGTTCCTGGTCGCGCGGGCGGCGGTGACGAAAGCGGGTGAGATTGGGGAGTCGGTCAAGCGGCTCGCCCAAAACGGGGTTGAGGCAAACGGCGTACTCTTTAACGGGCTGAATCTGTCGCACGCGCGGTATGGCTACGGCTCCAAATATGGCTCATATCGCTATGCAGCCTATGAATACGGTGGCGAGACGCGTAGCTAACGTCAACGCGTGCAGTGCATGAGACCCAAAGACTGAAGATCGCTGCGCTCGGATATCTCTGAGCAGGGCGATTCAGGTCAACCGTTCTAACTCTTTCTGGCGTGGACGTGTGCGATGAAGATAAACGATCGTGCGGTAGAAATCACAGGTGCGGTAACGGTCTCGAACCGTCTGCCGTTCGTATTGTTCGGCGGCATCAACGTTCTCGAAGACCTCGACTCGACGCTGTATGCGTGCCGCCACTATGTCGAGACGACGGCGAAGTTGAACATTCCATTCGTCTTCAAGGCTTCGTTCGACAAGGCGAATCGTTCGTCGATCCATTCTTACCGTGGGGTCGGAATGGATGAAGGTTTGAGTATCTTTGCGGCTGTCAAACGTGAGTTCGGCGTGCCGGTCATTACCGATGTCCACGAAGTCGAGCAGGCCGCGCGTGTCGCGGAGATCGTCGACGTGCTCCAGGTGCCGGCATTTCTCGCGCGGCAGACGGACCTCGTCGTAGCTATTGCGAAAACGGGCCGTGTGATCAACATCAAGAAGCCGCAATTCATGAGCCCGACGCAGGTCGCTCACATTGTCGGCAAGTGCCGTGAAGTCGGTAACGACAACGTCATTCTGTGCGAGCGGGGCAGTTCGTTCGGCTACGACAATCTGGTGGTCGATATGCTTGGCTTCCGGCAGATGATCGAAGCGTCGGATGGCGCGCCGGCGATCTTTGACGTGACGCATAGCCTGCAATATCGCGATCCGGGGGGCGCCGCTTCAGGTGGCCGGCGCCGCCAGGTCGTCGAACTCGCACGTGCCGGTCTGGCAGTTGGTCTGGGCGGTCTCTTTCTGGAAGCACATCCCGATCCCGATCACGCGCGCTGTGATGGTCCGAGCGCGCTTCCGCTTGCCGTGCTCGAACCGTTTCTCCAGCAAATGAAGGACCTTGACGATCTGGTCAAGAGCTTCCCGGCGCTGGATATTCAATGAGCGGGCCACGAGAGTATCGGGGAAAAATCCGCCTTGTTCTATTCGATGTGGACGGCGTGCTGACGGACGGCTCGTTGCATTTCAATGGCGAAGGTGAACACCTCAAGTCTTTCAGCGTACGCGACGGCGTGGCGATCGGACTGCTGCGGGAATACGGAATTGCGACGGGCGTATTGTCCGGTCGATCGAGTGCGCCGCTTACACGCCGGGCGAAAGAACTCGGTTTCGACCTGGTGGTGACCGGCAGCCACGACAAGTTGTCCGCGTACGAGGCGATCAAGCTGGAGCGGGGCTTGCAGGACGAGGAGATCGTCTACGTCGGCGACGACGTGATTGATTTGCCGGTGATGTTGCGCGCCGGCCGCGCGTTCGCCCCCGGCGATGCACACGTGCTTGTATTGCGGCACGCGGATCATGTCACGCGCGCACGTGGCGGCCACGGCGTCGCTCGTGAAGTCGCAGAGAACGTGTTGTTGGCCGACGGGATGACGCTCGACGAGATGTATCAATCGTTTTTGACTGGGGAGGTGCGCAGTGCGATCGTCCAGTAGCCTTGCTTCGATCCACGTGGTGATTCCAGCTCGCTTTGGGTCGACTCGGCTGCCCGGCAAGCCACTGATCGATCTGGCGGGCGAACCGATGATCGTGCGTGTGTATGGAGCCGTTCGAGCGGCATTGCCCGAGACGGTGGGTATCGTGGTGGCCACAGACGACGAGCGGATTGTCGACAGTCTGGAGGCATACCGGATTCCGGTCCGGATGACCGACCCCGAACATCAGTCCGGAACTGATCGGTGCGCGCAAGTTGCGCGTGAATTGAACTGGAATCCAGACGATCTCGTCGTCAATGTGCAGGGCGATGAACCGCTCGTTCCACAGCCGTTGCTTGCGTCGTTCGTGCGATTCTGCGCGAATGCGCAGGCTCTCGACATGGCGACTGTCGCGGTCCCTTTGACCCAAGTGTCCCATTTGACTGATCCAAACGTCGTCAAACTCGTGGTCGGCGCGCAAGGGCAGGCAATCGTGTTTTCACGTTCGGCGGTTCCGTTTTGCCGCGATCTTCCGCAGGACGACTGGCCGTTGGCCGCGTACTTGCGTCATATCGGTATCTACGCCTATCGGTGCTCCGCGCTCTACCGATTGACGGAGACACCTTCATGCGAACTCGAAGAACTCGAGAAGCTGGAACAGATGCGTGCGATCTGGCTGGGTATGGCCATCCGCGTATTCGAATGGCCTGAAGCTCCGCCGCCGGGTGTCGATACGAACGAGGATGTGGCGCGAGTAAGGGAAATACTGTTTGTGAACGCTTCGGGGAGATCATGACGGCTCACGATTACATCTCGTCGGCGAAACGGGTTTTCGCTTTGGAGTCCAGTGCCGTTGCCGCGCTCGCGTCGGCCTTGGACGACGACTATACGCAGGCGATAGCGCGTATTCTCGAAACGCGCGGCCGTGTGATCGTGTGCGGCATGGGTAAGTCTGGAATCATCGGCAAGAAGATCGCGGCAACTTTCGCGAGCACCGGCACGCCGGCGTTTTTCATGCATCCCGGCGAGGCGTACCACGGTGATCTCGGAATGGTCACCAGTGACGACGTGTTTCTCGCCATTTCAAATTCGGGTGAAACTCACGAGGTTGTGCAGCTGCTCCCATTTCTGCGAAACAATCACAACTTCGTGATCGCAATGACGGGCAATCGTGAGTCGACGCTTGCGCGCGCGGGGCATTGCCATCTGGATATCGGTGTCGAGAAAGAAGCCTGTCCGCTTCAACTGGCGCCGACCGCTTCGACGACTGCGACGCTGGCAATGGGCGATGCGCTCGCCGTGACGTTAATGGAGGCGCGCGATTTCAAGCCGGAGGGATTCGCGCGTTTTCATCCTGGAGGATCGCTTGGGCGGCGCTTGCTGAGCACCGTGGGTGACGAGATGGTGCGCGACAAGCTTCCGTTCGTCGGACCCGATGCGAAGGTCATGGAGATCGTCAGCGAGATGACGCGCGGCAGTCTTGGGATTGCAATCGTTCGCGACGAAACGGGTTGGGGCCTGATTACCGACGGTGACGTTCGCCGCTTGATCGAGCTCCACGGACCTCATGCATTCGAAAAATGCGCGCGAGACTTCATGTCGAGAGGGCCCACGATGGTGTCACCCGCCACGCGCGTGCAGGACGCGTTGGCATTGCTCGACGAACGGCGGATTACTTCGTTACTGGTATTGGAACAACAGCACATTGTCGGTGTCTTTAAGAAGTAAAGGTGCATGCTTGGTGCGTTTCGCACAGTGGCTAGCGTCATTTCAGACAAATCCATGGCACCGGTAGCCAGCGATCGTTGTCGACAGCACGCTGTGAGTAATATCGGCGGTGAGAATAGGTGACACGCCAGCGCTGGCCGCGGAAACAGGAACATGCACCCGTACACAAACCGCACAAGAGCTAAAGGAGCATTCTCCGAGAGCGCCGCGGCGCCTTCCATGGAATCGGAAGTGAAGATTGCGATAGTCGTATTCGCCGGGTTCTCTATCAAAGAGGTCGACGCGCTGGCGGATATCTTTAATCGCGATCACGGCGACGGTATCGGGGAGGAAAGGTCGCCGTCACCTGGCCTGATATTCAAGGTGTCGTTACTGTCGATTGGAGGTGGGTATGTGGATGACTCGCTTTCAATCCGGATCTGGACAGAGGCGATCGGACCGCGGTTATCGGAGAAATTCGACGGTGTGTTCGTAGTCGGTGCGGAGTGCAGGGTGGGTGCGGCTGAAGATCCTGAAGTGTTGCGCGTCGTGTCGACCTTGGTGGCGCGAGCCGATATCGTCGTGTGGGATAGCGATAGCTCGTTGCATCGATTCGTGATGGCTTCGCCGAGTACCGCGCGGCGCGGACGACAGTTGAGCAGCGCTCGCACGCGCTCGAGACTGGCGTTGTCTATGACAGAAGCAGGGGTATCGTTTGTTGCGGCGTTGGCGGCGACCAGCACGCATGCGCGAAAGCAGATCGAATCGCAGATTCTGCTTTATCTCACATCGTCGCGTAATGCTGTGAGAAAACATGCGAGTCCTCGGGCGTCGAATAGCAGTCCTGATGCGCAAACCGTCGGCGCGTCATCGATGGAATGGACGCCACCGATCAGAGCGGGGGCAAATTGGCTGCGAGAGAACTATATGCACCCGATCTCGATTGCTCACGCGGCCGAGGTCGCGAATATGAGCGAGCGAACCTTTTTGCGTCGTTTCAGGGCGGAGGTGTCGATCACGCCCTCGGAGTATTTGCTTGAGATTCGATTGGGTGTCGTATGCAGTCTGCTCCAGCGAACCAGTTTGCCGATCGATACGATCGCGCGACGTTGCGGAATGGGAAGTGGCGAGAGGCTTGCAAAAATATTCAGACGTCGACTCTCTCTCACGCCGAGCGAGTTTCGTGATGCGAATCGGCAGGGATTGAATTCGGCGACTGACGCGATCGATCCGAATGAGTCAGTGTGAGCGATCCACGCGGGTAACTGGCGAATGTCGGAATGCGCCAACGATATGGCCGATAGAAAAATAGTCGCGCCTTTACGATTCACAGTGTAAGAGCCGTCATCTAAGAGAACTTCAAATGATCTTCGTCACGGGTGGCGCCGGTTTTATCGGCGCAAATTTCGTCATCGACTGGCTTGCCCAACACGATGAGCCGATACTCAATATCGACAAGTTGACGTATGCCGGCAATTACGGCACGTTGCGAGCGCTGCACGACGATCCTCGTCACGTTTTCGTGTGCCGCGATATCGGCGATCGCGCAGCCATGAGCGCGATCTTTGAAGAATATCGACCGCGTGCCGTGGTGCACTTTGCAGCAGAGAGTCACGTCGACCGCTCGATCGACCGACCGCGCGAGTTTATCGATGCAAATGTGACGGGCACCGGTGAACTGCTCGATGTCGCGCGGCTGTATTGGGAGCGGCTGAACGGTACGGACCGTAATGTGTTTCGCTTCCTGCATGTGTCGACAGATGAAGTGTACGGTTCGCTGTCGGCCAACGATGCCGCATTCACGGAAACGACACCGTACGCGCCGAACAGTCCCTATGCGGCATCGAAAGCGAGTTCGGACCATCTCGTCCGCGCGTACCACCACACCTATGGATTGCCTACGCTAACCACGAACTGTTCGAATAACTACGGGCCTTATCAGTTTCCGGAGAAACTGATTCCGTTGATGATCCAACGTGCGCTGAGCGGCGACGCACTGCCAGTGTACGGCGACGGCGGCAATGTGCGTGACTGGCTGTATGTTGGCGACCATTGTGAGGCGATCCGCACAGTGCTCGCCCGTGGCATACCGGGGGAGACATATAACATCGGCGGCGATAGCGAAAAAACCAACGTCGAAGTCGTTCATTTCATCTGCGATCTTCTCGACGGGATAAAGCCGCGCGAGAGTGGCAGTTATCGCGAGCAGATCGCTTTCGTCTCGGACCGCAAGGGACATGACCGGCGTTACGCGATCAATGCGACGAAGCTGCGTCGCGAACTCGGCTGGGTGCCGCGCGAGACGTTTGAGAGCGGGTTGTCGACGACGGTGCAGTGGTACGTCGAAAACGATGCGTGGCTCGAGGAAATCCGCTCCGGCGCCTATCGGCGCTGGAACCCCGAAAGCGTACTCAAGAGAGCTTGAACGATGGACTCGAACCGTAAGGGCATTATTCTCGCCGGCGGGTCTGGTACGCGGCTGTACCCGATCACGCGGGTTATCTCCAAGCAGATGCTGCCGATCTACGACAAGCCGATGATTTACTATCCGCTGTCCACGCTGATGATGTCGGGCATTCGCGAGGTCCTGCTGATCTCGACGCCGGACGACACGCCGCGCTTCGCGGCGATGTTCGGCGACGGCAGTCAGTGGGGTATGCAGATCACGTACGCTGTACAGCCGTCGCCGGACGGACTCGCACAAGCATTCATACTCGGCCGCGAGTTTATCGGTGGGAAACCGTCCGCGCTGATTCTCGGCGACAACATTTTCTATGGCGCGGACCTGGGGGCGCATCTGAGCAATGCGCATTTGAGAACCAAAGGCGCGACTGTCTTTGGATATCACGTGCACGACCCGCAACGCTACGGCGTGGTGGAGATCAATGCTCGCGGTAAGGTTCTGAGTATCGAGGAAAAGCCCCAGAAACCGCGTTCCAATTTTGCCGTTACAGGTCTTTATTTCTATGACGGCGACGTCTGCGACATTGCCGCGAATATTGAGCCATCCGCACGCGGTGAGCTGGAAATCACGGATGTGAATCGGCATTACCTGGAGCGCGAAGCCCTTCATCTGGAAACGCTGGGCAGAGGCTTTGCCTGGTTCGATACCGGCACGCACGAATCGCTGATCAATGCGGCGACGTTTATCGCGACGCTACAACAGAGACAGGGCTTGCTGGTTGCAAGTCCGGAGGAAGTCGCATTCCGGCGTGGCTGGATCGATGCCGAGCAACTGGCCCGCCTTGCGGCGTCTTTGCAAAAGACTGACTACGGCCGATATCTGTCATCTCTCATTCCGACTATCCACACATGACCATTCAAGTTCGACATACCGCAATTCCTGACGTGAAGGTCATCGAGCCCCAAGTGTTTGGAGATTCACGCGGTGCTTTCCTCGAGACGTTCAATCAGGTTGAGTTCGAAGAAAAAGTGGCGCGCGGCTATACGTTCGTGCAAGACAATCATTCGATTTCAGCGCAAGGCGTTCTGCGAGGCCTGCATTACCAGGTCCAGCATCCACAAGGCAAGCTGGTTCGGGTGGTAGTGGGTGAGGTATTCGACGTCGCCGTCGATCTGCGGCGCTGGTCATCCACGTTCGGGCGGTGGGTCGGCGTACGGCTGTCCGCTTCGAACCGGCGGCAGCTATGGATTCCGCCGGGTTTTGCACACGGGTTCGTCGTATTGTCGGACGTTGCTGAGTTCCTTTATAAAGCGACTGCATTCTGGCATCCGGAACACGAACGTACGTTGCGTTGGGACGATCCGGACATCGCCGTCGAATGGGAACTGAACGGTGTTCCGTTCGTTTCGTCGAAAGACGCCGCCGGTAGCCGCTTCAACGAAGCTGAGGTTTACTGATGAGAATCGCGGTCACAGGCGTGCAAGGACAACTCGGCTGGGAGCTCGCGCGCTCGCTTTCGCCGCTGGGTGAGGTAGTTCGTTGGGATCGGGAAGTCGCGGATCTCAGCAAACCGGCGCTGCTTGACGGGTTGATGAGGTTTTACCGCCCGGACGTCGTTGTCAACGCCGCGGCCTATACGGCGGTTGATAAGGCGGAAGACGATTGCGTGACGGCACGGCTCGTCAATACCGAATCGGTCGACGTAATGGCCCGCGCGGCAAAAAGTGCGGGCGCATTGTTTGTTCATTTCTCGACGGACTACGTATTTGACGGAAAGTCGGCGGAGCCTTATACGGAAGATAGCGAGACTGCGCCGCTGAATGTGTACGGTGCGACCAAGCGCGATGGGGAACTCGCAATCATCGCGTCCGAGTGCGATCATCTGATCTTCCGCACTTCCTGGGTCTACGCGACACGCGGGGCAAACTTCATGCTGACGATGCTTCGGCTCGCCGCAGAACGTGAAGCGCTCAAGATCGTCGATGATCAGCTCGGCACACCGACGCCCGCAAGAATGCTTGCCAACGTCACTGCCCACGCTATTTCACAAGCGATGCGCGAGCGTCAGGAAGCACGTTTTCAAAGCGGACTTTTTCATTTGACCTCGCGAGGCGTGACCAGCTGGCACGGCTATGCTTCTGCGATCATCGACTATGCGCGCAATCTCGCGCCGTCAGGCCGGGTACGCGTCACGCACATCGAGCCTGTACCGAGCGAGGCGTTTCCGACACGTGCGGCACGTCCGCGCAATTCGGCTCTCAACAACGACCGCTTCGACGAGCGATTCGGCCTTGTGCGACCCCATTGGTGGGATGCGCTTGCTCAGACGCTAGACGAGCGATTCGAGCGCACCGCTTGAAGATTCCAGAGTTCTCGGAGCTCTGGAAAGAGACCGTGGATTTACCGCCGGCGTGCGTTAGGACGCACTGCGCGAACCTTGTTTGCTGATTCGATACTCCGTCGGCGTGGTAAGCAGGTGCTTGCGAAACAGCTTGGCGAGCCGTCCGCCGCTGCCAATGCCGCATCGACGCGCGATCTTGTCCACGGGCAAGCTCGTTTTAGCGAGAAGGCGGCAGCTCATGTCGAGTCGCACATAGAGCAGGTATTCCGACGGCGTCACACCCATTTCGCTCTTGAAGCGCCGCAGGAAATTCCGTTCGCTCATTGCCGCGATCTGCGCGGCATCGTCGATGGATATCGGGCGAGCGCCATTGGCCTCGAGCCATTGCGCCGATGCCTGGATCTTGTCGCTGATATGCGATGCCGTTTTGCTGCGCAAGATGGCACTGAATTGCGTTTCGCCCTGAGGCGCAACCCAGTCGGCGACCTGCCGCGCGACCTCGGGGCCAAGATCGTCGCCAACGATGCGCAACGCGGTCCGCAGCGGGCTGGGCGAGTCGACGAGAGGTCGCGACGGGAATGCGCTCCGTGCGTAACTTTCGTTCTCCATGCGAGCGCCGTAGGCGTTCGAGAAACCCGCCGCTTCGAGCATCAGGCGTCCCTCCGCGATGGCATGGACCATGCCGCTTCTCGGAAACGCCTGCTGAAGCCACACGATCAGACGATCGTCACGGAACGCGTTCGTTGCGCCGGTGCCGCCGGCAATGAAAAGCGCGCGGAAGTTATCGTCGTGCCCGCGCGATTCGACACTGTCGGTCCACACGAACACCGAGGAAGAACTGGCAATACGCCCGCCGGATGCCGACAACAGCGAGACCTCATAGCGCGTTCGACGGGGCTCGCCGGTGTCACTCAGGGCATTCGCCGACTGGAATATCTCGATGATGGAAGCCACATCGGGCAGAGCGAATCCATTGAACAATGCAATGCCGATATGGATTGCGCCGGTGCTCTGCGGCAAAGCGGGTGCTTGAAGTGCATTCTTATGCTTCACGTTGCAAAGAAACTCCATCGTACTTTCCCGGAAATGAGTGACTTGCCGGCCGTCTCTAAGCCGCTCTTAATTGTTTGATCGAATGCTACATAACGTTGTTGCACTGCATTAATGACTGGCCGAATTTGCCAAGGTGTTGGCAAGAATTGGCAAGTCATGGGGTGTTTCGGGAGAAATGGATTTATCCGTCGGATAGGAGGTGGGTTTAATTTTAAACGCGGGTAAGTCTTGAGAGGGAATGAAATGCGGCTCTATTGAACGGGCGCTAATGGAGTATCGAGCAAAGAATCAGGATGCCTTCATCCTTGGAGGGAATTTGAATATCGAGTGTGGGCCTGATAGGGCGCGCGATTAACGAAAAAGTTAACTTGTCGACGATACATAGTGATCCTATGTGACCGTATGAGATAGTGTGAACGTAACGGTCAATGCCCCTGCTTTGTCGTACTCGAAGAGTCGAGACTTCACTTTAAGAACATCGTCGAATCCCAGTTCATCGACCTTCATGACTACATTGTCGCCAACAAGGGGAAGATGACATGCGAACCCTTTTCCAGTAGTACGGTACGTACCGAAACCACCCGTGTACTCGTACACGTAAGTCACTTTGTCATCCATGCGCGCTCCGTTAGGGAGGTTTCGTATGAATCAAGGACGCGGATGCATGTGCCTCGCGAGAAGCCTGGCGCATAGTGGCACACGCGACTCCACCCTGATATGACGGGGAAAAAAAGAACCTGCCGCCCGAAGGAGCGGCAGGCTGGAAAAATCGAGGGGTTGGGGGTTGACCAAGAGAGGCGCCCCTCGAAAGGCCGAGGCCAAGTGTATTCGTTCGAAGCGGACTCAAGACGCGAGCGGCGGATTGCGTCACGCTGTTGACTGAACATGACATGGAAGGCGCTCAACGCGGCATGTTCTTTCAAGTGCCGCTGGGTTGTGTCCTACGCTTCGACTTGACTTGCGTAGTCGGTTTCGATCAGAACGCCTGGATCGAACTCGCGCCGTTGATCCGGTAGCGGTGTTTTGGGATTCTGCAGTGCCACGTGGTTGCGCATTCGATAGTCCGTTGGCGTGGTCTCCAGATATTTCCTGAATAGCTTCGACAACTGTCCGCCACTGCCGATACCGCAGTGGCGCGCGATCTTGTCGACAGGCAGGCGCGATTCAATCAGCATCCGGCAACTCATATTCAGGCGCGCGCGAAGCAGATAGTCGGAGGGCGTCATGCCGATCTCGCTCTTGAAGCGGCGCAGGAAGTTGCGCTCGCTCATCGCTGCGACCTGGGCCGCGTCGTCGATCGAGATAGGCCGGGCGACGTTTGCTTCCAGCCAGCGCGCCGACGCGAGGATCTTCTCGCTGATCTGCGGCGTCACGTCAAGTGTGACCGACGAGCTAAAGGGCGTCTTGGGTTGCGGTGCGATCGACTCGGCAACCCGCCGCGCAAGATCGGCGCCGAGATCCTCTTCGACGATACGCAACGCGGTCGATACAGCGCCCGGCGCTTCCGTCAACCGCGCCCGATGCAACCCGGATGCTTCGTTGTCTCCGTAGAGAAGCGGGCAGTACCGGCTGGGCAGCCCGGCGGCCTGAAGCAGCAGTTGGCCTTCCGCGATCGGATGCACGATCTCGCTGAACGGATGCCTGCGGCGAAGCCACTCGCTCAATCGCTCGTCGCGGCATGCCTGCTGCACGCCGGCGCCGCCTGCGATGAACAACAAGTGCGGCTCATTGGTGCCCCGATGCGACTGGACGTCGTCGGTCCAGACAAAGACCGATGATGAACTGGCGATGCGTCCGCCCGCGGCGGAAAGCAGCGAGACGTCGTAACGTGCGCGGCCGGATCGCGGTGCGGCGACCAGCGAATTGGCTCGCTGAAAAATCTCGATGAGTGCGGCGACCGTAGGCAATGCGAATCCGTTGAACAGCGCGATGTCGATGCGAGTCAGATCGTTCTTTTGCATCGGCACGGCACTGTGCCGCGAACTGCGCGGCAGAGTATGTACCAAATCCATTTATTTTCCCCCGGAAATATGTGTTCTACAGAGACTTCTCCCCAAGACTCCGTCTTTTTTCTTATTAGATCATGCTATACGTGTAATTCTCTTGGCAGTATTTCATGGCTGAATTAACCAACACATTGGCTGTTGCGGAGTTGAGTGGCAAGATGGCGAACAGCCTTGCTGAGCGCCTGATTCGTTCCGTAATGGGTAAGATTGAGAAATGATTATCGTAGTTCGCAACAGACAGGGGCGGCATGCAAAGTGCATCCATTTATCGATTTATCTCGTCGATATGATAATTCTGCTCTATAAAAGTGCATAGTCCATTAGCGGCGAAATATTTTTTGGTGAATGCATGTCGGGTTGATCAAAGGTGGTGCATTTGCGGCCCCGCGGGTGTCGCCGGCGAGCGTCATGGCCGATGTCGGGAATACCTGTCTCAGGTAGTCGTCAGGCGGCTCCAACCATGTGCTCGTTTCGGACTTAAGTTTTCCAATAAACGCCGCAAAACGGTGCGGCGCGGCGGAAGAGGTAGAATTTCGCCCGACGCTCAGGATGCGCGAAGTACAAGTGCGTGCTCACATGCACCGCGGTTCACCTGAGTCGCAGAGCGGCCGTCTTGTCCCGCCTCCTCGGGCACAGCGGACGCTTGAACTCCGTGATGCGCCATGTTCAGTCAGGTCACCGCTGGCATCGTCCCGTGCGGGGGGCAGTGATTAAACTTTTTTGGCAAACGATTGCGCATGAGGCTAAATAAGCTCGTTATGCGACCGTTAACGGGTTCATGCAGAAACAAGACATTCAGACCATCGTATCCGCAGCTCGCGAAACGGCTGATTCGATCGTCGGTGCGCGCGAATGGAAGACGGCGGAAGATGCGAGCGCAATGCACGACGTGATCTTCTGGGACATGGTTGCGAAGCGCTTGCCCGACACGAACCTCGCCGATCTGCTGTCAATGTTGGATTAGACGGTTTAGTCGACACTGTTCATCTTGCCGCGCAGCATGCCGGCAGACCTGCAATGGCGAGCCCGTTCAACCTCCGTCAATCGACGTCCCAGGCTTCAACACGGCTACTGATCCCCCAACCCGAGCAGGGAAAAGATCTTGACGACTGTTCCTTGCTTCGGTTGACGCTTGCCCTGTTGTTGTATAAAGACTTGCATCGCGCGTGTCATCTCTTGAACCGAAAGCTTGCGATAGGCGCAGATGTTGTAGGTGACGCCGTGCTGCGAGTCTTTGATGAAGTTGTCTACGTTCGGTAGCTGCATGCTTGCCTCGAAAGCGTCACGCGGTTTTCCCACTGGAACGGTACTCGTCTTCGACCCACGGGTTACGACAGCAGCCGCCGTCGCGGATGAAGCTGGAGCCGCATGCAGCGGCCTGATCCTCCCGGCTCACGAGCGACTATTGCCTGAATTTGAAGCGGTCCACAAAAAAAAGAGCCTGCCGCCCGAGGGAGCGGCAGGCTGAAAGATCGAGGGGTGGGGTTCGCTTGAGAGAAGCGCCCCCTCGAAAGACCGAAGCCAAGTCTAGTCGCTCAAAGGAGGCTACGGACGCGCGCGGCGGATGAGGTCACGTTCTTGACGGAACAGGACATGAAAAAGGGCTCACGCAGGCAGAAGGACACGCCGCCGAACGCCACCGCTCAGATCCGCAGCGACGGCACCATCGGCGCTCCAGCCCTCCCCACCACCCAACATCCCCATTGCCAACACACCAGACGCGACTTTTTTCATGAATCGCGGTGGACGCGTTAATGTACCAGCGCCGCGAGGCCGCGTATCTGGCGTCCCAGATACTCGCGTGCCATGGCGCAAAAGGTACTTCTACCCACCGCGTTAATTTATTCATGGATTCTTTATGCTTATCAAAGACGTAGCCGTCAGCTTGCCCTCCAGGATCGTGACGAACGAGGAAGTGATCGATATGATTCGATTCCATTCCAGGGACTACGAGGGTGATATCGACCGGGGGATGCGCACCATCAAGACCTTGCTCGACAGAAGCGGACTGGTCAACCGGCGCTGGTGTGAAAGCCACGAGTCGCCTATCGATCACGTCGCCATGGCGACGCGCAAGGCGCTATCGGAAACGTATCTGAAGCCGGAACACATCGAGTTGTTTATTTATGTCGGTATTGGACGAGGCTTCCTCGAGCCCGGCAACAGCCACATGATGGCCAGCACGCTCGGCTTCGTGAACGCCGAGTGTTTCGATGTGGTCGACGCCTGCATGAGCTGGACCCGGGCCATGGCGATCATCGACAGCCTTTTCAAGTCGGGTCAGTACAGAAACGCTATGATTGTGAATGCCGAGTTCAATATGCTTGCGGGCGGCCCACTCTATCCGGGGAATTTCGCGTTGAAGAGCCAGGCTCAAATCGAATATACGTTGCCGTCGTTCACGATTGGCGAGGCGGCGACCGCGACTTTGCTCGTCGCCAAAGAGCCGGATAACTTCACGTTCGCGTTCCGCGCGAAGCCGGCAGTGTCGGACCTGTGCACTATTCCAATTCCCGGCTATGAAGGGTATTGCCACCCGACCGAACGGATCGGCAAGAACGGCGATATGCGTTTCACGTCATTCGGCCATGAGCTTCACAAAAATTCGGACGAGTTGTCCGCGGTATTGACTAAACTGCCAGTTCCCAAGAAGGACATCGACATCGTCTTCACCCACGCATCCTCCAAGGCGGCGTGGCAGGGTTATGGCGCCAAGGTGGGGATCGACGACAAGATGTATCACATCTATCCGGAGACGGGAAACCTCGTTTCGGCGTCGATTCCGGCTGCCATTTCACTGGCAAAAGACGGCGGGCGGTTGAAGAGAGGCGACAGAGTGCTGTGCTGGGTCGGCAGCGCCGGCATGTCGTTCAACGTCAGCAGCTTCAAATTCTGAGGCTGGGCAAGTCAAGATAAAGCACGACATGAGAGCCATTTCAGGGAGCATCCGTTATCTCAACCGACTGGTTTATGACTCGGCCAAGGTGTCGGACTACAGCGTGCTGGCTGTTGGCGTAATCGGTACGATCGGGCATCCGCTGTACTGGCTGTGGTGGACGTACATCGATCCTCAACCCAACGAAAGCCTGCCGATGCGCGTTATCGGTACGGCGGCCTGTACGCTGCTGCTATTGCACCGTTTCTGGCCCGCTTCGGTCGCGCGCTTCCTGCCGTGGTATTACTTCGTAACGGTAGCCTATTCGCTACCGTTCTTTTTCACTTACTACCTGATTGCCGGTCACTATTCGATGCTCTGGTCGATGGCCGAGCTCGGCATGGTGTTTTTCCTGATCGCCATTTTTCCGTCGGTCGTTGCGTTAGCACTCAATCTGATGCTGGGTATTGGTTTTGCCGTCCTGTGCGCCAGGATCGTCATTCCGCAATCCCTGCACGTGGACGGGCAGCTATTTCTCTACACGTATCTGCCGGTTTTCACGTTCGGCATTTTCGCCGGCCTTACGTTCAGCTACAGCAACCTGAAAGGCATCGTCGCGCAGGCAAAGAATGTGGCGTTTCGTGCGCTCGCCGGTTCGATCGCTCATGAAATGCGCAATCCGCTGAGCCAGTTGAGGCACGTGCTGGATCGCATGGAAGAGGCGCTGCCCGCGGTGACGGATGTCAGCCCGACGCCGGCCATGTCGCACGACAGGGCGGCATTGCTTTATCGGCATCTTGCCCATGGCCAATTGTCGATCGATCGGGGGCTGCGCATCATCGCGATGACACTCGATGAGGTCAGTGCGAAACCCATCCGCGCGGATCATTTCACCTATCTGAGCGCGGCGGCCACCACGCGTAAAGCGCTGGACGAATACGGCTTCGGCGATCAGAAGGAGCGCGCCAAAGTCCGGCTCGTGGTGCTGGACGACTTCATCTTCAAGGTCGACGAAACCGTCTATCTGTTCACGCTGTTCAATCTGATCAAGAACGCGCTGCATCACATTGCGGCGCATCCATTGGCGACACTCACGCTGACGATCGACCGCCAGACGGTGCTGGTTCATGACACCGGCCCCGGCATCGCGCCCGACCTCCTGCCTCATCTTTTCGAGCCTTTCCGCACCGCGGGCAATTCGGCGGGTACGGGGCTCGGCCTTGCCTATTGCCAGCGCGCAATGCGCGCATTCGGCGGCACGATCGCCTGCCGCTCGGAAGTCGGCAAATTTACGCAGTTCACGCTGCAATTCCCCGCGGTCTCCAGCCGCGAAGTGGCCGAGCATGAGCAGAAGGTTTTCGAGCGCGCCACGCCATTTTTTGCCGGCAAGCGCATTCTCGTCGTGGACGACGATGCCGCTCAGCGGACGCGGAGCCGCCGCGCGTTGTCGAAGGTCGGCGCGCAGGTGAGCGAGGCGGAAAACGGCGAGGCGGCATTGCGGGTGCTTCAACAGTCGGCGCCGCACGACCTCGTGCTGATTGACATCAATATGCCGCTCATGGACGGCTACACCACGGCCGAGAAGATTCGCGCCGACCATCAACACCCGAACTGGAATGTTCTGATCGCCGCCCTTACGGCCGAGCCGGGCAATGTGACGCGGGTGCTCGCCCGCCGCGCCGGCATGGACGATCTGATCAGCAAATCCGCCAGCGCGGTGGAACTGATCGCGACGCTTCAAAAGCTTTTCGAAAGCGGCGATCGGCACGTTCAGAGCCACCCGTTCGACGGTTTCGCCGGCAAAACGATTCTGGTGGCGGACGACGACACCTATAGCAGGCGGATCGCCAAAGGTTATCTGGAGCGATGCGGCGCGCGCGTCGTCGAGGCCGAACACGGGCCGGACGTGCTGGCGAGGCTGGAGGAGAGCGACGCCGTCGATGCCATCGTGATGGACATGAACATGCCGGGCATGGGCGGCGTGGAAACGACTGCGTCGATCCGTGCTCGAGCCGACGCGTATGCCCGGATTCCCATCGTTGCATTGACCGGCCAGTCCGATATGAAAGCCGTGCAGGCATGTCTGGCCGCGGGCATGAACGAGGTCATGGTCAAGCCCGTGCAGATCGGCGCGCTCTATGCGTCTCTTGCAAGACAGTTTGCCCAGCAACGTGCGTCGCAAGGGCCGAGCAAACCAGAACCGGCACAGACACCCGCCCTGCAAGCCGCCAGGCCGGCGCCGATCAGGGAAGGCTCGCTGCTCGACGAGAAACACCTCGAAGAACTGGTGGCGCTCGATTTGCTGGACCAGACGTTCCTCAACGGCATCGAACAGATTCGCTCGACTGTGGCGCAACTCGCCGCCAGCGTGGCGGCCCGCGACCTCGAATCGACGCATGGCGCCTTGCACGTCCTGCTCGGCATCAGCGGCAACATCGGCGCGAAGGCGCTGCATCAGTTCGTGCGGCAGATCTATCCGCGCGTGGTGGAAGGCGAATGGCCCGCGGAAGCCGACTGGCTGGCGCAAATCTGCTCGCTGAGCGATCACTCGGCCCCCGCGTTGCGGACCTACTTCACTTCAGCCAAAGCGCGCGGCGAGAACGGGGACTCATTGGGCGACTAATCGGCGTTAAGCGTCGGTCGGCGACGGCGGCGCTTATCCGCCTCGCGACGTGCCGCGCAGCATGCTCCTCGACTACCGACGTTCCTCCTTCGCCGGCCTTTCCTCCGCCCGGCAACGCCCAATCCCCTTGGCGCAAAGGCACCACAAGCCAATTGACTGATTCAATCACAAAAGTGATCGAATCGAAAAAATCGCTTGCAACCGACCGTTTCAATCACTATATTGATCGAAACGGTCGTTTTCCTTGAGCGAAGCAATCACTTCTTGGGGGAAGCCGACCGTCTCAACGTGGCCTGAGCGCCACGGCGTGCCATCAGAAAAATTACGGAGACATCATTGAAAAAGCGTTCCTTCCAGGTTCTGGCCACTTTGGGCGTGCTTGGCGCCGCCACAACCGGCGCGCACGCGCAAAGCAGCGTCACGTTGTATGGATTGATCGACACCGCACTCGTTTACACGAACAACCAGAAAGGTCACTCGAACATTCAGATGTCGAGCGGCACGTTGTCCGGCAGCCGCTGGGGTTTGCGCGGCCAGGAGGATCTGGGCGGCGGCTTGAGCGCAGTGTTCGTGCTCGAAAACGGTTTCAGCAGCACGACGGGCACGCTCGGCCAGAACGGCCGTGAGTTCGGCCGCGCGGCTTATGTGGGCTTGAGCGGCGGCTTCGGCAAGGTGACGGCGGGCCGGCAGAACGATACTTCGGCGGACTTCATCGGCACGCTGACGGCCGCCAATCAATGGGCGGGCGGTCTCGGCGCCCATCCGGGGAATACGGACAATCTTTACGTGAACGCGCGGATCAGCAACAGCGTGAAGTTCATCAGCAACGACTACGCGGGCTTTCGCTTCAGCGGTTTGTACAGCTTCGGCGGCACGGCAGGCGACTTCGCCAACAATCGCGTGTGGGGGCTCGGCGCCACCTACGCAAACGGCCCGTTCGTGGTCGCGGCGTCGTATATGAACGCCACCACACCGAACACGGGACTTTTCGACGGCACGGCAGGCGCGGCGGCGATTTCGCCCAACAACACGCCGATCTATTCGGGCTATGCGTCGGCGCGCACGCTGCAGATAGCGGCCGTGGGCGGCGCATACACATTCGGCGCGGCGACTTTCGGCCTGATCTATTCGAACTCGAAGTTCAAGGATCTGGGCTCGGGCGCGGCCTCGGCACCGGTCGCGCGTTTCGTCGGCGAGACCGCGACGTTCGACAACGTCGAAGCAAATTTCCGCTACCAGTTGACGCCGGCCACGCTGCTCGGCGTGGCTTACAACTACACCCGCACGCATGGCGCGGGCGACGCGCACTATAACCAGGTGAACGCGGGCGCCGACTACTTTCTGTCCAAGCGCACCGACGTTTATCTGAGCACCGGCTGGCAAGGCGCGAGCGGCATCGATTCGACGGGCCGCGCGGCCACGGCGGCGTTGTGGCCGATCACGGCGTCGAGCACCTCGCATCAGTTCGTCGCGGCACTCGGTTTGCGTCACAAGTTCTGAGCGTTTCGCGCAATTTGATCTAAACAGGAAGGTGTAGAAACCTTCCGTCGTGGAAGTGGAGTCGAGCATGACAGTCTTGTTCAAAGGGATCATTCCCGCACTCATCACGCCGATGACGGCAACCGAAGAGGTGGACGAAGCGGGCTTGCGCACGCTGATCGAACGCCTGATCGAGTCCGGCGTGCACGCGCTGTTCGTGCTCGGCACCAACGGCGAATTCATCGCCTTGAACGAAGCGGAAAAATTGCGCATCGCCAGGATCGCGGTCGATCAGGCGCGCTCGCGTGTGCCGGTGATTGCCGGAACGGGCGCGTACGCCACGCGCGACGTGATCGATCTGAACAGCAAGATGCTCGACGTGGGCGTGGATGCGGTATCGGTGATCACGCCGTACTTCAACGGCGCAACCCAGCAGGAACTGTTCACGCACTACGAGCGGATCGCGCGCGCCACCACGCTGCCGGTGATGCTCTATACGATCCCCGCGAAGGCCGGCATCACGCTGAACGTGGACACAGTGCGGCGCCTCGCCGAGATACCGAACATTCGCGGCATCAAGGACAGCGGCGGCGACTTCGATCGTTTGCTGCAGCTGATCAATCTGCGCCGCGACGACTTCGCCGTTTTCACCGGCACGGATTCGATGATCCTGTGGACGCTTATCGCGGGCGGCGACGGCGCGGTGGCCGCGACCACCAACGCGGTGCCCGACGTGGTCACGTCGATATGGAAGCACTTTCAGGCCGGCGACATCGCGGCTGCACGCAAGGCGCAGGAATCGTTGCGCGCGCTGCGCGACGCATTCGCGCTCGGCACCATGCCGGTCGTGCTGAAGACCGCCGCGCAAATGCTCGGCATGCCGGCGGGTCCGGCGCGCTCGCCCGCGCAGCCGCTCGACGCGAACGCTCGCGCCCGGCTCGAACAGGCGCTCTCGATTTATCGCGAGACGCGCTAAAGCGCGCCCGTTCTTCCGTCCGTACCTCATTCACTGCCCCAAGAGACATCGCCATGACCACGACCTATCACTTCCAGACTGTCAAGCACATCGTGCATGGCGCGCACAGCCTCGATCTGCTCGCCGATAAGCTCGCGCTGCTCGACGCGCCGGTCAAACGCATCGCGCTGATTACCCAGCCGGCGATGGAAGAACTCGGCGTGATCGACCGCGTGATCGCGAGTCTTGCAGCCAAAGACATTGAAGTGCTGATCGTGCGCGATGTCGAACCGGAGCCGACCATCGGCAATGTGGAAAGCGTGTTCAGCGAACAGATCGCGCCGTTCGCGCCGCACGCGATTCTGTCGATCGGCGGCGGCAGCGTGCTCGACGCAGCCAAGCTGTTCGCCGTGCGTCTGACCAACGAACAGCCGTTGCGTGAATGGCTCGGCATCGATCTGATCGCGAAGCCGGGCGTGCCGCTGATTCTCGTGCCGACCACCGCGGGTACGGGTTCGGAAGTGACGCCGAACGCGATCGTCACGCTACCCGACGAAGAGCTGAAGGTCGGCATTGTGAGCCGCCATCTGTTGCCGCAACTCGTCATTCTCGACGCGGCGCTCACGCTGAAATTGCCCAAGGCGATCACCGCCGCCACCGGCATGGACGCTTTCGTTCACTCGCTCGAATCGTATATCTCGACCAAGGCCAATCCGATCAGCGACATGTTCGCGATGGAGTCGATGCGGCTGATCGGCGCGAACATCATCGAAGCGTACCAGCATGGCGAGTCGATCAAGGCGCGCGAGGCGATGATGCTCGGTTCGATGTACGGCGGACTGGCGCTGACGGCGGCCGGCACCGCCGCGGTCCATGCGCTCGCGTATCCGCTCGGCGGCATGTTCAACATCACGCACGGCGTGGCGAACGCGATGCTGTTGCCGCATGTGATGGCGTTCAACATGGATGCCTGCGCCGGCCGGCTCGCCGACGTGGCGCG
The DNA here is from genome assembly GCF_003002025.1 of Paraburkholderia sp. BL25I1N1. Classification (GTDB taxonomy): domain Bacteria; phylum Pseudomonadota; class Gammaproteobacteria; order Burkholderiales; family Burkholderiaceae; genus Paraburkholderia. Next base: position 175,671 of record NZ_PVZB01000013.1, read on the forward strand.
CGCGCTGTCGCTGGCCACGTCCGCCGACGACGACCTGACGGCCGCCACGAAACTGATCGAGCGCATCGATCAATGGACCGCGGCCGTGGACATCCCGCAGGATCTGCGCAAGTTCGGCGTGAGCGAAGACGATCTCGACGCGCTCGCCGTCGCGGCGGCGAAAGTCAAACGGCTACTCGGCAACAACCCGAAGCCGCTGTCCCTCGACGACATGAAGGCGATCTATCGCCGCCTGCTGCCATGAACCGCACGTGTGAGCCGCGCCTGCTCATCATCGGCGACGATTTGTCCGGCACGGCCGATTGCGCCGTGACGGGCGCGCGCCTGGGTTTGCGCAGTGTCGTCATGCTCGACGCACGCATGCCTAAGTTGACGGGCGAGGGCGGTGAGACTGACGTCACGCGAGACATCGACGTTCTCGCGGTCGATGCCGACTCGCGCCGGCTCGGCGCGGAAACGGCGGCGCATGTGAACGCCCAGGTCTGGCGTGAACTCGCTCATGCGGACACACGGCTCTACAAGAAGATCGATTCGACGCTGCGCGGCAACGTCGCAGCCGAAGTCGCGGCGCTGATTCCGTTGGCGGGCATGGCCATCGTAGCGCCGGCATTTCCCGCAGCGGGACGCACCACGCGTAACGGCCGTCAATGGCTGAACGGCGTACCGGTGGAGCAGACGGAAGTCTGGCGCAACGAGGGCATTGCCGGCGAGGCCGCCATTGCGTCGATGCTCGCGCAATACGATGTGCGGACCGACACCTTGTCGCTCGCGGAGGTGCGTTCGGATCAGGCCGCGTTGACGGCAAAGCTTAACGCGATGCGGCAGGCCGGCATTCAAGCAGTGGTATGCGACAGCGAAGCGGACGACGACCTGCGGCGCATCGCGCACGCTTCTGCCTCGCTGGGTGGCGTGTTCTGGGTCGGCTCGGCCGGTCTCGCTCGCGATCTGATGCAGGCTTTGAACCCCGGCGACGTGACGACCGCCAGCGAGGTCGGCGTTGCCGCTCGTGAGCCGAACAAACCCGTGCTGGCCGTGGTCGGCAGCATGTCGAGCGTCTCGCATGCGCAGGTCGCGCGACTCAGGACGGAAGCGGGTGAGGCGCTTGCGTCGTTCGAAATCGACCCGTCGACGTTGCGTAGCATCCAGCCAGCGCACGCGCAGTTCACCAGCGAGGTGAGCGCGGCGCTGCAGCGAGGGCTACATGTCGTCGTGTCGTTGAGCCAGACGGATCGCACCAGCGTGGCCGACGGCCTGCTGTTCTGCCAGCGCCTCGCCGCGCTTCTGGTTCCCGCATTGCAGTACGCCGGCAGCGCGATCGCCACCGGCGGAGAAACGGCCCGCGCGCTGCTGTCCGCGGCGGGTATCGGCGAATTACGCGTCGTCGAAGAAATCGAGAGCGGTGTGCCGCTGCTGCACGCCATTCACAACGGGCGCCGTCTTAACGTCGTCACCAAAGCGGGCGGCTTCGGCCATCCGGATACGCTCAATCTGGCCTGGCGAAAACTCGCCGGCGTCCAACCCAATGCCCGGCCGTGCGCGGCCATCATCAAAGGACTGACCACAATGACCTATCGTCCAGTTATCGGCATCACCATGGGCGATGCTGCCGGCGTCGGCCCGGAAATCGTCATGAAGGCGCTGGCGCACGCCTCGGTCTACGAGCAATGTCGTCCGCTCGTGATCGGCGACGCCGCGCGTCTGCGCGACGCGGGCCAGCGCGCGGGCGTCTCGCTCGAAGTGCGCTCGATTGCGAGCCCGGCGGATGCCGGCTTCGAATGCGGCGTGGTGGATTGCATCGACCTCGGCCTGATTCCCGCCGACATGCCATACGGCAAGCTCTCCGCCGTCGCGGGCGACGCCGCGTATCAGTACATCGCGCGCACCGTCAAATTGACTTCCGCCGGCGAACTCGACGCGATCTGCACCGCGCCGCTGAACAAGGAAGCGCTGCACGCCGGCGGCCACATTTTCCCGGGCCACACCGAAATGCTCGCGCATCTCACGGGCATCGACGAAGTGTCGATGATGCTCGTCGCGCCGAAGCTGCGCGTGATTCACGTCACGACCCACATCGGCCTGCTCGACGCGATTCGCCGTATCGAACCGGGTCTCGTGCAACGGACCATCGAGCGCGCGCATGAAACGCTGGTGCGCGCGGGTATCGACAATCCGCGCATCGGCGTGTGCGGGATCAATCCGCATGCGGGCGAGAACGGCCTGTTCGGCTACGGCGAGGAAGAGGAAAAGATCATTCCCGCCGTCAAGGTATTGCAGGCGCGCGGCTGGGACGTCGAGGGCCCGTTGCCTGCGGACACGCTGTTCTTCCGCGCCGGCCGCGGCGACTTCGACGTGGTGGTCGCGATGTACCACGACCAGGGGCACGGCCCGGTGAAGGTGATGGGGCTGGAGGCCGGTGTCAACGTGACGGTCGGGCTGCCGGTGATCCGCACCTCGGTCGATCACGGCACCGCGTTCGATATCGCCGGCAAGGGTATCGCCGACGAAGGCAGCATGCTCGAGGCGCTGAAGCAGGCGCTCGATCTTGCCACCCGGCGTTCCGAACTGGAAGCCTGAGAGCCGTTAGTGAACGGGCATCCCGTTACGACGGGACGCGGATAACGGCTGCGGGGACGGCGGACACACGCCGCGCAGCCGGATGACTCGATGCGTATGCATCGGCAAAAGTACATTGGAGACACCATGGCAACTTTCAGCTACTGGGACACCGCGATCATCATCGGCATGGTCGTGGTCTACATACTTCTGACCAGCTGGTTCAGCGTGAAGCTGCGCAGCCGCAATTCCGAGCAGTTCATGGTGGCGTCGCGCTCCATGCCGGTCGTGGTCGTCGCGGTCCTGCTCATGTCCGAGTTCATCGGCGCGAAGTCGACCGTGGGGACCTCGCAGGAAGCGTTCAGCGCCGGTATCGCGGCTTCGTGGTCGGTGATCGCCGCGTCCATTGGCTTTCTGTTTTTTGGCCTGTTCATGGCCAAACGTCTCTACAATTCGGGTGAATTCACGATCTCCGGTTTCATAGCCATGAAGTACGGCAAGCGCGCCAAGCTCGTGGTTTCGGCGATCATGATCTATGCGCTTTTTCTCGTGAACGTGGGCAACTACGTGAGCGGAGCGGCCGCGATCTCGACCGTGATGCGGATCAATCTGCCGACCGCGGCGGTGATCACCGCCATCGTCAGCACGATCTATTTCGCGTGGGGCGGCCTGAAGAGCGTGGCGTATCTGACCATCGTGCACAGCGCGGTCAAGCTGATCGGCATTGCGATTCTGGTGGTGGTGGCGTGGCGCTTGACCGGCGGCATCAAGCCGATGATGGCGAACATGCCCGAGCACTATTTCACCTGGAACGGATCGCTCAGCAACGGCACGATCGGCGCGTGGATCATCGGCACCGCAGGTGCGATCTTCTCCACCCAGTTCATCATTCAGGCGATCTCCGCCACGCGCTCAGCCGCGGCGGCGCGCAGTGCGTCCTTGCTCGCAGCGGTGCTGTGCGTGCCGATTTCACTCGCGCTCGGCTTTCTCGGCGTCGCCGCGAAGTATCTGTTTCCGGGTATCAAGAGCCTGTATGCGTTGCCGGTTTTCCTGCAACACATGAACCCGCTGCTGGCCGGTGTGGTGACGACGTCGCTCGTTGCGTCGATCTTCGTGAGCGTGTGCACGGTGGCGCTCGCGATCGCCTCGCTGATCGTCAAAGACTTCTACGTGCCGCGCTATCATCCGACGCCGGATGTCGAACTGCGCATGACGCGCTGGATTTCGCTGGCAGTCGGACTTGCTCCGCTCGTATTCGTCCTGTTCGTGCCGCAGATTCTCGCGCTGTCGTTCTTCACGCGCGCGTTGCGGTTGACGGTGTCCGTGGTGGCGCTGATCGGTATCTATCTGCCGTTTTTCAATAGCAGCCGCGGAGCCATGGCCGCGCTGATCGTGTCCGCGCTGGCCACGACCGTCTGGTATCTGCTCGGCAATCCGCTCGGCATCGACAACATGTACGTGTCGCTGGTCACGCCGGCCGTCGTCATCGTGTTGGAGAAGCTGTTGTTTCCGGCGGGCTCCAAGCCGGTCGGCGCGAGCGGCGAGCGTCTCGCGCATCGTGAATCACATTGACGTGCTGTAATCAGGAGAACACCGGATGTCTTCCATCCTCGCAGAAACACCCAGCGCGGCGACATGGGACAACCATGTGCGCGTGACCTATGCCGACGCGCAGCGCCGCGACGCCTATCTGCCTTCGTTCTGCGTGCAGAACCACGCAGCGAATCTGCATGCGTTGCCGAACGGCGACCTGTTGTGCGTCTGGTTCGGCGGCACGCAAGAGGGCATTCCCGATGTGTCGGTCTATATGTCGCGGTTGCGAGCCGGCAGTGGCGTGTGGAGCGAGCCGCAAAAGCTGTCGGACGATCCGACGCGCTCGGAACAGAACCCCGTGCTGTTCACCGCGCCCGACGGCCGGCTCTGGCTCACCTACACCGCGCAGTTGTCGGGACACCAGAACACCGCGATCGTGCGCCGCCGTATCTCGTCCGATGGCGGTCTCACGTGGGGGCCGATCGAAACGCTGTTCGACCGGCCGGGCACCTTCGTGCGCCAGCCGATCGTCGTGCTGCCCGACGGCGCATGGCTGTGTCCGGTGTTCATGTGCCGCACGGAACCCGGCGAGCGTTGGGTCGGCAACAACGACATCAGCGCGGTGCTGATTTCGGAAGACGAGGGCCGCTCGTGGCGCGAACACGAGGTGCCCGAGAGCGTGGGCTGCGTGCACATGAATGTGCAGCTGCTGGCCGACGGTTCGCTGCTCGCGCTGTTTCGCAGCCGTTGGGCGGATTCGATCTACGCGAGCCGCTCGAAAGACGGCCGCACGTGGAGCGCGCCGCAAGCGACCGATTTGCCGAACAACAATTCGTCGATCCAGTTCGTTGCGCTGAAGAACGGCCATCTCGCGCTGGTGTTCAACGAAAGCGATGCTTCGCATAGTACGGAGCGGCGTGCGTCGCTATACGACGACATCGAGGATTCCGAAGATAGCGGCGCGCTGCGCGACCAGGGCGCGTCGACGCGCGGCACGGCCGTGTGGGGCGTGCCGCGCTCGCCGATGTCGCTGGCGATCTCCGAGGACGGCGGCCACACCTGGACGCGCCGGCGCGCGCTGGAAATCGGCGACGGTTATTGCATGACGAACAACTCGGCGGAGCAGCGCAACCGTGAGTATTCGTATCCGTCGATCGTGCAATCGGCCGACGGCGCATTGCATATCGCTTTCACGTACTTTCGCCAACGCATCAAATACGTATGCGTCGACGAAGCGTGGGTGCGCGGCTGACACGTTAGCGCGGGAGCTGGATCGGAGCGAACCGCAAGGGACCACGGCGTGCGATGGAAATTCGCTACACTAGGCGCACTTATTGGCGCGCCTCTTGCGCGCCGTCGCTAAACCGGTTCCTCCGATCCAAGATCATGAAAGTTGCGAAACGCCGCGAGGCGATGCTTCACGCTGTGCTGGGCGGGATGACAGATGTCGGGACGTTGTGCGAGCACTTCGGCATGTCCGAGGCAACGGTGCGGCGCGATCTGCGGGCGCTCGCGGAAGGCCGCCAGATCCTGCGCACCTACGGCGGCGCGGCCGCGGTGAGCGCGCATGAACCCGAGGCCTCGCTCGACGAGCGCAGCGAAAGCTTTCGCGAGCAGAAAGATGCGATTGCACGCGCCGCGCTCGCGCATGTGCAGGAAGACGACACGCTGTTTCTCGACGGCGGCACCACCACGGCGGCGCTCGCGCGTCAGTTGATCGGACAGCGCTCGGTGCATGTGGTGACGAACAACCTGCTGGTGGTCGGCGCGCTGGCGTCGAGCAAGGTGCGCGTGACGCTGGTGGGCGGCGACATCCGTTCTTCGAGCATGAGTACGCTCGGGCCGCTCGCGCAACTGGCATTGAGCCGCCTCACGTTCGACAAGGCGTTTCTCGGCGCCGACGGCGTAACGGCGGCGCGTGGCTTGTGCGAGGCGACGGCGGAGCAGGCGTATCTGAAGGAATGCGTGATTCGTCAGGCTGCGAGCGTGTTCGTGCTGGTGACAGCCGACAAACTCGGGCGCGCCAGCCAGCAGCACTGGACGCCCCTCGAACGCGAGTGGACGCTGATTACCGATGACGCGGCCGAGCCGCATGAACTGGCCTTGTTCGACGAACGAGGCGAGGTGACGGTGGAGACGGTAGCGGTTCGATAAGCGTTTCCGGCGTCTCCTCTTTACGATTATCCAGGGGGAGTGAAGTGGAAACGACGACACAGGTGAAGCAACGGCATGCCGTGGTGACAGGAGCCTCGTCGGGTATCGGCCTGGCGATCACTCAACGTTTGCTGAACGAAGGGTGGCGCGTGACCGGCTTGTGCCGCCGGTCGGCGACGCAAGCCGTCGAACATCTGACCATCGTTCCCGTCGACGTGACGGACTTCGCGGCGCTCGCACCGGTTGTCGAATCGATCGGCGCATGCGATGCGTTCGTGCATGCCGCCGGCTTCATGAGAACAGCGCCGCTCGGCGAACTCTCCGCCGACGACGGCGCCGCGATGTGGCGCATCCACGTCGATTCGGCCGCATTTCTCGCCAACGCCTTGCTGCCGAATATGCCGGCGGGCGGCCGTATCGTGCTGATCGGCAGCCGGACCGCGAACGGCGCGCCTACGCGCAGCCAATACGCGGCCACCAAAGCGGCGCTGGTCGGCATGGCCCGCTCCTGGGCGGCCGAACTTGCGCCGCGCGGCATCACGGTCAACGTGGTCGCTCCCGGCGTGACCGATACACCCTTGCTGCGCGATCCCGCGCGCGCGGGCACTCCACCGAAAATGCCGCCGCTCGGCCGCTTCGTTCAACCGTCGGAAGTGGCCGGTTTGACCGCATTCCTGTTGGGGCCGGAGGGCGGGTCCATTACCGGTCAACAGATTGTGATGTGCGGCGGCGGGTCTCTTTGAATGCGGCGGCGCCGCGGTCTTCCTGGCGAGCAACGCCTCGAACTTCGTCAATGGCCACGTTCTTTACGTGGACGGCGGCGTGACCGCCACGCTGTAGCCTGTCGATGAGGCATCGCGCCGCGAGACTATCTCGCGGCCGGTCCCGTCGATTGCCTCAGCTGAAACAACGCATGCACCTCCTGCCCGTGCAGCGGACGCTTGCCGTCGAGCGTGTCGAGCAGATACTGCGCCGCAAGCCGGCCGATCTCGTAGGTGTCGACGCGCATGGTGGTCAGCGCGGGGCGGATCTCCCGCGCCATTTCCAGATCGTCGAATCCGGTGACGGACAATTCGCCCGGAATCGCAATGCCCAGTTCCTCGGCCTCGCGCAACACGCCCAGCGCGATAGCGTCGTTGCCGCAGACGATCGCGGTGGGACGCTCGCCCGACGCTTGCCAGATCGTGCGCAGACTGCGGCGCCCGAATCCCATCGTCGATTCGCCTTCAAACATATGCTCCGGCCGCACCGCGAGGCCGTGACGTTCGAGGGTCGCGCGAATGCCCGCGACGCGTGCCTGCACGCGGTCGTTGTCGCGCGTCGGCTGGATGCAGACCGCGAACGCGCGGTGCCCAAGGCCGATAAGATGTTCGGTGATCTCCTCATAGGCCGCATGATTGTCGAAGCCGATGCAGGTGTGGGGACTGTCCTTGCGATACGCGTACGTCACCGCATACGGCACGCGGTAGAGCCGCAACGCATCGAACAGTTCGGGCGGATGAGCCTCGCCCACCACCGCCATCGCTTCCACGCCGCGCGCCAGCATCGCGCGCACCTGCATGAGCGCCTGCGCGGGGTCGTAATTCGAGCAGCCGAGCACCAGCGTGATGCCGCGCGCCGCGAACGCCGCCTGCATGCCGCTCACTTGTGAGGCGAACACGCGATCATCCAAAGTCGGAATGATGATGCCGGCGATGTGGCTGCGCGTGGAGGCGAGGGCGCGGCCCGCCGCATTCGGAAACCAGTTGAGCGCGAGCGCGGCATGCTCGACGCGCTCACGCACGTTCGCGGAGACCTTGTCCGGCTCGTTGTAGACCCGCGAGACGGTCGCGGTGGAGACGCCCGCGAGCTTGGCGACATCGGAAAGCACGCTGCGACCCGTGCCGCGGCGAGCGCGGTTCGTCTGGGTGCGGGCGGCGGCCGGCGGGTCGAGAGAGTCAGGCATCAGGTTGGAGCGCGCAGAGTGAATCGGGGAACGCCCGCCATCTTACCGCCGCGGACGCGCGCGACAGCGCCGGCGGACGCTCCTGTGACCTGGAAATCTTCCAGTCAAACGCTAGCGGACCGGGCGGTTCGCTCCGAGTGCCGCGATACGCCCACGGAAATGCTCAGTGCCGGCGACGATCTTGTCGAGCACCGCGTCCAGCGCCCAGAAGCGTTCGCGCACGTCGTAGTCGATCACGCGGCAGCGAATCGAGCCGAACGTGCCGATCCGTTGATGGTAGATCTTCGCGAGAGCCGGATAGCCGAGCGATTCGGAGACGGCGGCGAGCACAAGAAACGTAGCCAGCTCTTCTGCCAGAACCGGGTCTTGCGCCGCATGGTTGCGCAGCCAGTTGTACAGATCCGGGTGGAAGTTGGTGAATACGCCGTTGAAGCCGGCGGAACCCGCCTTCATCGCGTCCCACGCGATGGCCGCATTGGCGTTCAGGATTTTCAGCGGCGAGCCTTCTGCCAGCGCGACGCGCCGTTTGACCGTGGCGAGATCGCAGCTCACGTCTTTCAGCATGATGAAGCGGGCGGTGTCGATGCACAGCTTGAGTTCGTCATCGGAGAGAAGACGGCGGTAGGGCGCGGGGCATTCGTACAAACCGAGCGGAATGTCGGACGGCAGGCGCGCGAGCAGTTGCCGGAGATTCGCCGTGAACGTCTCCGTGCCCTGCTGCTTCGGATCGAGCCGGTTCGTCACCAGCACGATGCCTTGTGCGCCGGTGCGTGCCGCGACGTTGAGTTCCTCGGCCTGCGCGTCGGGGTCGTCGCTGATATGGCCGGAGACGACGACCGGGATGCGGCCCGCCACCTTGTCGACGACGAAGCGTCCCAGCGCGCCCCGTTCGGCGAGCGTCAGGAACTGCATTTCACTCGACTGCGCGACGGCAAAGAGCGCATCCGATCCATGCGCGAGATACCACTCGATCAGGCGTTCGAGTCCGGCGTAATCGATGGCGCCGGCGTCGTCGAATGGCGTCAGCATCACGGGGACGATGCCTTCGATCGACGTGGCGGCTGGTTTGAAGGTGGTCATGCGCGTGATCTCCCTGCAAGGGTTCGTTGAGTCGGGGCGGCGCGCGCGTTTTACGCGGGCGCTCGCACGGGTTCGGTTTGGGCGGACGGGTCTTCGATCGGCTTGCGCACCAGCAGGAGGTAGCTCATCGCGCCGATGAAAGCGATGCCCGCGGCCGTGAGCAGCGCGGGGACGAACGACCAGCTCTGCGCGATATAGCCCGTCAGGATCGGGGCGAGCGCGCCGCCCAGAAAACCGCCGAAGTTCTGAATCGCGCCGAGCGAGCCGACGCGGTTCGGCGGCGCGGCGGCGGTGGCGAGCGCCCATGAACTGGCGGATGCGGCATTCGCCAGAAAGATCACCACCGAGATGCATACGATCGCGATCGTGTTGCTCTCGACGAGCGCCGCCGGAATCGTGAACGCGACCATGCCGAGCATGGCGATCACCACCGCATTGCGGCGGCTCGCAACTGGGCTCGTGCTGCGGCTCGTGATGAGATCGGAGAACCAGCCGGCCGTCAGCGAGCCCAGAAAACCGCAGAAGAACGGTATGGATGCCGCGACGCCCGTGTGCATCAGGCTCATGTGGCGTTCCATCGTCAGATAGCCGGGCAGCCACGTGAGGTACACCCAGTTCAGATAGACCGAGCCGAAGAAGCCGATCAGCATGCCCCACGTGGTGCCGTGCGAAAACAGCGAGCGCCATTCAGCGAAGGTGACCGTGGGTGCCGGCTTGCGGCCCGCTTCGTCGCCTTCGAGATAGTGCCGCTCGGCTTCGGTCATGGTCGCCTTGACGGGGTCGCGGTACACCGCGAGCCATACGAGCGCGACGACGAGACCGACCACGCCAGTCACGATGAAGGCCCAGCGCCAGTGAAACTGCACGACGAGAACCGAAAGGCACAGCGGCGCGAGCGCCGTGCCGAGCGGCGACGCCGAGTTGAAAATGCCGGTCGGTTTGCCGCGCGCGCGCAGCGGAAACCAGTTGCTGACCACCCGGGCCGCCGATGGAAACTGCGGCGCTTCGCCGATGCCCAGCACGATCCGCGCGAGGATGAACCAGCCGAAGGTGGAGACGAATCCGCCCGCCGCCTGCGCGAGCGACCAGACGATCAGGCCGATGCCGAGCAGCTTGCGCGGTCCGATGCGATCGACGAGGCCGCCCACCGGCAACTGGAACAGCGCGTAGCTCCACGAGAACGCGGAGAGCAGCAGTCCCATTTGTCCGAGCGACAGCCCGAGGTCGTGACGGATCAGCGGATTGGCGACCGCGAGCGTGCCGCGGTCCAGATAGTTGACGATGCCGCTCACCATCAGCAGTGTGAGCGCCACGATCTGGGCGCGGCGGATTCGCGGTGGCGCCTGCTCGAGGCTCGGTGTTGCGCTCATGATCGTTGTCTCCGTTTCATGTCTTCGGCGGGTGTGAGCAAGCCGCGCTGATGCGATGTCAGGCGGCCGGAATGTGCGCGTCTACGTCGGCGCGCGTTGGTCGAGGTCCGCGCGCTTTTGCGCATCGCGCTGAGTGTGGCGTCAACGTGGGTGAAGGCGGATACTTCGTTCCATCACCTATGTTAGCGCTTACATTAGGCTGCGCTTTTACGCGAATCACGGGATTTTGCTGGCAACTTCGCTTCACATGTCTAAATGATAGCGCTTACATTTTGTGCCTTTCTTCGAAGAGATTGCAAGCGATAGCGATGCGTTGAAGGGTAAACCCCGGCGATTGGCGGGCGAATGCCACGTTGCTGAAAGCGAAGGGGCGGCTGATCGCTCCTTCGCCCGCGCCAGACCGAATTTTCCGCCGGCGCATTCCGGGCTATGCTTATCGAATAAGTTGTCTGCCCTGCCCGCGATACAGGCGGACGGGGCCGCTTATCGACGACGACACGCAACCACTGACCCGACACGCGCGCAATTCAATGAAAGAGATCAGCGGTGACCCACGCAAGGCGCCGGCAGCCGCGACCCGGCAGGATGATGGGCGCCTCGAACTCCCCACGGCCGAGCCAGATGCGCTCATGCACCTGAAGAGCTACGCGCTCAACCTGGTCAGCGATGCTGCCTATCTGATCGACCAGCGCGCATGCTTCATCTACGTCAATGAGGAGGCCTGCCGCATGCTCGGATACAGTCAGGCGCAGTTGCTGCGGATGCGCGTGATGGATATCGATCCCGAGTGGAACTTTGAACGGTGGCTCGACGTCTGGAAAGAGTTGCGCGAGAACGGCTCGATAATGATCGAGTCGATGCAGCGGCGGCAGGACGGCACGACGTTGCCGGTCGAGATCAGCGCGAGCTATTTCGAGTACGAAGGCCAACCGTATAACCTCGCGCTCGTGCGCGATATTACCGAGCGCAAGCGCACCGAGCAGCTCCTGATCGCGCAACTGGAACTCGAGGCGCAATTCCGCCGCCTCGCGGAAAGCACGCCCGATATCATTTGCCGGTATGACCTCGGCTGTCGGCTGGTTTATGCCAACTCCGGACTTGCCGCGATACTGCGCCGCCCCCTGCACGAAATGCTCGGCGCGACGCCGACCGAACATACCGCCGATCCCCAGTTCGTCGCCTATCAGAATGCGCTGGCGGCCACGCTGGCAACAGGCGCGGAACGCACGCACGAACTCACGTTGCGCAACGGCGCGAATGACGTGAGCTATCACCACGTCCGCATTCTCGCGGAGCGTGGGCTGCACGACGAGATCACGAGCGTGCTGGCGCTGGGGCGCGACATCACCGAACGCAAGAAGGCGGAAGAGCGCTTGCATGCGAGCGGGCAGGCATTCCGGGCGCTGGTCGAGCATTCGCCGGACTACATCGCGCGCTTCGACCGCGACTGCCGGCGCATCTACGCCAATCCGGCACTGAGCGCGATCTTGCCGCCGACGGCCGACGAAGCCACCGGCACGGCAAGCGTGGACGAGTCGCCAGTGGTCGATGTGCCACGGTATCGGGACCGGCTGCGGAGCGTTGTCGAGACCGGCACGGAGCGCATGGACGAAGTGCGGTTCCGTAACGCCAACGGCGAGGTGCGATGGGGGCATATGCGGATGGTGCCGGAGTTTGCCGCCGACGGCCAGGTCGCCACCGTGCTTGCCATATGCCGCGACATCGACGAACTCAAGCGCAGTGAGCAACTGTTTCGTACGCTGACCGAAAACGCGCCGGAGATGATCGTTCGCTACGACCGCAACTGTCGTTATAGCTACGTCAATCCGAGGTTCGAACAGGTCAACGGGATTCGCGCGGCGGACGCCATCGATAAAGCGCCTGCCGAGCTATCGGACAGTGTGATGCCCGAGTTGCGGATGATCACCGCCACGCTGGAGCAGGTGATGGCAAGCGGTATCGGCGCTAAGGTGGATCTCACGTCGGAGAAGAACGGCAAGCCAGTGGGCTGGCACGTTAGCGCGGTGCCCGAGCACGACGCTAACGGCGACATACGCGGTGCGCTGACGATCTGGACCGACATCACCGAGCGGATGGAGGCCGAACTCCGTTTGCGCGAATCGTATGCGCTGTTGCAGGAGTTGACGTCGTTACGCGAAACCGCGCGTGAGGAAGAGCGCAAGCGCATTGCCCGCGAGATGCACGACGAACTGGGACAGCAACTGACAGCGCTGCGGCTTGGTGTATCGGCCATGCGAATCGAGTTCGCGCAAGACGATCCGGCGCTGGCCGGGCGTTTCCGGGACCTGCTGGCGCTCGCCGACGACACCATGCAGGTGGTTCGCAATGTGGTCGCGTCGCTGCGTCCCGCCGCAATCGATGCCGGCATCGTCGCAGCGCTGGAGTGGCTGGCCGCCGAATTCTCGCGCGACGGCCGGGTGGCCTGCCATCTACGGATTCCTGACGATAGTCTGGTCCTCGACGAGGCGCGGGCAATCGCACTGTTTCGCATCGTGCAGGAGGCGCTCACGAATGTCGCGCGTCATGCCGCAGCGACCCAGGTCACGATTTCGCTCGAACGGACCGGACGCTGCTGGGTCCTCGAAATAAGCGACGACGGCTGCGGCTTCGATTCGATGGCGGCGCGGACGAAGTCGTTCGGGCTGGTGGGCATGAGAGAACGCGTACTGATGTTGGGCGGCGAGATTTCGGTGCTCAGCGCGCCGGGCAGCGGCACGTCGATCACCGTGTGCATACCGGCCGACGACGCTTCATAGCAGTCGAGAACCTGATCGAACCTTTAAGACGACTTCCGCAAACCGGCGACAATCGCGTTGATCTGCAGGTCGAAGCTTTCGAACCATACGCGCGCCACTTCCAGTTGCGCGTCGACGTCCTGAAAGTGGGACTGATGCACTTCGACGGCGCGCTCGGCTGCGGCGATTGCTTCAGGAGTCGTCTGCGAGCGAAACGCAAGCGCGGCCAGCGACTCGATCTCGCCGCGCTTGCTTCGACTTTGATGCATGAGTTCGATCAGCAGCGCCTTCAACATCTGCAACTGATCGTGCCAGTCGCTTTCCGCGCGATATAGCGCCGCGATGAGCGGACCTGCATCGTCCGCGAGCGAGATGTTGGCCGCGGTGGACGTGCCCTGCCGCATATGATCCAGCACCGCGAGGCAGCCCTCGGCGCGCTCGACCAGTTGCTGCGCTTTGTCATGCGCTTCGGCCATGCGCGTCTTGAGCGCCGTGGCGCGATCGCAAAGCCGCGCCTGTAGGACGAACGTGTGCGGCTTCACCTGTCAATGTCCATGTGTAGGATTCGTGAGTGGCGATGAATGACCCCGCCTGCAATTGCAAGGACGTCGCGCCGGGGGATTCGCGCCGCCTTTCCATGTATACGGCGACGCCCGAAGCAGCTTGATGTCAGGATTTCCTGATTTTTGGCCCTGGCATTTGTTTTTGCCAGCGGAAGAAAGTCGCCGCCGGCGACATCAGCGCATCCAGTACTCGTCTGGAATCCTCCGGTCGGCTTCGGAAAGGAAGGGGTTGTCGAGCGTGAAGGTCAACCGGGACGCGATATTTCCGCGCGCGAGCGCATCCTGAATGTAATGATGGGTGTTGAACAGCCTCATGTACGCGCCATTGCGATACGCGGCGACGAGCCCCGCTTCGATGGTCTGTGCCAGTGCTTCATGGCCCGCTGCAACATAGAAAATGAAATCCGATCGATACTTCAGCAACAGCCGGTTCTCGACCACGAGATCGGGCTCCAGGTGCTGGCGTCCTTCCAGTTCGGTAAATGCTTCCACTAAGCCGCGTGGGAAAAAGTCGACGCGGCCGCCCTGGGTCATCTCGAACATCGTGTCATAGGTCGAGGTCTGGACGTTCAGGCCGGCAGCTCTCAGGATTTTCGTATCGATCCAGCCGAGTCCCTGGCCGCACATGAACGCTTTGAGATCGGAGAAGCGTTCGACCTTGTCGAAATCGGCTTGCCGATCCTTCCGGATGAGGAACACCCGGTGGCCGATCAGACCACGGTGTATCGGAATCCGCACGACGTTCCGGCCGCGCTCGGCCTGCGCCTCCATGCTCGTCCAGTGCAGATTGATCATATTGTCGGGGCCGGCCAGTTCGGCAAGCGCGCGGCCGCGTTCCATTTCGATGTCGGCCGATCGCAACGTGTACGAGGCGTTGGCCGTTTTCATGGCGAGATCGAGCACGGCGAGCGCAAACGCGGCTTGCACGTCGCGGGTAGGCCGAATGCGGGGATAGACGATGTCGAAGTGGACGGATGGGTCGGCCGGGGCGGCGCGTGCCCGAAGCGTGCTGCCCGCCGCACTTAGCGCGGCCAGAACAAAGCGCCTGCGATGCATGAATGGATGGTTTCTCGAATCAGCCGTGACGCGCTCAAACAGGCGCTTGTCCGCACAGGTTCTTGCCTGACTGGTGTTTCATCGTGCCACGTCGTGCCTGTGCTGACAAATCGTGTAATCCCTTTGTCAGGCAGCGCGATGCGATCTGAAACAGGTCGACGCAAGGCCCCAGGCGCGCGAACGCTCGTGCACGGCCATTCAGGATTTCCTGACGGCATATTCAGCGGATCGGAAGTGCATTTTTCCGCGCTTCCTGACTGTGTGGCACTTTCGGCCTCCCTACGATGGTCTATCGAAATCGTCTATCTCTGTGGATCCGTTATGAACGGTCATTCGGAAAGCCGCGAAGTCGCGGTTGAATTCCTCAACGCCGGCTGCGAGCGCCTGTTCGACATCTGGTGTGAAAGCAGAAGCGTGATACCGCTCAGCTATCTGTTGCACTGCTGGCCGTTGCCGGATTGGGGGCACGCGTCCGTGAAAAAATTGTCGGACGGATTGCGCGAACTGCGGATGTCGAACCCCGACGCCCTTGGCGGCCGCGTGCGGCCGATCCTCGGCGAACTGACGTCATGCATCGATGAAATTCTGCTGTATCCGCGAATCTGCTTGCCGCCGGCGATCAACGATATGTCGCCTGTCGAATCGAACATGTACGTCATGTAGATTCACGTCAGTTCGATCGGAACGCGTTTCCCGGAAACACCACCGGCGCAGACCGGCAAATGAGAGTAACTGGCTGGCTGGGGCAGGCGAACGTCAAATCGCCACCCTGCCGATGCGGCGGCCAACAGATCTGGGCCGCGCAGCGCGCAACGAGTGCAGAATAGACGAAACAAGAACCGTAGCACTCGCGGGGATGTATGAAGCACAACCTGTTCGACGCATGGTGGAGTTTGATCGGCAGCTTCAGGAGTAGCCTCGTCTCGCGGCTTCTCGTGACTGTGCTGCTGGTCAGCTGCGTCGTCACCGTCTTGTTGACCGGATTGCAGCTTTACAGCGACTACTACCGGGGCGTGGAGCAGATTGAAAATCGCCTTGCGGACATTGATCGCAGCAATCGCGACAGTCTCGCGGAAGCGCTCTGGCGTCTGGATGGTTCGCAGCTGCAATTGGAGTTGAACGGCATTCTGCGTCTCCCGGACATTCGTGCCGTGGAAATTCGTGAGGCGGGCAAAGAGGGGCAATCTCCTTATCTGAGCGCGGGCCATCGCTCGGCCGGTCGGGTCATCGCCCGCGAATTCCCGCTCTACTACAGCGTGCAAGGCAAGCAGCGCGAGATCGGCAAGCTCTACGTCGAGGCCACGCTGCTCGACCTTTACCATGAACTGACGCGTACCGCGGTGATGATCCTGGTCACTCAGGCCGCCAACACCTTTCTCGTCTCGCTGTTCATCGTCTACATTCTGTCCCGTCTCGTGATGCGGCATGTCGCGGCCATCGCGCGCATGGTGGAGAACTACGATTTCCGTGAACCGCCCCGGCCGTTCAGTCTCCAGCGGCGCAAACGGCGTGAGCCGGACGAACTGGATCGCGTGGCGGCCGCATTCAATGCCATGGGCGCGCGGTTGTATTGCGCGTATCGCGACGAGCAGGACACGGCGGCTGAACGCGAAGCACGCAATCTGGCGGAGGCGGCCAACCGGGCCAAAGGCGAATTCCTCGCGAATATGAGCCATGAGTTGAGGACGCCGCTGAACGGCATTCTCGGCTACGCCCAGATCCTCGAACGCGATGACACGCTGAGCGAGCGGCAGCGCGAACGCGCTGCGTCCATTCGCCATAGTGGCGAACATCTGCTGACGTTGATTGAAGACACGCTCGATTTCGCGAGGATCGAAGCGGGCAAGCTGCGTGTCGAAATCGGTGACGTGCCGCTGGCGGGGTTTGTCGATGTCATTCGCGACATCATCGGCGTGAAAGCGGAGCAGAAGCGCCTCGACTTCATTTGCGACATCGGCGCAGAGGCGCCCGCCGGTGTCCGTGCCGATGAACGGCGCCTGCGCCAGGTCATGCTCAACCTGCTTGCCAACGCCGTGAAGTTCACCGATTCGGGGTGCGTCAGCCTGCATATCTCGCGGTCCGAGCCGAACCGTGTTCGTTTCGAAGTGCGCGACACGGGCATCGGCATTGGTCACGACCAGTTGAATACGATCTTCGAGCCGTTCGAGCAACTGGGCGCGGCCGAGCGGCGAGCCGGCGGGGCGGGACTTGGCCTCGCCATCAGCCGCGAATTCGTGCGAGCGATGGGCGGCGAGATCGAGGTGGAGAGCCAGATCGGGCAGGGCAGTACCTTCCGCTTCGAACTGCCGGCAGCGAACGTGGCACCCGTGTTGCGCAAGACGGCGGAGCCGGCGTCGCTCTCGTTCACCGCGACGGGCTACGAAGGGCCGCGCAGGAAGGTGCTGGTGGTCGACGACGTCGAGATCAATCGCGCGATCATCGTGGATCTGCTGGGCCGTCTCGGCTTCGATACCGTCGAGGCGGAAAACGGCCGCGAGGCGCTGGAGGTGGCGCAGCGCGAACAACCCGCGCTGGTTCTCACGGACATCGTGATGCCCGAGATGAACGGATTCGACCTGACACGCAACCTGCGCCAATCGCAGGAGTTCGCCAATGTCCCCATCGTTGCCATGTCTGCCAGCCCATCCGGGGTCAACCGGGTGATGAGCATTGAAGCGGGCGTCAACGCCTTCCTGCCCAAACCGGTCGACCTGGAAGCGCTGCTGGCACAAATTGCCACTTTGCTCGGACTGACGTGGAGCCATGCGTCGCAGCCGTCGTCCGCTCGCGCCGCGACGCCCGAAATCAGTCTTGCGGCTGTGCCCCAGCAACAGATGGAAGAACTGCATCACCTTGCCCGCCTTGGCGATATGCATGAAATTATCGTCTGGGCCGAGAGCGTGGCGGCGGGCGATTCACGTTATCGCTCGTTCACGGCGCAACTCTGCGCGCTCGCTCGCGACTACCAGTCGAAAGCCATTCTTAATCTGGTCGAGCGGCATCTGAATGTCGAGCCCAGGCCATGAACGAGCTCAACACGGAGGCCGGCGAACGGCCGACCATCCTGATCGCGGACGACACGCCGGCGAATTTCGGCGTGGTCGTGGAGAGCCTGACGGACCGCGGCTTTCGGGTACTCGTCGCGCTCGACGGCGAAGAGGCGCTCGAACGCGCGCTGTTTTCTCAACCCGACCTGATCCTGCTCGACGTGAAGATGCCCGGCATCGACGGTTTCGAGACCTGCCGGCGGCTCAAGGCGGATCCGCGCACGCGCGACATCGCGGTGATTTTCATGACCTCGCTGACCGGCGCGGAAGACATGGTCGAGGGTTTTTCGGCCGGCGGCGTCGATTACGTGGCCAAGCCTGTGCGCGTGAACGAAATGATGGCGCGCATCGAAACTCATCTCGCCTTGCGCGTGATGCACCGGCAGCTCGTCGCGCAGAACCGCCTGCTTCTGAACGAGATAGCGGTGCGCCAGCAGGCCGAGACGGAACTGTCGAGCGCGCGCGATGCGCTGGAACAGCAGGTCGAGCAGCGCACGCGGCAACTCGCGGAGTCGAACGCGCGGCTGTCCGCCCAGGTTGAAGAGCGCCTTCGGGCGGAAGCGAAATTACAGGCGAGCGAAGCGCGTTTCCGCACGATTGTCGAAACCAGCCCGATCCCGCTGTGCATCACGTCGATGCCCGAAGGCGTCATCCTGTACGTGAATGAGCCACTGCGAGAACTGTTCGGTCTCGATACCGGCATGCGCACGCTGACCAATATCGTCGACTTCTATATGGACCCTGTCGATCGTGACCGGCTCGTCTCGCATCTGCGCACGGAGGGCAGTTTCAACAACAGCGAAGTCCACATGCGGCGCGTGGACGGCTCCCCGTTCTGGGCCATGGCGACCGCGCGCGTCGCGACCTTCGGCGATGCTCCGGCGATCTACGTGGGCCTCAACGACATCACGTCGCGCAAACGTATCGAGCAGGAGCTGTTCGAATCGCGCAACCAGTTGCGCGAGTTGTCCGCGTATATGGAGGCGATTCGCGAGGAAGAGCGCAAGCGCATCGCCATGGAGATTCACGATGAACTCGGCCAGTTGCTGACCGCGTTGAAGATGGATGTCTCGCTGCTGAAAATGCGCCTCGGCCAGGATCCGGACGCGATGCGCAAAGCCGAGGACATGCGCGAACTCGTCGAAAGGACTATCTGGATGGTCCGCAATGTCGCGAACCATCTGCGGCCGGTGGCGCTGAACTTCGGGGTCGTGTCGGCATTGGAATGGCTCGTGGAGGACTTCATTCGGCGCCATGGCATTCCTTGCCAGTTGCATATCAACGGAGGCGAACCGGTGCTGCCGGAGACGTGCGCCACCGCGGTATTTCGTATCGTTCAGGCGTCGCTGACCAACGTCGGGCGCCACGCGCATGCAACGCGGGCCGACGTGACGCTGACCAGCACGGCGTCGGCGCTCAAACTTCACGTAAGCGACGACGGCTGCGGTTTCGATCCCGACATGGCGCGAACGGGGTATTCCTACGGACTGCTCGGCATGCAGGAGCGCGCGCGTCTGATCGGCGGCGCGATGACCATCGACAGTGCGCCGGGCATGGGCACCGCCATTTCCATTCACATTCCGCATACAGGCGGGGCAGAAAATGATCGACGTCCTGATTGCTGACGACCACGCCGTGGTGCGTGGCGGACTGAAACAGATTATCGCGACGACCACGGATATCGTCGTCGCCGCCGAAGCCGCGCAAGGTTCGGAAGTACTCGACCGGCTGCGCGCGAGGCGCTTCGATCTCGTGCTGCTGGACATGACGATGCCCGGCATCAGCGGAGTCGATCTGATCCGCCGCGTACGCCTCGAGCAGCCGCCCTTGCCGATCCTCGTGCTCAGTATCCATAACGAGGCGCAGGTCGTGTCGCGCGCGCTGCGCGCCGGCGCGACCGGTTATGTGACGAAAGACAGCGATCCGGACGTGCTGCTCGCGGCGATCCGTAAACTGGCCGGAGGCGGGCGATTCATCGACCCGAAACTGGTCGACGCCATGGTCTTCGAAACGCATTCCGGCGATGCGCCGCCGCACGAGGTGTTGTCCGACCGTGAATTTCAGGTATTACGGATGCTGGCGGCCGGTCAAAGCATCAACGAGATCGCCGAATCGTGTTCGCTCAGCGCCAAGACCATCAGCACCCACAAGATGCGTCTCATGCAAAAGCTTGGCCTGAACAACAACGCCGAGCTGATCCGGTATGCGATCAGGCACGGTCTGGTGACGGAGTGACAGAGCCTTTAGGGATATCCTGAGGCGCGAAGCAGCATTTCCCGAATCAACAATCCGGCGCTGCTGACTGAAGAATCCTCGCCGTTGTCCCACGATTGTCAAATGGGAACCTGAAGTGCGGGGGCAGATGTGGATGCGACAAAAAGCTCACTACGTGGACTGCGCGACAAATTATTGGCAACGGCGGGTACGCTACCAGTTCGTGTGCTTACGCTGCATGGTTCGCCGGACGGTCGGACTTGCCGGGTATGCGTCGAAATCAGGCGTCCGGACGGTCCGATCCTGCTGTTCTTCTTCCGGCACGACGACGGTACCTGGCACGTATTTCCGCCGGCAAAGGATCTGTGCAGAATGAGCTTTGAACCGCTCGCCAGTTGACGTGAACAAGGCCGCACAAAGGAGTTTATCGATGAACGCAGACAACCTGGGGACGCTGTCCGGCCACGAAACCGAATTGCGTGCGTGGCTGAGCGACTGGTACGACCACGCATTCGCGACCGGCTTCATCCGGCCGCCTTTCATACTCGACGACGCGACCGCTTTGAGGCTGGAAGGTTACTTCGACGTGGGCCTGACGCCCGCGGAGGGCGTCAACGCGATCTTCGGCGTGGTGCATTGACGCAGCGGACGCGCCGGGGCATCCGCCGCGTCGATGGGTCGCGTCGATGCGTCGCTTACCCCGCGCGCGTTTTTTGCTGCCGGACGTCGCTGTCCAGTTCGGCGGCGTTGCCGTCTTCACCGCTTTCCTCGTCGATCCACCGCCAGGCCCATTCGAGCGCGTATTGCTGTGCCGTCTCGCAATTCTTGAAGCTCGGACCGATCAGCCCTGAGCGCGCGACTCGCCGATCGTCGCGCACGATCTCGGTCCATCCGCGGAAACGGGCGTTCGCCAGCCGATCGGCGGCAATGTAGATGACGTAGCCGCGCGGGTCGGATTCGGTTCGGCCTTTCGACGCGAGGCCCATCCACGGCGACGCGACTCGATGAACGGCAGGGAGGTGTGTCACCGGCGCGCGGGGTTCGACGCGCTCGGGTATGGCATGCTCGGAGTTGGCGGGGTGCGGGAGATCGCGTGCGAGATCCTTGAAAATATCCGCCGTTTGGGACGACTGCCATGTCTCGCGCGATGTCTGCCACGACGCCTGATCTCTCCAGAACACCCGCCGAAAACCTTCGTCTCGAGTCTGGCGGTCGATGCCGCGCGTCACGGCGTTGCGGCGTTCCAGTGTCAATTGCGGACCGCACCGAAACGTGCGGCCGCTGCTCGAAAGGATCCGGTACATCTGCGCAAGGGCGCCGCTCGAACGCCACGCCTCGAAGCGGTGCCGGCACGTCGGCACCGACGGATAGTGGCTTGGCAACGTGGACCAGGGATCGCCGGTTGTGAGTACCCACAGCACGGCATTCGCCACCGCGCGAACCGCTGCGCGTGGCCGGCCGCGCTGCCGGTGTATAAGCGGGGGATCGGCCAGGACGGGCGCGAGCAGCAGCCACTCTTCGTCACTGATTTCGTTGAAATGCACGCTGTCCTCCCCTACTTATTGCATTGCGCGGGCCCGGCTGTCGCCGTTCGCGCTACCAGCCGCTCGTCGCCGACGTTGGCAGGGAGGAAAGGATCAGCAGATCGTCGACACAATCCGATAGCTCGCAGACTTCCTGAAAGGCGGCGTCGTTGGAATCGTGCAGATGTTGCCGTCTGAGCTCACGCAACGCGGTTCCGAGACGCCGGAGGGTGTCGGGGTCGCCGTTCGTCATCGGCCAGCCTTTTAGCAGATACGTCAGCGGCACGACGCTTCTGGTTTCGCACCACCGGTCGAAGAGGCGCAAGCACATCGCATTGACGTGCTCGATCGAATTTTCTCTTTCAGACAGATACGGAACCATGGCAGCACTCGGACGAAGGACGATCGGCGTGCGTTCATCGTATGCGGCCAGTTTTCGCAGTGCTGTCAGGAGATCAAGAAAATGAGTGGGGTCGATGCTGAACTTCGGGTCAGGAAATCCTTAGTCGGCCAGGTCTGCGTCTGCCGATGACCGGCTATATCGACGCAAAGAGCGGACGCGCCCGCACTACTGCAGTTTCCAGAGTATCGCCGATATCGTGCCTTCGTCCTGAAACACCGCGAGCACGTCGCTGATGCCCGAAATAGGAACGTTGTTCACCGTCAGTACGAACGCGATCCGGTGGCCGCTTTTCGCATCGATATAGCCGGCGAGGGATTGTCCTCTCAGGAACGGCAGCGATGGCGTGTTTGGGTTCTCCGTGACGTAAGTGCCAGTTTTCGCGTGCACCTGGCCTTTCGCCCCTGCAAGCGTCGCATCGGATTCGAAGGCGGTGATGGTGGCCAGCGATCCGTCCACGCCCAGCACCGGCAACGCGTCGAAAAAGGGCGAAAAGACCTGCGTCGTGCTCATGCCTCTGAGCATGGCGATGACGGCCGTGCCGCTCGCCGTCGAGTCGCCGCCGCCACTGCCATCGATGAAGTGATACTGGCTCGACGGGATCTTGAACGTGTTCGAGAGTTGGACCTGTTCCGCCGCTAGCGCGCCGGTCAGCGTCGTCGAGCCGTCGCGTGCGAGACCGAACAGCATGAGGCTGGTGTCGGCACCGATGTTATAGCTGACCTTCATGACGTATCTGACGTATTGCTCATACGGTTGCGAAGTGAGTTGCGCAACCTGCATCGCGCTCGAATACGAGCCTCGCGCGGGCAGCAACTGAACCGGATTGGCGGCGACGGGCGTCGCCGAAACCGTGACACCCGCGCGCGCCAGCGCTTCGATGAACACGGTGCGAGCGTAATTGGAAGGCTGGGTCACGCGGAACGTGCGGATCAGCGGGTAGGCGTTCGTCAGTGGCGGCGTAAAACCCGCCGGCACGTTGCCGGTTATGTTGCCGATACAACCCGGCGAGCCGATGCACAACGGCAGTTCCGGTGCGAGTTCGATGTCCAGCTGCGAGGCCGCGCTGCCCGTCGCTAGCGTGGATTGCACGCTGAACGCGGCTGTTTTGGGCCGCCAGTCGAACGGAACGGCCGAGCCTTCGGCGCTCTGGTTCAGGGTGACGTCGACCACGTCGTCATTGACGAAGATCGGCCGCACGTTGAATTCACCGCGAAAGTCAAAGGGCTCGAAAAGCCGGTCGTCGATCACGACATCGCCATTGATCGTTTTGATGCCCGCAGCCGCCACCTGCGCCGCGAGGGAATTGAAGCCGGCGAGCGGATCGGGCGTGGCGAGTATGGCGTTGCCCAGCGAGTTGGCCTCGTTGTGATCGAAGTTCGTGATGGCGATCGTGCCGTCCGGGTTGGCCCGGCCGCCCATGGTCAGGTCGCCGCTTGCCAGCAGGATCAGATTGCCGGTGAGGGTGCCGCCCGCATCGAGCGTGCCCTGCCGGTAGACCGGCGTGACGAACTGGTGCCGCGCACCCAGTTGATTCAGTGCGGAGCCGACCGAAAAGAGCTTGCGCACTGAGCCGATCAACATCTGGGCGCTCGAATTCAGGTCGTAGATCACATGGCCCGAGCCGAGATCGACCACCTGCATCGACCAGGTCGCGTTCTTGTAGACCGGTTTTTGCATCACCTGCATGATCGAATCGGGGACCGTGGGACTCGAACTGAGCGAATCGCCGCACGACACCAGCAGAGCGGCGCCCGCGATTGCGGTCCACCGCTTCCACTGTCGATCCATTGTCGGGCTCATGGCATGTCTCCGGCGTTGGCTGGACTTGACCGCACTTGATTGTTCGTTAAGCGGCTCGACTCGCAGCGTATTCGGCTTCGGCGCTTGCGAGCGGGGCGCGACTATTCGATAAGCTCCAGGAGCAAAGCCGGCGGCCCGCCGGATCGGGTATTAATGCGTCGCTGACCGCATCGCCCGATATTCGCGCCGCACGATATCCATCAGTTCTTCCACCGACGTGCTGGCTGCCTCGCGCTGATAAGTCACCCGTCCGCGTTGCATGAGCATCACACGGTCCGCGATGTCGAGCGTCTGCGCGTAGTTGTGCATGATCATGACGATAGACAGGCCGCCTTTCGCCTTGAGCCGAAGGATCAGGTCGATGATGAGTCCCGCCTCGCGGGCGCCCATCGCGGCCAGCGGTTCGTCGAGCAACAGGATTTTTGCATTCGAATTGACCGCGCGTGCGACCGCGATGGCTTGCCGCTGGCCGCCCGAAAGCTGCTCGACCGGCAAATCGACCGAGGGCACATGCACGCCGATTTCTTCAAGACACTCCGCGGCGCGCTCGCGCATGGCGCGATTGTCCAATAGCCGAAATGGCCCTCGGCGGATGATCTCCCGATTCAGGAACATGTTGTGATAAATGCTCAGAGAATTGGCGAGCGCCAGATCCTGATAGACGCATTCAATGCCGAGTGAACGGGCGTGATCGACCGAGCGCAGCAGCGTTTCCTCGCCGCCGACAAAAAGCTTGCCGCTCGTCTGCTGATGAAAGCCAGTCAGGATCTTGATCAGGGTCGATTTGCCCGCGCCGTTGTCGCCGAGTACGCCAAGAATCTCGCCCTGTTTCAACGTGAGCGAAACGCCATCGAGCGCGGTGACCGCGCCGAAACGTTTGACGATGTCTTCGCCGCGCAGCGCCTCCAGCACTTCGGACATTACAACTCCCCCTTGCGCGCGAGACGAACCACGTGGATGTTGAAGATCATGGCGCCGAGAATCGCCGCGCCGAGAATCATGTTGAAGGTGAAGGCGTTGATGCCGATCAGCGTGAAGCCGTCGTTGAGAATGCCGAGCACCGCCGCGCCGATCAGTCCGCCGATGATCGTGCCCGATCCGCCGGCGAGGGGCGTGCCGCCGATCACGGCAGCGGCGACGGCAAGAAACATGATCTGGTTGCCGCCTGCTTGCGGATCGATCGACGTGATGCGGAAGCCCTCCAGGATTCCGGTCAGTCCGGCGAGCAGCGCCGCAAGAATGAAGTTGCCGAGCTTCAGGCGTCTGACCTGGATCCCCGCCTCGCTCGCGCCCAGCGGATTCGCGCCCGACGCGATCGTATGCAAACCCCAGCGCGTGTGGCGCAGCAGCACGTGCATGAAGGCCGCAATGGCGAGCGTCCAGATGATTTCGCTGTAGCCCCATTCGCCCATGAAGGCCGCGAACGCTGAATTCTCCGGTGGCGAAACCGGCGTGCCTCGCGAGATGGTCAGCGTGAGGCCGTTCACGAAGAACAAGGTGCCGAGCGTCGTCACGAACGATGGGATGCGCAGGTACACCGTCACCGCGCCATTGATCAGCCCGACGATGGCCGCGGCCACCAAACCCGTGAGCATGCCGAGCCACGGCGGCAAGCCCGCCTCGATGGCGAAATGCATGATGAAAGGCGCAAACGCGAAGACCATCCCGGCAGAGAGATCGATCTCTCCGCCGATCATCAGCATGATTTCGCCAAAGGCAATGATCGCCACTGGCGCGATGAATTGCGAGAGATTCTGCAGACTCGCGCCGGTCAGCAGAAAGTCATGATTGACTGTCTCGAAGTAGATGCAGAGGATGAGCGCCACCGCGAAGATGCGGATCTCGCTGGAACGCCCGAGCGCGCCGGACCAGCGCCTCGGACGTTTGGCGGCTTGCTGGGCGTCCGTCACGGAAGACGTCACCCTTTGAT
Source organism: Paraburkholderia sp. BL25I1N1 (assembly GCF_003002025.1). GTDB lineage: Bacteria > Pseudomonadota > Gammaproteobacteria > Burkholderiales > Burkholderiaceae > Paraburkholderia. Next base: position 201,598 of record NZ_PVZB01000013.1, read on the forward strand.
CGCACCCGTGCGTGGCACGATCTGGGGCTTCGTGCTCTTGCCTTCATAGCGCGTCGATGTGGTCAGGTACGGATCGACCGTGCCCTTGGTGACGAACTTCAGGCCCGTGTTAACGTTGGCCGGCCCGACGAGCCCGCCGGAAGCGAGGAAGGTAAACGCCTCGACCACGGTATAGAAACCTTGCACGTACGGCTGCTGGTCGATGGTGAAGTCGAGGAAGCCGTCGTGAATCAGATCGACCGTGCGCGGCAGCAGATCGAAGCCGCCGCCGTGCACGCCCTTGGACGGCAGGTTGGATTCCTTCATGACTTCGGCGACACCCTGGGTGCTTCCCGCGTCCACCGCGAACATGCCTTTGAGATCCTGGTGGCCGAGAAAGAAGGATTTGATCTTCGAGAGTTCTTCGTTGACGGTCGCGCCGGTGGCGATGGTCTGCACGTCGATCTTCTTGCCCGATTTCTTGATTGCAGCCGCCGCGCCATCGAGCCGGGGCTGAATGTTGAGTTGGCCGGGAGTGGCGATAAAGAGCGCGACGAGGCCGCTGTCGATAAGGCTCACGATCCGCTCGCCCATCTGATAGCCGGACAGATAAAGATCCTGGCCGATGTACGAAAGGCGCGGATTGGTGGAACCCGAAGGCGCGTCGGCGTTATAGGCGAACACGGGAATGCCGGCGTCGAGCGCGGCCTGGATGGGTTTGTCGAATGCCTTGGGGTCGACGATCGGTACTGCGATGGCATCGGCTTTCGCTGCAATCGCCGCGTTGACCGCGTTCACCATTTCGCCGATGTCGGCATTGGCCGAGCCGGTCCATTGATAGTCCATGCCGAGCAAGGCGGTCGCGTCCTGAATGCCGTATTGCGTGGGCACGAAGAAGGGATTCGTCGTGACATGGTTGACGAATACGATCTTCCAACGTTTGTGTGCTGGAAACGAACCGCCTTCCGCCGCCTGGGCCGACGAGATCATTCCACTCATGCCGCCCATTCCGCCCATTAGCGCCAGTGCCGCTGTCAGGCCTGCGCCCTGCAGCAAACCACGACGCGTCCCCTGTACTTCGTCCTTGTCTTCCTTTGATTGCGCCATCTCAGTCTCCCGTCTCTCAGTTGTAGAACGTTTCACTGGTTGTAACGGCGCAAGCGGAAAAAACTCCGGCAAGACAGGCACCGGAGCTGGGCATCGCTCCTTTCGGAAAGCCCACGTGCACGCGCGTACGCATGACTACCCCACGAAAATGCTATATCACGCACTTTTGGCTACTAATCGATGTATACCCTTAACTGGTCTGAATACGAATGACCGGCGTGCAACGCGCGGCTTTTTTTGTGAACGATACACCGATTTAATAGTATTACTACCGAGTTGATACCTGACAGAAGACGGATGAGAAGAAGGGGAAGCGTTCGCTCCATACTGCCCGACGGTTCAGGGTTGCTGCAGACCAATTATTGGGATTCGCGACGCGTATCGCGCTTTTCTGAAAGCTTGCAGAACGCATGAAGTGCGGCGTACCGGAAGCCGCTGGGTTCGCGGTCGAATTCTCGATGTTTTCCAAAAGCGGGTCGCACTTGCGTTCCGCAACGACGTTCTCGCTGATCCGCCTTGTCGATGACAAACACGGTTACTTCGTGTGCGAATATTATATATTTCGCATGCGAACAAGTTGGCGCGCTCAAATGTACCCTGCGTGCCTGCGGATCACTGGCAGCAACGAAACGGTTCATGCGGGACGCCGAGCGGCTGACAACCCAGATGGATCGGGAAAGCGTCACATTCATGGAGCGACTTGTCAGCGCGGAGGCGAAAGAAGCATTCCTCGCGTTTGCTCAGAAACGCCGGCCGGACTTCACGAGGATTCCACGCTGATGGGAGCGGCGAACACTGCCGGGCAACACGGCGACACGCTGCTGCCGCCGTCCTCAGGTGTCGCCTTACGCCGTTTCCTCGTCGTCATCGGGGAACTTGTCCTGCAAACTCGTCAGCCAGCGCCCAACCACGTCGATCTCGGCCTCCGTAAATCCTTCCGTCAGCCTGACATTCAGCTCAGAGAGGCCCGACTTCGACCGCTTGAGTGCGGTGCGTCCTGCCGCCGTTAGCCAAAGTCGCGATGCGCGCCCATCGAGTTCGTCCGAATGGCGTTCCAGGAGACCGGCCCGCTCCGCTCTGTCGACCAATCCGCTCATTCCCGGTGCCTTGAGATCGAGCGCAGCAGCCGCCTCGCTCGTGAGTGCTCCGTCGTTTTTCCCGAGAAAGAAAAGCAGCCCCGCCTGCGCCGCAGTGACTCCACCTGCGGCTGTCCGAGCTTGCGACCACCGATGCAGGCGTCTTTGGCCCACATTGAGCAGATACACGAGCCGATGATCCATGTTTCAACCTCACCTGTTGCGCTCCGGCGGACGGCGCTTTTGTTGCTGTAATTTAGTTCGTGCGCGAACTTTTATCCTAGCATGAGTCCTATCGGACGACGGGCGACAGTTAATCCTGTCGCCGAGCGCGTCAGCGGTCGCCGGCTGCTTCCGGCTGTTCTACGTTTTGTCGCGCGGCGCAGTTTCGCCGGTGATGGCAAGTACAACGAGCATCTGCCAAAATCTCTGGAACAATATTAAGAATGGAGGCAGCTTGCGCACGGTCGAATACCGCTTTTCCACTACCTGGCGCATCGATGCGCCAGTGCAGGAAGTGTGGGCGGCAATCCAGGACTCGGCGCGCTGGCCCGAATGGTGGCATAACGTCGAGCGCGTGGACCAGCTGGCGGCGGGTTCGGATCAAGGCGTGGGCGTTGTTCAACGCTATACGTGGAAAGGCTGGTTGCCTTACCGCCTCGTGTTCGATATGCGGGTGACGCGCGTCGACCCGTTGGTGGCGTTGGAAGGGGAGGCCAGTGGCGACGTCGAAGGCGCGGGCCGGTGGAGCTTCTCGACCGACGGGCGCAACCTGACCGTGGTTCGCTATGACTGGTGCGTGCATACGAAACGCGCGTGGATGAATGCGTTGGCGCCGTTGCTGCGACCGGTTTTCCAATGGAATCACGACGTGGTGATGCGCGAAGGCGGCGCGGCGCTAGCGCGGCGGCTTGACGCGCGGCTCCTTGGGATCGAGCAGGGATAAAACTCGACCCGGGGCAGGGCAGGGTTCAATCAGTGCATTTGCGAATCCGCGAGTTGTACGATGCAGTTTGCCGTTCAGGAACCGCGTGCGCAATCGCAGCTGCGGTTCTTCCAGGGGCACACATTGCGAATGTGGCTGCAGCGGCGGTTTGAAGAAGAGAGTACGTAAGCTGCGGGCGACGGGAATCGCTGCGGCCGTACGAAAACCTGCAGTCGGACATGCTGGACCACGCTTATGGGCTCGTGCCGCTGTTCGGCCTGCGCTGCTGGCAGCAGGAATACGGGGCATCCCGCCAGCCTTAGCTGGCACTCGTTCTGCCCGGCATCTACACTTATTCCAGAGCTCGGCCGATGATGCCAACGACTGCGCCGAACCGGCGACGCAGGTATTGCCGCGCCTCTCTACTGACAAGAATAATCGACAGCGAATCAGCGCGGACAGGAGACACCGACATGAACGGCTATCAGGTCACTTTCTTTACTCAACAGGATCGCCGCCATCGCGGCAAACCGCTGGCTGACTGGCTCGTCCATCTTGCGGGCGAACTTGGCCTGCGCGGCGCGACCGTGATACCAGGCTGCGAAGGAATCGGCCACCATCACCGCATTCACTCCGCACATTTCTTCGAGCTGGCGGACCAGCCTTTGTCCGTCGTGATGGCCGTGACGAGCGACGAAGCCGACCGGTTATTCGACCGGCTGCGCGCTGACGGCGTGCATCTGTTCTACGTGAAGACGCCCGTCGAGTTCGGCGTTATCGGGGATGACAACAGCACCGCTACGAAGTCCTAGCCTACGATTTCGTGCGCACACTGCGTGAGGTTGGACGCGCCCAACTCGTCGCCAGCCGACATGCGTCGGCGAGGCACCGCGTTCAGTAAGCATCCATCCGTGCCGCAAAACCGCCGGCCTCCTTCGCTTTTGCTTCGGGCTCGCCGAGATAGGGACGGTCGGGGCGAACCCAGTGCGCGGCGATTGGCCCGAGCGCGAGAAAGAACATCGACAGCGCGAACACCGGTTGCCATGAATGCGTCGTATCGACCAGCCATCCGACGAGCGGCGGCGACACCGATGCCGCAATGCCGAGCCCCGCGTTCATGATGCTGCTCGAGGTCGCCGCGTGATTGGGCGCGAGATCCATTGCGACGGCCCACAGCGGCGCGGTCACCAGTTCGGAGAGAAACAGCGCGGCAGCCAGCGAGAGCGCGGCAAGCGTCGACGACGTGTGCAGGAACATGGGCACGAAGAATACGATGGGTGCGAGAAAACCCACTGTAATCAGCGTTTGACGCGAGCGGCGAATGTTGCCGGTCTTCTTCAGCATCAGATCGCTGAGCGAGCCGCCGAGCGTGGTGCCGACTACGCCGCTCAGGAAAATGCCCGAACTGAAAATGGCTGAATGCCGGATATTCAGGTGATACGCCTGCGCAAAAAACGACGGCATCCAGTTGAGAAAGAACCACAGAATCCAGCCGTGACAGAAGCTCACTAGAGTAGCCGGCCAGAGCGCCCGCAAGAGCGGCGGCCAGCGCATCGGCACGCGTGCCTTGCCGAGTTTGGCGGGCAGGCGCGCGATGTCATGGGGCGTGATGCCGGGATGATCAGCGGGATTGTCGCGGTAATACCAGACCCACAGCACGACCCACGCGAGACTCGCCGCACCGAGCACGATGAACGCGATGTGCCACGAAAATGCGCTGATCAGGCTGGCGACGAGAATCGGTGTCGATGCATTGCCCAGCCGGGCGCAGGCATGCGTGATGCCTTGCGAAAAGCCGCGCCGCTCGGGTTCCATCCACGCCGTCAACGCGCGGGCCGATGCCGGTACTATCGGGCTTTCACCCAACCCCACGACGAAGCGCGCGAGCAGCAGCGTCCCCAGCCCGCCGGCGAGGCCGGTCAGGAGCGTGCCGAGACCCCACAGCACGCCGCACACGGCGAGCATCTTGCGGGCGCCGAGACGATCGCTGATAAAGCCGCCTGGAATCATCGCGAGCGCGTAGGTCAGCGCAAAAGCGGAAAACACGATGCCAAGCTGCGAGTTGCTCAGATGCAGATCGCGACGGATCGCGAGAGCCGCAGTGGAAATGTTGGTGCGGTCCACATACATCAGGAACGACATGATGCACAGGACAATCAGTACGCCTGTCGTCGCGGAAAAGCGCTTGCGGCGGCGGATCGATTCCATCGTGTCTCCTCCTTGCGACCACGCAACGGCACGTGCCGTTGCGTTTGGTGTCGCGGCGCCGCGGGGATCGCTCCACGTCGCCGTACGTCGAACCGCTCGCTGGTGAGTTGGTGTAATGCGAGCTGGTGTAATGCGAACCTGAACGTAGTTACTCGAGTACTTCACCGTGTACGCCGGCGGCGAGCGTCTTCTTTTCCCAGCGATCCATGGGCACGACTTCGGCCACCGGGCCGTTCGGCGAACGGAACTTGACCGGCAGATGACCCGGCGCCGTCAGGATTTCACCGCCATTTTCCTTGATCTGCGCGATAAACGTCTCGAGGTCTTCCACTTCCATGCCGATGTGGTGAATGCACGGCGCCGGCCCGGCGAAATCGGCTTCGTCAGAATCCGATTGCTCATAGTGAATCAACGTCAGGTCCATATAGCCGTCGGTCAGGTGATGCGAAATGTGGTCGCCGTTCTTGCCCTTGCGACGCACCGTATTCACGTGCTTGTAGCCGAACACGTTCTCATAGAACGCGCGCTCCTTCTCGACATCTTCAACCTTGAATGCAATGTGCTTGATGAAATTCGGCATGGCTCATCTCCTCTGACGTAAGCGCGCGTGGTTGCGCGATGGAGATCAGTCTAGGACGACATCATGCCTTCGTCAATCGAATCATTCGAATGATTCGAATTAAAAGATCGGTGCGGGTCGACGCCGATTGTCTTCGATCCTCGCGGTTGTTCAGCGCGGCGCCCTGTCGTGGTGATGCATTTGGGTGTCGATCCTGTATCCTTCCGGAATTCGCCATGCGGGCCGCGAATCGGGCCGCGAATCGGACCGCGAATTTGCCCGGAAGCGGCGCATGAAACGCGTGCGTTTCGCGGCCATCTCATCGCGCATCGGGTGGCGTTTTCCGATTCCTTTTTTCTTCACTCTGACACTGACCTGAATGCCAGGACTTCGTACTCCGGGAGAGCAACCGCTCTATGAAATCGTCCGCGCCGGTATTCTCGAGCGCCTTCGTACCGGCCAATGGACAGCCGGCGACAAGATCCCGACGGAGCCGCAACTAGCCGAGGAATTCGGCGTCGGCATCGGCACGATCCGCCGCGCGGTCGAAGAACTGGTGGCTGAGCGTCTGCTGATTCGCCGGGCAGGGCGCGGCACGATCGTCGCGAAGTTCGCCGACGAACATGCGTTCGACCACTACTTCAGCTTCGTCGATACAGACGGCGAATTACTGAAAGTCACCGCGCGCCTGCTGCGTTTCGGCAAGGAGCGCGCGAGCTCGGAACTCGCCGCGACGCTCAAGCTCGCGCGCGGCGCACGGCTTGCCACCGCCGACAATCTTCGGCTGCATGATGACGTGCCTGTCATGCTCGATCGTTTGTGGTTTCCGCTCGACGTGTTCCCGACGCTCGAAGCGGAGATGTTCAAGGCACGGCGCGGTTCCATTTATGGCTTTTACCAGGAGCATTTTGGAATCTCAGTCGTGCGCGTGGTGGAAGATCTGGGCGGCGCGGCCGCCGACGAAGAAGTGGCGCGCGCGCTGAATATCGAAGTCGGTGCGCCGGTGCTGCGCATCGAACGCACGGCCTTCACGTTCAAAGACCAGCCGGTCGAGTTTCGCGTGCGCTTCGTCGATTCGAGCCGTTGTTCTTACCGGAACGTGCGCGGCTTGCAGGATTGAGTCGTGTGCGGCCGCCGCGGTGTCTGCCTCGCGCCTGAAAACGCTGCGCGTCATCAACGGCGACGCCCGCAAGGCAAGGGCGTCATCAAACTCGGTCCCGTGCGGCTGGCGGCAAGCACGGGACCGGCGCGGCATATCGCTTATTTGCCGAAGTACGGGGTGCAGAAGCTGGCCGGACCGATACAGGTCGATTGCATTGCCGTATGCGCCGGTCCGCCGGACGACGTGGCGTTCGCCGGCACACCGCCGTAGCTCTGCGTTTGCTGATGCGTGGATTGCGCGGCGACTTTTGCTTCGGCGGTCTGGATGTCGGCCGGATAGCTGGCGTCGTCGGAACGCGCCGGGCTATAGCCGGCCCGCTCCAACTGCACGAGATCGCTGTGGACCTCGGCGCGTGTCACCGGCCCGTTGGATTGCGCGAAGCTGAGCACCGGAGCGGACAGGGCGGCGGCAGCGAGGGCGAGGCAAACAATAGCTTTCTTCATGATTCAGACTCCGAAATAAGTACGAGGGTTGATCGAGGGAAATTCGTTGAATAGCAGCAGCTCATTCGACGCTACCGGTATTGCGCGGGTCTTTCTTCTCTGAGCGTCTGGAAACCATATTGCGCTTGCGGACCTGACGCGATCCCCACCGGTTCATTACGAAATTGACATGTTGGGCCTGCCCCCTTCAGGGGTCGGGCGCGCAAAGCGGTCGGCGGCGCAGGCGTTGCGTCATGCATTAATGCATGGCAAGCGTGCAAATTTGTAAGTTTTCAGTCCCGTTTGCATGGGTCACTATTCGCTCCATCTGCTTTTCCTCTCACCGGTATTTGCAAGGAGCGTCGACATGACGATGCAAGCCCTCGTTCTCTCCCAGTACAACGCACCGCTGGAACTCACCACCGTGGCTCGCCCTGAACCGTTGCCCGGCCAGGTGCGGGTGCGTATAGCGGCGGCCGGTCTCAATCCGCTCGACACGAAAATCCGCGCAGGGGGCGCCGCTCATGCAAAACATCCGCTGCCGCTGGTGCTCGGCATCGACATGGCCGGCGTGGTCGAGGCGGTGGGTGCAGGCGTGACGCGCTTCAAAGCGGGCGACGAGGTCTACGGCATGACAGGCGGTGTCGGCGGCATTCAGGGTTCGCTCGCGCAATATGCCGCGGTCGACGCGGATCTGCTCGCGCTGAAGCCCGCCAATCTGTCGATGCGCGAAGCCGCCTCTTTGCCGCTTGCGTTCATCACCGCCTACATGGGGCTCGTGGATCGCGCGAAGCTTCAGGCCGGGCAGACCGTGCTCGTGCAAGGAGGCGCGGGTGGCGTGGGCCACGTGTCGGTGCAACTCGCGCGGGCGCTGGGAGCTCGGGTGTTCGCGACGGCGAGCGCACGCGATCAGGACGAACTCATGCGCCTCGGCGCCACGCCGATCGATTACGCCGCGCAGAACGTCAACCAATACGTCGCGCAGCATACGGGCGGGGCGGGATTCGAGGTGGTCGCCGACACGGTGGGCGGCGCGACGCTCGATGCATCGTTCGCGGCGGTCAAGCATTTCGGCCATGTCGTCAGCGCGCTCGGTTGGGGCACCCACGCACTCGCACCGCTGTCGTTTCGCGAGGCGACGTATTCGGGCGTGTTCACCCTGCACGCACTGCTGAGCGGCGAGAATCGGGCGCATCACGGCGAGATGCTGCGCGAGGCGACGCGCCTCGTCGAAGCGGGTCAATTGACGCCGCGGCTCGATCCGCGCCGCTTCGATCTTCGCTCGGCGGAACAAGGGTACGACGCAATCACCAATCGCAGCGCGCGGGGCAAGATCGTCGTCGATATCGAGTGACGCCGGCCGCGCGGGTCGGCAATCGTGAGTGAATTCAGCGGCGGCCAGACGTCAATTACGTGTTGGCGAGTTTGTCGACGACAACGTCGATCAACGCCCGCAACCGCCCCAGCCGTCGAAGGTCGCGATGGTAGCCGAGCCACACTTGGCGGCCCGGCGGCGTTTCGCCGAGGTCGATGCGCCGCAGTCCCGGCGTGTTGTCGCCAAGCGCGCACGGCAGCACCGCGAAGCCGCCGCCCTCGGCACACATGCGCGCCTGGACGCCGCGATTGTTGCTGGCGTACGCGACTCGCGCATTCGGCAGCATGCGGCGAATCCATGTCACGTCGGGCAGGGCCTCGAAGGCGCTGTCCATCGTAATGAGCGATTGCCCCGCGCCATCGCCGGCCTGCGGCGCCACCAGATCGGCGTGCCCGTACAGCGCGTAGTTCAGATCCATGACCTTTCGCTGGATCACGTCGGGTTCGTCGAACGGCGTGATGCGAAACACAAGATCCGCTTCACGGCGCGAAAGACTGTAGCGTCGCGAATCGGTGACCAACTCGATCGAGAGTTGCGGATGCCGCGAGAGAAACCCGGCGAACACAGGGGTGAGCACATGAATGCCGAACCAGTCCGAGGACGACACGCGCAGCGACCCCGTCAACTGCTGCGTGGTCCCCGCGAGCGAACGTGTGAACGCGAGCGCTTCTTCCTCCATTCGTTCCGCGAAACTCAACACCGCAGTGCCTTCGTCGGTCAGTACGAAGCCGTCGGCGGTGCGCTGGAACAGCGCCTGGCCGACCGCGCTTTCGAGCGCACGCAGCCGGCGCCCCATGGTGGGCTGGGTTTGTCCCAGTTGGCGCGCGGCGGCGCCGAGTGTGCCGCAACGGGCGATCGCGAGAAACACGCGGACATCGCCCCAATCCATTGTCATTTCGTTCATAGCAGGATGTGCTCGTGCGACAGGCGGCCTTATCGTACCGAACTTCGCGGTTTGGCGTCGGGCCGAAGCCGAGGACCGCGTCCGCGGCCATCAATATGCTGAAATTCCTGACTTATCGGACACCAATGTCCGCAAGCCGAGCGAGCGGCGAACTTCACGCCGATGCGATGAATCGTCGAATTGACCTTGGGCGTAGCCGGTCCGAACTGCTATCTTGAGTGAGTATCGTCGGCACTGTCGGCGAGCGAGCGCCGCGTATGCGCTGGAAATTCTGCTCAGAGGTGCATGATGGTCGAAGTTACCTGGCTTGTCGTGGCTGACGGAGGTCGCGCGCGCGTTTTCCAGACGCCTGGGCTTAAGCTCGACTTGCAGGAGGTCGAAGTTCTCGTCAACGACGAATACACCGGCACGGCACTGACTGAGAAAGACCGCGAGAAATTTGCAAAACGGGTTGCCGCTTATCTGGAAGAAGGGCGGCTCCGTCAACTCTACAATCGGCTGCGGCTCGCCATGGAGGCGAAATTTCTCGGCATGGTGCGTTCGAATCTGAGTGAGGAAGCGCGTCGAATGATATTCGAGCAGATCAGCGAAGATCTGCTGGCGCTCAGTAAACAGGAAATCGAGGCGCGTCTGCGTAAGTAGAGGGCGGCTGCGCAAAGAGTTCACTGAGCCCGCAAGCGCGTTGCAGGGCCGGATTTGCGGCGTTCAGGTTTGCCGCGTTCAGGAACTGATGTCGGGCCCGTGCGATTTTTCTTCGGCATCGCGGAACCAGTCTTCCGCGCGAGACCGGGCGCTGACCCCGGAGTGCGGTTGCGGCGTCTCGAACTCACGATCGATGAACCTGCGGCCCCATTCGACCGCGTCTCTGATCGCTTCTTCTTCGGTCAGCCATTCGGGCTGAACGGTCATCGGGCGAATATCGACTACCTTACCCGCGCTATTTTTCAGGCTCACGCTCGCGATCCAGGCGCCGAACTTATTGGTCTCGGGGCGCACGACCATCTCGAACTCGCCATAGAAGACAGTGGATGCTGGCATCGTTTTCTCCTTAGCCTGCGTGTCGCTGCTAGCGCCATCATGCCGTAATCCCGGTAGCATGACCATGGTGGTCGCAAGCTGGCGCGCACGAAACCGCGCACTCGTATGAAGAAACCGTACGTTTAACTCACTTCTGCTAGGGGAGTCGGCTATGGCACAAGAATTTTCATATAGACGGTTTCAGTTCTCCGCGACGATCTCGCCTCTGCAAACAAATCGGGGGATCGTTACGGTCGATGTCACAACCTCGGATGCCGAGCGCATCGCCGACCTCGGCACGCAGCGTTTCCTGCACGTGGAAAGATGGGTGGAAAGAAACGAGCCTGCTTTTCTTCAGGTCGTGATCGACGAATGCAAGGTTACCGTCGACCATTACGCGGACAACGTCGACGAAAGTTGACGGCGCCGTCCCAACGTTCAGCGGGCCAATCATACGGAGGGAGAACACCATGTCGAACCAACAGAGCGGCTTGAGTGACGAGTTCATCGCGCAGCAGCGCAAGCGCCTGGAGGCGCTGCGCCGGGAATTGCTGGGCGGCGAAGCAGAAACGATCGCAGACGATCGAACGGCTCGGGAGGAGCACGGCGACGAAGCCGAGGAGTATGAGGACGCGGCGCAGGGAATGGCGCAGAATGAAATCAATCAGTCGCTGCACGATGTGAACGACCAGCGCATTGCGGATATCGGGCGTGCGCTGCAGAAAATCGACGACGGCACTTACGGCCTCTCCGACGAAAGCGGCCAGCCAATCCCGAAAGAGCGGCTCGAGGTCATGCCAGAAGCGATTCTCACCGTGGAGGAGCAGAGCCGCCGCGAGGCCCGCAAGTAGTGACGACCAGACGAATTAGAGCGCGTCGTCTCGCCGCACGATAGCGTCGGCATGTCGGCCCATGCACCCCATCGGAAAAACCAATGTCCCCTTACTCACAATCCACTCATAGAATTCAAGGGCGGTTTATTTAGGTTCGTTATGCCAATCATGCGGCGACCAGACGCGTAGTGAGAGAGCGCAAGCGCATGCCGGTTGACGCAAGCCGCGCGTGCGTCGCTATCTGTTCGAAAGCGACGCCCATTTTGAACGCTGAACAGCGAAACATCGGCCTCGCGCACAACCATAACGAAAGGCCGGCGACAGGTTCCGAGCGTTCTCCCCTCACTTGAACGCGTCCTAAAATCTCTAACAACATCGGATGCCTTACCTCAGAAAGGTGATTTTACGATGCCCGCCCTTTGCGAAATCTGTAACGCTCGTCCCGCCGTCGCCCGTGTGACCGTTGTGCAGAACGGCGAGCGGAAAACTTTATCGATTTGCGATTACGACTACCGGCAATTAATGCGGCACCAGAGCATGGCGAACCCGTTCGACTCGCTATTGGGAGGCGGTGGTCTGTCACGCTTCTTCGGCGGGACGGGCGGCGCGCACGAGGAAGACGACGATAACGAGAGTCTCTCCGCTGAGGTGCCGCGCGAATCGGTCGACGCAACCGACGCCTTCAGCGAACAGACGCTCGAGTTGTTGCAGCGTGCTGCAGAGAAAGCGCACGAACTCCAGCGAAGCGAGCTTGACACCGAACATCTGCTGTATGTACTGGCGGACAACGATGTCGGCACTGCGCTGCTGAAGGAACTCAAGCTCTCGCCGCAGGACATCAAGGCTTATATCGATCAGCACGCGCAGAAGGGCACCGCGAATCCCGATGCGCCGCTCGAGAAGATGACCATCTCGCCGCGCCTGAAGAAAGTGTTCCAGTACGGGTTCCAGGCATCGCGTGATCTGGGTCATTCGTATGTCGGCCCGGAACATCTGCTGATCGGACTGGCGGCGGTGCCGGACAGTATCGCGGGCACGTTGCTGAAGAAGTATGGTGTGACGCCGGAAGGGCTGCGGCAGAAAGTGGTGAAGGTGGTCGGCAAAGGCGCCGAGGACGGCCGCGTCGATGCACCGACCGGCACGCCCATACTCGACAAGTTCGGCCGTGACCTCACGGCGCTCGCGCGCCAGGGCAAGCTCGACCCGGTGCTGGGACGCGCGCAGGAAATCGAAAGCACGATTGAAGTACTCGCGCGGCGCAGGAAGAACAATCCGGTGTTGATCGGCGAGCCCGGCGTCGGCAAGACCGCCATTGTCGAAGGCTTGGCGCAGCGCATCGTCAACGACGAGGTCCCCGAAAATCTGCGCGGCAAGCGGCTCGTCGAGGTCAATATCAATTCGATGGTGGCCGGTGCGAAGTATCGCGGCGAGTTCGAGGAACGCGCAAAAACGCTGATCGACGAAGTGACGGCAAAGAAAGACGAACTGGTTCTGTTCATCGACGAGTTGCACATGATCGTGGGCGCCGGCCAGGGCGGCGGCGAGGGCGGTCTCGACATCGCGAACGTGCTCAAACCGGCGCTGGCTCGCGGCGAACTCAGTCTGATCGGCGCGACGACGCTCAACGAATACCAGAAGTACATTGAAAAAGACGCCGCGCTGGAGAGGCGCTTTCAGCCGGTGCTGGTGCCCGAGCCGACCGTCGAGCAGACCATCGTCATCCTGCGCGGCCTGCGCGACAAGCTCGAGGCGCATCATCAGGTGACCTTCGCGGACGATGCGTTTGTCGCGGCCGCTGAAATGTCGGACCGTTACATCACGTCGCGCTTTCTGCCCGACAAAGCCATCGACCTGATCGACCAGGCCGCGGCGCGCGTACGGATCGGTGCGACTTCACGTCCGGCGGACATCCAGGAACTCGAAGCCGAGATGTCTCAACTCAAGCGCGAGCAGGATTACGCGTCCTCGCGCAAGCGCTATGACGAGGCGAAGAAGTTCGAGGAACGTATCGGCGAAAAGCAGACGACACTCGATGAGCAGATGGAGGCATGGCAGCGCAAGACCGGTTCGGAAACGCTTGAAGTCACCGTGGCGGCCATCGCCGAAGTGGTGTCGCGTCAAACCGGCATTCCGGTCACGGAACTGACACAGGAAGAGCGCCAGAAGCTGCTGGACATGGAAAACAAGCTGCGTGAGCGCGTGGTCGGCCAGGACGACGCGGTGCTTGCCGTGAGCGACGCCGTGCGCCTGTCGCGTGCCGGACTCGGCCAGGCGAACCGGCCTATCGCGACTTTCCTCTTCCTCGGACCGACCGGCGTCGGCAAGACCGAACTCGCGAAAGCGCTGGCCGAAACGGTGTTTGGCGATGAACAGTCGGTCATTCGTATCGACATGTCCGAGTATATGGAGCGTCACGCGGTGGCCCGCCTGATCGGCGCGCCGCCTGGATATGTCGGCTATGACGAGGGCGGCCAGTTGACCGAGCGGGTCCGGCGGCGGCCGTATAGCGTGATTCTGCTCGACGAGATCGAGAAGGCCCACGCGGACGTGAGCAATGTATTGCTCCAGGTGTTCGACGACGGCCGTCTGACCGACGGCAAGGGCCGCGTGGTGGACTTCAGCAACACGATCATCATCGCGACCAGCAATCTCGGCGCGCACATCATCATGGATAACCTCGAGAAGCCCGAGGCGGACCAGTTGCCGGAAAAGAAGCTTCGCGAGGAGTTGATGGATGTGCTCAAGGGCCACTTCCGTCCGGAGTTTCTGAACCGCATCGACGAGGTGATCGTCTTTCACGGACTTTCTCGCGAGAATATCCGCTCGATCGTGCGGATCCAGCTCGAGCGGGTCACGCGCACCGCGGCGGCTCAGGACATCACACTCAAGATCGACGAGTCGATTGTCGACCATCTGGCCGAGGCCGGCTACCGGCCGGAGTTCGGCGCCCGCGAGCTGAAGCGCCAGATTCGCCAGGAACTGGAAACGCGGCTTGCCAAGGAGATTCTCGGCGGCAAACTGAAATCGGGCGACAATGTCGAGGTCAGCTATGACAAGGACAGCGGCGAAGTGAAGTTCGTTCGCGGCGAGGCGACGCCGCCCAAGGTGAAACGCGCTAATAGCCGGACAAAGAAGAAGTCGTCCGACGAAGTCGGCAGCACGGAGTCCACGGAGGGCGCCAGTTCCTGACGGCGTGGCGTGGGCAACGGGCAAGGACACGCAGCGAGCGTGTCGGCGGTGTGGCGGGTATTATCCGGAAGCGGACCTGATGATGCCTCCCGAACTCTTCTACCAGGAAAGAGACGGGAGGCGCGCGGTTCGCCGGCTGAGTGATGTCTCTCAGCTTCGCGAGGCGTTCATCTTTGCGCAAGTGCCGGTACAACCTGGAGCCGCCGTTCAATCATGGAAATCTTCGACGCCTTCCACCTCGCCAGGCTTCAGTTCGCATTCACGGTTTCATTTCACATCATTTTCCCCGCCATCAGCATAGGCATGGCCAGCTTCCTCGCCGTGCTGGAAGGGCGTTGGTTGCTGACCGGCGACGCGGTCTACAAGGACATGTTTCTGTTCTGGTCGAAGATCTTTGCGGTCGGCTTCGGCATGGGCGTGGTCTCGGGCGTGGTGATGGCCTACGAGTTCGGCACCAACTGGAGTGGCTTTTCCACCATTGCCGGCAACATCACAGGACCGCTCCTGACTTATGAAGTGTTGACGGCGTTCTTTCTCGAGGCGGGTTTTCTCGGTGTCATGCTGTTCGGCTGGCAGCGTGTGAGTCCGCGCGCGCACTTCTTCGCCACGCTGATGGTGGCGCTCGGCACGTTGATGTCCACCTTCTGGATTCTCGCGTCGAATAGCTTTATGCAAACGCCGCAAGGATTCGCCATGATAAACGGCCGGATCGTACCGGTCGACTGGCTGAAGGTGATTTTCAACCCGTCGTTCCCGTACCGGCTCGCGCATATGACGATCGCCGCGTTCATTGTGGCGGGCTTTATCGTCGCTGCGTGCGGGGCGTGGCACCTGTTGCATGGCCGGCGCGACGGACCCGTCAAGCGTAGCTTTTCGATGGCGTTGTGGATTCTGCTTTTGCTCACGCCGGTGCAGATTTTTGTCGGCGATGCGCACGGCCTCAATACGCGCCAATATCAGCCCGCCAAAATCGCCGCAATTGAAGGCCTGTGGGAAACCGAGAAAGGCGGCACGGCGCTCAATCTGGTCGGTTTTCCCGACATGAATGCGGAAGTGACGCGCTATGCGCTGCAAATCCCGCATCTGGGCAGCCTCATTCTGACCCATAGCTGGGATGGAGAAATCCGCGGGCTCAAGACGTTTCCCGCCAGAGACCGCCCGTATTCGCCAATCATCTTCTGGACCTTCCGGATCATGGCGGGCCTCGGCATGCTGATGCTGTTGGCCGCCTTGCTCGGGTTGCTGCTCAGGGTGCGAGGGCGCCTCTACGAGACGCGCTGGTATCAGGTTTTCGTGCTGTGCATGGGGCCGTCGGGAATCGTCGCGCTGTTGGCCGGGTGGGTAACAACGGAAGTCGGCCGCCAACCCTGGACGGTCTATGGTGTTCTGCGAACCGAAGACTCACTCTCGCCGATCAGTGCCCAGCAAGCGGGCGTGTCATTGCTGATCTTCGTGCTGGTGTACTTCCTGGTATTCGGTATGGGGGTCTACTACATGCTCAAGATGATGAAGCGCGGACCGGAAGAACAGGTCGATGCCCGCCGGTCCGTTAAACATCCGGTGTTGCGCAATCGTCCGCTGGACGCACTGGAACGGGAGTGAGGCCATGCAAATCGATCTTCCGGTCGTGTGGGCCGCGATCATCGGCCTCGGCGTTTTCATCTATGTGATGCTGGACGGCTTCGATCTCGGCATCGGCCTGCTGTTTCCGTTTTTCGAGGAGAAAGGCGATCGGCAAGTCATGCTCAACACCATCGCGCCGGTCTGGGACGGCAACGAAACGTTCCTCGTGCTCGGCGGCGCGGGGCTATACGGTGCGTTCCCGGTCGTCTATTCGACGCTGCTGCCGGCAAACTATCTGCCGCTGATCCTGATGGTCGTGGGGCTGATCTTTCGCGGCGCGGCCTTTGAATTGCGCGCGAAGGCCACGCGGACCCAGCATGCGTGGGATCTCGCCTTTATCGCCGGGTCGGCTCTCGCGGGCCTTTGCCAGGGCATCGTGCTGGGGTCGCTGCTGCAAGGCATCAAGGTCGTCGATGACCGATTCGCCGGCGACCCGTTCGACTGGCTGTCGCCGTTCAGCCTGTTCTGCGGCATCGGCGTGCTCTTCACCTATGCGACGCTCGGCTGCGGCTGGCTAATCCTCAAGACCGAAGGCGAACTGCAGCGCAAGATGCGCGAGGTGATGCGGCCGTTGCTGGCCGTGCTGCTGGGGATCATCTTCGTGGTGAGTCTGTGGACCGTGATCGGATTGCCGGCGGTCGAGCATCGCTGGTTCGGAAGCGGCTATCTCGGCTGGTTCATGCCCGTGCCGATTCTCGTTCTGGCCTGCGTGTGGGGCATTTTTCGATCGCTTCGCTTGCAGCATGAAGCGATGCCGTTCCTGCTCACGCTTGCGCTGTGCTTTCTCGGATACAGCGGCTTGCTGATCAGCATCTGGCCGAACATCGTGCCGCCTTCGCTGACGATCTGGGAAGCCTCGTCGAGTCATTCGAGCCAGCTCTTCACACTGGTCGGCACGGTGATCGTGCTGCCGGTTATCCTCGTCTACAACGCTATGCAGTACCGCGTGTTCCGCGGCAAGGTGCGGGAAGGGGATGCCGGCTACCACTGACACCGCGCCGCCGGTCGCGGATGAAACGGCCGTTGCGTGCCTGAGCCCGCAACGGCCCGCGCTTATTCAGCGAGCGTCAGCGACACGGAGGCTTCGCTCGTCAACATCAGGAATGTCAGCGTTTCGCGCAGATAGAGGCGCACGACCGATTCGGTGTGGCTGAGATAGCCGATCGACAGGTCTTCACCGAGGTGCAACTCGAAGTCGCCGCCTCGCGTGGAGAGCACGCTTCCGCCGCTCAGCGCGGGCGCCCAGACGATGTCGCCGTTCACGATCCGCTTGATGTGCTCGATCACCGGATAGCCCTGGTCGCGTGCCTCGCTGAGCGCCGTGTAGGCGTCGGCGCCGAGCAGCACGGAATAAGGCCCGTCCACGCCGGCGAGCCGCAACGCCTCCAGTGCATTGCCGATCGCGTGCGGATAATCGCCGATGTCGGCGGACAGCGCGAGCGGCGCGTTCGACGAGCCTTCGCGAATCCCGCCGATTCCCGCTGCCTCGTATCCGTCGAAGATCGCGCGATCTTCCGCATAGGCGAGTTCTTTCGCTGCGTCTTTCGCGGGTTGCCAGTCGGCGTCGTTCGCGCCGCGCAGCACGCTGTCGATCGCCTCGCGCTGCAACTCGAACGGCACGGTGAACTCGACCACGCGCTTGACCTCCGCGAGCCTGGCCACGACGCCTTGTTGAGGCGCGGCAATCGCGGTCTGATGCCCCGTGCCGACACCGGACAACTCGGTTCCACCCGGACCCTTGACGTCGACCACGCGACGGCCCGCTACGCTGCGTTTGAAGGTGCGCGCCACTTCGTTTTCAATCTGCGACCAGGCGGCACTGGAAATGGGGGCGAGCTCGCGATGCAGGTTATTCATGTTGGGAGATTCCCTTGAGAGAGCCAATATTCAGCGAGCCGTCGTGGCGCGGCTCGGCGGGCGAAGAGGGTTCGGGCTGTGTTTCGATGGCGGCCGTGACGCTCGGCGGATCGCGGTCCGCGAGTTCTTCGAGCAAGGTGGCCGACGGCACGAAGAACAGGCCACCCGTGACGGCGCGGCTATAGTCGAGCAGCCGGTCGTAGTTGCCCGGCGGCCGCCCGATGAACATGTTCTCCAGCATCTGCTCGATCGGCGCGGGCGATCGTGCGTAGCCGATAAAGTAGGTGCCGAATTCGGCCGCGCCCAGGCGGCCGAATGGCATGTTGTCGCGCAAGATCTTCACTTCCTTGCCGTTCTCGGTGATCGTGGTCAGCGAGCTGTGCGATGACGACGGTTTGACCGCCGCGTCCAGTTCGACGTCGGACAATTTCTTGCGGCCGATAATGCGCTCCTGAGTCTCGACCGAAAGCGCATTCCATCCGTCCATGTCGTGCAGGTACTTTTGCACGAGGACATAGCTGCCGCCCTCGAAGCCGGGGTCTTCGGTGATCAGCGTGTATTCATCGGCGGCGCGGCCTGTCGGGTTCTCGGTGCCGTCGACGAAACCCACCATGTCGCGCATATCGAAGTAGCGAAATCCGTGAACTTCATCGACCACGGTGACCGCGTCGCCGAGCGCGCCCAGCAACTGCGTGGCGAGTTCGAAACAGAGATCCATGTGATCGGCGCGGATGTGCAGCAGGAAATCGCCCGGTGTCCCCAACGCGCGACGCTCGCCCTCGCCGATGTCGCGGAACGGATGCAGGAGGGCGGGCCGCGGCGCGCCGAACAACCTGTCCCACGCGTCGGAGCCGAACGAGCAGACGCACGACAGATTGCCGGCCGGCACACGCTTGCCGACCGCGCGCACGAGGGCGGCAATGTCGCCGCATCATTCGCGCACCTTGGCCTCCTGATCACGGTCGTTCGCGACGGTCGCGACAATGAAGATCGCGCTGCGGGAGACGTCATTACAAATTGCTTGCGGTTCCGGGATTTCGTTGGGCATCGGCTTGATTGTTGTTAGACCGTTACGGGTTCCTACAGCAGTAGAACCCACGTCGTTCCGCCTGCGCGTTTCATGCCGGAGGCGGCGCGAGTTTCGTTTGAATGATTGAAGCAGGTTAGCTATTGCGGTCACCGCGACGCCGCACGCATGCATGCCGCTTTGGCTTGTCGCAGGAAGGGCGCAACATGCGTGACATGGTTGACGTCCATCACGCTCACAGATGTTATACCGGGCAGATAATTTGTGGGTGCTGGGTGCCGGCTTCGGGACGCGCTATGGCGCGGCGGATTGGCAAAAAACGGCCGCATTCATTCGCATGCAAATGGAGGGCGGGGGTGACGTTGAATGCCGTGAAGCCACCCGGAATGATTCGGTCTACCATGGCGACTTGCACCCTCAGGAGCAGCAGATCATGACCTCAGGTACCGATGAAGCGGTGGCGCGAGAAGCGGTTGAAGGGTTCTATCGAGCGTTCGAGCAGAAAAGCGTCGAGTTATTGGCGAAGGTTGTCACCCCCGACTGGCAGTACATTCCGGAGCCTCGCGGCGCCGCCCCCGGGCCCGGTCAAATGGTTCAGGTGTTCCATGACATAGCGACCGCGCTGCCGGACTTGAAAGTCGAAATTCTCGATTTGCTGGTGCATGGCAACCGGATAGGGGTTCGCGCGGAGATCAGCGGCACGCAAACGGGCAAGCTGCTCGGCATCGACGCGAGTTCGAAGCATGTGAAATTCGCGATTCATTCTTTCCATCAGATGCGTGGAAATCTGATCGAGAAAACCTGGCACCTCGAAGATTGGCTATCGCTATTTCGACAGCTTGGCCAGTTGCCAAAAATGCTCGACCGGCATTGAAGCGGAAGCAACGCCTCAATGCTGATAATGCATGGCCGCGGCGATCAGAAGCCGGAACGGCAGCGCGAGCAGCACGGCACCGGCAACGCCGAGCAGCCACAGTCCAATGAACCATAAGAGGCGTGTGCTGAAGGTCGTCTTGCGATCAGAGCTTGTCTGTGACACGCTGTCTCCCGTCATCGGCTCGTCTATTCACGTGGCAATCATAGCCTGTTGCGCGCGGCAGGATTGCGACAGGTGCTGGTGTGCGATGTCGAATCGGAGCCCGGAAACACACAACCGGATCGAGAGTCATGAACGAGAAGCGAAATGCGGCGCCCGACGGCACCGCTGCGCGTGTCGCCTTGTGGCGCGCGCTGCATGTCGAGGCGGACCCGCCGCCGCATGTGCTGGAAGACACGGTCGGCCTCAAGTTGCTGGCTCCGGGCGACGACTGGCGCGGCCGCGGAGACATGGACCCGCAGTTCACGCGTCCGTTTCGCGCTTCGATCGTGGCTCGGGCGCGCTTCATCGAAGACCTGGTCGTGGAACAGGCCGGGCGCGGGCTGAGTCAGTACGTGATCCTCGGCGCGGGGCTCGACAGCTTCGCGCAGCGCAGGCCGGAGATCGCGTCCCGCCTCAAGGTGTTCGAGATCGACCCGCCAGGTCCTCAGGCATGGAAGCGCCAGCAGCTGAATGAACTCGGCTACGGCGTGCCGGACTGGCTGCGCTTCGTGCCGGTCGATTTCGAAGCGGGCCGGAACTGGCGGGACGAGTTGACGGCCGCCGGCTTCGATGACAGCAAGCCGGCGATCGTGGTCTCCACGGGCGTCAGTATGTATCTCACCCTGGAAGCGAACTTGGCCACGCTGCGCGAGGTCGCGGCGCTCGCGCCGGGATCGACGCTTGCCATGACCTTCCTGCTCCCGCTGCATCTGGCGGACCCTGAGGTGCGTCCGGGGCTCGAGATGGCGGAGAAGGGCGCGCGAGCAAGCGGGACACCTTTCATCAGCTTCTTCACTCCACCGGAGATGCTGGCGCTGGCCCATGAAGCCGGCTTTGGCGAAGCGACGCACGTCCCCGCGGCCCATCTGACGCAGCGCTACTTCTCCGGCAGGACCGACGGTCTGCGCCCGCCGAACAATGCCGAGGATCTGCTCGTGGCGAGCACCTGGCCGCCGTGAGCGCATTGCCCCTCTTCAGATCGAATACCACATGTGATTGACGCGCGTGTGACCAGATGCTCATTGCCGCCCCAAAACATGCATAGGGAAAATATCTATTCTGTCAAAGCGGGCCCTCGCGTACTTTCAAATTCTGCTGAATCCCAAATATCGAGCACCAACGCGGCGGAACCGCTTCCTGTCCTTCAACAGGATCGGCGGATCGACGCGAGCGGTGCCGTGACATTCATATTCGAGCGCGCGGGACATCGTTAAAGCCTGGCGCGACTGTGGTTCTTGACCCACGCACTCTCAGGGAAACGATGACCACCGGACCTCGTAAAAGCGGTTTTCCAGCGCTTGGCGCCCTCACTTGGGGCTCCCATCTGTGTCACTTCTACGAATCGCGGAGCGAATTGCTCAGCGTCACCGCGGACTTCCTGCATGCCGGACTCGCCAATCGCGAAGCGGCCGTGTGGATCGCGCCCGCGCTGCTGGGACCCGACAAAGCCCGCTATATGCTCACGCGAACCGCGCCCGCACTCGCGGAATATATCGATGCAGGCCAATTGCAGATTCTCGACGGCGCGCAGATTTACGCCTCGCCTAAAACGGGCTTCAACGGCGGCGCCACCGTGGGTTTATGGTCGAAGGCGATCAACGACGCACTGGGGCGAGGCTTCGAAGGATTGCGAGTGGCCGGCGACGCCGTCTGCAACGAAAGCACCGACTGGGTTGCGCTGCTCGACTATGAAGCCTCGCTGAAGGAGAGGCTTGCTGCGCTGCCGATCATCGGCTTGTGCACGTACTGCGTGCAGAAGCTTCGCACTGCGCAGGCGCGGGACATCGAGCGTCTGCACGATGCGAAGATCGAGCGGCCGCGCGTCGAGACTCCCGGGCATGCGCGCGCGCAGGCTGGTGGGCAGAGCGTGCAACGTTCGGAGCACGTCGTCACCGTTGCCGGGCGTAGCGATGAATCGGAACAGGCTTCGATCGGCGCAACGATAGGCCACGAAATCCGCAATGCCATCACGCCGCTCGGACTGCTCGCGCGTTTGTTGAACACCCAGTACGGCCATGACGAACAGTTGACGCGATACGCGCTTCTACTCTCACGGCAGGCCAGCGTGCTCGGTCAACTGGCCCAGCAATTGATGGCGCCGGACGGTGACGGGTTCGCCGGTTCCGCCGGTTCTATTGATCCGGCGCTGGGCGCGTTGGCATGTGCGTCGCGCGAGAGGGCGGTGGTGAATCGCGCGCCGGTCGATGTCGGCGATCTGCTCGCGCATTGTGTGCTGGTAGCCGAAGCGGGCGCGCCAGATCACGCGCCGATTCAGGTGACGGCCGGCGACGCACCGTTGCGGGTGCAAGGGGATTTCGGCGAGCTGACCCAGGTGTTCGTCAATCTGCTGATCAACGCGCTCAAATATTCGGCGGCTGCGGATGCCATCAAGGTGACGGCGTCCCGCGCCGGGCGTTACTGCTATATCAGCGTGAGCGACGAAGGGGCCGGCATCGCGCCGGGCGAGCTTGCGAGCATCTTCAAGCCCTACGCGCGCGGGCTTGCGGGCCGCGCCTTGGGCACAAGGGGGCATGGACTCGGATTGGCGGTGGTGCGCGATATCGTCGCGAGCCATGGCGGCACCGTCGAAGCGTTTTCCGGGGGACTGGGCCGCGGCTCGGAATTCGTGGTGCGCCTGCCGCTGGCGAAGCTAGTCACGCCAATCACGACGATCGCGTCCGAAGCGCAAGAATGCGAAGCGGTCTGCGCCGCACCGGTCACGCAAGGTATTGCCGTATAGCGAACGCGATGGCTTTACGCGTCGTCAGGCCACGCATGTCCGGTTGCGGCCGAGTCGCCTCAGGCCGCGGCTTGCAAGAACGCCAATGCGGTCACCACTAGCGACGCGAAAGCCCGGAAGGCAATCTTGATGCTGTTGCCTGCAGGAGGCAAGGCTCAACCGCGACAACTCGCTGTCAACCTCGACGATCATTCAACCCGACACCAACGACCGGTTTCCGGGCACACCATGGCGGGTTCGCCATTCACGCACACTTGCTCTTTATCCGCGTGCAAAGAGATTGGAGAGCCAATGTCGAAGGCAACTTTAAGCGTCTGCGCCACATGCACGTCTTCGATGGGAAGCTCCCACGTCAGGAATATTTGCGTGCAATCCTGATCCGCAGCGAAGTCAGCAGCATTGAATCCGCTGCTGCCGCGCCGGATTACCCCATGTGGCTGGCCGGTGTCGAATATCAAGGCCGTGCCGCGAGTCAGGGGAATGCGATGACCCGTACCGGGGAAATGCACATCCAGCCCTTTGTCTTCGCTCAGAAACAGATTGCAAAAGGCCGCACCGCCATATTGCGCGCCGTCATGGTGATATCTCGCGCCACGGCAGGCCATGAGCGCAATGTCGCTGACGGCAAGCACGCCGGGGAGGCCTAGCGCAGCCGTCCATTCGGACGCTGCTCGCACGCAGCGCGTGTAGTCCGGCCAGCGCACTTGCGTTCGCGCCAGCGGCATGACCTCGACGTCACCGGGTTCGAGGATCATGTGCGACGACGTCTCCCTGTCCCAATCCGCAAGCACACGAGCGGGGAGCGGTGGCACGTCGAGCATGCCTGACAGCACGATGTCACTGACGCTTCGACTGCGAATGGCATCGCCACTTGAGAAATAGGAAGTCAGTACGTCTCGCTTCGATGCTGTAGAAGAGGGGCTCATCCGCAGCATTGTAAGTTACCGCGCCGCTTTGAATTGTGTCCGCGCTGACATGCCGCTTGAGGTATGCGATGTCGCGTTTCATCAGCGGCGACCCGGTGGCGATGGTCTCTTGGCCCAATAGAAAACCTCAATTGATCGCGGAGATACAAAGCATTGCGCAGACGATCCAATGCTTGACTGACCCATCGCGAGACCGGAGTCGCGCTGATGACTCGACCAGAAACATGGCGAGACAGCTGGGTGTATCACCCGCCGCGGCCAAGATTCACCGGCGCAATCTCTACAGGAAACTGAGCATTTCCTCCCAGGCAACGCCCTTTCTGCTCATCATGGGCGAGGACTTAGAGGCGGGCTGAAGCCTTAACGTCGCCCCGTTCTTTGTATCGCAATGTATCCGCACCGTAGCAAGGTACATAACGTTTCATCAGCGGGCATTGCCGACATAAGCCAGATACGTCCACGGGGTCTAATGCTTCCAAGCCAGCCGAACTGGCCTTGCTAACCAGAACGCAAACGGGCGTTTGCGTGGAAGACATTTTCTCGAGGTGAAAGTCATGAAAGTCATTCAATCGCTTATCGTCGCCGCTGCCGTTGCTCTGCCGGCTTTGTCGTTCGCACAATCGAATCAGCCGCTCACCCGGGCGCAGGTTCGCGCGGAACTCGTGCAGCTGGAGAAGGCCGGTTACAACCCCGCGAGCGACGAGACGCAGTACCCGAGAAATATCCTGGCTGCCGAAGCTCGCGTAAGTGCGCAAAACGGGCCGACGGCATCGTCATACGGCTCGGCGACGGTTGGCAGTTCGGCGTCCGGTTCGCGTGCGCCGGACTCTGAAGTGATCGGTCTCGGTGCGATCTACGCCAAGCCGTAACTTAAATTCGGCTTCGAGGACGGGCGTTTCTGTCGACCACGCCTCGCGATGTTTTGCTTCAACCATTCGGTGCGTCGCGCGGGCGCACTGTTCAATTCAGCGCTGTCGCACATAAGGAGAATTAGCCATGTCTGACCAGATCAACACCCGGCGGCGTCGTCTGCTTGGGACGGCGGTTGCGGGCCTCAGCCTGATGGAACTGGGACTGAGCGGGCTTGCCAACGCACAGTCCAATAGCACGAAGGCGGGAGCGAGCGCCGCCTCGTTCGACACCGTCAAGCAGATCAACGCGGGCACGCTCAGCATGGGATACGCCGAGGCGGGCCCGCAGAACGGGCCGGTTGTGATCCTGCTGCACGGCTGGCCGTACGATATCCATGCCTTTGCCGAAGTCACACCGTTGCTGGCAGCGGCCGGCTATCGCGTCATCGTGCCGTATCTGCGCGGCTATGGCACGACGCAGTTCCTGTCCGCGGATACGCCGCGCAACGGCCAGCAAGCCGTCGTGGCGGTCGACATCATCGCGCTGATGGATGCGTTGAAGATCGACAAGGCGATTTTCGGCGGCTTCGACTGGGGCGCGCGCACGGTGAATATTATCGCCGCGCTGTGGCCGGAACGATGCAAGGCGATGGTCTCGGTGAGCGGTTATCTGATCGGCAGCCAGGAGGCGAACCGCACGCCGTTGCCGCCGAAAGCGGAACTGGCCTGGTGGTATCAGTTCTACTTCGCGACGGAGCGCGGCGCGGCGGGTTACGACGCGAATCGCCACGACTTCAACAAGCTGATCTGGCATACGGCATCGCCGAAATGGAATTTCGACGATGCAACGTACGAGCGCTCGGCACAATCGTTCAGCAACCCTGATCATGTCGCGGTGGTGATTCACAACTATCGCTGGCGTCTGGGACTGGTGAAGGGCGAGCCGCAATACGACGATCTGGAGAAGCGCCTGGCCGCGGCGCCGACGATCGCCGTGCCGACCATCACGATGGAAGGCGACGCGAACGGCGCGCCGCATCCGGACCCGGCGGCGTATGCAAAGAAGTTCACCGGCAAGTACGCGCATCGGAACATCGGCGGCGGTGTTGGACATAATCTGCCGCAGGAAGCGCCGAAAGCATTTGCCGATGCCGTGATCGACGTCGCACGTTTCTAGCATTGCGCGCGCTGACGGCTATTGCAAAGCGTGCGCACGCAACCAATGCATTGGCTAGTCGCGTTGCTCCACCGCTCCAGGTTTGCCGTCGCGACCTTTACCGCTTCGCCGGTCTTCGTCACGATCATCGCGATTGTCGACGAACGGCGAATCGGTGTCGCTGCCGCCGGCGCGCAGCACAGCGCGCGCTTCTTCAGCCAGCTTTTCGTAGTGTCGTCGAAAGCGCGTCAAGTCCTTTTCCTCGAGTTCTTCGAGATCGAGCAGGGCGTTGTGAGCCCCTCCCAATGCGCGGATCAACTCGTCGAGTTTGATCTGCATCGCCGCGGTGTCACGGTTCTGGGTGTTCTGGATCAGGAAGACCATCAGGAACGTAACGATCGTGGTCGACGTGTTGATCACGAGTTGCCACGTATCGCTGTAGTGAAAGAGCGGGCCGGTGAGGGCCCAGACGATCACCATGGCGACGGCCAGCACAAAGGTGACCGGCCTGCCGGTCATCGTGGAAAGGAAGCTTGCGAACTTCGAAAACCATTTGCCGCTCATCATGACCTCCGGGGGGGCGGTTCGACGTGAGGCATCATCGCACAGGCGCAACCCCGGCCCACGGGCATGCCTCGAAGCACGTCAGCGGTCCGCCGATTTACCCCACACGATCCATTCAGGATGCTGTTCCAGGTAATCCGACAGCGCCCTCAGCGCGCTGAGTGTCCGGCACCAGATCCGTGTTGATTCGCAGGAAGAGGAAATTGGCGTTCATGAGCGCCTGATTCCGTGCACACGGCCAAAATACTCGCGACGTTTATTGCTGATACCAATTGCGGCCCACTGGTATTGCCGCCGCATTGAATTGCGCGGCGCTGCGGATAGATGGTTGTAAATCCGCATCACATTTATTGTTTTCTCCAACCCGATAGACGGTCACATACACATGCATTTGACCGTCTATCGCACATCTGCTCACACACTTCGTAGCGCGACCAAGTCGCTTATCGACAGTGTTCTCCACGTTGATTCCCATACGGCGGCCCATGCGCCGGGGCGGCGCTTATTCCGCTGATCTTTCAACCTTCGCAGCTGCGCAATTCCCCAGCCAAAACCGCGCCATTAGCCAAGGGTAATTACCTACAAAAGAGTACGCCAGGTGCAGATTTAACAAAGTTAGAATGTTTCATCTAATGCTGCATCGCAAAACGATTCGAGCGGCTTGGGGCAATTCGAGGGTCAACAATCTGCTTGCATCCCGCTGGTTTCGCATATCTCTTGTCTGAGCAATGTGAAGGTCTTAACGAAGGAGTCCAGAGTGTATTTTTCGACGCCAGAACAATTCATCTCCCTGCAAAGTGCCAATGTTGCCGTCGCCTTTTCGTTGGCGCAGCAAACATTCCAGTATTTTGAAGAGCTGGCTAAGTTGAACCTGCAGGCAGCCAGGGCCACGCTTGCGGAGAGCGAGCAGGCATGGCAGATGGCGATGTCGGGTAAGACGCCGGTCGAGCTGTTTGTTCATCAGGCCAGCAACGCCAAGCCCGTCGCTGAGAAAGTACTGTCTTATAGCAGTCACATGTTTGAAATCGCGAATGACGCACAAGCCGGGTTTCTGAAGATTGTCGAAGACCGGTTCGCACAATCCAACACGAAAATGCAGACGGCGTTCGACGACTTCGCGCGCAATGCGCCCGCAGGTTCCGAACTCGCGGTCACCGCGTTCAAGTCGGCGGTTTCCAGCGCGGGCGCTGCCTACGACGCGATGCGCAAAGCCACTGCGCAAGCCATTGCCATGGCGCAAGCCAGTCAGTTGACGGTGCCTGCTCAGGCACGGGCCAAATAAAGCCAGTCAGTCAACAGCAATGCTCACGCAGCCTGGCGCAAATGCGCCGGGGGCTGTTGTTTCGCTTTCCTCCAAGCAGACGGATCGGCCGATTCGGAAGCGAAACGGGTATCGCGTTGCTTGCCAACCCGTTCGAAGGGCGGTCCGAAGGCGCTTGATAAAGTAAGCCGGGAATGTAATGGGAAGTCACGCTTCTTATAGGAACGATCTTTCGCATATTGAAACGATAGTCACAACGCTAGAGAGATTGCTTTCAAAAGGTGATTCGATGGCCGGCACGTCGGTCGTCAATGAACCGAATTATTGGCGTCAACGTATCGAGACAATACTGAATCAGCGCGAAATATCGAGGGTCGAGCGCGAGCATGCCGACGCCTTGCTCAGGCGCTTGAGCGGAATCATCAAGATGCCTTAATAAGGTGGGAGAATCGGCAAACATCGAAAAGCCGCGAGCAACGCGGATCAGTCAATATAAAAGGACACGACATGACCAGTGAATCTTCTGAGAGCGGATTGCAGGTACTGACATCGCACACCCAGGGCCGTCATCGACTCGTGGTGCGCGCGGCACTTCACGGTATGCGCATTGCCGCAATCTGGCAGGTGCTATTTCCATTCTCCCGCAACGTCGAGACAGTCGCTGTCACGACGCTTCCGGGCAGCGGTTTTGAAGAGGTCACGATTGCGCTGGCTCAAGCGCAACGCGAGTTGGTGGACGCCATGATCGCGCGCTTCAAGAGCATGTCCTGGGTGACGAGCGCAACGCTTTGCTAAAGGCGTGATTTCAACGCGCCCGGTCGTTGCATGCAAATAGCCGGCTCCGGCTATTTGCACGTCAAGCGCAACCCGCGCTTTATTCGAGAGCGGAAGCCGGACCAAAGAACTCATACCGGCTCTGCGACTCCGGCACGCCGATCGCCTTCAAATGCTTCTTGATGGCCCTCATGAACGCGATCGGTCCGAGGAAATAGACGTCGACGTCACGCGTCCTGGGCAGCCACGCGTCGAGATGCTTTTCGTCCAGATAGCCGATGCCGTGCGCGTCGGCATCTTCCGCGCGGCGCTGCTCATAGCAATAAAAACGCTTCAACTTCGGATGGCGCGCGGCCAGCTGGTCGATCACGTCGCGGAACGCATGCACGCCGCCGTGACGCGCCGAGTGAATGAAGTGCACGGGGCGATCGGTCTTCAGCGCGGCTTGCAGCATTGCGAGCGTGGGCGTGATGCCCACGCCGCCGCTGATCAGCACCAGCGGCTTGTCGCTGTCTTCGAGCTTGAAATCCCCAGCCGGCGCGAACAGTTCCACGGTATCGTTTTCATTGACGTGCGTGTGCAGATGGTTCGACACCTTGCCATTCGGTTCGCGCTTCACGCTGATCCGGTATTCCTCGCCGTTCGACATGGCCGAGAGCGAATAATTACGCCGCACTTCCTCGCCGTCGATCACGAGCCGCAGGCCGATATATTGCCCCGGATGAAACGCGAGCAGCTTGCCGTTGTCGTCGGGACGCAGATAGAACGACGTGATCTCGTCGCTTTCCCGCACTTTACGGGCGACACGAAAGAGCCGCGTGCCGCGCCAGCCGCCCGGCGCCGCTTCGCGCTCGGCGTACATTTTCTCTTCGAGGCCGCTCAGCAGATCGGCGAGTTGCTGATAAGCGGCGGCCCATGCTTCGATGACCGCGTCGGTGGCGATCTCCGCGCCGAGCACTTCGCGGATAGATCTGAGCAGGCACTGTCCAACGATCGGATAATGCTCCGGCAGGATATTCAGCGCGACGTGCTTGTTGATGATCTGCGAGACCAGCCCGCCCAGTTGTTCGAGTTGATCGATGTGACGTGCGTACATCAGCACGCCGTTGGCCAGCGCGCGCTGCTGCGCGCCGCTCGCCTGATTGGCGAGATTGAACATGGGACGCACTTCGGGATGTTCGCTGATCAGCATGTCGTAGAAGTGCGTGGTCAGCGCCTCGCCCCCGCTTTCGAGAAGAGGAACGGTGGCTTTGACGATGGCGCGGTGTTCGGCGGAAAGCATGGGAAGTCCTGGTAGTTGGTGGATATCCAGTCGTGCTTCGACTGATGTGCTGATGTATCCATGTTCCGTGCCAGGTATAAAATATAATCAAATCAACGATCTGAATTTAATGATGGTCAATTCGACCTTAGTCGAAAAGACTCCTGACGGAGTCAATTTGACTGCGAAAGCACTGCTGGACGTCCTGACACCGCTGATCCTCGATCTCTCGCGCGAGCTGTCCGACCGCGAACGCTACCGCCGTCTGCTGAGCAGCCTGCGCGCGCTGTTTCCCGGCGACGCGGCCGCGCTATTGCGTCTGGAGGGCGACACGCTGGTGCCGCTCGCCATCGACGGATTGAGCAGCGATACGCTCGGACGCCGCTTTCGTGTAAGCGACCACCCGCGCTTCGAGCAGCTGTTGTCGCGGCCGGAGCCGACCCGCTTCGCCGCCGACTCCGATCTGCCGGATCCCTACGACGGCCTCGTGCAAGGCGTGGCCGGGCATCTCGAAGTGCATGACTGCCTCGGCTGTCCGCTGTTCGTGCGCGGCAGGCCGTGGGGTTTGCTCACGCTCGACGCGCTCGACCCGGCGCGCTTCGACAGTATCGACATGGCGTCGCTGCGGGCGTTTCTGGGCCTGGCCGCCGCTACCGTGAGCGTCGTCGAGCGAATCGACACCCTTGCGCGCAGCAGCGAGGAAGAGCGGGCGCGTGCTGAAGCCTACCGGCAGGCGAGCAGCCAGAGCCGGCGCGAGATGGTCGGCAGCAGCGACGCGCACACGCATCTGATGAAGGAAATCGAGGTGGTCGCCGGTAGCGATCTCACTGTGCTGATCACCGGCGAGACCGGCGTCGGCAAGGAACTCGTGGCCAACGCGATCCACGCGCTCTCGGCGCGGGCGAACAAGCCGCTGATCAGCCTGAACTGCGCCGCGCTGCCGGATACGCTCGTCGAGAGCGAACTGTTTGGGCATGTGCGGGGCGCGTTCTCGGGCGCGTCGTCGGACCGGCGCGGCAAGTTCGAACTGGCCGACGGCGGCACGATTTTTCTCGACGAAGTGGGTGAGCTGCCGCTACTTGTGCAAGCCAAGCTGTTGCGGGTTTTGCAGAACGGCCAGTTGCAGCGCATCGGCTCGGACCAAGAGCACAAGGTCGACGTGCGGTTGATCGCCGCGACGAATCGCGATCTGGCTGAAGAGGTTCGCGCCGGGCGGTTCCGCGCGGACTTCTACCATCGGCTCAGCGTCTATCCGTTACGCGTGCCGCCGTTGCGCGAGCGCGGCCGCGACGTGTTGCTGCTGGCGGGGTTTTTTCTCGAAGAGAATCGCTCGCGGCTCGGTCTTTTGAGTCTGCGTCTGGCGACGGACGCGCAAGCCATGCTGCTGCGTTATCCATGGCCGGGGAACGTGCGTGAGTTGGAGCACCTGATCGGCCGAAGCGCGCTCAAGGCGCTGGCGGCGAATCGCGAGCGTCGCCGGATTCTGACGTTGACGGCCGCCGACTTTGCGCTGGCGGCCGCACCGGACGAAGACAGGGTCCAGAAAACGCAGGCTGAAACAACTGAGACCGGATCGAAGGATTTTCGTAGCGCGGTCACCGAGTTCGAGCGGAACACCGTTGTCGACGCGTTGGCCCGTCACGATCAGAATTGGGCGGCGGTCGCGCGCGAGCTTGGTCTTGACCGAGCGAATCTGAACCGGTTGGCTAAACGGCTCGGCCTTAAATGAAGACGATCTCCATGGGATAAAAGGCAGCGCAGATGAAGCCGGCAGCACTGCACCGCTCGGATTCATGCTGCGGCGGCTGCCCGGTCGTTGCGACCTATGGTGATGATGGGCTGCCGCGCCGCTTTTGCCGTACGACTATTCCGATGAGAACGTTCGAAGGATTCGCAGGTGTTCTCACGTGCGAATCGGAATCAGTGCTTTAAGTCACTCCGCGATCGAAAAGCGCGCGGGGCGCTTTTGCGGTGCCTGGGTTGGACGCTCCACGCGCGAGGTGGCGCCGCGAATAAAGAGGATTGCGCAGAAGGCCACCATGGCCCAGATGCAGAAAATTACCGTCAGAGCGCTCATGTCAATTTTCAGAGGGTGAGACTGCGATGGGTGCTGTTCGGCCGACGGGCCGGTCAATGGGTCGTATGCGGGCCGCTGCCGTCGAACAGAAGCTCGTCGATCAGGCGCGTGGCCAGTTGCAGTTGCTGTTCGAGCGAGGCGCGCGTCGCCTCCGCGCCTGCCGCGTCGCCGCGCGCAACGGCGTCGTAGGTCTGCGTCGCGAGGCACAGCACGCTCTCCGATGCGAGGTGCAGCCCGCGCATTGTTGCGGCGTCGGCGCCCGGCACCGGACTGGTCCATTCAGGCGTCGAAGCAGCCGGCAGGCCGATTTCGAACTCGTTATCTTTATCGTGGCGGGTAGACATCATGGGCTCCTTGCGCAATGGGTACGCCAAGTGTGCGCTGGCGGGGCAGGTTCCAATCGGCCGAACAGAAGCCTGTTTTTTAGTCAATCTGCGATGATCGGAAAACCGACGTATTCCGCTGAAGAATAGGCGTTGTCGGCGCCGCCGTCCAGCGGCCGGCGCGCTTTCGCGTGCGGGCCGAATAGCCGCGCGGCGCGACCGCCGCTAGCGGGCGTCCTGCTGCAGATATTTGTGGGCGAACGCGATTGCCATGCTGCCCTCGCCGACCGCGGAAGCAACGCGTTTGACCGGGCTCAGGCGCACGTCGCCGCAGGCAAACACACCGGGCACGCTCGACTCGAGCAGGTAGGGATCCCGGTTATGAGACCAGCGTCCGGCCTTGACGACGTCGTCGCCGGTGAGCACGTAGCCACGCGCATCGCGGGCGATTTCTTCGGGTAACCAGCCGGTCTGTGCGTCGGCGCCGATGAACACGAACAATGCCCCGCAATCTTGCCGGCGCGCTTCCCCGCTCGACGCATCGCGCACGTCGATCGCCGTCAGATGGGTATCGCCGTACGCGCCCACGACTTCCGCCCGCAGTCGCACCGCCACGTTCGACTTGCCGCGCAGCTGCTCGATCAGATAGCGCGACATGCTCTTTTCGAGCGAATCGCCGCGCAGAACGAGCGTCACCATGCGTGCATGATTCGCAAAGTACAGCGCGGCCTGGCCGGCCGAATTGCCGCCGCCGATCAGATACACGTCGAGACCATGCGTCGCGTTCGCTTCGCTGCGTGACGCGCCGTAGTAAATACCCTTACCGATAAACCGGTCGAAGCCTTCGATCGACAAACGCCGCCACGTGACACCCGTCGCAAGAATGATGGTGCGCGTCCGGATGATGTCGCCGCCGTCGAGGTGAACGCTACGCGCCTGCACATCGATCCGATCGACTGACCGAGTCACCAGAATCTCCGCGCCGAGCCGCCTTGCCTGCTGCAGTGCGCGGCTCGCGAGTTCGTCCCCGGAGACGCCGTTAGGAAAGCCCAGATAGTTCTCGATACGCGAAGAGGTGCCGGCCTGGCCGCCGGGCGCTTCGCGCTCCAGCACGATGGTACGCAAGCCTTCCGATGCGCCGTACACCGCCGCGGCAAGACCGGCCGGGCCGCCGCCGATGATCATCGTGTCGTATTCGGCGAGGCGGGGCTGCGTTTGCAGACCGAGCAGTCCGGCAAGCTCGCGGGTCTCGGGCCGGTTTAGCACCGTGCCGTCGACCAGTCGCAGCGACGGACACTCTTCTTCCGCCGGACAGGTTCCGGGCCAACGCCTGGGCAGTTCGGGCGCGTCCGGCGTCATCCAGTCGTAGCTGATCTGGTTGCGCGCGAGGAAATGCCGCAGCGCCGTACAGGCATCGTCCCAGCGGCTGCCGACCATGGTGACGCGCGCCTTGGGCGGTTCAGCGGAAAGCCCCTGCAAGCCGCCGATGCGTTCGCGCGCGAGCGCGCCCATCTTGAGCGCCACAGCGGGCGATGCGGCCGCCAGTTCGTAATAACGTTGAGCGTCCACACGCATGACGCGGGACGGCTCCGCCGCACGGTACGCGCCGGGAAACGGCGAACTTAGCGCAAGCGGCACTTCGCCGAAGATCGTGCCGGGTAAACGCCAGCCTAGCGTGCGCTCGATTCCGTCGAACGTCTTGATGACTTCCATTTTGCCGGTGAGCACGACGTACAGTGCGCGTTCGCCGCCTTCATGAACCGCGAACTCGCCGGCGGACAGATGGAGGTCCGCGGACGTGTGCGCGAGATGGTCGAGTTCGTCGTCGGAGAGGGTGGCGAAGAGCGGGACTGACCGGATGTCGTCGGTTGTCAGCATGGCTGGGTCCAGACAGGCAGGTTGAGGAGGGGCGGTCTGCGGGAGTCCGAACCAGTATAGGACGTTCGCCCGGCGACTTCATGCTTCGAGTCTGCGACGAAGCGCACGCGGCATCGCGCCCAAACCTTCGGCGATTGGGCCGATTGCAGCGAGTCGGGGTGTTCGAAATGCACGCGACAGCCATGCTGCCGTGTAGTTGGGAAGGCTGCCTGTCGATCGAAGGCAGGCGGTTATTCAATTAGTTCGGACTGCAGTATTACTGCGTGCCGCCTGGAGCCGGTGCCTGAGAAGCTGGACCGACTCGTGCGGATTGTCTTACCAGTTCCTGCGTCATCGCGGCGGCGACGGGGTTCGACCCGCGGTGGTCCTGGCTGACCGGTGCGGCCTGCGTCGGCGGTGGCATCGGCAGCGACGGATCAGGTTTGGACGATTCCCTCACGAGCTGTTCCGTCATGGCCGCCGCGACGGCATTCGAACCATGCCGGGTCAGATCGCTGCGCGCGCGTGCAATCGGCTGCACGGTGTTCGCCTTCGCAGCGACAGACTCGCGCGCTTCCGCCGATGCAGGCGCGCGCCCCGGCGGTTTGTGTCGCGATGCCTGTGGCTGCGCGCCGTTGAGGACCGGCTCCGTTTTGGGCGACAACGGTGCGCCCGCGATCTCGCCCGTGCTGTTCGCGGACGGCGAAGTGGCAACCACGTTGCCCGCGGTCACATGCGTGCCGTCCACGCGCGGACTAACCGGCGCCGTGACGACGGAACTGGCCGTCACCGCGTCCGGCGCCACTTCGGAGCGATTGCTTTTAGGGAGAAGCTGGTAAGCGATGAAGCCCACGTCCACCAGAACCAGCGCGACTACTAACGCCTTGCCTGTATTCGTCATATCCAACACCGAACCATTCGAGTGAGGTGATCGAATCATGATAATCGACCGCCAAAAAACATTTGGCGCGGCGTTTTGCAATGCGATTTATGCGGTTTTCTCCGCACGTTTTGACACCGTTCTGACACCGCTCGACGGTCGGTCCATCACTATCAGCTGCCCGCCGCCTCTGCGCGTTTCGTTGAGAAGTCCCAGCGCCTTGTCGAGTGAGCCTCGCGCCTTGAGCAGCGTAAACGCCTGTCTGTTGATCAGCGCCATGATTCACAGTCCTTGCGTCTGGTCTCGAGCGCCGATAACCTGGCATCAGCATGCGGCGCGTGTCTCGCGCGTACGCAAACGGGTGTTTTCACGGCATTGGGGTTTAGCCGGGTTATAACGTGACGTCATGGGCACTCAAACAATTCCGGCGTTGTCGCGAATAAATAGACTCACTATATTGGGCTCAACGATGCATGACATCGACGATATGTTCGCTCAACCGTTTCGAGGACCCCGTCGTGATCAAGAAGCCCATGTTGCGCCCGCTTGCCGCTGTTCTGATCCTCGGCGTCGCGAATCTCGCGCCCGCGTGTTTGACGCCCGCGTTTGCCGCCGCCGGCAAGATCACCTTTGTCTCGCAAGGCGGGACCTATCAGGAAGCGCAGACCAAGGCGATTCTCGACCCGGCTGCGAAGCTGCTTAACATCACGGTGAACCAGGACAGCATTCCGGACGCGTGGCCGCAGATCAAAGCCCAGGCCGCGACCGGCAAGCCGATCTGGGACGTGGTCGACACACCGACCTCCAACTGCCTGCGCGGCGGCAAGGAAGGTCTGCTGGAAAAGCTCGACTTCTCGAAGATTCCGAATGGGGCGGCCATGCCGGAGAAATACCGCACGCCGTACTCGGTCGCGTACGAGTTTTATTCGACGGTGATCGGCTACAACAAGAAGTCGTTGAAAAAAGTGCCGCAGAGCTGGGCCGATTTCTGGAACGTGAAGGCATTCCCCGGCACGCGCGCATTGCGCAACGATCCGCAGACCGTGCTCGAAGCCGCGCTGCTCGCCGACGGTGTGCCGCGTGACAAGCTCTATCCGCTCGATGTCGATCGGGCATTTAAAAAGCTGCAGCAGATCAAGCCGGACGTGACCGTCTGGTGGACCTCGGGCGGCCAGTCGGCGCAGTTGTTGCACGACGGCGAAGTGGATATGACGATGATCTGGAACGGCCGTGCAAGTGCGGTGCGCAAGGACAATCCCGATGTCGACTTCACCTTCAACGACGGCATTCTGCAGAACACCCAACTCTGTGTGCTGAAAAACGCGCCGAACCTGCCCGAGGCGATCAAGTTCGTCAATGCAGCGGTCTCGCCGGAATTGCAGGCCAACTTGCCGCTTTATATCGACTACGGTCCGGGCAATCCGGCGGCATTCAAGACCGGCAAGATCGACGCGAAGCGCGCGAGCGAGTTGCCGAGTTCGCCGGAGAATGCGTCCAAGCAGGCATTGATGTCGGAGGAATGGTGGGCGTCGGACGCCGGCATCCAGGCGAAGGCGCGCTGGCTCAAGTTCATGCAGTAAGCGCCATCATCTTGCGCGCGCCAGTCGAGGCCGTTGAGTGCCAACGCGCCGAACTGCGCGCGCAACGCTGAGCGCTTATCGCGCGTCCCGCACGGCTCATCGTCTGCGCATTCATCGATCGTGATCGACTATCTGATTCTCGGCGGCGGCTCAGCAGGCTGCGTGCTCGCCGCGCGCCTGTCGGAAGATGCCGGCAAGACCGCCTGCCTCGTCGAGGCCGGCCGCAATATCTCGCGAACGGATATGCCCGAGGCAGTGCGCAGCCGCTATCCCGGCCGCGCCTATCTCGACACCGCGAACATCTGGCAGCGACTGCAGGCATGCATGAGCACCCCGGCCGCGCCGCGCCGTTACGAACAGGCGCGCCTGCTCGGCGGCGGTTCGGCGATCAATGCGCTGATGGCGAATCGCGGCGCGCCGGCCGACTACGACGAATGGCACGCGCTCGGCGCGCACGGCTGGAACTGGAGCGCCTGCCTGCCGTACTTCCGCAAGCTCGAAACCGATTGCGACTTCGACGGCGCGTTGCACGGCAAGAGCGGGCCGGTTCGCATCCAGCGCACGCCGTGGGCGCGTATCTCGCCATTCGTGCGCGCGGTGCTCGCCACGCTCGACGCACGCGGCTACCCGCGGCGTGACGACCAGAACGGCGAGTGGCAGGACGGCACGTTCATTGGATCGATCGCGGTGAGCGCAGCGGGCGAACGCATCCCGACCTCGGTCTGCTATCTCGACGACACCGTGCGCGCTCGACCGAATCTCACGATCCGCACGCACACGCTCGTCGAACGCGTGCTGTTTGACGGCAAGCTCGTGATCGGCGCGCGCGTGATCGGCCAGGACGGGCGCGCCGAAACGTTGCGCGCCAAACATGTGATCATCTGTTCGGGCGCGATTCACAGCCCGGCGCTGCTGATGCGAAGCGGCATCGGCCCGGCGGCCGAACTTGCCGCACTCGGTATCGAGGTGGTGGCGGGTCGAGGCGGTGTCGGCGGCAATCTGATGGAGCATCCGTCGATTGCCGTGTCGGCGTTTCTGCCGCGCGCCTCCCGCACGTTATATCCGAACGAGCATCACGAGCAGGCGATTGTGCGCTTCTCGTCGGGGGTGAGCGGGGCAGTGCCCGGCGACATGCACGGTGCGATCCTCTCGCGCTCGGGTTGGCATTCGGTCGGCCACCGGCTCGGCACGATCTTCTTCTGGGTGAACAAGTCGTACTCGCGCGGCCGCGTGAGTCTCGCGTCGGCTGATCCGAAAGACGAACCCATCGTCGACTTCAACATGCTCGCCGACGCGCGCGATCTCGAGCGGCTGAAGCTCGCGCTGCGTTTCGGCGCCCGCACGCTCGCTGATCCGATGATGGCGCAGCATCGCGCGACGCTGCTGCCTTCGAGCTATTCGCCGCGTGTCGCGAGCGTGGCCGTGCCAGGCGCGTGGAATGCATTGCAACGCGGGATGCTGAGCCTGCTGCTGGACATTGCCGGACCGTTGCGCGCGTGGCTGGTGCGCAGCGTGGTCACGCAAGGCGTGACGCTAAACGATTTGCTCGCCGACGATCATGCGTTGACGCGCTTCGTGACGCGTTCCGTGGGCGGCACCTGGCATCCGTCCGGAACCTGCCGCATGGGCGCCGCCGACGATCCGCTCGCTGTCTGCGACGCGCGCGGCGCGGTGTATGGCGTCAGCGGCCTCTATGTGTGCGACGCGTCGTTGATGCCGTCCATACCCTGCGCGAACACGAATGTGCCGACCATCATGATCGCGGAGCGGATTGCGGACATGTTGCGCGGGCGTATGTGAATGCAATGACGGGCCGCCGCGTTGCAGCGCAGCGGCCCGTCAAGTATCAAGCGATGAATGGTCCAATCGGCGCCCAGCGTGCTCAGTCGCCGAATCCAACAATACCCTTCACTTCAAGAAACGCCTCAAGTCCCCATTCGGCGTATTCGCGTCCATTGCCGGACTGCTTGTATCCGCCGAACGGCGAGCCCGCATCCCAGGACGGATAGTTCAGATACACGCTGCCCGCACGAAGCCTGAACGCCACGCGCCGCGCGCGCTCCAGATCGGCGGATTGAACATAAGCCGCGAGGCCGAAGGGACTGTCGTTCGCGATCGCAATCGCTTCTTCCTCGTCGCGGTACGGCATGATCGCGAGCACCGGGCCGAAGATCTCTTCGCGCGCGATCGTCATGGAAGGGCGCACATCCGCGAAGACCGTCGGTTGCACGTAATAGCCGCGTTCCAGACCCGGCGGACGCCCGAGGCCACCGGCCACGACTTGCGCGCCTTCGTCGATGCCGGCCGCAATCAGCCGCTCCACACGCTCGAATTGCACGCTGCTGACCACCGGACCCATGGTCGTGCGCTCGTGATCGGCGGGGCCGACGCGTTGCGCCTGCGCCGCGCGCCGCGCGATCTCCACTGCTTCGTCATGGCGCGCCGCGGGCACGAGCATGCGCGTCGGCGCATTGCACGACTGGCCGCTGTTGTTGAAGCACGAGTTGACGCCGGCCGTCACAGCCGCTTCGAAATCGACGTCGTCGAGCAGAATGTTCGCGGACTTGCCGCCCAGTTCCTGATGCACGCGCTTCACAGTCGGCGCCGCGAGCTTCGCGATCTCGACGCCCGCGCGTGTCGAACCGGTGAACGACACCATATCAACATCGGGATGCGCCGCGAGCGCCGCGCCGACAGTCGGCCCGTCGCCGTTGATGAGATTGAACACGCCCGGCGGCACGCCTGCCGCGTCGAGTATCTCCGCGAACAGCAACGCATTGAGAGGCGTGACTTCGCTGGGCTTGAGCACCATCGTGCATCCGGCCGCAATGGCGGGCGCGGCCTTGCAGACGATCTGATTGATCGGCCAGTTCCATGGCGTGATCAGCGCGACCACGCCGACCGGTTCGTGATTGACGAGCGTCGTGCCCTTCCTGCGCTGCCACGCGAACGTCTCGCATGTGCGAATCAGTTCCTCGAGATGCCGCCGCCCGATGCCCGCTTGCCACGCACGCGCCATCGCGCGCGGTGCGCCGAGTTCGCGCGAGATCGTGTCGCCCATTTCGTCCTGACGTTCGAGAAATACTTCGAGAATGCGGCGGATCAATGCGAGGCGTTCGGCTGGCGTGGTCTGCGAGAACGACACGAACGCGCGCTTCGCGGCGGCTACCGCGCGATCCACGTCAGCGGGCGTGCCCATTGCCACTTCGGCGATGGCTTGCTCGGTGCAGGGATCGACGACGGCACGGCGTGCGTCGGTGGACGGCTCGACCCACGCGCCATCGATATAAAACTTCAGTGCGTTGACCATGTAGTCACGTTTCTTCAGAGAGAGGTTAGGCGCGCGCCGCGTTGGAGCGGCGGCTCACCACGACGATCATCACGAGGCACAGCGTCAGCACGGTCAGCATCGTGCTGATCGCGGCGATGGTCGGATCGATCTCGTCGCGCAGCGTCACGAACATGCGGCGCGTGAGCGTCTGGTTCGAACCGCCCGACACGAAGAGCGCGACCACCGTTTCGTCGAGCGCCTGAATGAACACGAACACTGCGCCGGAAATGACGCTTGCCTTGATCTGCGGCAGCGTCACCGTCATGAAACTGCGAAAGCGATTCATGCCGAGACTGCGCGCGACCATCTCCTGCGTGCGGTCGAAAGTGCGCAGATCGGCGCCGACCGAAATCAGCACATACGGCAGCCCGAGCATCGTATCGGCGAGAATCAGGCCGCCGAGCGTATTGACGTAGCCGGCCTGAGAGTACACGAAGAATACGCCGACCGCGACGATGATGATCGGCACCATCAACGGCAGCATCAGCAGCGTGCGCAGATAGCGCATGATCCAGTGCGTGCCGTTCTGGATCGCGTAGGCGGCGGCCACGCCGAGCGGGGTGGCGATCAGCGCGGCGCAAATCGAAGCACTCAGTGTGGTGCGCGCCGCGTCGATCCATGCGGGGTTGTGGAAGAACGAGTGATACCAGCGCAGCGAGTAGGCGGGCGGCGGGAAGGTCAT
Organism: Paraburkholderia sp. BL25I1N1; assembly: GCF_003002025.1. Classification (GTDB taxonomy): domain Bacteria; phylum Pseudomonadota; class Gammaproteobacteria; order Burkholderiales; family Burkholderiaceae; genus Paraburkholderia. The sequence goes on from NZ_PVZB01000013.1 coordinate 242,202, forward strand.
GAAGCGCGTGTCGGAGAACGACAGCGGCACCACGATCAGCACCGGCACCATCAGAAACAGCAGAATCAGCACGACGCTCGCGCCGAGGACGATCCGTCCGAACGGGAGTTTGCTCATTTCGCGCCCAGGGTCTTTTCGAGTGGCACCACACGGCTCGCGGCGTAGAAAATCGCGAACACGCAGATCAGCAGCACGACGCTCACGGCACTCGCCGCGCCCCAACTGTTGTAGATCTCGACGTTGCGGCTCACCACCATCGACACCATGATCGACTTGCCGCCGCCCATCAGTTCAGGCGTGATGTAGAAGCCGAGGCACAACACGAACACGAGCGTGACGCCGGCGAACACGCCGCTCAGCGAGAGCGGCAGGAACACGCGCAGAAATACGTGCAACGGTGAGCCGCCCAGGCTCGCGCCCGCTTGCGAAAGATTCGACGGGATTTTCTGCATTGCCGAATAAAGCGGCAGCACCATGAACGGCAGCAGGATATGCACCATCGCGATAACCGTGCCGAACTGGTTGTACGCGAGCTGCACTGGCCGGTCGACGAGTCCCGAGGCGATCAGCGCCTTGTTCACCAGCCCCGTGCGCTGCAACAGCACGAGCCACGCATAGGTGCGCACGAGTACGCTGGTCCAGAACGGCAGAATCACCATGCCGAGCACGAGCGCGCTCAGCTTCGGCGGCAACGAGGCGGCGAAATACGCCACCGGATAGCCGAGCAGCAGCGTGATGACGGTCACGATAATGCTCAGCTTGAACGTCAGCAGAAACGTATCGAGGTAAGCGCCGGTCAACATGCGCCGGTAGTTTTCGAGCGTGAAGCCGTCGTGATAGATGGACTGCCACGACAGCCACGCGAGCGGCACGACCAGCAGCACCACGATCACGAGGAGCGCCGGGGTCATCAGGAGAAGCATCGTGCGATCCTCGCGGCGCTGATAGCGCGCGGCGGGATCGGACTCGGTGGCCTGCATCAAGGCGGTTCCCTGGAGCATCCGTTTGGCGGTTGTCATCATGCACCTACGGCGTCGAGAAACTGATACCACGCCGCGACGAGTCTCACACCCGGCGCGCGCAGCGAATGGAAGGGCACCGGCCGCAGACCGGGCGCGCCGAGCAGCGAAAGCTCGGGCGTTTCGCCAAGCGCGAGCGCGGCGGCATGCTGACCCAGCAGGCTCGCCATCGCGACGCCTGCTCCGTTATACCCCAGACAAAAGGTCGTGGCGTCGTCGCTGCGTCCCACATGCGGCAGCGAATTGAACGTCATGCCGACATAACCCGACCAGCGATATTCCACGCGCAGGTCTGCGAGATCGGGGAAGAGCGCGACCATGGCACGCTGCAGCGCGTCGAAGCCGGTGGTTTGCCCTTCCTTGCCGAACGCGTCGCGTCCGCCGAACAGCATGCGGCCGTCCACTTTGCGGAACCATTTCATCATGCGCCGCGTTTCGGTGTAGCTGCGGCGCTCGACCATCAGGCGCGCGTCGAGGTCGGCGGGAAGGCGCTCGGTGGCGATCATCGCGCTGCGAAACGGTACGAGTTCGCGCTGATACGGTGCGGTGGCCTCGGTGAGATCCGAATACGCATTGGTCGCGACGATGACCTGCTTCGCGCGCACCGTGCCGCCGGGCGTGCGCAGCATCACGCGCGGTTCGCCGGGCGCGCGTTGCATCTGCTGCACCGGCGTCGATTCGTAGATCGGCACGCCGCGCAGCGTGAGGCCGCTCGCGAGTCCGCGCACGTATTCGAGCGGCAGAATGGTGCCGGCGTCCGCGCTCAGCACGCCGCCGACAAAGCCCTTGGAACCCGTCTCGCGTTCGATGTCGGCACGCGATTGCGCGGTCATGGAGGTATCGCCGAGATTCGTGCGAACCCAGTCCGCCTCGGCGCGGATCGCGGTGAGCGCGGTGTCCGTGTGCGCGCAGCGCAGGCTGCCCGTGTGTTCGAAGCGGGCACCCGCCAACTGGAATTCATCCACCAGCGTCTCGACGACCCGCACACCGTCATGTGCGAGACGATGCATGCGCTTCGCGGTATCGAGGCCGTGCAACTTGTCGATGGTGGGAAACGACAGGCGGAACTTCGACGACACCACGCCGCCATTGCGCCCGCTCGCGCCCCAGCCCACCGGATTCGCATCGAGCACCACGCAGTCGACGCCGCGCTTTTGCAGCGCATACGCCGCGGCAAGCCCCGAGTAGCCCGCACCGATCACGGCGACCTCGACGTCGAGATCGCGGGCGAGCGGTACGCCGGTGCTGACCGCCGCAGCGGCGCCAGGCGATGCCGTCAGGAGCGCGCGCCAGAGCGAATCAGGCGCGGGCGTGGGAGGTGTCATCGGCGCGAGCATCGGCTCAGGCGGCGAGGCGTGCTTCGGCTTCGACAGCGTCCGCGAGCGCGCCGAGCGTCGCGAACTTGAAGGTCGGCGTGGTCACCGCTTCCGGCACGGGCGTGGCGCCGAAGCCCTTCACGTTCTGACGGCGTTCGATCCAGCAGGTCGCATAGCCGAGTTTCGTGGCGATGCCGATGTCGTGATACTGGCTCTGCGCGGTGTGCAGGATTTCGCCGAATTTGTAGCCGAACGCCGCTTGACGGCCGCGGTTGTATGCGAAGAATTGCGGGTCGGGCTTGGCCACGCCGGTTTCATCGCAGCAGACGGTGTCGTCGAACGGATCGCCGAGCGTGTGCGCGTAGGCCGAGAGTGCCACGCGGTCCGCGTTGGTCATCGCGACCAGGCGGAAGTGCTTGCGCAGACGCTTGAGCGCCGCGACCGAATCCGCGAACGCCGGCCATTCGAGCACGTCGCGCTGGAAGGCGGCGGCCGATTGCGCGTCGTCGGGCAGACCGAGTTCTTTCGCGAGCGACAGATAGACATTCGCCATTTCGTGGCTCGAACGGCCCGGATATGTCGCGCGGCCGCGCATGTACGGCTCGAAGATCTGGTCGTCGGTCAGGTCCTTCGCTTTTGGGCCGCCAATGCGCCGAACTGAAGCGAGCACGCCGCGCTCGAAGTCGATGAGTGTGCCGACGACGTCGAACGTCAGGACCTTGAAATCGGTGAGCTTCATGAAATCATCCTTTTGCAATGTGCGGTGAATCGGAGAGGGAGTGCCCCATGCGTGGGCGGAAAAAATCAGGCGGGCACGACGATCGTGTCCTGTGGGTCGAGCGTGACGCTCATCTGTGCGCCCGGCTCGGGAATGCGGCGGCGCGCGTCGTGGCCGCCGGGTTGTCTGAGGCTGATGGCGGTGCCGTCGGCGAGCGCGGCGAACACGCGCAGACTCTCGCCCTGATACAGCACCTCGGTGACGCGGCACGATAGACGGTTCACATTGCCGTTCTGCACGCCGCCGCCGTCGATCACGAGTTTTTCGGTCTGCACCGCGAGCAGCAGTTTGTTGCCACGTGGCAGCGGATGCGCGGTGCGCAGAATGGTATCGCCGAGACGCACGGCGTCGTCGCCGGCGCGCGTCACATCGAGCAGCGTCGCCTCGCCGATGAAGCTCGCCACGAAGGCGTCGCACGGCCGGTCGTAGAGCCGTTCAGGAGTGTCGATCTGCACCAGCCGGCCGTTTTTCAACACGGCCACGCGGTCGCTCATGGTGAGCGCTTCGCGCTGGTCATGCGTCACATAGACGATCGTTGCGCCGAGCTTGCGATGCAGCCGCCGCAGTTCGATCTGCATGGTTTCGCGCAACTGCTTGTCGAGCGCGGAGAGCGGCTCGTCCATCAGGATCAGTTGCGGCTCGAACACCATCGCGCGGGCGAGCGCCACGCGCTGCCGCTGACCGCCGGAAAGCTGACCGATGCCGCGGCTTTCGTAGCCGGAGAGTTCGACCATCGCCAGCGCGTCGGCGACTTTCTTCGCCCACGTGCCTTTCGGCTGACGGCGCGCGCGCAATGGAAACGCGACGTTCTCGCCGACGCTCATATGCGGAAACAGCGCGTAGTTCTGAAACACGATGCCGATGTCGCGTTTATGCGGCGGCGCAAATGTAATGTCGCGTTCGCCGACCCAGACCGCGCCCGAACTCGGCTGCACGAAGCCGCCGAGAATGCCGAGCAGGGTGGTCTTGCCCGAGCCTGAAGGGCCGAGCAGCGAGACGAATTCGCCGGGGGCGATGTCGAGTGAAACGTCGTCGAGGGCCACCACCTGGCCATAACGTTTCGCTGCCGATCGGATCGAAACACCTGTTTTCGCTCGTGCGTCCATTGCGTCATGTCTCGCTGTAGAAGCCTGCGTTAGGGAAAATATAGGCTTCGCCTTTTTTGGCGGCAATTCCCAAATTGTTGGAGAAGGCATAACATCAGATCATGCCTAATCTCCGCAAAAAACTGCCGAGCGCCAATGCGCTGTTCGTGTTCGAAGCCGCCGCGCGCTGCGGCAACTTCACGCGCGCGGCGCAGGAGTTATATGTGAGCCAGCCTGCGGTGAGCCGCATGCTCGCGCGCATGGAGGACCATCTCGGCGTGCGGCTGTTCGAGCGCGTGCGCGGCGGCATCGAGTTGACCGAGAACGGCAAGATTCTTTATCGGAAGATCTCCGAGGGCTTCAATGGCATTGAAGGCGCGATCCGCGAGATCGAGGCGCGCGCCACCGGCGTGGAGTCGGTCACGCTGTCGGTGTCCACGGCCTTCACCACGCACTGGCTGATGCCGCGCATGAACCGGCTGAATCAGGCGTTCCCCCATGTCGACTTGCGGTTCCAGTTGATCTCGGGGCGCATCGGCGGCCCGCTCGTCGACGTGGATCTCGGCATGCGCTTTCGGCGCGAGGACGAAATCGGCGAGAACAGCGTGCTGGTCATGCCGGAGACGCTGCTGCCGGTGTGCAACCGGCGCTATGACGAGATTGCGGCCACCGAGGCGGGGCGCGCGCACGGCGACACGGTGATCGTCATGGACGACGGCGAGCGCGGCTGGCATGAGCGCTTTGAAGCGTTCGCGGCACACGGACGGCACGCCGCGAGCATGTTGAGTTTCAACGACTACGCGATCGTCGTGCAGGCCGCGTTGCTCGGCCAGGGCGTGGCGCTCGGCTGGTTGAACGTGGTGTCGCACTGGCTGCTGGAAGGCGCGCTTCAGCCGGCCGAACAGGAACTGATCGTCACCAACCGGCGCTGCTGTCTGGTGTGGCCGGAGAGCCGCCCGCTGCGGCCCGCCGCGGCGGACGTGCGCGACTGGATCATCGAGGAAACGCGCGCGGACGTGCGCGCGGTGGATCGGGCGTATCCGAAGTTGGGTTTGCGCCGTTCGCTGGCCGACGCGGGATTGGTGATCGGGTAAGGGCGCGGGCACCCATCGACCCTTCCGGCGCAGTGCAATGCTGCCGCCGTCGTCTCAAGGCTGGTTCCAGGCGTCATTATTCGGTCACGAACCTCACGCAGTATTACCGGCGGCCTTCAATCGGCCGACGGGCCGCGGGCCGGCCCGCCTTCAACGTCTTTCGCACATCCACTCGGACAAAAGCGCCCATGCACGACGCCGCGCGCCCGATCCGTCGACAAACCAGCCTTCCAATCAAGGAGACACCGTGTCCCGTTCAAGAATCTTTGCTCTGACGGCGATCGCTTCGTCGCTTTTCTTCGCAACGGCCGCGCATGCCGGCATCGATCTCATCGCGGTCGGCCAGCTCAGCGGCCTCGCCAGCGACTTATCGAAGGAAACCGCGGCGCCGCTGGAGAACGGTGTGGCGGGCAATCTGCTCGGCGGTCTCGGTTCAGGCATCGCTTACGCGGGATGCCATACGTTCGTCGCCGTACCGGACCGCGGTCCGAATGCGGTCTCGTACAACCCGGCGATCGACGACACCGCTTCGTATATCAACCGTTTTCAGACTTTGCGTCTGCGCCTGAAACCGGGCGCGAGCGGTGCGTCGCTTCCGTACACGATGACGCCGACCCTGCTCGCCACGACGCTGCTTCACACCGACGACAGGCTGGTGTACGGCACAGGCGCTGCCGCGGGCGTGCCCAACGGCGCACCCGCGCTCAACCGCCGCAATCACACCAATTACTTCACCGGCCGCTCGGACAACTTCGATCCGACCCGCCTGTCGACGAACGACCGCGACGCGCGCTTCGATCCCGAAAGCGTGCGCGTGAGCAACGACGGCGACAGCGTCTTCATCTCGGACGAGTACGGCCCTTACGTGTATCGTTTCGATCGCCGCAGCGGCCGCCGGATCGACACGTACAAGCTGCCGGACACGTTCGCGGTTGCCACACTGAGCCCGATCGGCAACGACGAAATCTCGGAGAACACCTCGGGCCGTGTCGCCAACAAGGGCATGGAAGGTCTCGCGATCTCGCCGGACGGCAAGACGCTGTTCGGCGCGATGCAAAGCCCGCTGATCCAGGATGGCGGTACGAAAGGCGCGTACACGCGCATCGTCAGGATCGACGTGCGCACCGGCAAGACGACCCAGTTCGCGTATCCGCTGACGAACATCGGCACGGCAGCCAAGCCCAAATATCCGACCATCAGCGACGTGGTGGCCGTCAACGATCACGAAATGCTGATGGATGAGCGGGACGGCCAGGGCCTGGGCGATAACTCGACGGCCGTATTCAAGAAGGTGTTCCATATCGACCTGAACGGCGCTCAGGACGTGAGCAACGCAAGCGGCGAGGCCGGCCTCGCGCCGTATGCGGTGCAAAAGACGCTGTTTGTGGACCTGGTTGCCGCGCTCACCGCCCACGGCTACAACGCGAACGATATTCCGGCGAAGCTGGAAGGTCTGGCATTCGGTCCCGATGTCGTGGTGGGCGGTGCGAAGAAGCACACGCTGTTCGTTGCCAACGACAACGACTTCATAGGCACGGTTACCGATACCAACCACCCGGCCGGTATCGCGAACCCGAATCAGTTTTTCGCCTTCGCGTGGGACCCGAGCGACTTGCCCGGTTATGTTGCGCAAAAATTGCCCGGTGTGGATGACGATCATCACGACGACCACCGCCGCGACCACGGCGAGTCGGACCGCATGTGCGGCTTCGATCGCGACGACGATCATTGAAGCGCTGACGCGCGCCTTGTAGTTTCCGACACGCATTGAGGCGACAGAAGGGCGGCGCTGGCCTGTGCCGGCGCCGCTCCATCAAGCTAGGCTTCGGCGCCTTGCGCCACGATCAGATCCAGCGAGCCCGCCAGAATTGATCTGGCTGTTTCAGGGTCGTCGACGGCACGCGCCAGCGTCACCGCGCCGACGATGGTCGCGACAATGCCGAGCGCCAGGCTTTCGCTATCGCCGGCCAGCGTCTGCGCGATGCGCGCCGCCAGCTTGTGCACGTATTGCGTCAAACTCTCGCGAACCGCCGGCGCCGCGTGCCGCGCTTCGCCGGCAAGCGAGCACAACGCGCAACCGTTGCCCGGATCCTTGATGTGTTTCTCGCTGAGAAACATTTCGGCGATCACGCGCAACGGTTCTTTTTTCGCCGAGCCGTTCGCGTTCGCGGCCGCCACGGTCGCGGTGATCCGTTTCTCGCTCAGCGCGACGGCATACTCCAGCGCCTCGACGATCAAGGCGTCACGCGACTCGAAGTGACCGTAAAACGCGCCATGCGTGAGACCGGCGCGCCGCATGCAGTCCGCCACGCCGAGCGCCTCGATGCCATCTTCCCGAATCTGCCGCGCCGCTGTTTCCAGCACACGCTGCCGGCTTTCTGCTTTTTGCGCCTGCGAGTAGCCCATTTCCATCACCCCTCTTGACAATCTGCATGATGAGCATAATACTGAAAATGTGCATGATGATCAACATGCAGAATGTTGGATGAGGGCATCTTTCGCGGATGTCCGCACGCGGCGGCGTTTGTTGGCCGCTTAACCGTTACAGGCGTCGCACGGCCGTGACTATCGGCGCGTTCGCGGCGCAATCAAGGAGAGAGCTGATGCGTTTCTCAGGAAAAACAGCGTTGATTACCGGTGGGAATAGCGGCATTGGTTTCGTCACGGCGAAGCTGCTGATTGCCGAAGGCGCAAAGGTGGTGGTCACCGGCCGCGACGGTGCGAAGCTGGATCAGGCCGTGTCCGAACTCGGCGACAATGCGCTGGGCGTGCGGGCCAATCTGGATAACGAAGCGGACATCGACGCGTTGTTCGAACAGATCAAGAGCAAATTCGGCTCGCTGGACATCGTGTTCGCGAATGCCGGCATCTCGGGTCCGACGCCGCTCGGCGGCACGACGGCCGCGGCGTTCGAGGCCATTCTCCGCACGAATCTGACGGCGGTCTTTCTGACGGTGCAAGCCGCATTGCCATTGATGAGCGCGGGTGGCGCAGTCGTGCTGAACGGCTCGGTCATGCGTGAACTCGGCTCGCCTGGCTCGTCGGCGTACTCGGCCACCAAGGCCGGCATCACGGGTATGGCGAAGGTCTTCGCGTCGGAACTGGTGCAGCGTGGTATTCGCGTGAATACAGTGATCCCGGGCGGCACGCGCACGCCGATCTGGACGCGTGGCGCGCGCGAGGGCGCCACGCTCGACGGCACCGAACAGGCGCTCGCGCCGCGTGTTCCGATGGCGCGCCTCGCCGCTCCGGAAGAAGTCGCGGCGGCCGTGTTGTTCCTGGCTTCCGGCGACGCGTCGGGAATGACCGGCGCGGAAATCGTCGTGGACGGCGGCACGATTGGAGCGCCGTGGGGCGCGCCGATTTTCCGTCAGGCGTAAGCGGCGTTCAAGGCAGGCAGCTGCGTCGCTCGACATACAGGCGGCGCGGCTAGCAAGCTCAATACGCCTCGCTCGCCAGATTCATCGGCGTATCGTTGACGAAGCTCTCGATGTTATCCATCAACTGATTCGCCAGACTCTGCGAACGCCGCTCGTTGTCCTGTCTTGCCGTGACGTGAGCGCAGCGCCCTGATCATCGTGAACAGCGAGCGCACATCGGCGGCACTGGCTGACGCGTCGAAATACGCTGCGATCTGTTCCAGCACTTCGATCGCTTCGTCATTCCGGCCTTGGTCGCGCAGCAGTGCCGCCATGGCCAGCGACGCGCGCAGCTCCCACATTCTCGCGCCCTGCGCGCGGGACATTTCGAGTGCCGTCGCGAAACAGGTGAGCGCGTGAGTGAGCCTGTCGCCGAATTCTTCGCCGGCACCGGCTTGCACACCGGCTTCAGCGTGCGCGGCGATCCCCAGCACACGCCAGATTTCCGGCACAAACATCAGTTCACCGTGATGCTGGCAAAACGCCAGCGCGTCGTTCAGACGGCTGGTCGCTTCGCGAGGGCGTCCCACGCTCACGAGCGCCTCCGCATGCACGACGACAAACAACGTGACGAGGCGCCTGAAGCCGCGCGCAATCAATGCATCGAGCGATGCGGCCAGGATCGGCAGCGCCGGCGCCACCTGTCCGTCGAGGATGTCGCGGTAAGCGCTCAGGCAGCCGCAATACTCCACCCACGCGTCGAAGCGATGCAGCGCTGCCTGCGAGCGCATGATCTCCAGGTACGCCCCGGCGCGGCTCAGATCGCCCGACAGCAGCGCGAGCGGCGCGGCCACGGCGCCGAGCATGTGCGTGAGCGATGGCTCCATCGTTTCGGGGCGAACCCGGCTCACGAGCGTATCGACCAGCGTCATGGCTTCACCAGGCTGGCCCTGAAGCCAGGCGATCCGCGCGAGCGTCCCATTGCAATAGACGAGCGGATCGACGGCGAACGCGCTGTCCCGCTGCGACTCGCCCTCAAGTTGCGCAAAGCGTTCGCGCGCGTCCAGCAGTCTCCGTTTGGCCTCCGCGTGCTGCCCGAGACAATGCTGCGATATGGCTACTGCCTGGTCGCCCAGAACGGCTTGCCATGCATTGCTTTCGTCTTCGGCGAGACGCTGCAATTGCCGCGCGAACTTCATCGATTCGTGGATGTTGCTGCTGGAGAGCATCATGTTCCATAGGCCCCACAGCGCGCGCGCCTGAAACGCGCGGTCGCCGCTCGCGATCGCCAGCGCAAAAACATCACGCCACAGTTCGGCCGACCGCGCCACGCACCCGTGAACCGACGGCAAGGCCGTCGCCAACGCCGCGCGCACCCGCATGTCGCAGGCGGCGCCCACCGTGCCGGCCGGAAGCTGGTCGAGTACGCCGACCGCCCGTTCGGCGCGTGCGCAGGCCTCCGCGATCATGCCGCCGTCGAGTAGCGCATCGGCGAGGTTGGACGCGAGATCGACGCCGAGACACACATCGCCTTCGGGGGAGAAGGCCCAGTCGAACGCGCTGCGCGCGTCGTCGAACGAGTGGTGGAGAACCGTGGCGCGCTCGGCGTCGCGCGGCACGGCCGGCGCCGTGCGCAACTGAAAGCAGGTGGACAGATAGCGCGCGTGGCGCGAAGCGAACGCCGGGCGCTCGCCTTCGGCCTGCAGTTTTTCCAACGCGTAGGCTCGCGTCGATTCGGGCAGCCGGTACTTGGCGACCGGCCCGTCGAACTCGACGTTGGCGAGCGATTTGGCCAGCAGTTCGCTGATCCCGCTGATCGCGTTCGCGATCGTCAACGTGGAATCGCACACGACCGCGCACATGGCCTCGAACGTGAACACGCCGCCGAACACGGCGATCCGCCGGAAGAGACACTGCGCGTCTTCGTCGAGTAACGCAAAGCTCCAGTCGAAGGTGGCGCGCAAGGTCTGATGGCGCGGCAGCGCGGTGCGGTAGCCGCCCGCGAGAATCGCCATGCGATCGTCCAGCCGCCGATGCACGCCTTCCACACCGAGCGCCGCGACGCGCGCCGCGGCCAGTTCGATTGCGAGTGGAATGCCGTCCAGCCGGCGGCAAATCTCGCCGACCAGCCGCAATTCGGCGCTCTCGGCCCCCACCTTGTACTGCAATGAGTTGGCGCGCAGCAGAAACAGGTTCACGGCCGACTGTTGCAGGATCTCCGCATCGGTGCAATGCAAGCGCGGTACGTCCAGGGGATCCACGCGAAATACGGTTTCGGGCATGATGCGCAGCGGTTCACGGCTCGTCACGAGCACACGCAGCGAATCGCTTCCCGCCGTCAATGCTTCCACGATTTCGGCCACGAAACCGATCACATGCTCGGCATTGTCGAGCACCAGTAGCCGATGCCTGTGCGCGAGCGCCGCGGCGAGTTGCGTGACGGCGGGCGCCGCGCCTTCCGTGAGCAGCCCGCAGCCTTCCGCGATGGCGCCGAGTACGCCGTCATACGTGGTCAGCGTGGCCAGTTCGACGAAGCAGGTCGGCTCGGCGAAATTCTCTTCGGCTTGACGCGCGGCTTCGATCGCGAGACTGGTTTTGCCGATGCCGCCCGCGCCCACCAGCGTCAGCACATGCGCGTCCTGCAGCATCGCGCGGAGCTGTTCGACTGCCGCGTCGCGGCCCACGAGGCGGCTTTTGGGCGAAGGCAAAGAACGCCCGGCGCAAACCTGATTGGCGGGCCGCACAGGGGCCGGCTTTTGCCGATGCACAAGCTGATAGCCGCGGCCGGGCACGGTGAGAATCAGATGCCGGTCCGCGCCGAGAATTTTGCGCAACGCTGACAGATGCACCTGGATGTTGTTCTCTTCCACCACGGTGTTCGGCCAGACCGCATTCATCAACTCGTCTTTCGTGACGAGACGGCCGGCGGCGGACACGATGACGGCGAGAATGTCGAAGGCGCGTGAGCCGAGATGCAGCGCTTCGCCGTCTCGCCGCACGCTGCGCATTTCCAGATCGATTTGAAAGCGGCCTAGTTCAATCATGTCGTTTTCAAGTCCCGGGACAATGAGCGTGAGAGGGCGATGTGCCGCTCGGTGGTTGGTGAGCGCCTTGCATGTCCTCGCTGCGGCGGCGCAGGCTCGAACAGCCATCGTCGATGGGCTCGAAAGTACCTTGGCAAATCACGCGCGTCTTGTCGGTTAGTGCGATGCTTTGTAGGAAAGTCTAACGGTGCGTGCGAACGCCGTTCGTTCGTTGCAATAGCGGCATGATTCAGGAGGCGGGCGGCGCTGTCAGCGGCGTTTGTTCGACGGTCCGGCCGCTCAGCCGGTGGCCTGTCTGCGCCATGTGCCGGGCGGCGTGCCGACCAGTTGCGAGAAGGTCCGCGTGAAATGGCTCTGGTCGGAGAAGCCGCATGCAATGGCGATTTGGGAAAGGGAATAGTCCGAATTTCTCAGGAGATCGCGAGCCCGGTCGATGCGCCTTTCGAGCAGCCATTGATGCGGCGTGCGATGCGTGGTTTCGCGAAAGGCGCGAATGAAGTAGCTGCGCGAGAGGTTGCATGCGTTGGCGATTTCTTCGATCGACACGTTGCCTTGCGACTTCGCGAGCAACATGTCTTTGGCGCGGGTTTCCTGCAAGCTCGAAAGGCGCCGGGTCTTGCTGAAGGACGAGCACGCCGTGTCGCCGTATCGATCGAGCAGATGTGTGCCGATGGCGAGACCTAACTGTTCGACAAACAGCGGGCTTGCGTCGCTCTTGCGGTCCAGCGTGAGCGAGAGGATCTGCGCGAAGTGGCCGAGCGTTGGATCGTGGCGACCGGCGAGCGTGGCGAGGCGCGGCACGTTTGAACCGTTGCGCTCATAACAGGCGTTCGCGATGAAAGCACGCGACAGTTCGATCAGCACGAAATCGAATCCGCGTTGCAGATCGGCCTGGTAGTCGTCCGCGAAGTCGCGGATATAGACGCTATCCTGGCCGAAGTCGTGGGTCGTCCAACGGTGCGCCGAATAGATGCGCCGCCGGTGGCCAGGCTTGAGCGACACGCCGATCAGGAAGCCGCGATCGGAACCGTGCATGGCGACCGCGCTTGGTTTGTCGTCCGCGGTGGACTTGCGATAAAACTTGAACTCGCCCGTGTCGAGTTCGAGGTCCCGGCCGAGCTGGTTCGAGAGGCATCCCAGCGAGTCCTTGGATCGTGCGGCCGGGGCGGTGGTGGCGGTCAGTGTGGCGTTCAACATGATGGGTCACCTCGATCGTCGCGCAGCGGTCGCACTGCTTTCAGCAATTTACCTGAAAATTAAAAAATGTAAGCTAGCGGGATTATGGCTTAATCGGCGCGGAATGTGGAAGTGCGGAGTTGAATGGCCGGTGCTTTGATAGTAGGCAGAAGGAGACATGATGCGGACGCGTGGGCTGTGGAGCGTGCAGGCGTGGTGTCGCGCTGCATATTGTTGGCGCCGCCGTTTTATTTTTTTCAGCTTGCCGAAATGATTTATTTTTGCGCCGACATATTGGCGCAACGGATATCGATGCTGTAGGGCGACAGAGTGAGTGCGACTGCCGCCGCAGTTGTGCGACTGAGCGACAAGGTTGGTATGACTGGACTACATTGTCTGGTCGCGTGAGCATCTACCGCGCCGAGGCCGAGTCGGACAGAAGTCGGCCATGAGGGACATCGCGTACGTCGCCAATTTCTGCTCTTGAACCCATTTCACGATACGTGAGGGCCGGCATGTCCGTAACGCCGTAGGGGCATCAATAGCAGCGTCAGTCCATCGCGGTAGACTCGTTGTGGAATACCCCTTAGCTTGCGGACGCCGAAATGACACTGCTACGACGATCGATCGAGACTTACATTCATGCGAAGGACGGAAACCGGCCGCATTTGATGCCCAGTGCGTTCACGGTTGATGCCGAGCTTGTCATGGAAGTCAAAACCGAGGAGATATCATTCCCGACATTGGTTAAAGGCGTGGATGGCATTTCAGCTGTTTTGGTAAGCCAGTTCGCGCAGCGCTACGAGAACATCTACACGTTGTGCCTGGGGACACCGCCAGACGACGAAACCTCATTCCGTTGCAATTGGCTCGTATGCATGACCGAAAAGGTATCAGGCGCGGCACGCATGGGTTTCGGTAGATACGAATGGCTTTGTCAAGATGGATCGGGAAAGGTCTCGAAGCTTAAAATAACCATCGAAGAGATGAAAAACCTGTCCGGAGAATCGAGCCAACTAATTCTCGAATGGGTGCGGATGCTGCCCTATCCGTGGTGTCCGCACGATTTGCCAGCCCAAAGTGCTCCGAATATCCCATCGGTTCAGAAAATTGTCAGACACCTAGCTGGTTGATCCGATCAGTCGGATGTCAGTAAGCGATCCCTATTGGCGTATTTGGGCGAACAGCCGGTTAGTTGGCGTTGCCAATGGCCGCTGTCGGGAACGTTGGCTGCGCCTTGAGGGTCGCGATGAGCCAAAGGGCATCAGGCAGCGTGCGGCCACGAGCTGCCATTCGCTGCTTCGGCCCCCGCAGCCATTGGAGCGGCAGTTCCGAATCGAACAGTGGACGTTCGTGGACACATACGCGACCGGTCCGCAAGCGCCTACCTAGAATGCGTAAAGTGGGCCATAAAACCTCGGGTGTTGGACGCGCTAGCCAGGTTTGCCCCGGTAGCGTAGAGAAGCCGACGGCGATTCACCAAAGTGCCGCTTATACTCCAGTGAGAACCGGCCGAGATGCGCGAATCCCCATTTGGTTGCGACGTCAGTAATTGATGAGGCGTTCGATGCTTCCATGGCGAGCAAATCGGCTCGGACACGTTCGAGGCGTAACTGTCGCACATAAGCCATTGGGCTGAGGCCGTAGTAATTCCTGAATCCGGCGAACAAGGTGCTAGCACTGACGCCAGCGTGCTCCGCAAGTCGCTCGATGGTCAAAGGCTCGTGCACGTTTGCGCGAATGAATTCCTCGACACGGCGGACAAAGAACGGCGCGAGCGCGCCGACGGGATGACGAAGTCCGGCCCGGGCACTATTCGGTTGGCCGTAGAGCAACGCGTTGATGAGAGTGGACTCGAACTGACTGAAGGCCAGCGGATTGCGCAGTGGGTGGTCCGGGAAACTCAATACGTCCGCCAAAGACGGCAGCAGTTGCATCACGCAAACGCCGCCAGCGGATCCCAGTTGCAGTTCCGGATCGAATTCGACCGGTCGCCTGAACGCCTCCCCCAGATGTTGCTCGCAGTGACGCTCCAGGGTCCCGCGTTCGATTTTCAGGAGAACCTGGGGACACGCGTCGCTCCAGTGCATCCGTAAGGGCAGCGACGGAGAAAGAAGTGATGCTACAAGCGCGGACGACACGAACCGCTTGTTGCCGCATTCGATTTCGGCATTGCCATGAACCGGAATCTGCAGCAGGAAAAAGCTCTCCAGGGGTCCTGGATCTATGGTCACCTCACTCCCATAATCAAGCAGATTCAGCGATAGGTCGCCATGCCGCGCGTGGTGCATGCGGCCAAACAGACGATGAGACCCGCCTGCCAACTCGAGTCCGTGCGGCTTGAAGATGCGTCCAACACTCGCGCGAACTTCCTCCAGATCGTTTGACTGAAGCAGAAGGTTGTCGCGATTGAAACAGGGTGCGGTTGCCAGCCGTTGCCCATCGACACCGAACGCCGACCAGTGCTCCATAAGTTCTCCACCAAGCACGCATGCACTTGTGCAATGCAACACGTTCGCCGCGTTCGCGGAATCGCCGTGTTATCCGGATAGTACTGCGAGGATTCGGATATCGCTGTCGCGATACCTGTTATATGACTCATCGCGCTCGCAATAAACGGGCCATTTCGTTTCGATCCTAGAGAAATCCGAGTTCGTTCACATCGGCAAATACCCGGCACAAGGGTGAGACAACGGTGCACGAACGACCGGCCTGGACGGACACAATTTCTGGACTCTCCGGACATCGATTGGATTCGGTGGATAGATCGGCGGAAGCCGGCGCCTCATGCTTTGATCATGGCCCCAGCGCCTACGGAGGTGTGCCATGGCATCCAGGCAGTTCAATGGGAGACTCGACAGGACCTTCGTGCGGGTCGGATCCGAACGCGTGCGGTCAAGCACTCTGCCGACTGACATTGAACCGGATGAGGGCAGCCACATTATTGCTCGCCGATCCGCATACGACCATCACGGCATCTATGTGGGAAATGGAACGGTGGTGCACTACGCCGGTCTCTGCCGATCTCTGCACCGAGGTCCGGTGGAGGAAACCACGATCGAGTGCTTTGCCTCAGGGCATGAAATCGCGGTCAAGCCGAACCCTATGGCGAGATACGTCGGCGCCGAAGCAGTTCGCCGCGCCCGCTCGCGACTGGGCGAAAACCGCTACCGGCTGTTGCGCAACAACTGCGAGCATTTCTGCAACTGGTGCTTGTATGGGGAAAGCCGCAGTGAACAGGTCGAAGCATGTTTCGCCCATCCCATGCTGGCGCTGCGTGCCGTAACGGGCCTGTTCCTCCAGATCTTCACACTGAAACTGCACGGCATGCGCTGCATCGCGCGCGCAATGTGATCTGCACCCGTCATGGAGAACGACATGCACGCCACGGAAAAATCGCTGCGCGGACTGGTCGATAAATGGCTCGCACCGACGCACGCCGTGCGCACGCGTGTGACCCGGTTCAGTCGACTCTCACTGCATCGCCAACGCTATGTCTGCGTCGAGACGTCGGGGCCGATGGGAACGCTAGCACTTTTCTTCTTCAGACACGACGACAGATCGTGGCGGGTATATCCGCCTGAGACGGAAAGGCCTGCGATGGCCTCGTGGCTGTGACTTGCACGCGGATCCGCGGCATCAGTGACGAATTCCGCATTTCCTGGATACCGGTCGCAGGCAACGGATAGTGCACCCAGTATTGGCCACCAATACTTGATTCACAAACCACCCTATGTCGAGGCTCAAATGAAAGGTCGATACATCGAAATTCCATGCGCGGGCGGCGCCACTTTTCGCGGCTATCTGGCGACGCCGGCGAACGGGAAAGGTCCCGGCATCGTGCTTTGCCATGAGATCTTCGGCGTCAACGGGACGATGCGCGAAGTGGCCGACTACTACGCCGAAGAAGGATATACCGTCCTTGCTCCCGATCTGTTCTGGCGCGCCGAACCGGGTATTGAACTGGACTATTCGCCCGAAGACGCCGAGTGTGCCTTCGCTCTGTATCGCGCCTTCGATCACGACAAAGGCGTCGAAGACATCGATGCAGCCATAAGTGCGCTCGGTTCGATTCCCGAATGCGTCGGTCAAATCGGTGTGCTTGGTTTTTGCCTGGGCGGCAAGCTGGCGTACCTCGCTGCGTGCCGCTTGCCGCGCGTCGCTTGTGCCGTCAGCTATTACGGTGTCGGTATCGAAACGGCCCTTGATGAATCCGAAAACCTGCGTGGACGGCTGGTGCTGCAGATCGCCGGGCAGGACCGCTTCTGCCCTGCCGAAGCCCAGCAGCAGATCCAGGCGGCTTTGTCCAGGCGGGAGTGCGTCGAGATTTACACGTATCCCGGCCTGGATCACGCATTTGCCCGGGCACGCGGCGAGCACTGGGACAAGGCTGCTGCGACGATGGCGCATCAACGCACGGTTGCGGCGTTCAGGCGCGAGATGGGTCCGCACTACGATCTGTCTTCGCTCTGGGAGGCGCATCTCGCTCATGAATTCACCACGCGCGACGTCGACGCGACCATGCGCACGATGGTACCCGAGCCGTACGTCAATCACATTCCCACGATGACGGGCGGCGTCGGGTACAGCGAACTCAAGCGTTTTTATCGCCATCACTTCGTCCATAACAATCCGCCCGATACCACGATCACCCCAGTGTCGCGCACGGTTGGCGCAACGCAGATCGTCGACGAACTGCTGTTCTGCTTTACCCATACGACGGAAATCGACTGGATGCTGCCAGGCGTTGCACCGACTGGAAAGCGTGTCGAGATACCCCTCGTTGCGATTGTCAAATTTCGCGGCGACAAGCTCTATCACGAGCACATCTACTGGGACCAGGCGAGTGTACTGGTGCAGATCGGTCTGCTCGAGCCGGAAGGCTTGCCGGTCGCGGGCGCCGAGACGGCCCACAAACTGCTCGACGAAACCCTCCCTTCAAACACGCTGATGAACCGCTGGCTGAGCGCCGACAGCGCAGCACGTTGAACCACGCTGACGAATCCACGGAGAACACCATGACATCACTGACAGGAAAGGTGGCGATCGTCACAGGCGGCGCCACGCTGATTGGCGCGGCCGTCGCGAAGGATCTGGCCGACGCCGGCGCCAGGGTTGCCGTTCTGGACATCGATGCGGAAAACGGTCAGCGCACAGCACACGCGCTCGGCGAAAACGCCATTTTCGTCCAGACGGATATCACCGACGACAAGGCCATCGATCACGCGATTGCCAGAACGGTCGACAGTTTCGGTGCGGTCGACATTCTTGTGAACCTTGCTTGCAGTTACGTGGATAACGGCTTTAGTGCGAGCCGCAATGACTGGCTCGGCGCCATGGACGTCAACGTGATCTCCGCCGTGATGCTTGCGAAAGCGGCCTACCCATACATGAAACACCAGGGCGGGGGTGTGATCGTGAATTTCAGTTCGATTTCGGCCCAGTGCGCGCAAACGGGGCGGTGGCTTTATCCGGCATCGAAAGCCGCGCTCAGGCATTTGACGCGCAGCATGGCGATGGATCTCGCCGTCGACAACATCCGGGTGAATTCCGTGTCTCCGGGCTGGACGTGGTCCCGCGTGATGCATGAACTCACACACGGGAATCGCGCGAAAGCCGATCGTGTCGCTGCCTCGTTTCACCTTCTGGGGCGGGTCGGCAATCCCGAAGAGGTTGCCCGGGTCGTCACGTTCCTGTGTAGCGATGCGGCCAGCTTCGTGACGGGTGCGGACTACGCGGTGGATGGCGGCTACTCGACGATGGGACCGGAACAGAACATACCCGCGATCCCCAGGCTTGCCGAATGAAACCTTGCGAGGGTGCGCGGCGGATAACGCATCGACGCCCATGCGTCTTTTCCCAGACAACAACCTATTCAGGAGACATCGTCCATGAGAAACATTGCAGTCGTCGGAGCGGGACAGGCAGGCTTGCAACTGGCTTTGGCCTTGCTCGATCAGGGTTATCGGATCACGCTCGCCACCAATCGCAGCGCAGAGCAGATTCGCACAGGCAGGGTCATGTCCAGCCAGTGCATGTTCAATGAATCCCTGCAAACCGAGCGCGATCTCGGTCTGAACGGATGGGAGGAAGCGTGTCCTTCCATTGAGGGAATCAGTGTCGCTGTGCCGCACCCGGAAGTGGCCGGCGAAAAAATCATCGACTGGTCGGCGCGTCTGCATCGCTATGCACAGGCCGTCGATCAACGGATCAAGATGGCGGCATGGCTCGAAGAAGTTGCACGGCGCGGAGCCGATGTGCGCATCGTCGATGTCGGGGTGCCGGAGCTCGAACAGTTGAGCGCGAGCCACGATCTTGTGCTGCTTGCAGCAGGCAAGGGCGAGGTAGTCAACCTGCTCGGACGCGACCCGGAGCGTAGCGCATTCAGTCAGCCGCAGCGCGTCCTGGCCCTGACCTATGTGACGGGCATGACGCCGTCGACGCCCTATTCACGGGTGCGCTTCAACCTGTTGCCTGGAATAGGAGAGTATTTCGTGTTCCCGGCCCTGACGGTGACGGGGCCCTGCGAAATCATGGTCTTCGAAGGCATTCCTGGCGGACCGCTGGATCGCTGGGGCAATGTAAAAACACCCGCGCAGCATCTGGAAAGAAGTCTCGACATTGTCCGCCAGTACGTTCCCTGGGAAGCAGAGCGTTGCGCGAATGTGCAGTTGACGGATCCCAACGGTGTTCTGTCCGGTCGTTTTGCACCCACCGTACGCAAGCCGTTCTTCCGGCTGCCCTCCGGGCGGACCATCTTTGGGATGGCCGATGCGGTGGTGGTGAATGACCCTATCACCGGGCAAGGTTCGAACAGCGCGGCGAAATGCAGCAAGGTGTACCTGAACGCAATCCTCGCAAGAGAATCGGCACCCTTCTCCGAGGACTGGATGCAGCAGACGTTCGACCGTTACTGGGACTACGCGCAACACGTGGTCAGGTGGACCAATTCGATGCTCACGCCGCCGCCGCCCCACATCCTCGATCTGCTCCGCGTTGCCGGCGATTCGCAGGCGCTTGCGTCCGGGATCGTCAATGGCTTCGATGATCCGCGTACGTTTTCGCCGTGGTGGTTCGATCCGGCTGCATGCAACGCGTTCATCCGCGAAAAGACCAGGGCTGCCGCCTGACCACGAACGACCCGCAGGAGATCACACATGACCACTCACCTCAATCTCGATGCGCTCGCGACGGGCAGCCGCCCGTTCGATTCGAAGCATTTCCGCTCCGCACTCGGCCAGTTTCCGACAGGCGTCACGGTAATCACGACACGCACGGGAGATGGCCGAAGAATAGGGCTAACCGCGAATTCATTTTCTTCGCTGTCGCTGGACCCTCCGTTGATTTTGTGGAGTCTCGCAAAACCGTCACCGAGCATGGCCGATTTTGTTGCAACTACGCATTTCGCCATCAACATGCTGGCCGACGATCAGCAGCATCTTTCGCGTACTTTTGCAACGGCATCTCCTGACAAGTTTGCAGGCGTGCCCTGCGTCGATAGTCCCGACGGCGTGCCGCTCATCGACGGTAGTGCCGCTCACTTCGTGTGTCGCAACGTCGGTCAATACGACGGTGGCGATCACCTCATCTTCATTGGCGGTGTCGAGGAGTATGAGTCGTTTGGCAGAGCACCCCTCGTCTTTCATGCAGGCGCTTATCGGGTTGTTTCACCGCATCCGCACATTTGACGCTTCGCGACCATGACAATCTGATAGAAGGTGCTGTCAATGAGAAACAACGGTGCTCGACTCTTGCCATGTCTCGTATCAGTGGCGGTATTGTGTTTCGCTTCGCCGGCTTCCGCCAACGATCTTCCGGCCGTCAATCTGGGCGCGACAAGCTTTCTTGACGGCTTGCCGCCTGCTGGATCGGGTTGGTATGCGCAGCAGTACTTCCAGTACTACACGGCGGGGCGAATCAACGACAACGCGGGGAACCGGGTGCCGCTGCCGAAGCAGGATATCGATATCTTTGCGGGCATCACGCAGCTCACATACCAGTCGCCCCTAACATTTGCGACCGCGCATCCGGGTCTCAATCTGATGCTGCCATGGATCGCATCGGCGCATGTGGACGATGGCCTGGGCAACACAGCGCTGAGCTCACAGAACGGTATCGGTGATCTGCTGATTGGACCGTTCATCCAGTTCGATCCCGTGATGGGCGCTAACGGTCCGCGTTTCGCGCAGCGCTTTGAGTTCCAGTTCATCGTGCCGACGGGGGCATACGATCCGCGCAAGGCGATCAATCCGGGCAGCCACTTCTGGTCGTTCAACCCGTACTGGGCGGCGACCGTCTGGCTGACGCCGAAGTGGACCGTTTCATGGCGTCTGCATTACTTGTGGAATGCGACCAACCACGACCCGGCGACGGCGCTCGGACCCGATGTCACTTCATCTCAGGCGGGCCAGGCCGTTCATGTAAACCTTGCCACCGAGTACGAAGTTCGCCCCGGTCTTCGGATTGGACTGAACGGGTATTGGCTGCGGCAGATCACCGACATGAAGGTGAACGGCGCAGACGTGCCGGGGACTCGCGAAGCAGTCTGGGCGATCGGGCCAGGTGCGATGTATAGCTTTTCGCAGCACGATCATGTGTTTTTTAACACTTACTTCGAGCGGGACGCCAGAAATCGCCCCCAGGGGACGAGGGTGGTCCTGCGGTATGTGCATCATTTTAATTAGCGATATATCTCCGCAAAGTTTTTTTTGCATTTTCTTTGGTTACCAAAAGAACGGTGGTGGTTTCTCGTTCGGATCGCATTGAAGGAGCAGTTAGCATGATGCACGACGACATAGATGCACTGGTGAAGTGCTTTATCGTGGACGCAGCCAAAGGCGTACGCAATGAGCGCGTCCAGGAGGTGGTGGTTCGCCTGACAGGCGATCTGTTCAAGGCCATTGAGGACCTCGATCTGCAGCCTGGCGAGATCTGGAAGGGTCTCGAGTATCTCGCGCAGGCTGGTGCCACTCGCGAAATCGGTCTTCTCGCCGCAGGGCTCGGCCTCGAGCGGTTCATCGATATTCGCAGCGATGAGGCTGAGGCGCGCGCCGGCTTGACGGGCGGCACGCCGCGTACTATCGAAGGCCCCCTGTATGTTGCGGGCGCACCCGAAAGTGTTGGCTTCGCGCGGCTCGACGACGAGAGTGAGCCAGAGGCCGCGGAAGCGCTTTTCATCCAGGGCACGGTTTACGGAGCAGACGGACGCCCCTTGCCGAACGCAAAGGTGGAAGTGTGGCATGCAAACACGCGTGGCAATTATTCCCACTTTGACAAGACGCAGTCGCCATTCAACTTGCGGCGGTCCATCCTGACCGATGACAGCGGGCGTTATTCGTTGCGCAGCATCATGCCTGTCGGCTATGGATGCCCGCCCGAAGGCACGACTCAGCAGTTGCTCAACCTGCTAGGCCGTCACGGACAGCGTCCGGCGCACATCCACTTCTTCGTGTCGGCAGCGAGTCATCGCAAGCTCACGACGCAGATCAATATCGATGGCGACCGCTACCTTTGGGACGACTTCGCGTTTGCAAGCCGTGAAGGTCTTGTGCCCGCCATACGCCGTGTCGATGCGCCCGAAGAACTCGCACGGAGGGGCGTGACGACGCCTTTCGCATCGATCGATTTCGATTTCCGCCTGTATGGCGAAACAGCCGGCGCGCCGCCAGCTGAAGTCGAACGTGAACGTGCGAGCGCCTGAATTCAAAAGGATCCGGTTACCGGGCACCTTGTGCAGCGACGCAGCGTAACGCATACCGACGGGAAGCATGCGGTGCGTGCCTTGCACCGTCAGCCGGCGGCAGACATGAGAGGACGACGATGAATACTGTAAGAAACGTAGCTGAATGGAAGGAGTTTGTGAGCGGCTGCCTGGACTTCCGTCCGGCAGAGGGCGTCTACCGGATCGCTCGCGAAATGTTCACGGAGCCTGAACTGTTCGCGCTCGAAATGGAACTGATTTTCGAAAAGGCGTGGATTTATGCATGTCACGAGAGCGAAATTCCGCATCCGCATGATTTCATCACGATGCAGGCAGGCCGCCAGCCGCTGATCATAAGCCGGGACGGCAGTGGTGCGCTTCACGCGATGGTCAATGCGTGCCAGCACCGCGGTGCCACGCTCACGCGCATGAGCAAAGGCAATCAGTCGACCTTCACGTGCCCGTTCCATGCATGGTGCTACAAGAGTGACGGGCGGCTCGTCAAGGTCAAGGCGCCGTCGGAATATTGTGAAGACTTCGACAAAGGCACGCGTGGCCTGAAGAAGGCGCGCATTGCAAGCTACAAGGGTTTTGTGTTCGTTAGCCTTGATGTGGCAGCCACGGATTCGCTCGAAGACTACCTTGGCGACACGCGCGTCTTTCTCGACATGATGGTCGCACAGTCGCCTACCGGCGAGCTCGAGGTGCTTCCTGGCAAGTCGACCTATACCTACGACGGCAACTGGAAGCTGCAAAACGAGAATGGACTCGACGGCTATCACGTGAGTACAGTCCACTACAACTATGTGGCGACCGTCAAGCACCGTCATGAATCGAATGTGCAAAAGGGTGCGGCAACCAACGGCACGCTCGACTACAGCAAGCTCGGTGCTGGCGACGCGGAGACCGACGACGGCTGGTTCTCGTTCCGTAACGGGCATTCGGTGCTATTCAGTGACATGCCAAATCCGGAGGTGCGACCCGGCTATGCGAGTGTGATGCCACGCCTCGTTCAGGAGTACGGCACGCAGCGCGCTGAATGGATGATGCATCGGCTGCGCAACCTGAACGTGTACCCGAGTCTTTTCTTCATGGACCAGATCAGCTCGCAGTTGCGCATCGTGCGTCCAATCGCGTGGAACAAGACCGAGGTGATCAGCCAGTGCATCGGCGTGAAGGGCGAATCGGACAGCGACCGTGAGAGCCGCATCCGCCAGTTCGAGGATTTTTTCAATGTGTCGGGTATGGGCACACCCGACGATCTCGTGGAGTTTCGTGAAGCGCAGCGGGGCTTTCAGGCGCGCCTTGAGCGCTGGAGCGACATTTCGCGAGGCCATCACAAATGGATGGAACAGGAAACACCTAACAGCACGTTGTTGGGCATCTCACCCGCATTAACAGGTTCCGAGTTCACGCATGAAGGTTTGTATGTGAACCAGCACGGCGCATGGCAGGCGCTATTGCTGAAAGGGTTGCGGCAGAAGTCACTGAGCATCAAGGAGGTCTGAGATCATGAACCCGTTGCAGCCTTCAATTGAACAGTTCTTTTATCGCAAATCCGAACTTTGCGACGCGCGGGACTGGGATGCTTACCTCGCCCTTTTTGACGAGCGATGCGAATTCCACGTGCCGCAGTGGGATTCGGAATTCGAGTACACGACAGATCCCCGGCGCGGTCTGTCACTGATCTACTATGCGAATCGCTCCGGACTGGAAGATCGTGTGTTTCGACTGCGCACCGGCAAATCGGCCGCGTCGACACCGTTACCGCGTACCCTCCATCAAATCAGCAATGTACGTGTTTCTGGCGGGCCGGACGGGTTGACGGAAGCAAAGGTCAACTGGGCAACGTTTTACGCGCGTCATGGCGTGTCGGAGCACTTTTTCGGCCACGGGACTTACCAACTGCGTGCCGACGGCGATAGCTGGAAGATTGTGCGCAAACACGCACTGCTGCTCAATGACCGCATCAACGCGGTCCTGGACTTTTACCATCTGTAATCGGGGGCATCGAGATGAATCACAAGGTGGCCTTCAGTTTTGCCGATGGAAAGACATTGTTCTTCGATGTCGGCGCAAATGAGATCTTGCTGGACGCGGCATTGCGCAATGGCGTGAAGATCCCATTCGACTGCCGCGAAGGCGTCTGTAGCACGTGCAAGGGACGCTGTGAATCAGGCGAATATGCACAGGACTATGTGGACGACGAAGCGCTCTCTGCAGAGGATCGCGCGCAACGCAATATGCTGTCGTGTCAGACCAGAGTCAGATCGGATGCATCGTTCTTCTTTGACTTCGACTCGACGCTATGCCACACCGACGATATAGGTCGCATGACGGCGACCGTCACCCGCATGGAGAAAGTATCCGG
The DNA here is from genome assembly GCF_003002025.1 of Paraburkholderia sp. BL25I1N1. Taxonomy (GTDB): domain Bacteria; phylum Pseudomonadota; class Gammaproteobacteria; order Burkholderiales; family Burkholderiaceae; genus Paraburkholderia. Next base: position 267,144 of record NZ_PVZB01000013.1, read on the forward strand.
CTCGACGGCAATTCTGCATCTCGACGCGAGCACCGTGCGCAGGCGGCTGGACTTTCTGCCTGGTCAGTATGCTCGCCTCCTGGTACCGGAGACGGACGCATGGCGTTCCTATTCGTTCGCGAATCAGCCTAACCACGACAATCAGTTGCAGTTTCTTATCCGCCTGCTGCCTGATGGCGCCATGAGCAATTACCTGCGCGAACGCTGTTCGCCCGGTCAGTCAATCGACCTCGAAGCGCCGTTTGGAACGTTCTACCTGCGACACGTCGAACGTCCGCTTGTGATGGTCGCGGGCGGAACGGGCCTTTCGGCGTTCCTCGGCATGCTGGATGAGATGGCGTCGCGTGGTGGCTGCGGTGAACCCGTGACACTGTACTACGGGGTGAACAACGTCGGCGATCTGTGCGAGTCTGAACGGTTGAAAGGGTATGTTGATCGTATCGAGGGATTCTCATACGTGCCGGTGGTCGTGAATTCGTCGCCCGATTGGAGCGGGAAGACAGGGTACGTTACGGATCATTTCGACGCGAAGGCACTCGCCGCGCGACCTTTCGACATGTATGTATGCGGCCCGCCCCCGATGGTTGAAGCGATCAGGAAGTGGTTGGCGACTTCAGGCCTTCAGGATTCTCAGCTGCATTTCGAAAAGTTTGCGAGCACCGGAGGTTAGACAGATATGTTTCGTACAGGCAGGCGAGTCGGGATGTATCTGGCGCCCCGTTGCATTATGAAGAGCGGGAAGAGGTCGAGAGACAGTCGATCGTTTTAACAGGACGCTTATCCGGCTGCGACCGCCGACATGTCCTTGCGCGACGTGCCGAATGACCCGTCTGATCTGATACCTGCCTTTGGAACGGCGTCGGCTCGACCGGCAGCAACGGGTCGACCGATCGCCGTCAGGCAGAGGTCGGCCAAGCGCGGTCTGTCGGCATTTATGCTCCGAAGTAAACGACGTCGGGCGTCCGGCGCTGAAGATCCGCGACCGAGAGCGTTATGCGCTCGCCTGTTGCAGATGCTGCTTCATACTGTTGCACGGTACTTAGAATTCGGCGTTTGTTCAACTCGAACGCGAGTCGCACCTGTTGGACGGTTTCATTGCGAGCGCCAAGCTCTTCACTAACGACTTCAAACGGCAGCGCGAAAGCGCAGTATCCCCAGCCGAACCCATAGGCGGAAAACCATACCGCGGAGTCGGCGCAAAGAATGGGGGCAGTCATGGCAGTATGTAGCTGATCCATCGCATTCACCTGCGTCGACGATAGGTTGACATCAAAGTGTGGCACAGGGACCTTACAAACGCGGGGTTCTGTCGACACGACGTTACCACTCCGCCGAGATGATTGTCGTTTAGCGGAGGTGTGATTGCGAAGCGGGACTGATTCGAACGGGTCATGTCCTGCGAATCCCCAACAGGCAGGACCTGGCCATGAAGCGTCGTTCCTCTTACCGTCGCTCAGACGTTCCGGCGTCTGTTCCACTCAGGAGCAGTTCATTCAATTCGCCGCCGCGACGGGATCGCTCCCGTGACTACCAGAATCAGATAGCCGCACCGCACACCGTTCCGCCGCCGCGAACGAGACGTGGCGGCGGAACCGGTTACGGCGACTGGACCTGTACGGGGGCACCAGGCTTACCCGACGCTTGCGGCGCGACAACGAGGTAGCGGCGCTTGTCAGCGGCATGGCCCATTCCTGGTGTGACCAGTTGGCGAATCTGCCCGAGAGCATTGACGATCGCCGAGCCGGCCGGATTGGACATGAAATTCGCGAGCACTTGCAGGTCACCCGTGCCATCGGGGTTATCGGCAAGACCTAGAACATAGGGCTGCTTCGGTTGAAGACCCGAGACAGCGGCCTGGAGAACCTGCACCAAGCCCTGGTCGAACAACGCGACAGTCGTAGGTGCATGGGTGGCGTCCGCCGTCTTGCCCGCGCCCACCGGCACCAGTGCAAGGTGGACGCTCTGACCAGCGAGGCCCAACGTCTGCAGATTCTGCGTACCATCACCTTCCGGCACCGCATTCGGCACATAGGCGACGGCCTGCGGCGCCTGGCCAATGGGCACAGTCGCGATGATCTTGTTGCTCAGTGTGTCGATCGCAGTCATCGCGTCGGCGTTCTCCAGCCCGACATAGATGCGGCTGCCGTCCCCCGACGGCCAGAGCCCGTGCGGCAAGTTGCCGACAGGTATCGTCGCGACCTGCGAAAAGTTGTCAGTTCGAAACACCTTGATCACATTCAGGCCCCCAACGGAGACGTACGCGAACGTGCCCTTGTCGTTATGTACGATGTTCACGTGATTCGTGATTGGGCCTGTGTCGAGTGTCCTGATCAGCGCAAATGGCGGCCTTGCATCGAACACCTGGACCTTGCCGGTGTCCTTGAGCGTGAACCAGACCTGCTTGCCGTCGGGCGTCGCCGCCAGGTCGGGACAAAAAGGGCTGGCCTGCTGGACCGTGCCGACGATCTTGTGGTCGGCCACGGACACCACCTCGATCTCCGGGTTGAAGGACGAACAGACATAACCGTATTTCCCATCCGGCGAGAATATCTGCATTCCGGGGCCAGCCGGGACAATAATGCGTGTTTTCTCCTCATACGTTTTTCCGTCAAGTACCGCGACGTAGTTTTCACCACGCACGGTCACCCAGACCTCCTTTCCGTCGGGCGTGAAGAAAGCCTCGTGAGGCGAGCGGCCAACGTAGGTGACATGCTTGACGGCGTTAGTCTGCGTGTCGATGAATGAAACCGAGTTCGATCCGATCGAGACAACCGCAATCGTGTGATGGTCCGGCGAGAAACCCATGCCGTGCACTAGTAACTGACCTTTGTACAACGGACTGAAATTGCCCGGCGAGGGATCGCCGAGCCGAAGCAGGCCGAGCAGCGTGGTGTCGGCCGGATCGATCACCGACACCGTGTTCGAAAACTGCTCAGCGGCGTAAACGCGGTCGTGATGGCTTACGGGAATGTCAGGATCGGACTGCGATCCAGGGGCCTGCCCAGCGCACGCGAGCTGAGTCGCCACCAGCATGGCTGCAGACAACGCGATGGTGATTCTTGATTGGCGTTTCATTGCCGGTCCTCCTGCATACGGTTTGGCGTGTTCATTTGCATGCCGTGGTCGGACGTCCGGTGAACAGGTGCGACAGGCATAGACGCCGGCTTTTGCTGGTCCGGGGCGGCGGCAGGTGGCGGCAATGGCTGCCCGAGTGCGACGCGCATGGCGACAATTTCCTGTTGTTGCTCGACGACGATCTCTTGCGCGATGCGGCGTAACTGTTCGTTGTGACCGTAACGCAGTTCGGCCTGCGCCATGTCGATGGCACCTTGATGGTGAGGCACCATCATTGCGACAAAATCGCGATCGACGTTGCCTGTCGGTCTCGTCGACATGCCGTCCATCATCCTTGTCATGGCGGTATTGTTCTCCGCGAGGAAGGGGGTTTCGTTGGACGTACCGTCGGTCTGTAAGCCGGCACTGAAGGCAGGTGAGTCGCAAAGCGCCGAGATCGCCAGAACAATGACGACGCTCAGGATCGTCAGCACGGTACGGGGGCTTGGGGTACGCACGATGGTTCTCCCGTTGTTATAAACAGGTGTCTCATTGGAGTGAACCTGTCAGATGCGGAGTTATTCCGTATCTGACACAGATTTCGCGCAGATGAGCGTTTGCGGCCCGATTGGGCGCCGCGGCATAGCCTGCCGAGTGCCGTCAAATCACGTCAAGATCATCGGATCGTAAAGGAATGGTAGTGCGCGAGGAGGACGATCTGAAGATGACATCGCGTGGCCCACACAGGCTGTGAACCAGAGCGAAGCGAGGTACGAAGATCATCAGCAGCCGCCCTTGATGCCGCACCGTTCCCGACGGCTGATACGGATCGACAGCCGAAGTTCACCGCCGTTGGCGGTGCGGCTTGCGACGAACTTCCGGGTTCGGCCAAACCGCGTCGGGCCCGACAGGGGGAAGTTAGCGAAAGGCAACGGTGCTGCGGGCAACCTGGAATCCGAAGGAAGCCGGAAGTAAAGCGCTGGTCAGACGAACAGAATCTCGAAACCCTGATTACCCCGCCGGCC
>NZ_PVZB01000014.1 GCF_003002025.1 Paraburkholderia sp. BL25I1N1
TCGATCAGGATCGCGCGATCCGCGCCGATCGCCAGCGCCGTGCGCAGCGTTTCCTGCGATTGCGTCACGCCCGCCGACACGGCGATCACTTCCGTCGCCACGCCCGCTTCCTTCAGACGCACGGCTTCTTCAACCGCGATTTCGTCGAACGGATTCATCGACATCTTCACGTTCGCGATGTCGACGCCCGTGCCGTCCGACTTGACTCGAACTTTCACGTTGTAATCGACCACTCTTTTGACTGGCACCAGGATTTTCATGCACACGCTCCAAAGTTACGAATACGTCAACCCAACGAACATTATAACGACTGCCCTCACGGCAGCCCGGTCGCGGGTGCTTTAGCAGGAGGATATCGCTCCTCAATGGCGCGACGGCAATATCGAACGATCGTTCTATTTTAATCCCGAAAAAACCCGGGCGACAACCCCGGGTTAAGCCCTACGACTCTAAATTTGCATTGCCGTCGTGTTCTGCTTGCTCTGCAGGCCGCCGTCTCACCAGGCGGTGATGACCGCTCCGCCGAATTTGCTTTCGACGAACTGCTTCACTTCCGGCGAATGATACGCCGCGACCAGCTTGGCGACCCACGGCTTGTTCTTATCCGCCTCGCGGATTGCGATGACGTTCACGTAAGGACCTTTGGGGTCTTCAATCGCGATGGCGTCCTGCTTGGGCTTCAGACCCGCTTCCATCGCGAAGTTCGTGTTGATCGCAGCCGCGTCCACGTCATTCAGCGAGCGCGGAATCTGCGCGGCATCGAGTTCGACGACCTTCAGCTTCTTCGGGTTGTCGACGATGTCGAGCGGCGTCGCCTTCAGGCCCGCGTCGGCGCGCAGCTTCAGCAGACCCTGCTTTTGCAGCAACAGCAGCGCGCGGCCGCCGTTGGTCGGATCGTTCGGCACCGCGATCTTCGCGCCCGGCTGCAGTTCGGCGAGCGTCTTCACTTTCTTCGAATAGATACCCATCGGGTACGTGACCGTGTCCGCGATACGGATCAGCTTGTAGCCGCGGTCCTTCACCTGCGCCTGCAGATACGGGTCGTGCTGGTAGCTGTTCGCGTCCAGATCGCCGCCGGCGAGCGCCGCGTTCGGCTGCACGTAGTCGGAGAATTCGACGATCTTGATGTTCAGACCGTTCTTCGCCGCGACCGTCTTCACGACTTCCATGATCTGCGCGTGCGGACCGCCGGTCACACCGACCTTGATCGTGTCTTCGGCGTAAGCCGCGTTGGCGGCGATGAGCGATGCGGCACCGAGCGCGGCAGCCAGCTTAAGAATGAAACGACGTTGCATGATGGACCTTTCCAAACCTGTCGACTTTGTTGTTTTACTTATGGCTCAAACGACGCACGAGCCAATCCCCGAACGACTGCACCAACTGCACGAAGACGATCAGAATCACCACGACCGTCAACATCACTTCTGGCAGGAAACGCTGATACCCGTAGCGAATGCCGAGATCGCCGAGACCGCCGCCGCCGATCGCGCCCGCCATCGCCGAATAGCCGACCAGCGAGACGAAGGTGATCGTCAAACCGGCGACCACGCCCGGCAGCGATTCCGGCAGCAACACCTTGAAGACGATCTGGCTGGTGGTCGCGCCCATCGCCTGAGCCGCTTCGATCAGACCGCGATCCACTTCGCGCAGCGCCGTCTCGACCAGACGCGCGATGAACGGCGCGGCGGCGATCGTCAGCGGCACGACGGCGGCCGCCGTACCGATCGACGAACCGACCACTAGACGCGTGAATGGAATCACGGCCACCAGCAAAATGATGAACGGCGTCGAGCGCACCGCATTGACGACTACGCCCATCACGCGATTCACGGCGATGTTCTGCAACACGCCCTGGCGATCCGTCAGATACAGCAACACGCCGAGCGGCAAACCCACCAAAGCGCCGACCAGTCCGGAAATGCCCACCATGACGAGCGTTTCCCAGAACGACTGGACGAACATATCGAACATTTCACTCAACATACGAGAGCTCCTCCACCACCACGCCCTGTTCACGCAGATACGTCAGCGCCTGCGCCACCTTCGCCGGTTCGCCGCCCGCGAGCACCGCGAGCGAGCCGAACGCCTGCCCCTGGATCTCGTCGATCTGGCCGTGCAGGATGTTGAAATCGAGTTCGTAGCGGCGAATCGTCTCCGACAGGATCGGTTGATCGACGCCTGAGCCGGTGAAGGCGAGCCGCAGCAAGTGGCCGCTGCCGGTCTTCAGGCGTTCCGCGACACGCGCCTTCATGGCGGGCGGCAATTCCTGCGCGATCACGTCGCCGATCAACGCGCGCGTGACTTCGTGATGCGGTTGCAGGAACACGTCGATGACCTTGCCCTCTTCGACCACACGGCCGGCATCCAGCACGGCGACGCGGTCGCACACCTGCTTGATCACGTCCATCTGGTGCGTGATCAGCACGATGGTCAGGTTCAGTTCGCGGTTGATGCGCTTGAGCAGGTCGAGAATCGCGCGCGTGGTTTCGGGATCGAGCGCCGAGGTCGCTTCGTCGGAGAGCAGTACCTTGGGCTTGCTGGCCAGAGCGCGCGCGATGCCGACGCGCTGTTTTTGCCCGCCGCTGATCTGCGCCGGATAGCGATCTTTCTGTGCCGACAGGCCGACCAGTTCGAGCAGCGGCAGCACGTTCGCTTCGATTTCGTCGCGCTTCATGCAGGCGAGTTCGAGCGGCAGCGCGACGTTCTCGTAGACCGTGCGCGAAGACAGCAAATTGAAGTGCTGAAAGATCATGCCGATCTCGCGGCGCGCCTCGCGCAATTGCGCGGCGGGCAGCGTCGTCAGATCGCGGCCGTTGACGACGATGTTGCCTTCGCTCGGGCGCGTCAGCAGGTTCAAGGTGCGCACAAGCGTACTCTTGCCCGCGCCGCTGCGGCCGATGATGCCGAAGACCTCGCCCGCCGGAATCGACAGATTGACGTTGTGCAGCGCCTCGACCCAGCCCCGGGGCCCGGCGAACCGCTGGGAGATATTGCGTATTTCGATCATGGAAAAACGAAACGGCGGAGTCTGCCGGCGAGCGTTGTGTGCTCCCGACAAGCGGCCGCCGTTGCTTTTATTGGGATTTGAGCCCGCAATTCTACCGCAGCGTCGTCATTCCCTTTAATAATCAATTACGATCTTTTCATAACCTGAAAGCATTAGAGGCTCGCTCCGTGTGGGGCACTCGCGCGCGCACGGTCGCTGCGACTATGATCGGCGGAACAAAAACGGGAGAGGCGCGCAGGCATGGACACATTTCAAAGCAGCAACGTACGGTCCGTCGCGGGCAACAGCGGCGGCAACACCGCTGGCGAACCGCAGCGCGACTCGGTGACGACCGCCGACGGCGTCGACTTGCCGCTATACCGCTGGCCGGCGACCACGCCAATGCGGGCCACCGTCGCACTGCTGCATGGCCTCGCCGAGCACGCCGGCCGCTACGCGGCATTGGCCGCGCGGCTGAACGCGGCCGGCATCGAACTGGTGGCCATCGATCTGCGCGGCCACGGCCACGCGCCCGGCAAGCGGTCCTACGTGAAGCGCTTCGACGACTATCTGCTCGACGCGCAAGCTTTGCTCGACGCCGCCGCGCCAAGCTGCGCCCCGCTCTTCCTGATGGGCCACAGCATGGGCGGCGCCGTGGCCGCGCTGTATGCGATCGAACGCCTCGACGCGAGCGGCCGGCGCCTGAATGGCCTGATCCTGTCGAGCCCGGCGCTCGCACCCGGCCGCGACGTGCCGCGCTGGATGCTCAAGCTGAGCCAGGTGATCAGCCGTCTCTATCCGAGTTTCCCTGCGATGAAAATCGACGCGGCTTTGCTCTCACGCCTTCAGCCCGTGGTGAACGCCAATCGCAACGATCCGCTCGTGCATCACGGCGCGATTCCCGCGCGCACCGGCGCGGAACTTCTGCTGGCGATGGCGCGCATCGAACGCGGCCGTGCGGGCTTACGGGTACCGCTGCTGGTCTATCACGGCACCGCCGACAAGCTCACCGAACCCGAAGGCAGCCGCGAATTCGGCCAGCATGCAGGCTCGCCGGACAAAACGCTCACGCTGCACGAAGGCAGCTATCACGAGACGATGAACGACCTCGACCGCGATCGGGTGATCGGCGATTTGATCGAGTGGATTGAAAAACGGCTGGTGATCCGATAGAGCCTGAGTCACGCGTGGCTAGTTAGCGTCACGCCTCCCAGTCCGGCGGCCGTTTGTCGATGAAAGCCTGCACGCCTTCGAGCGCCGACTCGTCCATCATGTTGCAGGCCATGGTCTGGCCGGCGAGTTGGTAAGCCGCCTCGACACCCATCTCCAACTGACGATAGAAGAGACCTTTGCCGGCGCTCACGGCTTCGACCGGTTTCGCGCAAATGCTGGTGGCGAGCCGTGCGATTTCCGCGTCAAGTGCATCCGCTGGAACCACGCGGTTGACGAGACCTTGTTGCTTTGCCGCGGCGGCATCGATGAAATCGCCGGTGAGCAGCATTTCAAGCGCTGCCTTGCGCGACAGGTTGCGCGACAACGGCACGGAAGGCGTCGCGCAGAAGAGCCCGAGGTTCACACCGGAAACGGCAAACCGCGCCGTGTCGGCCGCGACCGCCAGATCGCACATGGCGACGAGTTGACAGCCGGCCGCCGTGGCAATGCCCTGCACCCGCGCGATTACCGGTTGCGGCAAGCGCTGGATCGTCATCATGAGCTTCGTGCAGCGGGCGAACAGCGCCTGGTAGTAAGCCAGCGACGGCGCCGCGCGCATTTCCTTCAGATCATGTCCCGCGCAGAACGCCCGGCCCGCGCCGGCGATCACGACCACCCGAGCATCCGACCGCGCGATTTCGCTCAATGCCGTCTGAAGCTCGTCGAGCAAAGCTTCCGAGAGCGCGTTGAAGGCATCGGGCCGGTTCATCGTCACACGCACGACGCCCGGCACGCCGTACGCGCCGTGTTCGATCTCGATCAGTGAAGCGTTGCCCGCATCGGCATTCATGGCTCGGTCCTAATGCGTTTTGAGTGAATAGCGCCGCGGCCTGGCGCCTCAGATCCCCGCCAGCGAGCGCACGTGCGCGACTACGCTGCGCCCGAGCGCGGACAGGTTGTAGCCGCCTTCGAGACAGCTGACGATCCGTCCGTGCGCATAACGCTTCGCGATCTCGCGCATCTGATCGGTGATCCAGGCGTAATCGTCCTCGACGAGGCCCATGTTGCCGAGGTCGTCCTCGCGATGCGCGTCGAAGCCGGCCGAGATGAACAGCATCTCCGGCTTGAACTCATGCAGGCGCGGCAACCACAGCAGGTCCACCGCTTCGCGCACGGCCATGCCTTTCGAGCGCGCCGGCATCGGCACGTTGCACATGTTGGGCGCCTGATTGTCGGCACCGGTGAACGGGTAAAACGGATGCTGGAAGATGCTACACATCAGCACACGCGAGTCGCCCGAGAAAGCCGCTTCGGTGCCGTTGCCGTGATGCACGTCGAAGTCGATGATGGCGACGCGCGCGAGGCCGTGCACTTCGAGCGCATGACGCGCGGCGATCGCGACGTTGTTGAAGAAACAGAATCCCATGGCGCGCGCCGGCTCCGCATGGTGGCCGGGCGGGCGCACGCTGCAGAAAGCGTTGTCGTAACGGCCTTCGATCACCGCATCGGTCGCGGCGACTGCTGCGCCCGCCGCACGCAACGCGGCTTGCAAACTATGCGGATTCATCGTCGTATCGGGATCGATTTCGGCGGTTCCTTCAACGGGCGAACGGCTGCGGATATAGTCGACGTGAGCTTGCGTATGCACGCGCAGCAGCGCGGCATCGTCGGCGAGCGGCGGCGACTCGCGTTCGATCAGCGAGTCGATGCGGCTCGCGATCAACTGATCTTCGATTGCCTGCAGACGCGCGGGGCATTCGGGATGCCATTGCCCCATGTCGTGCAGCAGACAGTCGGCGTGGGAATAGAAGCCTGTTGCCATGATTCTCTTTCTGCGGCGTCACGCCTTCGAGGCGCGCGCGGCATGTCTCCATCCAGGGGCGCGCGCCCTCGGCGCGCCAACATTCATCAAGTTACCACACGATGCGGCTGTGACGCGTCAGGCACAGTTTTGCCGGAGGCGTCGGGTATACTGCCCCGATCGGTTTTTCCCCGTCTTTCCCTTGTCTCCTGCGCCACGCGCCTTTAGCTCACTATGACCGTCAAGCTTGCTCTGTCTGCACGAAACCGGCTACGTATCAGAACCATGGCCGCCGCACTGTCCGTCGCATCGTGCATGTTCATGGCAACCAGTCCGGCGAGCGCGCAAAGCGCCGGCAAGAAACCGCCGGTGCTGCTCGCGCAAGGCCAGCCGCAACCCGCCGTGCCGCAAGGGCAAACGTTTGAGGAAGAGATCATCCCGCAGCGCTACGCGAACAATGCCGACGTCAATGCGTTCATCAACGACATGGTCGCGCGCTACGATTTCGACGAAGCCACGCTGCACTCGCTCTTTGCCCGCGTCAGTTATTCGGCCACCGCGGTCAAGCTCGTGACGCCGTCGCCCTCGCCGTCGGTCAAGAACTGGCGCGTGTATCAGTCGCGCTTCCTCGACCAGGTCCGCATCAATGCCGGCGTGCGCTTCTGGCGCGCGAACCAGGCCACGCTGCAACGCGCCTATGAAGAGTTCGGCGTGCCGCCGGAAGTGATCGTCGGCATCATTGGTGTCGAGACGATCTATGGGCGCTTCATGGGCAACTTCCGCGTGCTCGATGCGCTGACCACGCTCAGCTTCGACTATCCGAGCACGGCCAACCGCGCGGATCGCCAGGCGACCTTCCGCAAGAACCTCGAAGACTACCTGGTGTGGACGCGCGACTCGCAGATCGATCCGACCGCGGTGCTCGGCTCCTATACAGGCGCGATCGGCATTCCGCAGTTCCTGCCGAGCAGCATCGTGCAATACGCGGTGAGCTACGACGGCAACAAGCAGATCGATCTGCGCACGAGCCAGGCGGATGCGATCGGCAGCGTGGCGAATTATCTGCGTCAGAACGGCTGGGAAAACGGCCGGCCGGTGGTGTGGAAGATCGGCTCGGACGCCGGCAGCCTGGGCGTCGCGCAAGCGGCCGCGGACGGTCAACCGGAACCGCACTGGCCGCTCGATCAATTGCTGCGCGCCGGCTTGCTGCTGAACGAACCGGGTGTGGATGTGGCGTCGGAAGCCGGCACGCCGGTGACCGTGGTGGACCTGCCCTCACCGGGACGCGGAACCGAGTTCATGCTGGGCCTGAAGAACTTCTATGTATTGACGCGCTATAACCGCAGCTTCTTTTATGCGCTCGCGGTGTATCAGTTGGGTCAGCGGGTGAAGGCGCAGATGGAAGCCGGCGACGCAACGAACGCGGGCAATAACGCGGCGCCGCCGGCTGCGGCATCGCAATAATTTCCATTCGGTCGCCGGGTGCGCCTGGCGAGTCGACGAGATGAAAAAAAGCGCCGGTCTCGAACCGGCGCTTTTTCGTTGGCGAGCGAGTCTTTGAGCGACGCGCTTACGCGGGAAACACACCCGTCGACAGGTAGCGATCACCGCGATCGCAAACGATGAACACGATCGTCGCGTTCTCGACCTGCCGCGCGACGCGCAGCGCGACTTCACACGCACCGCCCGACGAGATGCCGGCAAAGATCCCTTCCACCGACGCCATGCGGCGCGCCATCGCTTCCGCCGCGGCCTGGCTCACGTTCTCGACGCGGTCCACGCGGCTGCGATCGAAGATTTTCGGCAGATAGGCTTCGGGCCATTTGCGGATGCCTGGAATACGCGAACCTTCTTCGGGTTGCGCGCCGATGATCTCGATGGCCTGATTCTGTTCTTTCAGATAAGTGGACACGCCCATGATCGTGCCGGTCGTGCCCATCGACGACACGAAGTGGGTAATACGCCCTTCCGTATCGCGCCAGATTTCCGGACCCGTGCCCTCGACGTGCGAAGCCGGATTGTCCGGGTTGGCGAATTGGTCGAGGATGATGCCCTTGCCTTCGCGCTGCATCTGCTCGGCCAGATCGCGCGCGTACTCCATGCCGCCCGTGACCGGCGTGAGCACGATCTGCGCACCATATGCGGCCATGCTCTGACGTCGTTCCACCGACAGATCTTCCGGCATGATCAAGACCATCTTGTAGCCACGGACCGCGGCCGCCATGGCGAGCGCGATGCCCGTATTGCCGCTGGTCGATTCGATCAGCGTGTCGCCCGGTTTGATGCGCCCGCGCGCTTCCGCTTTCTTGATCATCGACAACGCGGGGCGATCCTTCACCGAACCCGCCGGGTTGTTACCCTCGAGCTTCGCAAGAATCACATTATTGCGGCTGCGGATCTCGTCGTCGGGAAGCCGGACGAGTTGTACGAGCGGCGTATTGCCGATCGTGTCTTCAATCGTTTTGTAAGCCATATCGGTCTGGAGCTGTCGATGCGCGGAGTCTTCAATCGTTCGATTCTAAACCACCGTGCCCGCGGCTGCCGTGCGGCCCTTCTGCCCGCATGGATGCAGGCGCCCGTGCGGGCGCGTCCGCAACGCAAAAAGCCCGCGGCTGAGTACCGCGGGAGCCAGTCATCTGCATGACAGCTGAAGGAGCGTTATTGCCAACTCCGACCATGAAGGGGAAACGAAGGAGCAGGCTCCGCGCGCGGGTCACGAAACCCACGCGCGGAGTCCGCGTCAGGCTATTTCTTCACTGCCACCGTGGCGTTGCTCTTCGGCGTGGCGGCCGGAACGGCCGTGCCTTTGGTCTGTGCAGCCGCCGCAGCCTGCGGGTTAGCAGCCGCGCCAGCCGGACCGACAGCGAGACCCTCCGCCTGCAGGCGCTCGACGGTATGCCCGCCCATGCCTTTGACGCGCTTGCCGAGGTCGGCCGGATCCTTGAACGGACCATGCGCTGCACGCTCGTCGAGAATGGCTTTCGCTTTGGCAGGACCGATGCCCTTGATGCCGCGCAACGCATCCTCATTAGCCGTGTTGACGTCGACCGCCGCATAAGCGTGGCCAAAAGCGGCGAGCATGGCCGCGGTAACCAGAATTTTTCGAAACATATGGAATCTCCCTCGTACAACCGGTTGGCGACCATCACCAACCGGGAGATTCCAGTTTAAAGAGGGATCCGAATTATTTACACCTGGCCGAATAGCCAACGCACGTAACGGTCGACACCTTCCTGCACGCTCAGGAACGGCGCGTCGTAGCCCGCCGCGCGCAGTTTCGACTGATCCGCCTGCGTGAAGCACTGGTACTTGCCGCGCAACGCGTCGGGGAACGGAATGTATTCGATCAGCCCGCGCTGCACCTGATCGGCGAGCGAGAGCGCCGGTTCGTTGTTCAGCGAGCGCAGCGTGTTGACCACCGTGCTGGCGATGTCGTTGAACGGTTGCGCGCGGCCGCTGCCCAGGTTGAAGATGCCCGACTTGTCCGGATTGTCGAAGAAGAACAGATTGACCTTCACCACGTCTTCCACTGAGACAAAGTCGCGCGTCTGTTCGCCCGCCGCATAGCCGTTATATTCGCCGAACAGCTTGACTTTGCCCTCGGCGCGGAACTGGTTGAAGTTGTGAAACGCCACCGACGCCATGCGCGCCTTATGCGTTTCGCGCGGCCCGTAGACATTGAAGTAACGGAAGCCGGCAATCTGGCTCTTCGCCGTGGGCAGCACGCGGCGGATCACCTGGTCGAACAGGAACTTCGAATAGCCGTACACGTTCAGCGGCTGTTCGACTTCGCGCTCTTCGACGAAACGGCTCGAGCCGCCGTACGTCGCCGCCGAAGACGCATACAGGAACTGGATGTTCTGCGCGAGGCAGACATCGAGCACGTCGCGGCTGTAGCGGAAGTTGTTGTCCATCATGTAGCGGCCGTCGGTTTCCATCGTGTCCGAACAGGCGCCTTCGTGGAAAATCGCGCGCACCTTGCCGAAGTCGCCACGCTTGAAGCGTTCGACGAATTCGGTCTTGTCGAGGTAGTCGTCGATCTCGCAGTCGACCAGGTTCTTGAACTTGTCCGCGCGCGTGAGATTGTCCACGGCGATGATGCGTTGTTCACCGCGCTCGTTGAGCGCCTTCACGAGATTGCTGCCGATAAAACCGGCCGCGCCGGTGACGATGAGGGTCATGATTGATGATCCTGCGGTAGTGAGCTTGGCATTGGATCGGAGTCAGCGCGTGGCGCTCGCTCCGATCGACAGGTTCAGTCGACGCCACGCGGATCCCATTTGCACGCCGTTCACAGAAGCACAGCGAGGGACCCGGCGGGCCGCATCAGTGAAAAAGTTCGTCGTAGTCGACGGTGGCGGTGCCGAGTTTGCCGACCACGATGCCGGCCGCGCGATTCGCGAGCCCGACCGCCTCGACCAGCGTAAGACCCGCGCCGAGCATGGCAGCGAGCGTGGCGATCACGGTGTCGCCCGCGCCCGAGACATCATACACTTCGCGCGCAACCGCCGAGGCGTGCAGGATGCCGTCGTCCGAGAACAGCGTCATGCCCTCTTCCGAACGCGTCAGCAGCAGCGCCTTGAACTGCAGATCGGCGCGCAGCTTCGTCACGCGCGCGATCAGATCTTCTTCCGATTTCCACTGGCCGACCACTTCCCGCAACTCGGCGCGGTTCGGCGTGATCAGCGTGGCGCCGCGATAGCGTTCCCAGTCGTCGCCCTTCGGATCGACCAGCACCGGCTTGCCCACCGCGTGCGCCTTCGCGATCATCTGCGTGACGTGGGTCAGACCGCCCTTCGCGTAGTCGGACATCAGAATCACGTCGTGCGAGGGCAGCAGTTCATCGAATCGCGCGAGACCCGCGAGCAGCACTTCGTGCGCCGGCGAGTTCTCGAAATCGACGCGCAATAACTGTTGCTGGCGCGACAGCACACGCAGCTTGATCGTGGTGAGCAGCGCCGGATCGCGTTCGAGATGCGGCTTCACGCCGCTTTCGTCGAGCAGTTGCACGATGCGCTCGCCGGGTTCGTCATGGCCGACCACGCACAGCAAGCCGGTTTGCGCGCCGAGCGCGACCGCATTGCGCGCGACGTTCGCCGCGCCGCCGAGGCGGTCTTCCTGACGCTGCACGTGCACGACCGGCACGGGCGCTTCCGGCGAAATGCGGTTCACGTCTCCAAACCAGTAGCGATCGAGCATGACGTCGCCCACCACCAGCACGCGCGCGGCGGCGAGCTGTTCGCGCGGCACTACCGTGAGCTGCGGTGCGGGCGTGCTCGGCACGGCGCCCGGCGCGGTCTCAGGCAACGGCCGGAAGTTCAGAGGGTTGGGCATAAGGGCGTCCAATCGAGTGGTAGTCGATGCCGAGTTCGGTCATCGCGTCCGGTTCATACAGGTTGCGGCCGTCGAAAATCAGCGGCGACTTCAGCACCGATTTCAGATGAACGAAATCCGGGCTCTTGAATTCTTTCCATTCGGTCACGATCACGAGGGCGTCGGCGCCGGTGAGCGTTTCGTCCTGCGTAGCCGTGAAAGTGAGACGCGCGAACTGGTCCGGTGCGTCGTGCAGGTCCATGGCGAACACGCGGCGCGCTTCGGTTACCGCGACCGGATCGTACGCGCGCACCTGGGCACCGCGCGCCAGCAGTTCCGAGATCAGGCGACGGCTCGGCGCCTCGCGCATGTCGTCGGTATTCGGCTTGAATGCGAGGCCCCACACGGCGAACGTGCGGCCGCTCAGATCGTCGCCGAGCTTGCTTGTGATCTTGTGCACCAGCACGTCTTTCTGCTTGTGATTCACTTCCTCGACCGCTTCGAGGATGCGCAGATTGTGGCCGCTCTCGCTGGCCGTGCGGATCAGCGCCTGCACGTCCTTTGGGAAGCACGAGCCGCCGTAGCCGCAGCCGGCGTACAGGAAGTGATAGCCAATCCGCGGATCCGAGCCGATGCCGCGGCGCACCGCTTCGATATCCGCGCCGACGCGGTCGGCCAGATTCGACATCTCGTTCATGAACGAGATGCGCGTGGCGAGCATGGCGTTGGCGGCGTATTTCGTGAACTCGGCCGAGCGCACATCCATGTACAAAGTGCGTTCGTGATTGCGGTTGAACGGCGCGTACAGACGCTTCATCAGTTCACGCGCGCGCATGCCGGGTTCGTCTTCGTCGATGCCGATCACGATGCGGTCCGGGCGCATGAAGTCGTCGACCGCCGCGCCTTCCTTCAGGAACTCGGGGTTGGACACCACCGAGAAACGATGCTGCGCGCTGGCGGCGAGCCCGCGTTTAGCCAGTTCTTCCTCGACCACCGTACGCACGCGCTGCGCGGTGCCGACCGGCACCGTCGACTTGTCGACGATCACCTTGAAGCCGTTCATCGTGCGGCCGATATTGCGGGCCGCTTCGAGCACGTATTGCAGGTCGGCCGAGCCGTCTTCGTCCGGCGGCGTGCCGACCGCGATGAACTGCACGTCGCCGTGCGCGACGCTGGCTTCGACATCCGTGGAAAACGTGATGCGGCGTGCCGCGCGCGTGCGGGCGATCATCTCCTGCAAACCGGGCTCGTGGATCGGCACGCCGCCGCTGTTGAGGATTTCGATCTTGCGCGGATCGACGTCGAGACAGAAAACGTCGTGACCGATCTCGGCGAGACACGCGCCAGTGACAAGACCCACATAGCCCGTGCCGATAATGGTGATTTTCATACGCTTTCCGGTAGAGGGTTCCGGTGAGGATTCCCGGCGATGAAGCCGGTCAGAAACACATTGCGAAATCCGCCCGCGCAGAGGCGGTTGCCATACGCCGGGCGGCGGCGCGACCGCGCGCCGGAAACCGGCGTCACCGTCGTTGCCGCGCGAGCATCAGTTCGATGCGGTGATCGGCTCGACGCGGCGCGGCGCATAGGTTTCCCAACCGCTGCAACCCGGGCACTGCCAGTAGAAAAGCCGCGCCCTGAAACCGCAATTCTGGCACGTATACCGTGGCAGATTTTTGGTGCGCTGACGGATCAGCGTGCGCATCAGTTCGAGTTCGCTGCGCCGCGGTTCTTCCGCGACGGCTTGCTGCGCTTCGAGCAGCCGCGTCATGCCCGCCAGATTCGGCGACTTCTGCATTTGCGAGCGCGCCAGCGCATGGGCGGCGTCAGGTCCTCGCAGCGATGCGACGTGCTGATAGGCAACATCGAGCAGATCGTTGGTCGGATAGCGGTCCACCCACGTGGTCAGCAGATCGGCGCCATCTTGCGGACGGCCGAGCGCCTCGTAGGCCTTCATCAGCTTTTCCGCGACCAGCGGCAGATAGGCTGGATTCTGCTCCTCTACCCGACGCCATTGGGCGATGGCCGCTTCCTGCGCGCCGCCGGCCGCGTCGACGTCGCCGAACAGGATCGTGGCACGCACGTTGGTGGGGTTCGCCTTCAGCGCGAAGCCGAGCTGCCGGCGGGCTTCGTCCGGCTTCTTCTGTTGTAGCGCTTCCTGGGCGAGTTCGCAGTGGAATTGCGCGATTTCCTTGTCGAGCGACTCGGCGCCCATCGTTTCCAGATGACGGGCGGTGTCGATCGACTTGACCCAGTCCTTCTCGATTTCGTAGATGGTGAGGAGCGCGCGCTGTGCGCCCAACGCGTAGTCGCCGGTTTCGAGCGAGCGGAACGTTTCTTCCGCGCGATCAAGCAGACCCGCCTTCAGGAAGTCTTGCCCCAGCTCGTAGAGTGCGTGATCGCGCTCGCTGACCGGCAGATCGGCGCGGCTCAACAGGTTCTGATGCACGCGAATTGCGCGGTCCGTTTCGCCGCGGCGACGGAATAGATTACCCAGCGCGAAGTGCAGCTCGACAGTTTCCGGATCGAGCTTGACCACTTCGATGAACGCGTCGATCGCCTGGTCCGGCTGCTCGTTGAGCAGGAAATTCAGGCCGCGAAAATACGAGCGTGGCAGGTTGGCGCTTTCGGACAGCAGCGTCTTGAGGTCGTAGCGCGCGGCCATCCAGCCGAACGCGAACGCGACGGGTATGACGAGCAGCCACCAGAAGTCTAGATCCATGCGATTAATGCAAATGTGCGGGAAAGCGAAGACGGAAAGCCGCGCTTAAAACGCGCGGCGCAAGGCATTCAGATCAGCGGCGGCATGGGCGGTTGTTCGACCACGACCGGGGTTTCGCGCGCCACCCGCAACTCGCGCTTGAGCCGGCCGTTTTCCATGCGCAAGCGCAGCATGGCTGGCATTGACGACACCAGCCCGGCCAGCAGCCCCACCACGAAGAACGCGAGGCCGATCAGGATCAACGGTGCCGACCACGCGTAGCCGGCGAGGAAATTCAGCGTAGCAGGTTGTGTATTGGCGAGCGCCAGCACCAGCAGCAGCACGAACACCAGCACACGGATCAGCCAGACGATAAATTTCATGAATAGGTCTCTTGACGGCAGTTGCGGGGTGACGCCGGCTTGATGACGCGTCGCGCCACGGTGTTGCCCGCGCCGAAGTGACCCGTATTGTAATTGAAGCCCTCGCGGCTGGGCAGGAAGTGGCGGATTGAGGGTTACGCGAGGTTGTCTTGTTTGGGCGGTAGGTGAGCGGGTGCGGCGGTGGGTTAGCGCTCGGCGGCTGTGTTCGCGGGCCGTGCCGGCTTGCGTGCTTGCAGGCAGCGCGGTGCCTGCATGCGGATCATCGTGGCGGCGTGCGGTGGGCCTTGCTTGCCTGCGAGGGCGTCTGTCCGCCTGTTCGCGCGCCGTACATGTTTGCCACGCCGGCTTGCGCGCTCGCGGTACGTGTGCCGCCGCGCAAGCCTTGCTGCACAGTTGCGCGTTACGCATAAACACGAGCTGCGGGCGTGCTCGCGCGCCACGCTTGTCGGCCATGCGCCGGCCCGGGGCGAAACGCCGCGAGCAAACCGCCAACATACAGGCGAAAAAAAAGCGCCCGAAGGCGCTTTTTCTGGTCTTTTGCCGACTGGCTTTGGCCGCTGACGCTACCAATGCCACGCTGCAAACGGCACAGCGAAGCATTTACAGATCGTCATCCGGCTCTTCGGCCTTCAACGGCTCACCCGCGCGACGATCTACCCGTTCACGCAATTCCTTGCCCGGCTTGAAGTGCGGTACGTACTTCTCAGGTACCAGCACCTTCTCGCCCGACTTCGGATTACGCCCGACGCGGGAGGGACGGCGGTTAAGGCCGAAGCTGCCGAAGCCGCGAATTTCGATGCGGTGACCGTTGGCAAGTGCCTCCGACATCGCATCGAGCATCGTCTTCACCGCGAAATCCGCATCTTTAAGGACAAGTTGCGGAAATCGCGCAGCCAGTTGGGCGACCAATTCCGATTTGGTCATACTGCAGCAGACCTCTCAGACTTACTGGTTCTGGCCGTCGAGCTTGGCCTTCAGCAGCGCGCCGAGGTTCGTCGTGCCGGTGGCAGCCGAGCTCGAGTCCGACGAAGCCAGGCCACGAATCGCTTCCTGCTGCTCAGCCGAATCCTTGGCCTTGATCGACAGGTTGATGCCACGCGACTTGCGATCGATGTTGATGATCATCGCGTTGACCTTGTCGCCTTCCTTCAGCACGTTGCGAGCATCTTCCACGCGGTCTTGTGCGATTTCCGAAGCACGCAGGTAGCCTTCGACTTCCGTCGACAGCTGAACCACTGCACCCTTCGCGTCCACCGTCTTGACCACGCCGTCGACGATCGAACCCTTGTCGTTCATGGCAACGAAGTTGCTGAACGGGTCGCCTTCGAGCTGCTTGATGCCCAGCGAAATGCGTTCCTTCTCGACGTCGATGCCGAGAACGATCGCTTCCACTTCGTCGCCCTTCTTGTACTTGCGAACTGCTTCTTCGCCCGTTTCCGACCACGACAGGTCCGACAGGTGAACCAGACCGTCGATGCCGCCCGGCAGACCGATGAAGACGCCGAAGTCGGTGATCGACTTGATTGCGCCTTGCAGCTTGTCGCCCTTCTTGAAGTTGCGGCTGAAGTCGTCCCACGGGTTCGGCTTGCATTGCTTCATGCCGAGGCTGATACGGCGGCGGTCTTCGTCGATTTCCAGAACCATGACTTCGACTTCGTCGCCCAGTTGCACAACCTTCGACGGTGCAACGT
Source organism: Paraburkholderia sp. BL25I1N1 (assembly GCF_003002025.1). Taxonomy (GTDB): domain Bacteria; phylum Pseudomonadota; class Gammaproteobacteria; order Burkholderiales; family Burkholderiaceae; genus Paraburkholderia. The sequence goes on from NZ_PVZB01000014.1 coordinate 16,028, forward strand.
TCTTGTTCGTCCAGTCCATTTCCGACACGTGAACCAGGCCTTCGATGCCCGATTCGACTTCGACGAATGCGCCGTAGTCGGTGATGTTGGTGACCTTACCGAACAGGCGCGTGCCCGACGGGTAACGGCGCGAGATGCCTTCCCACGGATCGTCGCCCAGTTGCTTGATACCCAGCGAAACGCGGTTCTTCTCTTGATCGAACTTGAGGATCTTCGCGGTGACTTCCTGGCCAACCGACAGCACTTCGCTCGGGTGACGCACGCGACGCCATGCGATGTCGGTGATGTGCAGCAGGCCGTCGATACCGCCGAGGTCCACGAACGCGCCGTAATCCGTGATGTTCTTCACCACGCCTTCCACGATCGCGCCTTCCTTCAGCGTTTCGAGCAGCTTTGCGCGCTCTTCGCCTTGGGTCGCTTCGATCACGGCGCGGCGCGACAGCACGACGTTGTTACGCTTGCGGTCGAGCTTGATGACGCGGAATTCCAGCGTCTTGCCTTCGTACGGGGTCGTGTCCTTGACCGGACGCGTGTCGACCAGCGAACCCGGCAGGAACGCGCGGATGCCGTTGACCATGACGGTCATGCCGCCCTTGACCTTGCCCGTGATCGTGCCGGTCACGAGTTCGTTGTTGTCGAGAGCCTTTTCCAGCGACAGCCACGAAGCGAGGCGCTTAGCCTTGTCGCGCGACAGGATCGTGTCGCCATAGCCGTTTTCCAGCGCGTCGATCGCGACGGAAACGAAGTCGCCCGCCTGCACTTCTACCTCGCCCGCGTCGTTCAGGAACTCTTCGAGCGGGATGTAGGCTTCGGACTTGAGACCAGCGTTGACGACCACGAAGTTGTGGTCAACACGCACGACTTCGGCGGAGATCACTTCGCCGGCGCGCATGTCTTGCTTGGTCAGCGACTCTTCGAACAGAGCCGCAAAAGATTCGGTATTCGGGGTAGAGGTTTGCAGGTCGGACATAAAAATCAAAATTTGCATGGTTCTCGCGGTGCCCGGCTGGCCGGACGGTCAGCAATTTCGGCTAGAGTGCGAATGCCACGCGGGGTTATAGGGTTAAACACAACGCTTCACGACGATCGCGAAGCACCTACTGACAACGGACTTCTACTGCGCCCACGCCTGAAGCACAACGCGTACTTTCATCAGGCATGTGGGACTAAAGCTTCATACCACTGCACCACTTGCTCGACCGCCTGGTCGACCGACAATGCCGAGGTATCAAGCAGCTTTGCATCCGCCGCGGGCTTGAGTGGCGCGGCTGCGCGCTGACTGTCACGCTCATCGCGCTCGCGCAAATCCCGGAGCAAGTCATCTATATTAGCAGAAAATCCTTTTTGGATCAATTGCTTATGCCGGCGCGCCGCACGGGCCTCCACGCTGGCTGTCATGAACACCTTCAGCACGGCGTCCTGGAAGATCACCGTGCCCATGTCGCGGCCGTCGGCGACCAGCCCCGGTTCCTTACGGAAAGCCCGCTGCCGCGCCACCAGTGCGGTGCGCACCGGCGCGTGCACGGCGATCGCCGAAGCGCGGGCGCCGACTTCCTCGGCGCGAATCTCAGCCGAAACGTCGACGCCGTCGAGCTGCGCCAGTCCCTCGCGGAAGGTGATGTGCAGGTCGTCGATCAGTTTTACAAGGGCGTCGGAATCGTCGGCCGCGATGTCGTAGCGCAGGCTGGCGAGCGCGGCGAGACGGTATAGCGCGCCGCTGTCCAGCAAGTGGAAGCCGAGGCTCGCGGCTACCAGCGCGGCCACGGTGCCTTTGCCGGAGGCACTCGGGCCGTCGATCGTAATGACGGGCGTCTGGTGAAAGGGACGGGTCGGTTTCATCGAAAAAGTCGCACGTCAGTCGATTCGAAATCGAATCAGGGTTGGGCGAGCGCGGTAAAGCGCTCGAAATAATCGGGAAACGTCTTGCCGACGCACTTCGGGTCGTTGATCCGCACCGGCACGCCGCCGAGGCTCACCAGAGAGAAGCACATGGCCATGCGATGATCGTCGTAAGTGTCGATCGCGGCGTTCGGAGTCAGCTTTTCAGGTGGTTCGATAACGAGGTAGTCCTCGCCTTCCTGCACCTTGGCGCCGACCTTGCGCAGCTCCGTCGCCATCGCGGCGAGGCGGTCGGTTTCCTTCACGCGCCAGCTGGCGATATTGCGCAGCGTGGTCGCGCCGTCCGCGAACAGCGCCGCAACGGCGATCGTCATCGCGGCATCGGGAATCAGGTTGCAGTCCATGTCGATCGGTTCGAGCTTGCCGCTGTCGTGGCCGACGCCGCGCACTTCGATCCAGTCGTCGCCCATCTGCAGGTTCGCGCCCATCTTGATGAGCGCATCGGCAAAGCCGACGTCGCCCTGGATGCTGGCCCGGCCGACGCCCTCCACTTTCAGCGGGCCGCCGCCGAGTGCACCGGCCGCGAGGAAATACGAAGCGGACGACGCATCGCCCTCCACCATGATCGTGCCCGGCGACTGATACCGCTGCCCCGCCGGCACCACGAACTGATGCCAGCCATGGCGCTCGACCTTGATGCCGAAGCGCTCCATCAGCTTGATCGTGATCTCGATATACGGCTTCGAAATCAGTTCGCCATCCACCTGCACGGTGCTCACGCCGCTTTCGGTGCGCACAAGCGGCAGCGTCATGAGCAGCGAGGTCAGGAACTGGCTCGACACGTCGCCGCGCACGGTGATGGGCGCGTCGGCGTTGATCCGCCCCGGGCGAATCCGCAGCGGCGGATAGCCTTCGTTCTCTTCGTAGTCGATCTTCGCGCCAAGTTGGCGCAGTCCGTCGACCAGATCGCCGATCGGCCGCTCGTGCATGCGCGGCACGCCGTGAATGCGATAGTCGCCCCCGTTGACCGCCAGCGCCGCCGTCAGCGGACGCACCGCCGTACCGGCGTTGCCGAGAAACAGATCAGCCGTGCGCGCCGTGAACGCGCCGCGCGTGCCGGTCACGACGCAGGTGTCGCCGTCGCGCTTCAGACGCACGCCGAGCTTTTCGAGCGCGTCGAGCATCACGCGGGTGTCGTCGGAGTCGAGCAGATTCGTGATCGTCGTCTCGCCTTCGGCGAGCGCGGCGAGCAGCAGCACCCGGTTCGAAATGCTCTTCGAGCCAGGCAGACGAATCGTGCCGGACGCGCGGGAAAACGGTCCGAGATCGAGGAATTCCATGATTGAGTCCAGTTCCGGTTATTTCGACGCGTCGCTGTTCGCGACGCCGGCCGCGCGCTGTTCCTGCCATTCGGTGCGCGCCACGCGCGAGCGCGCGAACACGGCTTCGAGGGCAGCGCCGTCGGCGGCTTCGATGGCCGCGCGCAGACGGGCGAGTACGGCCGTGTAAGCGTCGAGTTCGTCGAGCAACGCGACGCGGTTGGCGACGCACACGTCGCGCCACATTTCCGGGCTCGACGCTGCGATCCGCGTGAAGTCGCGGAAACCGCCCGCGGCAAACGAGAATTTCAGCGCGGCGTCGGGCGAATTGAGAATCTGCTCGACCAGCGCGAACGAGAGCACGTGCGGCAAATGGCTGACCGACGCGAACACGCGGTCGTGCTGCTCGGGCGCCATGTTGCGCACGAGCGCGCCGGTGGCGCGCCACATCGCCGCGACGCGGTCCACGTCTGCCGGCGCATTCTCAGGCAGCGGGCACAACACCACGTTGCGGCCGACATACAGGTCGGGCAAGGCTGCTTCCACGCCGCTGGCTTCGCGGCCGGCAATCGGATGCCCCGGCACGAACTGGCCGATGCGCGCGCCGAGCGCCGCGCGGGCGGCGGCGACCACGTCGGCTTTGGTGCTGCCCGCGTCGGTGACGATCGTCGCGGCATCGAGGAACGGCGCGATGCGTTCGAGCAGCGGCTGCGTCTGCGCGACGGGCGCGGCCAGCAGCACGAAATCGGCGCCGTTGAGCGCTTCACTGAGCGCGGCGTCGTCGTTTAGCGCGGCCGTGCCGTCGATTACACCGAGTTCCAGAGCACGCTCAGTCGACGCGGACGAACGCCCCACACCGATCACCTTGCGCGCGCCGTCGGCCTCGCCACGTTCGCGCAACGCACGCGCGAGCGATCCGCCGATCAGGCCGACACCGAAAATTACCAGCTTGTTAAATGAAAACGCGGCCACGTCGGTCACAAATAAAGCGCGCCTTTCATGCCGACGAGGCGCGCGGGTCCAGGGTTACCGCTTACGCGGCGGCGAGCGTCTTTTCCAGCGCGGCAATGAATGCTTCGTTTTCTTCCGGCAGGCCGATCGTGATGCGCAGCCACTGCGGCAAACCGTAGTTGCCGACCGGACGCACGATCACGCCTTGTTTCAGCAATTCGAGGTTGACGCGGTTGCCGGCCGCGTCGTCGTTGCCGACGCGCACCAGCACGAAGTTGCCGTGCGACGGCACATACTCCAGGTTGAGCTTGTCGAACGCTTCGGTCAGACGGCGATAGCCCTGCGCGTTCAGCGCGGCGCTCTTTTCCAGAAACGCCTTATCGTTCAGCGCGGCGATCGCCGCGGCTTGCGCGAGCGTGTTCACGTTGAACGGCTGACGCACGCGATTCAGCAAATCGGTCAGCTCAGGTTGCGCGATCGCGAAACCCACGCGCAAACCCGCGAGACCGAAAGCCTTCGAAAACGTGCGCGACACCAGCAGATTCGGATAGCGGCGCACCCACGCGATCGCGTCGTAGCGCTTCTCTTCCGGCAGATATTCCGTGTACGCCTCGTCCAGCACGACGACCACGTGGCGCGGCACCTTGTCGAGAAACGCCTCGAGCTTCGGGCCTTCGATGAACGTGCCGGTCGGGTTGTTCGGATTGGCGACGAAAATCAGGCGCGTGTCGTCGGTAACGGCGGCGAGCATCGCGTCGAGATCGTGACCGTATTTGACGGCCGGCACGACGATCGCGCGCGCACCCAGGCCTTGCGTGGCCAACGCGTAAACCGCGAACGAGTACTGCGCATAGACGATCGACTGACCCTTTTCCACGAACGCGTGCGCGGCGATTTCCAGGATGTCGTTGCTGCCGTTACCAAGCGTGACCCAATCGGCGGGCACGCCGTAACGCTCGCTCAGCGCAGCCTTCAATTCGAACGCATTTGCGTCCGGGTAACGGCCCAGTTCGCTTGCGGCCCGCGCCATGGCGCGTTGCGCCGACTCCGGCATGCCGAGCGGATTTTCGTTCGATGCGAGTTTCACGATGGTCGCTTCGTCCAGACCGAACTCGCGGGCCACTTCCGAAATCGGTTTGCCTGCAGTGTAAGGCGCAATCGCGCGCACGTAGGAAGGACCGAAAGGCGCTGTCATGAAAATCTCCGAACGACGATGAGTAATTGAATGCGCGACGGCCGCTGCGTGATGCCGCGCGCCGCCGCGTGAATATCATTAGCGGGCGCGCGGATACGAGCCCAGAATCTTCAGGAACGCGGCCTTCTCGCCGAGTTCGGCGAGCGCGGCGGCGACCGCCGGATCGTCGCGATGGCCTTCGACGTCGATGTAGAAGTAGTACTCCCACGTGCCGACGCGCGCCGGGCGCGATTCGAAGCGCGTCATGGACACGCTGTGACGCGCCAGCGGTTCCAGCAGTTTGACCATCGCGCCCGGTTCGTTGACGACCGACACGATCAGCGAAGTCTGGTCGTAACCGCTCGGACCGGCCGGCTGCTTGCCGATCATCACGAAGCGGGTGCGGTTGTGCGGATCGTCCTGAATCAACGCATACGCGACTTGCAGGCCGTAATGGGTCGCCGCCCGATCGCCGGCGATCGCCGCCACACTCGGATCTTCCGCTGCCATGCGCGCCGCTTCCGCGTTGCTCGACACCGCCTGGCGTTCGAGATGCGGCGCGTTGGTCGACAGCCAGCGCTGGCACTGCGCGAGCGCCTGCGCATGCGCGCACACGCGCGTCACGCCCGTGAGCCCACCGTTCAGCGTCAACAGATTGTGGTGAATCGGCAAAGCCAGTTCGCCGCCGATCGTGAGTTGCGTTTGCAGCAGCAGATCGAGCGTGCGCGACACGGCGCCTTCGGTCGAATTCTCGACCGGCACGACGCCGAATTCCGCGGCGCCGGCTTCGACCGAGCGGAACACTTCGTCGATCGACGGACATGGCAGGCCTTCGATCGACTGACCGAAGTACTCATGCATTGCCTGTTCGCTATAAGTGCCGACCGGGCCGAGATACGCGGCCTTGATCGTCTTCTCGAGCGCGCGGCTCGCGGCCATGATCTCGCGCCAGATCGCGCTGATATGCTCGCTGGCGAGCGGCCCCTCGCTCATGTCCTGCAGGCGCGCGATCACCTGCTGCTCGCGCTCGGGGCGGAACACCGGCGCGTTGAAATGCTTCTTGACCTCGCCCACTTCGAGCGCCACGGCGGCGCGCTGATTGAGAAGCGCGATCAGCTGCGCGTCGAGCGCGTCGATGCGTTCGCGAAGCGGTTTGAGTCGGGTATTGAGTTCGTCGTCCATGCGTGAAAACGGCCCTGCCGGTAGCTGCTGCAAAAATGCGTGCTGGAAAGGATGCGCGCGCCTGCTAGCCAGTGTGGCTCAAGCGCTGCGCTGTTCGAATTCCTTCATGTATTCGACAAGCGCTTTGACGCCCTCGAGCGGGACGGCGTTATAAATCGACGCCCGCATGCCGCCGACGGACTTGTGGCCCTTCAGCTGCACCATTCCCCGCGCTTTCGCGCCGGCCAGGAAATCCTCGTTGCGCGACTCGTCCGCGAGAAAGAACGGTACGTTCATCCGCGAGCGCGAGCCGCGTTCGACCTTGTTCAGATAGAAGCTGCTCGCGTCGATCGCGTCGTACAGCAGTTTCGACTTCTCGACATTACGCGCTTCGATCGCGGCCAGGCCGCCCTGCTTCTTCAACCACTTGAACACCAGCCCGGCGATGTAGATCGCATAAGTGGGCGGCGTGTTGTACATCGAATTGTTCTCGGCGACGGTCTTCCATTCGAACGCCGACGGGCAGATCGATTGCGCACGATCCAGCATGTCCTCGCGCACGATCACCACCGTCACGCCGGCCATGCCGATGTTCTTCTGCGCGCCACCGAACAGCACGCCGTATTTGGCGATGTCCATGGGACGCGACAGGATGTGCGACGAGGCGTCGGCCACGAGCGGAATATCGCCGAGATCGGGAATCTCGAATGTCTCGACGCCGTGGATTGTCTCGTTCGTGCACAGATGCACGTAAGCCGGGTCGTCCGACAGTTGCCATTCGGAGCGGGCGGGTGCGCGCGTGAAACCGTCTGCCGTCTGACCGCTCGCCGCCAGATGCGCGGTGCCGTACTTCTGCGCTTCCTTGAACGACTTCTGCGACCAGGAGCCCGTCACGACGAAATCCGCGCGCGGCTTCGCGCCCATCAGATTCATCGGCACGATTGCGTTCTCGCCGAGACCACCGCCTTGCAGGAACAGAATGCGATGGCTTGCCGGCACTTCGAGCAAGTCGCGCAAATCGACGAGCGCTTCCTCGTGGATCGACATGAACTCTTTCCCGCGATGGCTCATTTCCATCACGCTCATGCCGCTGCCTTGCCAATCGAGCATTTCGTCGGCGGCTTGACGCAGCACTTCTTCGGGCATGGCCGCAGGGCCGGCGGAGAAATTAAAGACGCGCATCGTGAGATCCTGGAAGCAGGCGCAAAAAAAGAAGAGCGCGCAAAGATCGGCGAAGTTGGCAGCCGAGAAAACAACCGCCATGACGCTGACCACGCAATTTTGCCGGCGCGATTTTCTGACGCGGATTTCGGACCATTTCGCGCCGAAAAAGAAAATGGCCGTCTGCGCGTGTGCGCAAACGGCCATTATCGCATTGTCAACGCAATGCCGCCAAACCCGGCGCGCCATATAGCCTACGGGGCGAACCTGCCGGGCGGCGGCTAGCGCGATGTCAGCGCAGCCTTTCGACCTTTTGTCTGTTGACCAGACTTACTTGGCCGGCTTGACCGAAGCGACTTCCTTGTCGGCCTGGTCACGCGTTGCCTTGATCGATTGCGGCATGTACTTTTGCATCAAGCCGTTCACGACGTCGCGGCCAACCTGGTCTTGCACCTGGATGAACTTGCGGCCAGTCGGGCTCTTGTAGAACGCCGTCAGATCCTTGATTTCCGACGTGCTGTAGTACTTCGCGTAAGCGTCGTACTGAGCTTGCATGGCGTCCTGACGGAAATTGTCCGTGGCGAATACCTGGCCTGCGCCGTCAACCAGCTTCGGCACTGCATTCTTTTGCAGCGTCGGGACGGAAGCCTGCTTCTGCTTGTCCGTCATCGTCTTGTTTTCGCTCAAAGCGTCCGACAGGATAGCCGGAACCAGCTGCTTGGCTTGCATCTGGGCGCTGTTGCCGATCGCGCCGACGAGCTTCTGCGCGTCGATTGCGTCCAACAGGTCCTTGATTGCAGCCTGCTTGGCCGGATCAACCGGTGCTGCGGCAGTAGCCGGAGCCGCCGGAGCCGAGCTCTGAAGCGCTTGAGCCATGGCAAAGGTCGGCACGAGGGCAGCCAGCAACATCAGTTGTTTGAATCGTTTTTGCATCATTACTCCCTAATAGAAATGAACTTGAGCAGCAAGCCGCGCGGGACACGTATCAGCCCGACACGCCATTATTCCCGGCGCAGCTTTCAACTAATCACTGAGACTGTAAGGCGCTGATGCGAATCAGGCCGCACCGCCCTCTTCGCCACCGTTGTCACCTTCTGCGGGACCTTCGGCGTCGCCTTCCGCATCACCTTCTGCCTCGGCCTCAGCAACCTGTTGCAGACCTGAAAGCTTGGTCCCTTCGTCAAGGCTGATGAGTGTAACACCTTGGGTTGCGCGTCCCATTTCTCGAATTTCCGAGACCCGCGTACGGATCAGTACGCCAGTATTGGTGATCAGCATGATCTGCGCTTCCTGATCCACCAGCGTCGCGGCCACGACTCGGCCATTACGCTCCGACGTCTGAATCGCGATCATGCCCTTCGTGCCGCGACCATGACGGGTGTACTCGGTGATCGGCGTGCGCTTGCCGAAACCGTTTTCCGTTGCGGTGAGCACCGATTGCTGCTCGTCGCCGGCCACCAGCAGCGCGATCACGTTTTGCCCTTCCTCGAGCTGCATGCCCCGCACGCCGCGCGCTTCGCGGCCCATCGGGCGCACGTCGTTTTCGTCGAAGCGAACCGCTTTGCCTGAATCCGAGAACAGCATCACGTCGTGCTGGCCGTCGGTAATGGCGGCGCCGATCAGGTAGTCGCCGTCATCCAGACCGACCGCAATAATACCCTTGCGCAACACGCGGCCAAAGGCTTCAAGCGGCGTCTTTTTTACGGTTCCTAACGCGGTGCCCATAAAGACGAACTTGTCAGCCGAGAATTCCTTCACCGGCAGAACAACCGTAATCTTTTCGCCTTCCTGAAGCGGGAAGATATTGATGATCGGTCGGCCGCGCGAGTTCCGCGAACCTTGCGGCACTTCATAAACCTTCACGCTGTAGACACGGCCGCGATTCGAGAAGCACAGAATGTGATCGTGCGTGTTCGCGATGAACAGCGTGTCGATCCAGTCGTCTTCCTTCATGGCCGTGGCCTGCTTGCCGCGGCCACCACGCTTCTGCGCGCTGTATTCGGACAGCGGCTGTGATTTAACGTAGCCGGCGTGCGACATGGTCACGACCATTTCTTGCGGCGTGATCAGGTCTTCGGTGTTCAGTTCGGTGGCGTTCAGCTCGATCTTCGAGCGGCGCGCGTCGCCGAATTCGGCTTTGATCGACGTGAGTTCGTCGACGATGATCGCCGTAATGCGCTCCGGGCGAGCCAGAATGTCCAGCAGGTCGGCGATTTGCGCCATCACTTCGCGGTACTCGCCGATGATCTTGTCCTGCTCCAGACCAGTGAGGCGCTGCAGACGCATCTGCAGAATTTCCTGAGCCTGGGTGTCGGACAGACGGTAGAGGCCGTCAGACTGCATACCGAACGACGGATTCAATCCGTCAGGACGATAGGCTTCGCGACCGCCCGCCGTCGCGTTTTCCGTCTCGGCGCGCGACAACATTTCGCGCACCAGCGACGAATCCCACGGACGCGCCATCAATTCCTGCTTGGCGATCGGCGGAGTCGGCGCGGCTTTGATGATCGCGATGAACTCGTCGATGTTGGCGAGCGCAACGGCCAGACCTTCGAGCACGTGGCCGCGTTCACGCGCCTTGCGCAGTTCGTATACAGTGCGCCGCGTCAGCACTTCCCGGCGATGCGACAGGAAGCACGACAGCATTTCCTTCAGGTTCAGCAGCTTCGGCTGGCCGTCGACCAGCGCGACCATGTTCATGCCGAAGGTGTCCTGAAGCTGGGTCGCCTTGTACAGATTGTTCAGAACGACTTCCGGCACTTCGCCGCGCTTGAGCTCGATCACGACGCGCATGCCGCTCTTGTCGGACTCGTCGCGGATGTCGGAGATGCCTTCGAGCTTCTTCTCGTTGACCAGCTCGGCGATGCGCTCCAGAAGTGAGCGCTTGTTCACCTGGTACGGCAGTTCGTCGACGATGATCGACATGCGCTGACCGCGGTCGATTTCCTCGAAGTGCGTGAGCGCGCGCATCACCACGCGGCCGCGGCCGGTGCGATAGCCGTCGCGCACGCCGGCCACGCCGTAGATGATGCCGGCGGTCGGGAAGTCGGGTGCCGGAATGATCTCGATCAGTTCGTCGATCGTGGCTTCCGGGTTCTTGAGCAGATGCTGGCACGCGTCGACAACCTCGTTGAGGTTGTGCGGCGGGATGTTGGTCGCCATGCCGACGGCGATGCCGGACGAGCCGTTGATCAGCAGATTGGGAATGCGCGCCGGCAGGATGGCCGGTTCGTTTTCGCTGCCGTCGTAGTTCGGCGTGAAATCGACTGTTTCCTTGTCGATGTCGGCCAGCAGTTCGTGGCCGATCTTCGCCATGCGGATTTCGGTGTACCGCATCGCCGCGGCGTTGTCGCCGTCGACCGAGCCGAAGTTGCCCTGACCGTCCACCAGCATGTAGCGCAGCGAGAAGTCTTGCGCCATCCGGACGATAGTGTCGTAAACAGCCGTATCGCCGTGCGGGTGATATTTACCGATAACGTCGCCGACAATACGCGCCGACTTCTTGTACGCCCGGTTCCAGTCGTTGTTCAGTTCGTGCATCGCGTACAGCACGCGCCGGTGCACCGGCTTCAGGCCATCGCGAACATCGGGAAGCGCACGCCCCACGATCACGCTCATCGCGTAATCGAGATACGAACGGCGCATTTCCTCCTCTAGGGAGATTGGCAGAGTCTCTTTGGCGAATTGATCCATTATCCGTATCTTTTACGTGCCAAGACGACGGCTTAACTTCAATTCGCCGCGCCTTCGCGTAAGCATTGCAGGCGCAACGCATCACGCGATTCTAACATGCCGCGAATCCGCTCCCGACGAACGTACGTATACCTATTAGCAGGGGTGCGCACGAGGCGTTCCTCGACGCTCCTTTTTTGAGACCCGTCAGGCTCGATTCGTGCGTGGGGCAATTCGCCGCTCAGCCATGACTGGCGGAGCCTCCAGGGAATTACTTCTGTTGCGCATGCACCACAATTGGAGGGTGATTCGATCGGGGGCAGATTTTTTTATCGTTGGACGGGAACGATATGGCAAAATGCCAACGCACAAAGAGTTAGACACGGCTCGAAGTCTACACAGCACGTTTTTTGTTCTACACCGATGTTATACTTCGAGCAATGTATGACTTGTCTTCGTCAACAGGCTCGCAGTAAACCTGCGGTAATCTCAATTTCGAGAGGAGAAATATGAATAAACTTTCAAAGCTCGCGTTCATTGCAGCTACCGCGGTTATGGCTGCATCCGCCATGGCACAGTCGGTGCCGGCGTCGCGACAAGCTACGAACGACAACTGGGTGAATGGTACCGGCGAATACGTGTGGATGAACGGCACGAACGAGCTGTGCTGGCGCGATGCATTCTGGACGCCGGCAACGGCCAACGCAAAGTGCGATGGCGCTCTGGTTGCTCAAGCTCCGACTCCGCCGGCTCCGGTCGCACCTGCACCGGCTATTACGAGCCAGAAGATTACGTATCAAGCTGACGCACTGTTCGACTTCGACAAGGCCACCCTGAAGCCGGCCGGCAAGGAAAAGCTGGACGATCTGGCATCGAAGATCGGCGCGCTGAACCTCGAAGTCGTCGTCGCAACGGGTTACACGGACCGCATCGGTTCGGACAAGTACAACGACCGTCTGTCGCTGCGTCGTGCTCAAGCTGTGAAGGCATACCTGGTCAGCAAGGGCATCGAATCCAACCGTATCTATACGGAAGGCAAGGGCAAGCGCAACCCGGTCACGACCGGTTGCAACCAGAAGAACCGCAAGCAACTTATCGCCTGCCTCGCACCGGATCGTCGCGTGGAAGTCGAAGTTGTCGGTACTTCGAAGCAGTAAGCTACAAAATACCGCAGTATCAAAGCCCCGCTTCGGCGGGGCTTTTTTTATGTCCGGCGAGGTGCTCGGCCCCGCATCCGAACCGGGCCCGGACCTCGAGCGGGTGGCATTTTGCCGCTCAGTCCCTCGACCTATATACTCAGGGTTTATCCTCGAGCGCCCGCTCACCGCTCTCTTCGAGGCAGCTTCCGCCATGACCAACGCCGATCCCCACGAACTGCAGAAATTTAGCGATCTCGCGCATCGTTGGTGGGACCCGAATGCCGAATTCAAGCCGTTGCATGAACTCAATCCGATCCGCCTGGGCTGGATCGACGCACACGCGCATCTCGCGGGCAAGACCGTGCTGGATATAGGCTGCGGCGGCGGCATTCTGTCCGAGTCGATGGCGGGCCTGGGCGCGCACGTGAAAGGCATCGACCTGTCGACCCAGGCGCTGGGCGTGGCCGATCTTCACAGCCTTGAAAGCGGTGTAACCGTCGATTACGAAGAAATCGCCGCCGAGGCGCTCGCCGCTCGCGAACCCGCCAAATACGACGTCGTGACCTGCATGGAAATGCTCGAGCACGTGCCTCAGCCTGCCGCCATCGTCGAGGCGTGCAAGACGCTGGTGAAACCCGGCGGCTGGGTGTTCTTTTCCACCCTGAACCGCAATGTGAAGTCGTACCTGTTCGCCGTGATCGGCGCCGAATACATCGCGCGCATGCTGCCCAAGGGTACGCACGACTACGCACGCTTCATTCGCCCATCGGAACTGGCGAGCTTTGTGCGCGGCGCCGGCCTGCGCACGGCCGATATCAAAGGCATTGTGTATAACCCGCTCAGCAAGCATTTCACGCTGTCCGCCGACACGAGCGTGAACTACATGCTCGCCTGCCGCCGCGACGTTTGATCCGCCCCGACCTGCCGGACCTATCGAACCAATGAGCGATCCCACGCCCCTGCCCCAGCGCGAAGACAATGAAGACGCACTCGGTCTTTGCCACGCCGTCCTGTTCGACCTCGACGGCACGCTAGCCGACACCGCGCCCGACCTCGCGGCGGCCGTCAACAAGATGCGCCACGATCGCGGGCTGGAGATGGTGCCGCTCGAAGATCTGCGGCCGCTCGCATCCGCGGGCGCGCGTGGGCTGATCGGCGGCGCGTTCGGGATCGGTCCCGATAGTCACGAATTCGCGTCGATGCGCGAGGAGTTCCTCGCCAACTACGAAGCCGATCTGTGCATCGAGACCACACTGTTTCAAGGCATTCCCGAGATGCTCGACGAACTCGACGCGCGCGGTGTGCGCTGGGGCATCGTCACGAACAAGGTGGCGCGGCTGACCGAGCCGCTGATCGCACAGCTCGGCCTCGAAGAGCGCGCGGGCTGTGTCGTGAGCGGCGACACCACGCCACATTCGAAACCGCACCCGGCGCCGTTACTGCATGCGGCGCGCGAACTGGACGTGGCGCCGGAGCGCATCGTCTACGTGGGCGACGATCTGCGCGACGTGCAGGCCGGTTTCGCCGCCGGCATGAAGACGGTCGCGGCGGCGTACGGCTACTGCGGCAACGACATCCCGCCGACGCAATGGCATGCGCAACACGTCGTCCAGTCGCCGGCGGAATTGCAGAAGTTGCTGCGCGACATCGGCTGAGCCGCGACGTCGACCGGCGCAAAGGCGAAAACCAGGGCCGCGCCGGTTGCGCCAATGAGTCAGGACGTAGCCGTCAAACTATTGTAAAATCTCCGTCTGGCTCAGAAATTTGAGCAACGAACCGCGGGGGCGACCTGGTTTCGACAGGGGTTGCGAAGCGGCTAGGGCATGTCGAGGCCCCGTCACCTCGTAAATCAGCGGGAAAAACGTAACTGCAAACGACGAAACGTTCGCACTGGCAGCCTAAGGGCCGCCGTCCTCTGCCTAGTTCACTGACGGGCTAGAGTCGCAAGACCGGTAGCAATACCGACAGAGGTCATATACGTCAGTTAAGCCTGGGTGGTGTCACGACATCCGGGTCGAAAATCTAGTGAATCGCCGTAGTGCAGCGTGTTCGTCCGCGTCACTATGGTTAAATCAAAAGACAGAACTACACATGTAGAACTAGTCGTAGAGTGCTTCTGGACGCGGGTTCGATTCCCGCCGCCTCCACCAGAACATGTTTCACGCTGCACCATCAAGTCTCATCGAAAACCCGTAAGCGGCCTGCTGCTTGCGGGTTTTTTCTTATCCCTCGCGCCCTTCCCGCTGCGCGCTTTCCCGCACTATCCTTTTCTTATCTCATCCGCGCGCCGTCGCGTGACCGACCCTCTCGCGATCCTCGGATGAAGAAGCGATTGGAATAAACGCATCCGCTCAGTCGTTTGATCCTCACGCGCGCACGCCGTGCCTCGCGTGAGACCAACACCAAAATCAGGAGCCGACATCATGCGCAAAACTCTTTTCTGCCTCGCCCTTCTCGCTCTGCAACAAAGCGCTTTCGCCGAAGCACCAAAGATCGTCGACGGACGCTTCGTCAATGCGGACGGCATGACGCTCTATACCTTCGACAAGGACACCACACCCGGCGTGAGCGCCTGCACGGGCGGCTGCATGAACTACTGGCCCGCGGCCACGGCTAGCGCGTCGGACAAACCCTCCGGCGACTGGACCGTGATCACCGGCGCAGACGGCAAGCCGCAATGGGCGTACAAAGGCCATCCGCTCTACCGCTATGCAGCGGACAAGCAGGCGGGAGACATGAAGGGAGAAGGCTTCAAAGACATGTGGCACACGGCGAAACCTTAAGCGCGCGCCGCGAGCCGGCAACACCACGCCAGACTAAAGCCGAGAGTCAAACGGAAGACGCCGGCAGAACGCCGGCGTCGCACTCACGACGGACACCTGCCTGCGCTTATTCGTCTTTAGGACACTGCAGATTGCAACCATTCGGATCGCCCAAATCGCCGCGCTTGCGCATGGCCGATTTTTTGTTGCTCTGGTATTTGTCCGAAGGAGACGACGCCGCAAACGGCATTTGCGGATGTTCGGCGAGACGGAACTGATCTTGCAGAATGCCGCCCGGGACACCCGGCGAATTCTGTGCGAAAGCAACTGGCGAGGTGGCGAGGAGCGCACCAGCCGTCGCAACGGCAGCACATACGTGAAGAATGACTTTCATATTGATCGGCGCGACATAGCGCGCAGTTTAGGCGGAAGCGGAAGCTTAGAGAGTATCCCAAACGGACGCCATACGCAGCGCCAAACATAGGCTGATGTTTACGGCCGCTTACGCCACCGCTTCACCCAGGCCCTCTTCAAGATCCACCACCTTGCCGCAATCTTGCGGGTCATAGCCTTCGAGCTGATCCACGCTATGGCGAAACGCGCTGCCGCGCAGCAATCCGAGCACTGTCGCAAGCGGCGTACGTTCGAGGCGCGCGCGGTCGCACGCAAAATAATAGTCTTCGTCGACAATCGGAATGAAGTCGAGACCGAAGTGATGCGCCGCGGGCTCCACGCCGAAACCCACATCCGCCATGCCGCTCGCGACGAACGCCGCAATCGCCGAATGCGTCAGTTCGGCCGACGCATAACCATTGACCCGATCCGGATCGACTCCGACTTTCCGTAGCGCGAGATCGAGCAACATGCGTGTGCCGGAGCCGGGTTGTCGATTCACGAAGCGGATATCGTCGCGCGCGAGATCGCTCAGGCCGGCGATTCTCTTCGGGTTGCCTTTACCAAGAAAGAGCCCTTGCTTGCGCCGCGTGAGATGCACGAGCACGTGACGCTGCGGATCGAGCCAGCGCCGATACGCATCGGCGCATGCCGCACGAAACTCGCCGAGCGGCAAATGGAAGCCGGCCAGATCGCATTCGCCGCGCGCAAGCGCGCTGACGGCGTCCGCGCTGTCGCGATACTTGATGTCGACCGGCAGCTCGTCGGCGACCAGCGCCGTCACAAGCGCGGCCACGGCGTAACCGTGCGACGCGAAAATGCGCACGTCGTCGGCGGGCGGCGCGAGCCAGCGGTTCAGATCGCTCGCCACTTCGCTGGCGAGCGCCTGCATATTGCCGTCGAGCCGTTCGCCGCACAGACGCTGCGCACGCAAGACCGCTTGCCCGAGTTCGGACAGCACCGAGCCGCGGCCACGCTCTTTCGCGATCAGCGGACCGCCCAGACGCTCTTCGATGCTGCGCAGTAAACCCCACGCATGACGGTAGGACAAACCCTTAAGCGTCGCGGCCTGCGCGATGCTGCCTGATTCATTCACCAGCGCGAGCAATGGCACCACGTCCGACAGGCTTGCCTCTCGGCCGTCCGGACCCTTCACCACCAGTTGTGCCTGACACTCGATTCTGATCATATATGTTGAACTCTTTCCTATTGCATCGGCCGAAATGCCCGCCTATTGTTCGGCTATCCCATATCGAATAAACGAAGCATAAGTGCACGCATTATGAATAACAAGTGCATATATGACTTTGGAGGAGCCCCCACTTGGACGATTCCATCGCCGTCGCGCCGGATCAACTCGTTGAGCGTCACGCGCAGCCGGGCGTGTCGCTGCTAGCGGTCTTGCATGCGATTCAGGACGAAGTCGGTTACGTGCCACCCGCCGCGGTCGCGCCGCTAGCGCGCGCCATGAACCTGTCGCGCGCGGAAGTGCACGGCGTCATCACCTACTACCACCACTTCCGCACGCAGCCGGCCGCAGCCGTCACGGTGCAACTGTGCCGCGCGGAAGCCTGCCGCAGCATGGGCACCGAAGCGCTCGCGCAACATATCGAGGCGCACACCGGTTGCCGCTTCGACGGCGAACATCAGCATGGCGCGACGGTGGAACTGGAATCGGTGTATTGCCTCGGCCAATGCGCGCTGTCGCCGGCGCTGATGCTCAACGGCACGCTGCACGCCAAGGTCACGCCGCAAAAGTTCGACGCGATCTTCGCGGCCGCCAGCAAGTGCGTGGAGGTGACGGCATGACGCGCATCTACGTTCCCCGCGATTCGTCGGCATTGGCCCTCGGCGCTGACGCGCTCGCGCATGCAATCGAAGCCGAAGCGGCACGCCGCGGCGTCGCCATCGAACTGGTTCGCAACGGTTCACGCGGCCTGCTGTGGCTCGAACCGCTCGTCGAAGTTCAGACGCCTGAAGGCCGCATCGGCTACGCGAATGCCGAAGCCGGCGACGTCGCCGCTCTGTTCGACGCCGGCTTCCTCGAAGGGGGCGCACACGCAAACCGCGTCGGCGTGGTCGATGACATTCCGTATCTGAAGAAGCAGCAGCGCCTGACCTTCGCGCGCATCGGCATCACTGACCCGCTTTCAATTGACGACTACGTCGCTCACGGCGGGCTCGAAGGCTTGCGCCAGGCTCTGCGAACCGATGGCGACGCCGCCTGCGAAGCGTTGATCGAATCCGGCCTGCGCGGCCGCGGCGGCGCAGCCTTCCCCGCCGGCATCAAATGGCGCACGGTGCGTGGCGCCAAAGCGGCGCAAAAGTACATCGTCTGCAACGCGGACGAAGGCGATTCCGGCACCTTCTCCGATCGCCTCGTGATGGAAAGCGATCCGTACGTGCTGATCGAAGGGATGATCATCGCGGGCATCGTGACGGGCGCGACGGTCGGCCATATCTACGTGCGCAGCGAGTATCCGCATTCGATCGCCACGCTCGAAGCGGCAATCGCGAAAGCACGCGCCGCCGGCTGGCTCGGCGACAGCGTGCTCGGCTCAACGGCGCATCGCTTCGAACTGTTCGTCGCGAAAGGCGCCGGCGCCTATGTGTGCGGCGAGGAAACGGCGCTGCTCGAATCGCTCGAAGGCAAGCGCGGCATTGTGCGCGCCAAGCCGCCGGTGCCGGCGCTCGTCGGCCTGTTCGGCCAACCGACCGTGATCAACAACGTGATCACGCTCGCCACGGTGCCGATCATCTTCGCGCGCGGCGCGGCGTTCTACAAAGACTTCGGCATGGGCCGCTCGCGCGGCACGCTGCCGTTCCAGCTCGCGGGCAATGTGAAGCAAGGCGGCCTCGTCGAACTCGCGTTCGGCGTGACGCTGCGCGAATTGCTGTACGACTACGGCGGCGGCACGGCGAGCGGAAGGCCGGCGCGTGCGGTGCAAGTGGGCGGCCCGCTCGGCACGTATCTGCCGGAAAGCCAATGGGACATACCGATGGACTACGAGGCTTACGCGGCGGTCGGCGCGGTGGTGGGCCATGGCGGCCTGGTCGTACATGACGACACCTCGAATCTCGCCGAACTCGCGCAGTACGCCATGCACTTTTGCGCGCTCGAATCGTGCGGCAAATGCACGCCGTGCCGGATCGGCTCGACGCGCGGCGTCGAAGTGATCGGCCGGATTCGCAACGGCGACACGTCTACACGACAAGTGCAATTGCTGCGCGATCTGTGCGACACGATGGTGTCCGGTTCGCTTTGCGCGATGGGCGGCATGACGCCGTTCCCGGTGTTGTCCGCGCTCGATCATTTCCCCGAAGACTTCGGTCTCGCCGACGTATCTCATCACGCGCCGAAAGCGGCCTGACCCAGGAGCCCACCATGTCCGACGTGCTCAACTCTCCCACTGGCGGCTGCGGCTCCGGCAACTGCGCGTGTAAATCGCAAGCCCAGCAGCAGCGCGCGCCCCGCTCTTTCTTCGACGACACCGATTTCGGCACGCCCGAGCGCCACGCCGACATCGACGTCACGCTGGAAATCGACGGCCAGTGCGTCACGGTTCCCGCCGGCACCTCGGTAATGCGCGCCGCCGTCGAAGCGGGCGTCAACGTGCCGAAGCTCTGCGCGACCGATTCGCTGGAACCGTTCGGCTCGTGCCGTTTGTGTCTCGTGGAAATCGAAGGCAAGCGCGGTTATCCCGCTTCGTGCACGACGCCGGTCGAAGCCGGCATGAAGGTCCGCACGCAGACCGATCGTCTGCAGTCGCTGCGCCGCAACGTGATGGAGTTGTACATCTCCGATCACCCGCTCGACTGCCTCACCTGCCCCGCCAACGGCGACTGCGAACTGCAGGACATGGCGGGCGTGACGGGCTTGCGCGAAGTGCGTTACGGTTTCGACGGCGCGAATCACCTGAAGGACAAGAAAGACGAGTCGAATCCGTACTTCACTTACGACGCGTCCAAATGCATCGTCTGCAATCGCTGCGTGCGCGCGTGCGAGGAAACGCAAGGCACGTTTGCGTTGACCATCGCCGGGCGCGGTTTCGAATCACGCGTGGCGGCCAGCGAAAACGTGCCGTTCATGGAGTCGGAATGCGTATCGTGCGGCGCCTGCGTGGCCGCCTGCCCGACCGCGACCTTGCAGGAAAAGACCGTCATCATGCTCGGCCAGGCCGAGCATTCAGTGGTGACGACGTGCGCGTATTGCGGCGTCGGCTGCTCGTTCAAGGCGGAGATGAAGGGCAACGAGGTCGTGCGGATGGTGCCGCACAAGAACGGCCAGGCCAACGAAGGCCACGCTTGCGTGAAGGGCCGCTTTGCCTGGGGCTATGCAACGCACAAGGATCGCATCACCAAGCCGATGATCCGCGCGAAGATCACCGATCCGTGGCGCGAAGTCAGTTGGGAAGAAGCGCTCACGTATGCCGCGTCGGAATTCCGCCGCATTCAGGCCAAGCACGGGCGCGATTCGATCGGCGGCATCACGTCGTCGCGTTGCACGAACGAAGAAACGTATCTGGTGCAAAAGCTCGTGCGCGCCGCGTTCGGCAACAACAACGTCGACACCTGCGCGCGCGTTTGCCACTCGCCGACCGGCTATGGATTGAAGACCACGTTGGGCGAATCGGCGGGCACGCAGACTTTTGCATCCGTCGATAAAGCCGACGTGATCATGGTGATCGGCGCAAATCCGACCGACGGCCATCCGGTGTTCGGCTCGCGTCTGAAGCGTCGTGTGCGTGAAGGCGCGAAGCTGATCGTCGTGGATCCGCGCCGCATCGATATCGTCGATACGCCGCACGTGAAGGCGTCGCATCATCTGCAATTGCGGCCGGGCACCAACGTGGCTGTAGTGAATGCGCTGGCGCATGTGATCGTCATGGAAGGTCTGGTCAACGAAGCGTTCGTAGCGGAGCGCTGCGAAACCCGCGCGTTCGAGCAATGGCGCGATTTCGTCGCGCTGCCTGAGAACGCGCCGGAAGCGACCGAAGCGCTGACCGGCGTACCGGCTCAATCCGTGCGCGAAGCCGCGCGCATCTATGCGACCGGCGGCAACGCCGCGATCTACTACGGCCTCGGCGTCACCGAACACGCGCAAGGCTCGACCATGGTGATGGGCATCGCCAACCTCGCAATGGCGACGGGCAACATCGGCCGCGAAGGTGTGGGCGTCAATCCGCTGCGCGGCCAGAACAATGTGCAGGGTTCGTGCGACATGGGCTCGTTCCCGCACGAACTGCCGGGCTACCGCCACATCAGCGACACGGTCACGCGCACACTGTTCGAAGACGCCTGGAAGGTCACGCTGCAACCGGAACCGGGCCTGCGCATTCCGAACATGTTCGACGCCGCCGTGCACGGCACCTTCAAGGGTCTGTACTGCCAAGGCGAAGACATCGTGCAGTCGGATCCGAATACTCATCACGTGTCGGCTGCGTTGGCGTCGATGGAATGCATCGTCGTGCAGGACATTTTCCTGAACGAGACCGCCAAGTACGCGCACGTGCTGCTGCCGGGTTCATCGTTCCTCGAAAAGGACGGCACGTTCACCAACGCGGAGCGCCGCATCTCGCGCGTGCGCAAGGTCATGCCGCCGGTGCCGGGCTACGCCGACTGGGAAGTCACGGTGATGCTCTCGCGCGCGCTCGGCTATGAAATGGACTACACGCACCCGTCGCAGATCATGGACGAGATCGCGCGTCTCACGCCGACCTTCCACGGTGTCTCGTACAGGAAGCTCGACGAGATGGGCAGCATTCAGTGGCCTTGCAACGAGAATGCGCCGGACGGCACGCCGACCATGCACATCGACAGCTTCGTGCGCGGCAAGGGCAAGTTCGTGATTACGAAGTTCATCGCGACGCCCGAGAAAGTCACGCGCAAATTTCCGATGCTGCTCACCACGGGCCGTATCCTGTCGCAGTACAACGTCGGTGCGCAGACACGCCGTACCGAGAACTCGCGCTGGCACGACGAGGATCGGCTGGAAATCCATCCGCACGACGCCGAAGAACGCGGCATCAAGACGGACGATTGGGTCGGCATCGAATCGCGCGCGGGACAGACCGTGTTGCGCGCGAAGGTGACCGAACGCATGCAGCCTGGCGTGGTCTACACGACGTTCCACTTCCCCGAGTCGGGCGCGAACGTGATCACCACCGATAGCTCGGACTGGGCGACCAACTGTCCGGAGTACAAGGTGACCGCGGTGCAGGTCATGCCGGTCGAACAGCCGTCGCAATGGCAGAAGGACTATTCACGTTTCAACACCGAACAGCTCGATCTGCTGAAGCAGCGCGAGCTGGCCAACGCGACATCGGGCAAGTGAGGCCGGGCATGGACAATCAGAACCTGATCGACATGGCTAACCGGATCGGCGATTTTTTCGATTCGATGCCAGACCGCGAGGAAGCGCTCGCCGGCATCGCCGACCATATCCGCCGCTTCTGGGAGCCGCGCATGCGGCGCGCGCTGCTCGCTTCGCTCGATGAGCCGGATGCGAGCGGCATCGAGATGTCGGCTATCGTCGAGGAAGCGCTGGTCAAACATCGCGAGCAATTGACGCCGGCGGCGCCGACAACGGTGTAGCCGGGTGCGGCGGCGGCGGCTGTGCAGCCAGGCCGCTTGCTCGCACGCGCAAGCCAGGTCGCATCAATGAGGTCATACCGGGCCGCAACCGCGACGCGCCGCTGACCTCGCACCACTGACAGCCTGGCTCGGAACGCGGCCGTAATAAGGCCGCTTGCTCCGCTATCTCTCTGTTCTCCGTGAACCAGTCAGCGGGCATCGCTGCGCTTGCCGCTTAAGGTCGGCAAGCCGCCCGCGTCACAAAGCCGCCTGCTCCGGTATCTCACCATTCACCGTGAACCACGCTTCGCAATGCCGTAACAGGCCGTGCAGATCGGAACCGGTCCGCCCGCGCGCGCTGATGTAACCGTCCGGCCGCACCAGATAGAACGACGGCCGCGTGCGCCCATACGATTCGGAGAGCGCCGGACCGCCGTCGCCGTTGGTATCCGTGATGCGCCAGATGCGCACCGCGCCCGGCAGCAATCGCTCGACTTCCGCCGCCACGCGCTCCATTTCCGCGTCCGGCGGCGGTTCATGCTTCGCGGCGGGATCGAGCGGCGTTTCGTCGACGGGCAACGGCGGCACCAGCAGGAACAGCGAGAAGAACGCCGGGTCGTGCAGATCGAAAACGCAGCCGACGCCGGGCGCGCGGCCCAGCGGTCCGTCCACCACATGCACCAGCGCATCGGGCGCGCGCTCGCCGGCACGCGGCCCGCCGTCGAGCACACGTTCGAGCGTCAGCGGACTGCGCCGGTACTGGATCGATAACTCGCTGATGGTAGCGCGCGCCGCGTCGCGCAGCGGACCCAGCGCGGCGAGCACCGGCATCACGCGTTCGCGCAGCAGCTTCAGCGGTCCGTGATCGGCCTCGGCCATATGCGTGATGAAACCGGTCTGCCGCAGCACGTCACGTTCGATCGGATGACGTTCGGTGTGATAGGTGTCGAGCAGCCGGTCGGGCGCCGCGCTCTTCAGCACACGCGCCAGCTTCCAGCCGAGATTGAACGCTTCCTGAATGCCGGTGTTCATGCCTTGCGCGCCGGCCGGGCTGTGCACATGAGCGGCGTCGCCAGCGAGGAAGATGCGGCCGACGCGCAGCCGGTCCACCATGCGGCTGTTCAGATGAAAATACGAGGACCACGCCAGGTCCGACACGTCGACCCGCTCGCGCACGCGCCGGGCGATCAACGCCTTGCATTCCTCGAGCGACGGCGCCGGCACTTTGTTCAACGGCGGTTCACCCAGCACCGCGGGCGTCGCGGGCGGCGCGACGGCGGCAGGCTCGAGCGCATGATCCGCGATCAGGCGATGCCGGCCGTGGCCCATTGGAAATAGCGCCACCAGTCCTTCGCCAGACGCGAAGATATGAAACTCGTCTTCGGGCCAATCGGTTTCGGCGTGCAGATCGGCAAGCAGGAAAGTCTGCTCGAAGGTCTTGCCTTCAAAGCCCAGACCCAGGCGATGACGGATCGCACTATGCGCGCCATCGGCGGCGATCATGTACGAAGGACGCATCGTCTCCGTGTGACCGTCCGCGCGGCGCAGCGTCGCTTGGATGCTGGCGGAGCCTTGCGCGAACATGGTCAGCTCGACACCGCGCTCGACCGTCACGCCGAACGTTGCGAGATGCTCCGTCAGCAAGCGCTCGGTCACGGACTGATCGAGAAACAGCAGATAGGGATAGCGCGTGTGGAGCGGATCGAAATCGAGTTGGGCGAGACGCATGCCGTTCGAAAACAGATTGGCGATGCGCGCGCGATGGCCGAGTTCGAGAAACGGTTCGACCAGCCGATGCTGCTCGAGCAACTCGAGCGTGCGCGCCTGGATGCCGATGGCCCGCGAATACGGGTTCGGCTGCATGGCTTTGTCGATCAGGCGCACGGGGATGTGGGCACGCGCAAGACTCATCGCCGCGGCGAGCCCGGTGGGGCCGGCGCCGACGATCAGCACCGGCGACGCATCGTTTGCGGCAGCGTCCATGCGGAACTCCGGAAACAACAATGCGTTCTAGTGTACGCCCGGAGGAAGTCGCCCTGAAGCGTCGCTGGCAAGCCGCCGACGGTGCGCTGCATCAATCATGCGATTGGCCTGGGCTTACTGCGCACACACGTTTGCCTCAATGCGCGTGCGGCGCATGATCCATTGCGCACCGATGGTCCGTGGTGCCGAGGTCGACTTGCAGCGTGGCGTGATGCATCGAGAAACGTTCGCGCAGCGTGACGACGATCACGTCGAGCGACTCGTCGCCGGGGTGGCCGTCCGGCATCACCAGATGCGCGCTCAGCGCATTGCCGGTGGTCGAGAGCGCCCACACATGCAGATCGTGCACATCGACGACGCCGGGCTGTCCCGCCAGATAATCGCGGATACTTTGCAGATCGACGCCGGGCGGCACGGCGTCGAGCGCGAGGCGCACCGAATCGCGTAATAGGCCCCACGTGCCGACCACCACGACCGCCACCACGAGCAGGCTCATGACCGGGTCGAGCCACGTCCAGTTGGTGTAGAGAATCACGAGGCCGCTCACCGCGACCGCCGCCGAGATGCCGGCATCCGCCGCCATGTGCAGGAAGGCGCCGCGAATGTTCAAGTCTTCCTTCTGCCCGCGCATGAAGAGCCACGCGGAAATCCCGTTGACCACCACGCCGACCGTCGCGACGACGAACACCGCGAGCCCCGCCACCGGCGCAGGATTCATCAGCCGCCCGATTGCTTCGGCGACGATCACGCCGCATGCGAACAAGAGCAGCCCGGCATTGATGAGCGAAGCGAGAATCGACGAGCTGCCGTAACCGAACGTGTAGCGCGCCGACGGGCGACGGGTGGCGAGCCATGACGCGCCCCAGGCGAGCAGCAGCCCGAGCACATCGGAGAGATTGTGGCCGGCGTCGGCGAGCAGCGCGGTGGAATGAGCAAGCACACCGTAGACGGCTTGCGCGATCACGATGGCGATGTTCAACACGACCGCGAGCGCGAACGCGCGGCCGTGGCCTGCGACGGGAGCATGGGCGTGGTGATGGCCGGCGTGGCCGTGGGCGTGACTGTGACCGCTATGACTGTGATCGTGGCCACTGTGGTTGTGGCTGCTTTCACTGTGGCTTTGGCTGTGACTGTGGCTGTGGGCGCCGTCCGCTTGACCGGCTTGGTCGGCGCGGCCCGAGGTGCGATCGTAACGGTCTGCAGCAACAGTGTTCGGAGTTTCCGGTTTCTTCATGACGGTTCCAGTGAATCATCGCCGGCCGGTTCGGCCACGTGTTCGAGCATACCGGCCAGCATCGCGCTGATATGACGGTCGGCGGCGAGATAGAAGACCTGCTTGCCCTGTCGTTCCGCGCGCACGATCCGCGCCGCGCGAAGCAGCCGCAAATGATGGCTCACGAGCGACGACGACAACCCCAGCGCCTCGGCAATCGCCCCGACCGCGCGCCGCTCGTCGAGGCACGCCAGTACGATGCGCAAGCGCGTGGGGTCGCCGAGAAGGCGAAACAGATCGGCAAGCGGCACGATCGTGTCCACCGAGCGATCGTCAACGCTCGCAGACGACGAGTTGGAAGCAAGGGAAGAAGCCATGGCAGGCGGCGCTGCGGAAGAACATATGAACATGTATTCATATGTTATAGATATCGAGACAATCGGTCAATTCGGAGCGCGGTCCGGCGAGTGTGGGAAAATGCGGCCTCTGCCTCACCCGAATGCCATCCCCCGTCATGCAACCTGTATTTGACCGCGCTTTCGCGGCGCATCGTGACGGCCGCCTCGACGACGCCGAACGGGGCTACCGCGCGACGCTCGACGGCAATCCCGCGCACGTCGATGCGTTGCACCTGCTGGGCGTTCTGCGCCACCAGCAGGGCCAGCACGCCGAAGCCGCCGAGCTCGTGCGGCGCGCGGTGAACCTGCGTCCGGAAGACGCCGCGCTGCAGTTGAACCTGGGCAACGCGCTGAAAGCGCTGGGCCAGATCGACGACGCCATCGAACAGTTCCGCAATGCGCTGACGCTCGCGCCGTCGTTCCCGATGGCGCACTACAACCTCGGCAACGCGTACGCCGCGGCGGGCCGTCATGAAGACGCCGCCGACGCGTTCGAGAGGTCGTTGCGGCTGCAACCGAACGACGCTTCGTCGCACAACAATCTCGGCAATGCGCTGCACGCGCTCGGACGCCACACGGAAGCCATCGCCGCGTTCCGGCGCACGCTCGAACTGCGTCCCGGTCACGCCGGCGCGCTCAATAACATGGGCATGTCGCTGAACGCGCTCGGTCGCGCGGAAGAAGCGATCCCGTGTTTCGAGACGGCGCTGGCGGCCGAGCCGCGCTTCGTCGCCGCGCACTTCAATCTCGCCAACACCTTCGACGCCACCGGCCGCCATGCTGAGGCGGTCGCGTCGTTCAAGGCGGCGCTGAGCTTGCAGCCGAACCTGCCGCCGGCGATCTTCGGCATGGGGAATGCGCTGGCGGCATTGGGACGCCACGCCGAGGCGCTCCCGTATCTCGAACGCGCCGTCGGTCTCGATCCGCAATTCGCGCTCGCGTGGCTGAGTCTGGGCACCGCGCACCAGGCGCTGGGCGCGCATGGCCCCGCCGTGCGCGCGCTGGATCAGGCGCTGCGTCTGCGGCCCGATCTCGCCTCCGCGCATATGAACCGCGCGCTCGCGTGGCTCGCGCTGCGCGATTTCGCACGCGGGCTGCCGGAGTACGAGTGGCGCCTGCAAACCATGGCGCAGCCGCTGATCCAGACGCTGCCGCGCTGGCACGGCGAGCCGATCGCCGAACGTACGCTGCTGGTTCACGCCGAGCAGGGTTTCGGCGACACGCTGCAATTCGTGCGCTTCGTCCCGCTGGTCGCGCAGCGCGCGGCGCGCGTGGTGCTCGAAGTGCAGCCGCAACTGCTGCCCTTGCTGGCTCCGGCCGCGCAAGCCTGGCGCGTGACGCTGATCGCCCAAGGCACGCCGCGTCCCGCCGCCGATCTGCAATGTCCGCTGCTAAGTCTGCCGCTCGCGCTCGGCACGAGCTTCGACACCATTCCGGACCGCACGCCCTATCTCAGCGTGCCGCCCGCCTACGGCCGCAAATGGCGCGGCTCGCTTGGCGGCCAGGCGAAGCGCAAGATCGGCATCGCGTGGTCGGGACGCATCCAGCAAAACGAAACGCGTTCGATGCCGCTCGCCGCGCTCGATCCGCTGTTCGCACTCGACGGCATCGACTGGATCGTGCTGCAGCCCGAGTTGAGCGCAGACGAACGCGTGGCGCTCGACGCGCATCCGCGCGCAGCGTCGATTCACCGCTTCGACAAGCGGATCGGCGACTTCGCGGACACGGCGGCGATCATCGAACGGCTCGACGCGGTGGTGTCGATCGATACGTCGATCGCGCACGTTGCCGGCGCGCTGCGCAAGTCACTGTGGTTGATGCTGCCGTTCGCGGCGGATTGGCGCTGGTTTGTCGGCGAAACACGCAGCCCCTGGTATCCGGGCGCAACGCTGGTGCGCCAGCCGCAACCCGGCGCGTGGGGTGATGTCGTCGAGGCCGTGGCGAACGAGTTGCGCAAGGGCTAGCGCGCACGCCGCCCGGCGAAGTCAGCCGTCATCGCCGGGCACAAAACAAAAACCCCGCGTTCGTGAGAACGCGGGGTTTTCTCTTGCCCGAATGAATCAGGAACGGTGAAGCTCAGGCCGTCCGATATTGATTGCGCGATTCCGGCGTGCGATACAGCACCAACGTCGCGATCAACCCGCAAATCGCCGCCACACCCAGGAACAGACCCGGTGCCGCCTTGTTGCCGGTGGAGTGAATCAGCAACGTCGAGATTGCCGGCGTGAAGCCGCCGATCGTCGTGGCGAGGCTGTAGGCGAGCGAGAAACCGGCGGTCCGCACTTCGACCGGCATGACTTCGGTCAGCGCCACGACCATCCCGCCGTTATAGCTGCCGTACAGGAACGACAGCCACAGTTCGACCTCCAGCAAGCGCGCGAACGACGGGTCCGCCACCAGCCACTGCAGCGCCGGATACGCGGTGATGATGGTGAGGATCGTGAACGTCAGCAACACCGGACGCCGGCCGATACGGTCGGACAACGCCCCCGCGAGCGGCAGCCAGATCAGATTCGACAGACCGATACAGACCGTGACGACCAGGGTATCGATCGACGACAGCTTCAGCACTTCCTTGCCGAAGGTCGGCGTGTACGCCGTGATCATGTAGAACGACACCGTGGTCATGATCACCATGCCCATGCCGCCGAGCACGATGCCCCAGTTCGCGGCCATCGTCTTCATGATCTCGCCCATCTTCGGATGGTGCTTGCGCGCCTTGAACTCCTCGGTTTCCTGCAACGAACGGCGGATCAGGAACAGGAACGGCACGATCAGGCAGCCGATCAGGAACGGCACGCGCCAGCCCCAGGCGCTCATCTGGTCGGCCGGCAACATCTTGTTGAGGAACACGCCGATCAGCGCGGCGAACACCACGGCAACCTGCTGGCTGCCCGACTGCCATGCGCAGTAGAAGCCCTTGTTGCCTTTGGTGGCGATCTCGGACAGATACACCGACACGCCGCCCAGTTCGACCCCGGCGGAAAAACCCTGCAATAGCCGGCCGCCCAGAACGAGCACCGGCGCCAGCAAGCCGATCGTCGCGTAACCCGGAATCGATGCGACCGTGAGCGTGCCGAGCGCCATCAAGCCCAGCGTGAGGATCAGACCTTTGCGCCGGCCGTGATGATCGATGTAAGCGCCGAGGACGATCGCGCCGAGCGGCCGCATCAGGAAGCCCGCGCCGAACACCGACAGCGACAGCATTAACGACGCGAATTCGTTGCCGCTTGGAAAGTAGGTCTTGGCGATCGCCGAAGCGTAATAGCCATAAACCATGAAGTCGTACATCTCAAGGAAGTTGCCGCTGACTACGCGGAAGACCGTCTTGACTTTGGATTCTTGCGATGTGGAAGTAGCGTGTGTCGCTGTTGACATGACATTCTCTGATAAGCCTGTCGCCACGCGGGATCGGCGACGGCAGGCAGTTGAAACGATCCACCGGTTTTGTCAAGCGGACGCCTCGGACGGCTGCAAGAGAACGCGCCCGGGGCGCCGCATTTTCATGCTGAACGCATTGTTGCGATATCAGGGTAAACGTTGTGATTCACGTGGTAGCTGCTCCACGTAATGTTACCGTTGAAGCCGCTGTCGCGAAATGCATACAGTTTCCTTACATAGAATGGCCGGCCGTCGCGCTAACATTCGCAGTCAGGCATTCCGTTGATCACTACCCCGATGCGAACCACCCCCGCTCTTTCACTGCGCCCCGCCACGCTTGCGGATGCCGCGCTTATCGCTTCGATCCACACCACCAGTTGGCAGGCCACCTATCGCAACCTGCTGCCCGACACATTTCTCGACGGCGAAGTGACGCGCGAACGCGCGGCCTATTGGGAAGCGCGGCTGAGCGCCCCCGGCGGCGAACGCCGCATCGTGCTGATCGCCGAACTCGCCGGCGAGCCGACGGGTTTTGTCTGCGTCGAACGTCAACCGGAGTCCGCGTGGGGCGTGCTGCTCGATAACCTGCACACGCTGCCGGACTATCAGGGCATCGGTGTCGGCAAGCTGCTCATGCGTGCCGCCAAAGACTGGGCTCGCGCGCAAGGCGAAGCGCAACTCTATCTGTATGTGCTCGAAGGGAACGCGCCGGCAATCGGCTTCTATGAGCGGCAAGGCTGGCAGTTCGTCGGCGCCGAACCGGATCATATGGGCGGCGTGGATATTACAGCGTTGCGCTACGTCTACAGACTCGATCGATAGGACGAGCATGGCTCGTTTGAGCGATGTCGAGGCCCGACTCAAGCCAAGACGATTCGACACGACCATTCGGAAGTTTCCGCACTCCAACTCGACTGCATCCCGGTAGCATCCTCCACACCCCTACGGCTTCACTGAGTGACACGCCCATGCGCCCGTGTGCTTGCCCAGCACAACGCGGGTGGTCGGCGTCGACGTACGGCGTGCATGTCTGGCGTTTCACGCGCATCGCACCGAGGCCTGAGTCCCCGCAGATCCCGTGACCGCCGAGCGGCGGCCCCTTTAAGAGGCGCTGGAAACGACCGATGTCCACCATTCCTTTCATCCCGATCCAGGGCCATCTGGCCGTGCCGCGCCTGCGTCCGCTGGGTCATGTGCCGGCATCCTTCGGCCGGGACTGGGCACTGCTTCCGCCGGGCTACAGTTTGCGCACGGAACTCAAGGCACTCTACGCAGCCATGCTGCGCACGTTCTGCCTGAGCGACCAGGCCATTCGCTCGCTTTGCCGATGGTCGCCGTCGGAACAACAGCGCGCGACCACGGTGCCGGCTCCGGTGTTCGAAAAACCATTCGACGCGGTAGCGCAAATGGCTGCGGCTGCTGCGGCCGTCCCGCCGGTTCTGCCGCATGCGTATGCAACGGCCGTACGCGGGTCGGCCCATCACTGGAGTGCGTTGGCAGGCGGCGCATGCGTGCTCGGCGGTACTGCGATGCTTGGATGGATCGGGTTCGATCATCTGATGCATCGTGACACCGTCACTCATATGGATTCCGCGGGCAAGGTCTCGCACGAACGCGACTCGCGGTCAGTGAAGGCTCAGCCACCGGCCGCAGTCAACGCTCGCGCCGTGGATAACGTCGCGGCGAGCAGGTCCGCAGCAGTCGCGGCATCAATGCCCGCGCTCTCGAATGCGGCGCCTGCGTCCGGCTCTGCGGCGGCAGCGGCGGCGGCGGTGTCGGTGCCCGCTTCGAACTCTGCCTCCACATTGCGCTTCGCTTCGGCGCATGTCATCGCCGATAAAGCCGTCTCACATCGCGGTCAGCTCGTCCGCGAGCAAAGCCGCAAGCAAC
The DNA here is from genome assembly GCF_003002025.1 of Paraburkholderia sp. BL25I1N1. GTDB lineage: Bacteria > Pseudomonadota > Gammaproteobacteria > Burkholderiales > Burkholderiaceae > Paraburkholderia. Next base: position 47,037 of record NZ_PVZB01000014.1, read on the forward strand.
ACGGACAAATTAACCGGCGCATCGCGCGTTTCGTCGCCGCAAACCGACCATCGCACGCAATGGTTAGCGCCGCAGAGGCGACACGCAGCGCGGCCCCACGGGTCGCAGCAAATGCGTCGCCAAAGCTGTCGGCTGCCGGAGCTTATTCGCCGGTCGCTCCGGCTCGACTCGGCGTCGACGAATACGCGGGCGTAACCATGTCAGCTGCTACACATGTCCGCGATACCGTGCCAATGCCGCGCACCGGTTCGTCAAACAATGCGTCCGGCACCAGCGGCACCGAATGGATGAACCATCTTTCACATCGGCGCGTGACCGACGTTCCGGATCAATTTGCGAAGTAAGCACCCGCGCGACCGCATAGACGTCGCGTAGCAAAAAAAGCCCGGCCAATTCATCCACGAATTGGCCGGGCTTTTTTACGTTCATACATTTACTTCTGAATGTTACCTCTGAATCGGCAATCCCATTTCGGTTTGCCGCTGAAGTTGCAGCACTTCGCCCTGCACCTGACGCAGTTGCGCTTGCGCCCTTTCCTTTTCCGCGTGCAGCGTGGCCGCTTCGCCTTGCGTTTGACGCTGATAGTCGTTGACCTTGGCCTGCTGCGTGCGAGCCACTTCAAGATCGGCCTGCAAGCGTTTCGCGCGATCTTCGGACATTGCAATCACGTCTTCGATGTACGCCTTCTGCGCCTGCAACTGCGTGCGGCGAATCTCGACATCAGCGAGTTGCGCCGTCTGCTGGGCAAAGCCCGCATAGATCGCTTCCGCGCGCGCCATGTCCTCGGACTTGATCACACGCCAGAAATGCTTGTCCTGAAATAACGCGACGTAGTACGTCATTTCCCGTGGATGGAAAAACAGACTGGCGCCATAACTGCCGTTATACGTGGTGCGCAGTTCGCTCAGCTTCGCGTCGTGAATCATCTGCATCAGTTCGGCGACATTGCCTTGCGCATCGCCGGCCGTAGGCGACGTGGCCGACGCGGTTGATGCCGCGTTGCGCAGCGCCTCGGCGACAGGCTGCGGCGTCAGGGTGTTGATGGCTGGCCGTGTACCGACCACCGGCGCGGCCTCGTCGCCTTGCGCGGCCAGCACGAAACCGCCCTGCTGCAATAGCGCACACGAGGTCGCGAGCAGCATGGCGCGCCGTATTAATAAGGGATACTTCATACGTGCATGCTCCATGCGAATCCAAAACAGCCGCAGATTATCGCGCGGATTCGCCTTTAAGCGAAGCATTGAAACGTCACGGCGACGGACTTTAAATCGAGATAAACGGCTGACGAATGATTTGATCAAGTCAGCGCGTCCATCGCGAAATAAACATGTCCGGATACGACGAAAATGCGACGTTCCGCCTCGTGCGAATGACTTGAATTTGCGTGACGGTGGCACGAACTCAGCGGTAAGCGGATGCGCAATATGGAGATAAAGCGCCTGGCAGTAAGATGCGTACAGTTTAATCAAGAAAAAACTCGCATTCCTGATTATCTGTCTCGGTAACAAGATGTCTGCGACTTCAAAGAAATAGTACTGCCGCCTGCATCGGCAGGCCGATGCGAGAGTCGAGCGAGAAACGAATCGGTAAAGCAGCGGGAGAAAAATACAAGAGGCGCACCGTTGACAACCGCGGCGGTGCGCCTCCAGCGAACGACCTACTCGGCGAGCCACCCCGCCTCGCCAGCCAGCGCGTCTTAAAACCGTGTCTCGCGCGCCACCCGCAGGAACGTATCGAGCAACGGCGTGCAGTCGAGCAACTCCGGCCCGCCCGCGCGATGAAACTCCGGATGCCATTGCACGCCCATTACGAACGGCGCGCGCCGGTAGCGCACGGCTTCGATGATGCCGTCCGACGCCGACACCGCTTCGATATTGAGATCGCGGCCGAGCGTCTTGACCGCCTGGTGGTGAATCGAGTTGACGATCGCATCGCGCCGGCCCGGGAACATGTTGGCGAGCGTCGAACCGTCCGGGAAATGAATGCCGTGCCGATGCTGATCGTAGTTCTCGTTGACGTGCGTGGCCGCCGTCGGCACATCGGTGGCGATGTCCTGATACAACGTGCCGCCGAACGCCACGTTGATCAGTTGACAGCCGCGGCACACGCCGAGCACCGGCTTGCCGGATTCGACGAACTCATGCAGCAGTTCGAGTTCGTACATGTCGCGCACGCGGTCGCCCGGCCATTCGTGGCTGGTCGCCTGTTCCGCGTAGGACTGCGGCGAGACGTCGGCACCGCCTTGCAGCAGCAGGCCGTCGAGATGCTTCGCGTAGTCGCGCAAACGGATATTGCTCGGATGCAGCATGCCCTGATGACCGACCGTCGGAATCATGAACACCAGAACGTCGCGCGACATCACCCAGTGCGCGATCGATTCCTCGAGATACTGCAAGGTCTTGCCGCGCAATCCCTTCGCACCCGGCTCGGGATGGAAGATACGCGCCGACACGCCGATGCGCAGCGTGCGCTGCGTGATCCGCTGGCCCGCGCGATCGAAAATCTGGCGCGCACGCGCCGCGACGATGCGGCCGAACACGGTCCACGCCGAATCGTTGTGCTTCAGATAGCGCGGCGGCGACGGCGGCAAGGCGTTGGGCGGCGGCGGGTTGGACGCGGTGAAGTCGGGCGCCGCGCCGAAACCGGGCGGCGGCGAGCCCGCCCGGCGCTCGGTGGAAGCCGGAATCTCTTCGTTCACTGTAACGTCTTCGACGGAGCTCACCAGCTCGCCGTCCACGGGTTCACTGCCGACAGTTGGCGACGGTCTCATCGCATGGACGCCGGCACGCCGCGCGTCCCGTTCATGAACTGCCGCTTCCTGCTTTGCGGTGGATGCCGCGGCCGCGCTGCGTGCTTCCGCCGCGTCGCGTTGCCGCGCCGTTTGCGGATCGGCGGGCGTGACCGCCGACGCGCTGTCGGGATCGTCCGTCGACGATCGCACGGCGGCCTCCTCGGCAGCCGGCGTCGCGGTGACCACAGCCGGCGTGGGCGTGGATGAAACATCCGGCGGCGTCACATCCTTGATCGGCGACTGGATGGCATCTTCGTGCGAGAGGGGTAGCGAGGCCGCCGGATCGGGCGGCACGGAGCCGGCTGTCGACGCACAGGGCGGAGTGCCGGACGGCGCGGGCGACGCCGAAGGCGGCGTGGGATTGCCGGGCTTGCCGGCATTTTCAGGTTTGTTTTCGCTCATGACAGTCAGACAGGCGCCTTCCACGCGAACGAATGAATATGCCCTGATTATCCGCTAGCGAGCCAAGCGCCGCAAACCCGCACACAATTGCTCACATTGTCGCGGGCGCCCCGCGGTGCTTGGCCCGGAGAACCGCGAGGCAAGTCTGACTCAAGGATCCGGCTGCTCTTCGAACGTCTCACGCAAGGCGATCTGCATGGCCGCGTGGATTTTCACGCACCAGCGCCACACCAGCGCGAGCAGTAATGCGGCGCAAACCAGCACCGCGCCGAGCAGGCCGGTCGGCGGCAGAATGCCGCCCGAAAGCGCCGCGACCAGCAGAAACACGCCGACCATCGAGACCACCGGCACCAGATCGGAGATCGTGTAGCGGATCGCGCTCGTGAATCGCCCCGCCGTCGCCGGTTGCACGCTGACTTCGGCAAGCAGCAACGCAAGCGACTTGAGCTTGCGATACACGGCCACCAGAAACGGCATCGACACCACCAGGGCGAGACTCCATAGCACGACGCGTTGCATCGGCTCCGAACTCACCCAATGTGCGAGCCACGCACTGGTATAAGGCGCGCTATACGTCACGATCAAAAATATCGCGGCGACCAGCGCCAGATTGACAGCGATCTGCAGAATGATCCGCCGTGTCATGCTGAACAGCGTGGGTTCGCCGCTTCCCGTGCTCAAGCTGCGCAACCATTGCCCGTACATGCCGAATACGTTCGCGAGCGTGCGCGGCATGGCGTGACCGAGGCGCTGCGTCAGCGGGTCGGCCGCGCGGATCAGATACGGCGTGAACAACGTGGTCAACGCCGACACCGCCACCGCGATCGGATATAGAAACGCGCTGGTCACCTTCAGCGTCAAGCCGAGCGACGCGATGATGAACGAGAACTCGCCGATCTGCGAAACGGTCATGCCGACACGCATCGCCGTGCGGCCGTCCTTACCGGCGAGAAAGGTGCCGAGCCCGCACGACACGATCTTGCCGACGATCACCGCCACCGTGATCACCGCGATCGGCCATGCGTAGTCGACCAGCACGGCCGGGTTCAGCATCAAACCGATGGTCACGAAGAAGATCGCGGAAAAGGCGTCGCGCAGCGGCGCGATCAGATGCTCGATCCGATGCAGATGGCGCGATTCGGCCATGATCGCGCCGATCAGGAACGCCCCGAGCGCGATGCTGTAGTCGAGCTTCACGACCAGCAGACAAAAACCGAAGCAGAAGCCGAGCACGGAGACGAGCAGCATCTCGTCGCTCTTCGCGCGCGCCACGTAGTTCAACGCGCGCGGCACGACCAGAATGCCGACCACCAGCGACACCGTCATGAACAGCAGCAGCTTGCCGAGCGTGACCACGGCGACGCCCGCGCTCAACTGCCCCGTCTGCGCGATGCCCGACAGCAGCACCAGCATGGCGATGGCGAGAATGTCCTCGACGATCAGAATACCGAACACCAGTTGCGCGAAGCTCTCGCGCTTCAGGCCCAGTTCGGAGAGCGCCTTGACGATGATGGTAGTCGACGAGATCGCGAGGATCGCGCCGAGGAACAGCGAATCCATTGAACTCCAGCCGAACGCGCTGCCGATCTCGTAACCGATCCACAGCATCAGCACGATCTCGGAGAGCGCCGCGACGATCGCCGTCGCGCCGACCTTGAAGAGCTTGCGCAGGCTGAATTCGAGGCCGAGCGAAAACATCAGGAACACCACGCCGAGTTCACCGAGCGTCTGAATGGTCTGCTCGTCGTGGATCAACTGGAATGGCGGCGTGTACGGCCCGATGATCACGCCGGCCGCGATGTAGCCGAGCACCACCGGCTGTTTCAGGCGATGGAACAGCACGGTGACGACGCCGGCGAGCGCCATCACGACCGCCAGGTCCTGAATGAAGCCGATGCCATGGTGCATGGATACGTCCCTTACAAAAAGTAATATTGAAAACGCAGTTTAGCAAAGGAACGCGACACCTCGCCTCACGTCGACGCTCGACGAAATGGCATTGCGGCAAGCTGCGGGCCTCACCCGCGCCGTCCGCAAGAATGTTTTTGGCGCGCTGGACTCCTGTGAAATATCACAATAATATTTGCAGCATATTTTCTTTCGGCGTCGAGCAATGCAGCAGGTGTCCTTCAATGTTGTAGACCGTTCCGGCGGCAGCTGCGCTGCGATCGCCGAGGTGAATCGCCTGACCATTGCCGGCTGGGCCGGGCGCGATCAGGCCGCGATCGAGCATCACATCGCCGAACTGGCTGAACTCGGCGTGAAGCGGCCGTCCACCACGCCGTGCTTCTACCGCCTCGGCGCGGAACTGCTGACGCAGGCCGAGCAGATCGACGTGGTCGGCGTGAAGTCGAGCGGCGAAGCCGAATGCGTGCTGGTGCAGACAAAGACGGGCTTGCTCGTCACCGTGGGTTCGGATCACACCGACCGCGAAGTCGAGGCCTACGGCGTGACCGTCTCCAAACAGGTCTGCCCGAAACCCTTGGCGCGCGACGCCTGGCGTTTCGACGACGTGGCCGGCCACTGGGATCAGCTCGAACTACGCGCTTTCGCAGTCACCCACACCGGCGAGCGGCGCGTCTATCAGCAAGGCAGCGTGGCATCGCTGCTGCCGGCCGCCGATCTGCTCGCGCGCGCGCCGCTCGTGCAAGGCGCGGCGATGTTCTGCGGCACGCTGGCGGTACAGGGCGGCATCGTCGGCATGGCCGACGGCGACGCGCTCGAACTCGAATTGCACGATCCCATCCTGAACCGCACGCTGCGCCACGCCTATCGCGTGCGCGCGCTACCTATCGTCGAATGAGGCATTCATGAGCTCCCCTTCGCTATCCGCCGCCGACGCGTCTTCCGACGCCTGGCTCGAAGCCGCCGCCCTGCGCAAAATCACCTGGCGCATCATGCCGTTCCTGTTTCTCGTCTACGTGCTGTCGTATCTGGACCGCGTCAACATCGGTTACGCGAAGCTGCAGTTCACCGGCGACCTCGGCTTGTCGAACGCGGCGTACGGACTCGGCGCGGGGATCTTCTTCTTCGGCTACTTCGTGTTCGAAGTGCCGAGCAATCTGCTGCTGAAGAAGTTCGGCGCGCGCGCCACGATCGCCCGCATCACGATGCTGTGGGGCCTGCTGTCGTGTCTGATGATGTTCGTGCGCTCGGAAACGATGTTCTACGTGCTGCGCTTTTTCCTGGGCGTCGCCGAAGCCGGGCTGGTGCCGGGCGTGGTGCTCTATCTGACCTTCTGGTTTCCGTCGGACCGCCGCGCGCGCATGGTCGCCGTGTTCATGGCGGCGATTCCGGTGGCCGGCATCATTGGCGCACCGTTGTCGGGCTTTCTGATGTCGGCGCTGCATGAAGCGCACGGCTTGCGCGGCTGGCAGTGGATGTTCCTGATCGAAGGCATTCCGTCGATCCTCGCCGGCTTCTGGGCGCTCGCCGTGCTGCGCAACACGCCCGCCGAAGCCGCCTGGTTGAGCGACGACGAAAAGCGCGTGATTCTCGGCCGTCTGGCGCGGGAAAACAGCGCGGCCGCGGCGGCCGGCGCCGAGCATAGCCTCGCCGTGGCGTTGCGCTCGGGCCGTTTCTGGCTGCTCACGCTGATCTATTTCTGCCTCGTTACCGGCAATGCGGGCTTTTCGTTCTGGCTGCCGCAGATCGTCAAGGATCTCGGCGTGACGAACCTCGTCACCAACGGTTTCGTCACGGCGATCCCGTATCTCGCGGCGGGCATCGGCATGATCCTGATCGGGCGCTCGTCGGACATCACCGGCGAGCGGCGCTGGCACTACGCTGTGTGCTGCTTCATCGGCGCGGCGGGATTGCTCGGCAGCGCCTCGGTAACCAACTCCATTCCGCTCGCCGTCACCGGTTTGTCGATCGCGTACATCGGCATTCTCGCGGGCTTCGGCATTTTCTGGTCGATGTCGACAACCTTCCTGCAAGGCACGGCCGCGGTCGCCGGAATCGCGGTGATCAACTCGATCGCGAATCTCGCGGGGTATGTGAGCCCGTATGTGCTCGGTATCGTCAAGGACGCGACGCAGAGCGTGACGTTCGGGCTCGTGTTGATCGCGGGGGCGCTGATTGTAGGCGGGCTGGTTACGCTGATGATGCCGCGCGTCAAGGTGCAGCATGCGGCGGCGGTCGCGCCGAGCCGCGCCTGACAGACGGTGATGGACGCGATCTGGCGACGCGCCCGCGCAGCGTTCACGCGTCGTGCGAAACGAAAGCGAGCGCGGGACCGCGTTCCATGCGCGCCGCGTCTGGATAGCGCGGGCTGATCGCCCACCAGCCGTGGAGCGCAGCCGGCCCGCGTCGCGCGCGCAAAACCTTGCTCTACAATGCGGACGACATTGTCCGCTGCCACTTCACATGACGCTTTTGCAGACCGCCCGCTCTTCCACGCCCGCCCGCGCGACCGCCGCCGCGAGTCTCGCCGAGCAGGCGTATGCGTTCGTCAAGCGCGAGATCATCACCATGCGCCTGCGGCCGAGCGAGGTGCTCAACGAAGCGGAACTGATGGCGCTGACCGGCATCGGCAGGACGCCGGTTCATCAGGCGCTGCATCGGCTGGTGCATGAAGGCATGCTGACCATCATGCCGCGCAAGGGCATCATGGTCCGCCCGGTTTCGCTAGACGACGTGCTGGCGATCATCGACGTGCGTCTCGTGAACGAAAGCTACTGCGTCGAACTGGCCGCACGCCACGCGCAACAGCACGACTACGACGCGATGCAGGCGCTGCTGGACCGCTCGGCCGTGTGCGTCGCCGCGCACGATATCGAGGGCATGATGGATATCGACCGCGAGTTTCATCTGGCGATTTCGGCGGCTTCGCGGAACCCGGTGCTGGCCGACATCCTGCGCGGGCTGCATGAGCGCTCGCTGCGCTTCTGGTTTATTTCGCTGTCCGAGCCGCATCATCTGGAAGACGTGCACGAGGAACATCTCGAACTGTTTGACCTGCTGCGCAAACGCGACGCCGAAGGCGCGCGCCAATCCGTGCAAAAACATATCGAAGCGTTCCGCGCCACGCTTTTCAACCGCATCTGATTAGTCGCATCTGATCGACCGTATTCGAGCCCGCACATCCAAGTTCACGCATTAGCCCAACGACCGGCTTCGCCCGGTTCAACCGGATTTCTACCGACATCATGGCCACTGAATTCACGCCCTTTCCGCCGCTAGCCCAGCTTGCCGCCGACCTCGCCGCCGGACGCACCACGAGCCGCGCGCTCGTCGAGACCGCGCTCGAACGGATCGCCGATCCGGCCGGCCAGGGCGCCGCCGTTTTCATGCATGTCGACGCCGACGGCGCCCGCGCCGCCGCCGACGCACACGACCGTCTGCGTGCCGCCGGCACCGTGCTCTCGCCGCTCGCCGGGATTCCGGTGTCCGTCAAGGACCTGTTCGATATCGAAGGCCAGCCGACCCGCGCCGGTTCCACCGTGCTCGCCGACGCCCCCGCCGCCAAGGCGGACGCCGTCGCGGTCGCGCGTTTGAAGCGGGCGGGCGCGGTGCTCGTCGGCCGGACCAATATGAGCGAGTTCGCGTTTTCCGGACTCGGTCTGAACCCGCACTACGGCAATCCGCTGTCACCGTACCAGCGCGGCGTGAAAGGCGATGAGCGGATTTCGGGCGGCTCGTCCTCGGGCGCGGCGGCTTCCGTCGCGGACGGCATGGCGGCCGTTGCGCTCGGCACCGACACCGGCGGCTCGATCCGCATTCCGGCTGCCCTGTGCGGCCTGACCGGCTTCAAACCGACCGCCGACCGCATTCCCAAACAGGGCGGCGTGCCGCTTTCGTCGACCCTCGATTCGTTCGGGCCGATCGGCGTTTCGGTGGCGTGCTGCGCGCTAGTGGACCGCATGCTGGCCGGGCTCGAGCCGCGCATTCCGGCCGCCCGGCCGCTGGAAGGCGTGCGCCTCGGCGTGCTCACCAATTTCGTTACCGACGGCGTCGAGCCGGCGGTCGCCGCCGCAATCGACACGGCGCTCAAGCATCTGGAAGCGGCTGGCGCGATCGTCAGCGAAGTGCGGTTCGCGGCGCTCGACCGTTTGCCCGAGATCAACCGCTTCGGGTTCTCGCCGATCGAAGCGTATGCGTGGCATCGTCCGTTGCTGGAAAAACATCGCGAGCAATATGATCCGCGTGTGCTGGTGCGCATTCTGAAGGGCGAGCCGGCCAGCGCCGCCGACTATCTCGACCTGCTCGCCGAACGCGAGGCGATGTTGGCTGAAGCCGCCCGCACGCTGTGGCAACGGTTCGACGCGGTCGTCGCGCCCACGGTGCCGGTGGTGCCGCCGCGCGTCGCCGATCTGGTCGACGACGATGACGCCTTCGGCCGCACCAACGCGTTGATCCTGCGCAACCCGAGCGTGTTCAACTTCCTCGACACCTGCGCGCTGTCGCTGCCGTGCCATCTGCGCGGCGACGCGCCGGTCGGCCTGATGCTGGCCGGCGCGCCGCACGCCGACGACGCGCTGCTGGCCATCGGCCGCGGCGCCGAAGCGGTGCTCAAGGCGATTCGCTGACCGAGCGACGCCAACGCGCTCGATCGGGAAATACGCCGTAAAAGCAGGATAAGCGGCGGGGCGGGGGTTCGCGCTAGAATCGCGGGCACCCGCCCTTTCCGTTTCGAGACAGCCACACGATCCATGAATAACGACACTGCAATGCTGCGCCGCGAGCGCTCCCTGCTGGTTCTGCTTGGCCTGATCTGCGTTGCCCTCGTGGGCGGCGCGCTGTATCTGCAGTATTTTCTGCACGAAGACCCGTGCCCGTTGTGCATCATCCAACGGTATTTCTTCCTGCTGATCGCGATTTTCGCGTTCCTCGGCGCGCGTTTCAACCACTGGCGCGGTGTGCGTCTGCTGGAAGTGCTGGCCGCCTTGTCGGCGCTGGCCGGTATTGTCACGGCCGCGCGTCATGTGTATGTTCAGGCGAATCCGGGCTTTAGCTGTGGCTTCGACGCACTGCAGCCGTTGGTCGACAGCTTGCCGCCCGCGCATTGGCTGCCGGGCGTGTTCAAGGTCGCCGGGTTGTGTGAGACGGCCTATCCGCCAATCCTGGGCCTGACGCTGCCGCAATGGTCGCTGGTCGCGTTTGTGGTCGCTTTCATCCCCTTGGCGCTGACGCTGGTTCGCAACCGCCGCCGGATTGCCTGACCGGCGTTCTCCGCCCCGCGTTCACCACCCTGAACGACTAAAGCCGGATTTTGTGCCGCCAAGCGCGGCGACGCGAAATCCGGCTTTTTTTCGTCCCCAAACCACGCCGCTTCTGGTCCGCCAGACCATCTATTTCCCCCGCAATGCCCCGCCCCGCTTGGTTTTCAGACTTCCGCCGGCTCACGCAACTTCCCGCCCTGGCGCGAATCGTACTTATCTCATGACCGCATCCGAATAAGCTTCATGCGAGATGGGAAATCTTTTTGGGACAAGGTAATGCTATCTTCGGAACTGGATGGCGATCTACGTGCGCGAGGCCGGCTTCGGCGCGACCCCATGCGTAACGCGCGCCCGGTCCGCACTGTCTTTCGGATTCGCCATGACAACGCAAACCATCCGCTTTTATCACCAGGGGTCCGTCCGTGAGGTTGCGGGCGTGCCGGCGTCGCGCACCGTGCTCCAGCACCTGCGCGAAGATCTGCATTGCACCGGCACGAAAGAAGGCTGCGCGGAAGGCGACTGCGGCGCCTGCACGGTGGTCATCGGCGAACTGGACGCGCACGGTGGCCTCGCGCTGAAAGCGGTCAATGCCTGCATCCAGTTTCTGCCGACGCTCGACGGCCGCGCGCTCTTCACCGTCGAAGACCTGCGCGCCGCCGACGGCGCCCTGCACCCCGTGCAACAGGCCATGGTCGATTGCCACGGTTCGCAATGCGGCTTCTGCACGCCCGGTTTCGTGATGTCGATGTGGGCGCTGTACGAAAACCAGCCGGTCGCCGCCGGCCTGCCCACCCGCGATGAGATCAACGCCGCGCTCTCCGGCAACCTGTGCCGCTGCACCGGCTACCGGCCGATCGTCGACGCGTCGCAGAAGATGTTCGACTATCCGCAATACCCGCGCGTCACGCTCGACCGCAAGGCCGTTGCGGATCACCTGCGCGAACTGCAACGGCGCGACACCTTCGAATATTGTGCGCCCGACACGCGCGGCGCCGCGTTCGGTTCACCCACCTTTTATGCGCCGATCTCGCTCGATGCGTTCGCCAGACTCCGCGCCGACCATCCGCACGCGCGACTGCTGGCCGGGAGCACCGACGTCGGCCTGTGGGTCACCAAACAATTCCGCGATCTCGGCGACATTCTGTACATCGGCAACGTCGCCGAATTGAAGACGATCGAGCGCGATGCGCAGACGCTGACCATCGGCGCCGCCGTCACGCTCGAAGACGCGTATGCGGCACTCGCCGTCGACTACCCCGAACTCGCCGAACTGTGGACGCGTTTCGCGTCGCTGCCGATCCGCAATGCCGGTACGCTCGGCGGCAACGTAGCGAACGGCTCGCCGATCGGCGATTCGATGCCGGCGCTGCTCGCGCTCGGCGCCGAAGTCGTGCTGCGTCACGGTCCGAAAACGCGCACGCTGCCGCTCGACGCCTTCTATCTCGGCTACCAGAAGACCGCGCTCGCGGCCGGCGAATTCGTCGCGGCGCTGCGCGTGCCGCGGCCGGCCGGCAATCTGCGCTTTCGTACCTACAAGGTGTCGAAGCGCTACGACCAGGACATCTCAGCCGTGTGCGCGGCGTTCGCGCTGCACCTCGGCGAAGACGGCGTGATTCAGCAAGCCCGCATCGCGTTCGGCGGCATGGCGGCCACACCGAAGCGGGCCACGCAGACCGAAGCCGTCCTGAACGGCGCAAGCTGGGACGAAAGCACCGCGCGGCAAGCCATGAATGCGCTCGTCGCCGATTACCAGCCGCTCACCGACATGCGCGCGTCGAGCGCGTATCGACTGAAGGTGGCGCGCAACGTGCTGTGGCGCTTCCACCTCGAAACGCGCGATGAGGCGCCGCTCGCGCTCTTCGACGTGAATGCGTTCGCGTTCGAAGCCGGCGCGCCGGACGCCGCCGTTGCGAAGGAGCCGTCGTGATGAACCGCACCGATGCTTTTGTCGAACATGCCGCGAGGCACGTCGCTCAAGTAAGCGACGCGTCGATCGGCGTGTCGTTGCCGCATGAATCGGCCGCGCTGCACGTGAGCGGCGAAGCGACCTACACGGACGACGTGCCCGAACTGCAAGGCACGCTGCACGCGGCGCTCGGCCTGTCGCGCCATGCGCATGCGCGGATCGTGTCGATGGATCTGGACGCGGTCAGAAAAGCACCGGGCGTGATCGCCGTGCTGACCGCGGAAGATATCCCCGGCGAGAACAATTGCGGCCCGGTGCTGCACGACGACCCGATTCTCGCCGTCGACGAAGTGCTGTACCTCGGCCAACCGGTGTTCGCCGTGATCGCCGAAAGCCACGACCTCGCCCGCCGTGCCGCCGCGCTCGCAAAGAGCGACGACGTGATCCGCTACGAACCGCTCGAAGCCATCCTCACGCCCGCCGAGGCCAAAGCCGCGAAGCAGTTCGTGCTGCCGCCGCTGCATCTGAGACGCGGCGAGCCGGATGCGAAAATCGCCAGCGCGCCTAACCGGATCAGCGGCACGTTCGAAGTCGGCGGGCAGGAACAGTTCTATCTGGAAGGCCAGATTGCGTACGCGGTGCCGAAGGAAATGGACGGCATGCTCGTCTACAGTTCGACTCAGCACCCGAGCGAAATGCAGCAGGTCGTCGCGCATATGCTCGACTGGCCGGCGCATAACGTGGTGTGCGAATGCCGGCGCATGGGCGGCGGCTTCGGCGGTAAGGAATCGCAATCGGCAGTATTCGCCTGCGTGGCCGCACTCGCCGCGAAACTGCTGCGCCGTCCGGTCAAACTGCGCGCCGACCGCGACGACGATTTCATGATCACCGGCAAGCGCCACGACGCGGTCTACGCGTACGAAGCGGGCTTCGACGACAGCGGCCGCATTCTCGGCGCGCGCGTCGAAATTGCGTTGCGCGCGGGCTATTCCGCTGATCTCTCGGGCGCGGTCGCCACGCGCGCCGTCTGCCATTTCGACAACGCGTACTACCTGTCCGATGTCGACATCGTCGCGCTGTGCTGCAAGACCAACACGCAATCGAATACCGCGTTTCGCGGCTTCGGCGGCCCGCAAGGCGCGCTCGTGATGGAGGTAGTGCTCGACAGCATCGCGCGTCAGTTGGACTGCGATCCGCTCGACGTGCGCCTCGCCAACTACTATGGTATCGGCGAGCGCGATACGACGCCGTATGGACAGCGCGTCGAGGACAACATCATCGCGCCGCTGACCGATGAACTGCTCGGCTCCAGCGACTATCGCACGCGCCGCAAAGCGATCGCGGCGTTCAATGCGGGCAGTCCGGTGCTCAAGCGCGGCATCGCGTTTTCGCCGGTGAAGTTCGGCATTTCGTTCAACGTGCCGTTTCTGAATCAGGCCGGCGCGCTGGTGCACGTGTACAAAGACGGCTCGGTGCTCGTCAATCATGGCGGCACGGAAATGGGACAAGGGCTCAACACCAAAGTCGCGCAAGTGGTCGCCAACGAGTTCGGCTTGCCGCTCTCGCGCGTGCGGGTCACGGCAACCGATACTTCCAAGATCGCGAACACGTCGGCAACGGCCGCATCCACCGGCAGCGATCTGAACGGCAAAGCAGCCGAAGCCGCGGCAAAAACGATTCGCGCGCGGCTCGCTGAACTCGTCGCCAAACAACTCGGCGGTACGGCGAACGACGTGCAATTCGCCAACGGCGAAGTGTCGGTGAACGGTGGCGCGATGCCGTTCGAACAACTCGTCGGCGCCGCGTATCTGGCGCGCGTGCAGTTGTGGTCGGACGGTTTCTACACCACGCCGAAAGTGCATTGGGACGCGAAAACGTTGACCGGTCACCCGTTTTATTACTTCGCGTACGGCGCGGCAGTGTCGGAAGTCGTGATCGATACGCTGACCGGCGAATGGAAACTGGTGCGAGCGGACGTGCTGCACGACGCCGGGCAATCGATCAATCCGGCCATCGACATCGGTCAGGTGGAAGGCGGCTTCATTCAGGGCATGGGCTGGCTCACCACCGAAGAACTCTGGTGGAACCGTGACGGCCGCCTGATGACGCACGCGCCATCCACCTACAAGATTCCCGCGGTCAGCGACACGCCCGCCGCGTTCCACGTGCAGCTCTATCAGAACCGCAACGCCGAGCCGACCGTGTTCCGCTCGAAGGCCGTCGGCGAGCCGCCGTTGCTGTTGCCATTCTCGGTGTTTCTGGCGATTCGCGACGCGATCGCGGCCGCGGTGCCGGATGCGCAGGAGGCGCCGCAGTTGCGCGCGCCGGCCACGCCCGAAGCGATTCTCGACGCATTGGACGCCTTGCAGCCGCAGGCCGCGCCCCCACCGGCAACGGAACCCGCGACGACCGACACGACCGCGTGAAAGGCGTGAAAAGATAACCCCACGGCCTGACGCGACACGAACGCGCCAAGCCACATTCAACCGGCCGCACGGACACCCCGCGCGGCCACGTATGGAGAACGCCGGATGCAAGCCTGGCTGCCTGACCTGCAACAACTGCTCGCGCACGGTGATGCCGCCGTGCTGGTGACGGTCGCGCGCGTCGAAGGTTCGGCGCCCCGCGAAGCCGGCACCAAGATGATCGTCACGCGCGATTCGGCGAAACACACCATCGGCGGTGGACACCTCGAATGGAAAGCCATCGAGACCGCGCGCCAGGTGCTGCGCGACGGCATGCGCTCGCCGCATATGCGCCGGCTGGAGCGTTTCGCGCTCGGCCCAAGTCTCGGCCAATGCTGCGGCGGCGCGGTGATTCTCGCATTCGAGCGGCTCGATGTGGGCGACCTCGGCTGGATCACGACGCTCGCGAAGCGCGTGGCCGCAGGCCAATCGACGGTGCGTAGCGTATCATTCGGCCCCGCACCGGATGCGGTGATGCTGTCCGACCCCGAGCCGGGCGTCGACGCCGCCGACTGCCTGCTGTGGGACGGCGCCGGTTTCGACGACAGCGGCGCGCTGCTCACCGAAACCATCGCGCCGGGCGACTTCTCGGTTGTGCTGTTCGGCGCCGGCCACGTGGGCGCCGCGCTGGTTCGCGTGCTGGCCACGCTGCCGTGCGCGGTTCGCTGGGTCGACGAACGCGACGCGCAATTTCCGCCCGCGGAAACGCTGCATGCGCCGAACGTGAAGATCGATCCGAACGACGCCCCCGACGAAGCCATCGACCAGGCCGCGCCGAACACGTACTTCATCGTGATGACGCACAACCATGCGCTCGATCTAGAGTTGGCTGAGCGCATTCTGCGGCGTGGCGACTTCGCGTTCTTCGGCATGATCGGCTCGCATAGCAAGCGCAAGCAGTTCGAACACCGGCTGGCCGCGCGCGGGATCGATCCGTCGTTGATCGCGCGGATGAAGTGCCCGCTAGGCGTGGACGGCATCGTCGACAAGTCGCCGGAGATCATCGCGATCTCGGCGGCGGCGCAGGTGCTTCAGGCCGTCGAGCAGAACGCGGGCGTGCATCACGCCACGCAGACGGTTTGATAAACGACACGTGTTCGACACAACGCTCACGCATCCGGCGCGCGATGACTCCAAAAGCGATTCAACAAACTCCTGACCGACCATGACTACAACGACTGTTACCCCCACACCGCTGGCCGAAAAAACCGCGCTGGCACCGAAGGCCGAGTTGCACATCCATATTGAAGGTTCGCTCGAACCCGAACTGATTTTCGCGCTCGCCGAGCGTAACGGCGTGAAGCTCGCGTACGACTCGATCGACGCCCTGCGCGCCGCGTATGCGTTCACCGATCTGCAATCGTTCCTCGACATCTACTATGCGGGCGCGAGCGTGCTGCTGCACGAGCAGGACTTCTACGACATGACGATGGCCTATGTGGAGCGCTGCCTCGCCGACAACGTGATTCACAGCGAAATCTTCTTCGATCCGCAGACGCACACCGAACGCGGCGTGCCGATCGCGACCGTGGTGGCGGGCATCGAACGCGCACTCGCCGACGCAGAAAAGCGCGGCATGACGAGCAAGCTGATTCTGTGCTTCCTGCGCCATCTGTCCGAAGAAGACGCGCTCGCCACCTTCGAAGAAGCGCGGCCGCTGTTCGAGCAATACAAGCATCGCCTGATCGGCGTCGGTCTCGATTCGTCGGAACGCGGCCATCCGCCTTCAAAGTTCGAACGTGTATTCGCCAAGGCGCGCGCGCTCGGCCTCAAACTCGTGGCGCATGCCGGCGAAGAAGGCCCGCCCTCGTATATCTATGAAGCGCTCGATCTGCTGAAAGTGGACCGCGTCGATCACGGCGTGCGCAGCATCGAAGATCCGGCGCTTGTCACGCGGCTGGCCGATTCACGCGTCGCGCTAACCGTGTGTCCGCTGTCGAACCTGAAGCTCTGCGTATTCGACGACCTGACCAAGCACACGCTGAAGGACCTGCTCGATCGCGGCGTGGCCGTCACGGTGAATTCCGACGATCCGGCTTACTTCGGCGGCTACGTGAACGCCAATTATTTCGCCACCATCGACGCGTTGAAGCTCAACGATGCCGAGGTCTACACGATCATCCGCAACAGCTTCGAAGCGTCGTTCGTCACGCCCGAGCAACGCAGCGAACTGATCGCGAAGCTCGACGCGCACTGGCACCCAAGCGGTCCGCACTGACGGGCCGAGATATCGCAGCCGGCGGCGGCACGGGCTCGTGAGTGAGCCGAGGTTTTAACCGTCGTCCGGGCTGTGCAGCTTTCCACAATCGGAGACGGTTTTTCCATGACTCAATCTGCCAACCCGGCAAAAGCAGCCCAATCGGCCCAAGCGGCATTCCGCGCGCAATTGCTGACCTTCAACGGCGATCCCGCTCAATCGCCCAACGCGGCGGTCTTCAACGAAGACGGCTTGTTGATCGTCGAAGACGGCCATGTCGTCGCGGCCGGCGCGTATGCCGCCCTCGCGCCGCAACTCGCGCCCGGTACGCAAGTGCAGGAAATGCGCGACAAGCTGATCGTGCCGGGTTTCATCGATACGCACATTCATTATCCGCAGACGGACATGATCGCCTCGCCGGCGCCGGGTTTGTTGCCGTGGCTCGAAACGTACACGTTTCCGACCGAGCGCCGCTTCACCGACCCGGCCTACGCGCGCGACACCGCGAGTTTCTTCGTCGACGAACTGCTGGCGTGCGGCACGACCACCGCGCTCGTGTATTGCACAGTCCATAAGGAATCGGCCGACGCGCTTTTCACCGAGAGCGAAGCGCGCAATCTGCGCATGGTGGCCGGCAAGGTGCTGATGGACCGCAACTGCCCCGAGTTCCTGCGCGACACCGCGCAGTCGGGCTATGACGACAGCGCCGAGTTGATCGGCCGCTGGCACAATCGCGGCCGCCAGATGTACGCGCTCACGCCGCGTTTCGCGCCGACTTCGACCGAAGCGCAACTGGAAGCGTGTGGGGTGCTGGCGGGCAAGAACCCGGACATCTTCATCCAGAGCCACGTCGCGGAAAACCACGACGAAGTGAAATGGGTCGCCGATCTGTTCCCGGGCCACCGCAGCTATCTGGACATCTACGATCACTACGGTTTGCTGCGCCGCCGCGCCGTGTACGGCCATTGCATCCACCTCGACGAGGAAGACCGCAAGCGCATGGCGCAGACCGGCACGGTTGCCTCGCATTGCCCGACCTCGAACCTGTTCCTCGGCAGCGGCCTGTTCGATTTCGACAAGGCCGATGAAGCCGGCATGCCGGTCGCACTGGCGACGGACGTCGGCGGCGGCACCTCGTTCTCGATGCTGCAGACCATGAACGAGGCGCACAAGGTGGCGCGTCTGGGCGGCCATCATCTGACGGCCACGCGCATGTTCTACCTCGCGACCGCCGGTGCGGCCGAAGCGCTCGATCTGGCTGACAAGGTCGGCACGCTGAAGCCGAAGTCGGAAGCGGACTTTGTCGTGCTCGATCCGAGCGCAACGCCGCTGCTCGCGCGCCGCACCGCGCGCACTGAAACGCTGGAAGAGTTGCTGTTCGCGTTCGCGCTGCTCGGCGACGATCGCGCGATCTATGAAACGTATGCGGCCGGCAAGCGCGTGCACCGCCGTGATGATGCGCGGCAGGCTGCGTCATCGGGCGCAGCGAGGATCGCGGCTTGATTTGCTTGATTTGCACGGCTGAATGAAGAAACGGCGCTTCGATAACGAAGCGCCGTTTTTATTCGTGCCTAATTCGTGCCTACCGTGCAGCCCGCCCCGCACAGCTTATCAACGCTGCTGCATGCACACCTCATGCAACGCATTCAACCGCCGCACCGGATCGGCGACATATGGGTTCGACTCATCCCACGCATAACCCGCCAGCACCGAACTGATCATGCGGCGAATCGACGGCGTCTGCTCCGGATAGAAAATTATGTCCTGCAACGCACCCGAATACCAGCGCTCCACAAAAGCGCGGAACGTATCGATGCCCTTGCGCAACGGCACGTCGTAAGCGGTCGACCAGTCGACCTGTTCGCCGTCCAGTTGACGATTCAAGGTTTCCACTGCGAGATGCGCCGAGCGCAACGCAATCGTCACGCCGGACGAAAACACCGGATCGAGAAACTCGCCCGCATTGCCGAGCAGCGCGTAACCCGGCCCATGCAGACGCTCCACGTTCGCCGCATAGCCGCCGATGTGGCGAACCGGCATCAGGAACGGCGCGTTGCCGATCAAACGATTCAGCGTCGGCTCCTGCTGGATCAGCGCGCGCAGCTTCGCGTCGCGCTCCGCATCCGGCACGTCGAGGAAACTCGCCTCGGCGACACATCCCACCGACGAACGTCCGCCCGCCAGCGGAATCATCCAGAACCACACATCGCGGTGCCCCGGGTGCGTCGCCACGCAAATCTTGTTGCGGTCGGTCACGCCGAATGGAATGCCGTCCTGCACGTGCGTGAAGATCGCGGCGCGCGTGGGCATGCGCGTCGGCGCTTCGAGGTTCAGCAGGCGCGGCAACACGCGGCCGAAGCCGCTTGCATCGAACACGAAACGCGCTTCGATCTGATACGCGTGATCCGCTTCGTCGATCACATCGACCAAAGGCGTGGCGCCGGTATGAACCGCGCGCACCGCGTGGCCGAAGCGCACCTCGGCGCCCTGCTCCGCCGCGCAGCGAATCAGAATGTCGTCGAATACCGCGCGTTCCACCTGATAGGTGGTGCCCCAGCCCGGCGAGTGCTTGTCGCGGAAGTCGAACGCCGACGACTGGTCGCGATACACGAAATGCGCGCCATTCTTGTACTGGAAGCCCGCTTCGACCACGGCCTGCAGCATGCCGGCCTCTTCGAGGTAGGCCATGCTTTGCGGCAGCAGGCTCTCGCCGATGGAAAAGCGCGGGAAGTGCTGGCGTTCCAGCACGAGCGCGGTGCGCCCGGACTTGCGCAGCAAGGCTGCCGCCACCGCGCCCGCCGGTCCGGCGCCGATGATCACGACATCCACTGTCGTGCGCTTTGAAGAATGTGTACTCAAAATTGCCTCAATCGTTTGGCTTGCCCGGAGCAGCGTTTCGCTGCATCCTTACGTCTCGTTACAACTACGCTTTAACGCCCCGAAGGATGTCTTCAGGGCGGGTACAGCAAGACGCCATTTCGCGGGGAGCCCAGCGTGTCGCCATCCGAAACATCCAGTGTGCCTTTCGTGCCGGAAACGGCTTTCGGGATCTGGTTCCTGCGTACCTATACCTGGGAACATCATGTGCTGCGGGTCGCCATCAACGACCTCAAACGCCTGATCGATACGCCCTTGCCCGAGGCGCCGGTGATCGTCGACGTCGGCTGCGGCCAGGGCATTTCCTTCCGTCTGCTCGCGCAGGCGTTCAAGCCGCGCCGCCTTGTCGGCATCGACTTCCACGAGCCGTCGCTGGCGCTTGCCGCTCAGGCCGCGAGCGCCTGCCGTGACAAGCTGGCAGATATCGAACTGCTGCACGGCGACTGCGCGAAACTGCCGCTGCCCGACGCAAGCGCCGATATCGTGTTCTGCCATCAAACTTTCCACCACCTCGTCGAGCAGGACCGCGCGCTCGCCGAGTTCCACCGCGTGCTCAAACCGGGCGGCGTGTTGCTATTCGCCGAATCCACCGACGCGTACATCAAATCGTGGGTGATCCGGCTGCTGTTCCGCCACCCGATGCACGTGCAAAAGAGCGCCGACGGCTACCTCGACATGATCCGGCGCGGCGGCTTTCACTTCAGCGAGCGCAACGTGTCCCTGCCCTATCTCTGGTGGAGCCGCGCGAAAGACTTCGGTCTGTTCGAACGGCTCGGGCTGTCTCATCCGCAACCCGGCAAGCGTCGGGAAACGCTGGTCAATGTCGCGGCGGTCAAAACCAGTTAATACGCAGCAAGGCACGCGCCTGATGCGATAAAACAGCGCAAGGCGGCGTACACCGCCTTCCTGCTTGCCTCGCGCGCATGCGCACTTCTCCGCGCTGATTTGCGCGGACCCATTCTTACTTGCGCAGCGTCACCACTTCGCCCGTCAACGCGACGCCGGCAACCACCGCGCCGGCGCCGCAAGTGTACTCGGTGGCGCTCTCGCGCAATTCGTTCTTGTAGTTGCTCTTGATGTTGATCACGGCGTTGCCGCCTTCCTTACGCGCGCGTTCCTGCAACTCGATCACCGCGGAGAGAAACACGTGCTGGCAGGCTTGCAAATCGCTCTTGCCGAACGCGTTGGTCTTCTTGTTGGTGGCGAATTCGCCTATCGTCTTCACGACAGCCGGATGGCGCTGGCCCGCGAAATACAGCCCGATGTCCTCGCTCACTTTGCCCGGTTCGCTTTGCAAAGCCTGCTCGACCGGAAAGTAGCTGACCGTATCGCGAGCGAAAGCCGGCGCAGCGCTCAGCGTGGCAAACGAAGCAAACAATGCAGTAAACAGCAGATGGCGTTTCATTGAGACTCCTTGGTGGTTGTTGTTGCTCTGTGAGTTCTATTTCAATCAGCCTGGTTCGGCTCAGTTCGATTCCAGCACGACGAGCTGACCGCTCACCGCAATCGCGGCGGCGCTCGGACTCACGCCGCAGGTGAATTCCGTCGACGAGTTGCTCTCGGTGCTATGAAAACGCGTCGACACATCGATCACGGCATTGGCGTGGCGTTCGTTGGCCGCCGCGCGCAGTTTGCGCACCGCTTCGACAAGCGCTTCGTGGCAGGCGTCGTCGGGATCCGCGACCTTGCGCGCGATCCGCACGGAGTACGACACGTCGCCCAACCTGCTCTTGACCGCCGGGTGATCCTGCTGACCGAAATACACCGGCACGTTGCCGCGCGATTCGCCGCCGGCCGCGGCGAGCGGCAGCGACTTCACCTGCGTGGCGCAACCCGTCAGGGTCAGCGCCATGACTGCCAGCGCACCCAATACACCTGTTCTTTTCATTCTTATCACCCTCGTTTTATTAAAGTCGCGACCGTTTCAGCCGCCCTGCCATGCTTCGAACACCAAACTCGCGCAACTGCCGCCAAACCCGTATGACACCGACATCGCCGTGCCGATGCGCGCGTCGCGCGTCGTGCGCACGAGCGGCATGCCGTCGAGCGCCGGCTCCGGCGTGTCGATATCCGCCGTACCCGCAATGAAGCCGTCGCGCATCATCAGCAGTGTGTAGATCGCCTCGTGCGCGCCGCACGCGCCAAGCGGATGCCCGGTCATGCCCTTGGTCGACGAAAACGCCGGCACGCGATGGTCGAACGCCGCGCCGAACACCTCCTTCAACGCGTGCAGTTCTTCCAGGTCGCCAAGTGGGGTCGACGGTGCGTGTGTGTTGATGTAGTCGGGCCGCTTGCCCGCTTCGTTCAGCGCGCCGCGCATGGCACGCGCGATCCCCGCCGCGCGCGGCGTGACCATGCCTGCGCTATCCGTGCAGTCGCCGAATCCTGTGAGCTCCGCGTAGATCCGCGCGCCGCGTGCGAGCGCGTGATCGAGTGCTTCGAGCACCAGCACGCCGCCGCCCGACGCAATCACAAAACCGTCGCGCTCCGTGTCGTAGGGGCGCGACGCCGTCTGCGGCGTGTCGTTGAAGCGGCGCGACAATGCGCCCATCGCGTCGAACATCAGCGTCATGTTGTCGTGCAACGATTCGCTGCCGCCGGCCAGCACGATCTGCTGGCGGCCGGTCTGAATCAGTTGCATCGCCTGGCCGATCGCGAGCGCCGAAGTCGTGCACGCCGACGACGGCGAGTAGCTGACGCCTTCGAGCCCGAACACTTGCGCGACGTTGGCCGACGCGGTGCTGCTCATCGCATGCGGCACGACGTAGGGCGGCACTTTCTCGACGCCGCGCGTGTTGGCGACAGTCATGGCCGCGTCGTAGCTCAGCATGTTGCCGACGCCCGAACCGATCACCGTGCCCGCGCGCGGTGAGCGCAAGTGCGCCGGGTCGAGCCCGGCGTCGTTGATCGCCTTGCGCGCGGCATGACACGCAAACCGCGCTGTGTCGCCCATGAAGCGTTCGAGCTTGCGCTCGAACGGCGTCTCATGCGCGACTGACGCAACGCCCGCGACCTGCGAGCCGAAGCCGCGCTCGCGCCATGCCTCGATCCGCTCGATTCGCGAGCGGCCCGCGCGCAACGCTGCGGAAACATCATCGAGCGTATTGCCGAGACACGACACGATGCCCATGCCGGTCACGACCACGCGCTGCATCGCGACGCTCATCGAACGCGCCTGAAAATCAGCGATGTGTTGATGCCACCGAACGCGAAGTTGTTGCTCATCACATACTCGGCGTCGATTTCGCGGCCCGTGCCGACGATGTAATCGAGCGGCGCGCAGGCCGGATCGACATTCTCCAGGTTCAAGGTCGGCGCATACCAGTTGCGCTTCATCATCTCGATGGTCCACCACGCTTCGAGCGCGCCGCACGCGCCGAGCGTGTGGCCGACGTAACTCTTGAGCGAGCTGATCGGCATGCGCGCGCCGAAGGTCTGCGCGGTCGCATGGCTTTCGGCAATGTCGCCGCGATCCGTCGAGGTGCCGTGCGCGTTCACATACGCGATTGCTTCAGGCGGCAGTTGCGCGTCGTCGAGGGCGAGCCGCATCGCGAGCGCCATGGTTTCGGCGGTCGGCTGGGTCATATGCGCGCCGTCCGAGTTGCAGCCGAAGCCGACAATCTCCGCGTGAATCCGCGCGCCGCGCGACACCGCATGTTCATATTCTTCGAGCACCAGCGTGGCCGCGCCTTCGCCGACCACGAGGCCGTCGCGTGCGGCGTCGAATGGACGCGGTGTCAGATGCGGCTCGTCGTTGCGCGTGCTGGTGGCGTACAGCGTGTCGAACACGGCGACCGCCGGCCCCGACAATTCCTCCGCGCCGCCCGCCAACATCAGTGTCTGCTTGCCGCTCTGGATCGCTTCATACGCATAGCCGATCGCCTGGCTGCCCGACGCGCACGCGCACGAGGTCGGAATGATCCGCCCTTTCAGGTCCCAGAACAGGCTGACGTTGACCGCGGTGGTATGCGGCATCATCTGCACGTAGCTGTTCGACGTGACGTCGCTCATCGAGCCGGTTTCGAGCATCGTGCCAAACGCGCGGATCGGCTGCACCGAGCCCGACGATGAACCATACGCGACGCCCATGCGGCCGTCCTTGATGGTGTCGTCGTCGGCGAGGCCCGCGTCGGCGAGCGCCAGTTCGCTGGCGCGCACCGAGTACATCGACACCGGACCCATCGAACGCGTCTTCTTGCGCGGATAATGCGCGGGCGTCGTGAAGCCTGGCAGCGGACACGCGAGCCGCGTATGCAGCGATTCGAAGTAATCCCACTCGGGCATGCGGCGCACGGCGTTCACGCCGCTCTTCAAGCGCGCTTCGATCACGTCCCAGCTATCGCCCAACGCCGTGACGCCACCCATGCCGGTTATGACGACGCGCTTCATCAGATCATCCCGCCGTTGACGCCGATCACCTGACGCGTGACATACGAGGCCGCATCCGACATCAGGAAGCTGACCACGGACGCCACCTCGGCAGGCTGGCCGACGCGGTTCATCGGCACCGTCTTGAGCGCCTGCTCGAGCGGCATTTCATCGAGCATGCCGGTCTCGATCAGACCCGGCGCCACGCAATTGACGGTGATGTTGCGCGACGCCAGTTCGACGGCGAGCGCCTTGCTCGCGCCGATCAGGCCGGCCTTCGCCGCGCTGTAGTTGACCTGGCCGCGATTGCCCATCACGCCGGACACCGAAGCAATCGTGACGATGCGGCCGCCCTTGCGGGCGCGCACCATCGGCATGGTCAACGGATGGACCACGTTATAGAACGAGTCGAGACCGGTTTCGATCACGATGTCCCAATCTTCTTCGGTGAGCGCGGGGAACGCGGCGTCGCGCGTCACGCCCGCGCTGCACACAATGCCGTAATACGGGCCGTTCGCCGCAACGTCCGCTTCGAGCACTTCGCGGCACACCGCGCGCTCGCGCACGTCGAATTGCAGCACGCGCGCCGTGCCGCCTTGAGCGGCGATGCCCGTCGCCACCGCATCCGCTTCGCTGCGCCCCGTGCGGCAATGCACGGACACCGCGAAACCATCGGCGGCCAATTTGTACGCAATCGCGCGGCCGATGCCGCGGCTTGCGCCGGTAACGAGAACACGCCGGCTCATGAACTGAAACTCCCTTCGATGAATGACTGAAAATCGCGCGGTTGAAAGACCTTGATGACGGCTTCGGCGCACACCGCGTCGCCGTGCCGGATCATGCATTCGTAGGCGCCATGACCCTCTTCGCTGCGCAGCAGTTCCACCACGTGGACCGACAACTGCGCGCCGCCCTCGAACGACGGCTGCAATGCCTTGTAGCTGCGCGAGCCGAGCAGCACGCCGGGCCGCGCGCGGCCGCCGCCGCGCATGGCCAGCAACGCGACGTGCGCGGCGATCGCCTGCGCCATCAGTTCGATGCCGATCCACGCGGGCATCGCGCCATCGGCGTCGGCATACCAGGCGTCGGCTCGCACCGTGGCGCGCGCGGTCAGCGTTTCTTCGCTGAACGTGTCGACCGAGTCGATCAGCAGCATGGTGCCGCGATGCGGGATGATCGCTTCGATGGGCTGCTGGACCAGTTCGTCAACGGTGGGCGTAGGGTTCATCGCGTGGTTCATCGGCTGGCTCATCGGCTGGCTCATCGGGCAAGAACGAGGCTGACATTGCTGCCGCCGAAAGCAAATGAATTGCTCATCGCGTATTGCGCGCCACCTTGTGGCATGAAGCGCTCGCTAACGACGAGGTCCAGCGCGGGCAACGCGGGATCAGCCTCGCCGTCCCACAGATGACGCGGCAGCGGCACGTCGTCATGCGCCAGCGGGAGCCACGTGAAGGCCAGTTCGGTGGCGCCCGCCGCGCCGAGTTGATGGCCGGTCAACGGTTTGGTGCCGCTCGTCGCCACGCCTTGCGGAAACACGCGCGACATCAAAGCCGCTTCCATTTCATCGTTCTTGCGGGTGGCGGTGGCGTGCAGATTCACGTAACCGATCGCCGACGACGCGATGCCCGCATCGGCAAGTGCCGCGCGCAAAGCGAGTTCGCCGCCCACCCCTTGCGGGTCCGGCGACGAAATGTGATGCGCGTCGCTCGATTCGCCGACTCCCGCAAGCCGCACCGCCGCTTCGTCGCGGCTCATGAGGAACACGGCCGCGCCTTCACCGACGTTGATTCCACAACGGTTGCGGCTCATCGGATTGCTGCGCACGTTGCTGGTCGATTCGAGCGATGCGAAACCCTGCACTGTCAGCTCGCACAGCGAATCGACGCCGCCCACCACGACGGCGTCGCACAGTTGCAATTGCAGCAACCGCCGCGCCGACGCGAAAGCCTTCGCACTCGACGTGCACGCGGTCGAGATAGTAAACGCCGGTCCATGCAGGCCGAGCGCAGCGGCGGCGAACGGCGCGGCCGTACCGATTTCCATCTGCCGATAGTTGAAGTTCGCGGGCAGATCGCCCGCTTGCGCCTGATAGACGAACGCCGCTTCGGCGGCTTCGATACCCGACGTGCTGGTGCCGAGCACCACACCGATGCGATGCGCGCCGTAGCGCTCGCGCGCCGCCTCGACAACGGGTCCGATCTGCGTCAACGCGGCGAGCAGCAAGCGGTTGTTGCGGCAGTCGTAACGGGCGAGTTCGGCGGGCGGCGCAAGATCCAGCGGCGTGAGTACGCTGCCGACGAACGCCTCGCCGATCCCGGTATGGGCGTTTGCCATACCCGGCGAACGAGCGGCGGCAAGCGCCGGGACAATGCTCTCGAGGTCGCCGCCGAGCGCATTGATCATGCCGAGCGCGTGCAAATAGACTGATGGCGCTTTCATGCGGCCCTCCTTGATTCCGATGGCATGCTGATCGGCGCGAGCAGCACCGAGACCGCGATGCCGAGCGCGAGTGTCGCGCCGAAACTCTTCAGCGCAGGCATTGCGCTCATGCCGAGCATGCCGAACGATAACAATGTCGTGGCCGCCGAGAGCAGCACGCCCGTCCATACCGCGCCGAGATCCGCGTCCGCGCGCAGGCAGCCTTCGCGCAGGAACACGGCATAGTTTGCGCCCACGCCGAGCACGAGCATCAGCGCAAGCCAATTGAACAGATTGAGCGGCACGTGGGCATAGCCGAACACGGCCAGCGTGACGCCCACCGCGAGCAGCACCGGCAAGGTCACGGCGACGCCGCCGCGCACTTTGTAGCGCAGCATCAGCAGGACGAGTACGAGGGCAAGCGCGCCGCCGAGCCACCAGCCGCTATCCACGCGATACGCGCCGAACAGCTTCGACACGCTGGCGGCCTTGTCGACGAACACGACGCCGGGCAAGCCTTGCGCGGTTGCGATCAAGGCGGGTTCGTTCTGCGGCGTGACGCCTTGCGGAATGACGACCGCCGCATAGGCTTTCGTCGACGAATCGACTTCGCCGAGCCACAGGTGTTTGTATGGTTGCGACCACGGCGCCGCGAGCCACGTATCGACCGTGAGCGGCGCTTGTGGTTTGGCGTACGCGGCGAGCCAGGCGTCGGCGACTTCGTCCTTGAAACCGGCTTGCAGGAGCGTGGCGCGCAAGGCTGCGCGATCATTGAACACATGCTGCGCAAGCAACGCGCGATCTTCATTCTGCTGTTTCGCGGACGGCACGAACTGCGCGACCGACTGATAGCTGCCGACCTTGTTCGCGGTGCCGTTCAATGCATCCAGTTTTGTGCCCAAGGCTTCCGCGCGTTGGAGTACGACCTCGGGCGTCTCGCCGCGCACGACGAAAAACTGCGCGCTGTTATCCACACCGACCGCCGCACGCACTTTGTCTTCCTGCGCGACGAGCGCCGGATCGCGCTGGATCAGCAGATGGATATCGTCGTCACTGGTCAGACGCAGCCAGCCGGGAATCGCGAGCAGCAGCAACAGCGCCGCCACGAACCACGCCCGCTTGCCGCCTATCGTGCGATGCCACACTGTCAGCACGCGCGCCGCACCTGCGAACACGCGCCTGGGACTGCGTTTGGGTGCGCGCGTGAGCAACGCGGGCAGCAGCCACAGCACGGAGGCGAACGCCGTCGTAATACCGGCAATCGCGAAACAGGCGATCTGCTTGAGCGCGGGAAACGGCACCCATGTGAGAATCGCGTAGCCGAGCAGACTCGTCGCAAGCGCCACGCTCAACGCGGGACGCACCGCGCGCGCGCCACGCCGAGCGTCCCAATCGCGTTGCGCGCCGAGATACACGACGAAGTACTGAATCGAATAGTCCACGGCCTCGCCGATCAGGCTGGCGCCGAACACGAGCGTCAGCAGATGCAGCTTGCCGAATATCAGCATTGTGACCGCCAGCGCGCAGACAATGCCGAGCGCGGTCGACACGAAGCCGAGCAGCAGCAGACACGGCGAACGGAACACCCACATCATCAGCAGCGCGATACCGCACAGCGACGCGACGCCGATCAGATGCACTTCATGTTCCGACGCGCTGCGTGCCGATTCCGCGTAGAAGACGGCGCCGGTTCGCGCCACGGAGACATCGGGGAACGACTGCTTCAACGCGCTTTCGCCTTGGGCGAGTGCCGCGAGTACCGCGTGCTGCGTCTTCGTTTCGTAAGCGGAGCCCGGCAGCGTCGCAACGATCAGCACGCTGGTGGTCGCACCTCGATGCGCAACCAGCAGGTTGTCTTCAAGTTCGAGATTCGAAGTGGCGAGCGGCAGTCCGTCGAGCCAGTGTTCGAGCCAGCCGAAGGGATCGTCGGCGAGCGGCGTGGTGAGTCCGCCGCGCAGCGGGCTGTAGATGCGCTGGGCGAGCGCGTCATGCAGCGTGGTGCCAACCGTGCCGCTCGCGAGCGCCGCGCGATCCGCGGGCGCCAGCAAGCCGAAGCGATACGGCATGTACAGCGACGCGATCTGCGACAGATCGAACGGCGGCAACTCCGCCGTCACCGAACCGAACGCGCCGCTCTTCTGCAAGGACGCGCCGAGTTGTTTCGCCGCGGCTTTCGCGTGCGCGTCGTCGTTACTGGTGACGAGAAAAACAGTGCGGTCGCCCAGCGCGCTCGCCAGTGTATCGACCGCCTTTTCCGCGATCGGGTCGGCCTCAGTCGCGGGCAAGAGCGCGAGCAGATTGGTTTGCAACGGCGACGGCCCCGCGAACCGCCAGCCGCAATAGAGTGCCGCAACGAGCGCGAGCAGCAGCCACGCGGCGCGCATGCCCCACGCCTGTTTCGCGGATCGCTGTTGCAGCATGTCCATTACGGCGCTCCGAGCAGACCGCGTTCAGCCGCGGTGAGTTCGGTCACGGCCGCGCTCTTCGTGAAGTCGAGTTGCGTGATGTCGCCGTTCGCGAGCGTAATGCGCAAGCGCTGCAGATAGTCGCCGCCGTTCATCTCCAGACCTTTGATCGACTGCGCGATCTGCGGCTGGTTCGGCGTGAGTTGCATGCGCCATTGCGCGGCGCTGCCTTCGGCCTGCACGTCGAATTGCGAGTACAGCGCCGATAGATCGCCACCGAGCATCGCGCGCATCATCTTCGAGACTTGCGCGACGCCGCGCGTGCCCTGCGCGCTGTGGGCCGTGACGCGCTGGCCGTTGGCGTTGACTTCGGTTACGCCGGCATCGGTGATCACGTAGGTGGCTTTGTACGGCGTGTCGATCTGCCAGATCACGCCGCGTTCGCGGAAGAACAGAAGTGAGCCGGTGCTCACCAGCGGCTGCTTCATCGCGGCGAGGGTTTGCGTCTGCGTGAATTGCGCGCGCACACCCTTGGCTTGCGCGAGGTGCGCAGCGATCTGCGAGACGAGCGCGGGATTGCCGGACGCGGCTTCTTTCGTCGAGACAGGCGACGCGGCCGACGCGGGCTCCGTCGATACGACGGTTGCCGCGAGCACGCTCAGCGCGCTCAATGCCCCCGCGATCACGACGCGGAAATTCATCGTCCCCATACGCGCTCCAGCTTCTCGAACACAACCGGCGGCGAGACGAACTGCAACTCCTGAGTGGCGGCATCGACCGCGACCTGGATCGTATAACCCTTGGTCAATCGCGTGCCGGTCGCGCAGTCGACGATTTCATAGCCTATTTTCAGGCGGTTTTCGTGTTCGAGCAGTTGCGTGCGCACTTCGATCTGCTGACCGTAGGTGGCCGGCTTCACGTACTTGAGATGCGCTTCCACGATCGGCCACAGATAACCCGACGCCTGCATCTCACGATAGTCGTAGTCGAACGCGCGCAACAGCGCCGCGCGGCCGATTTCGAAGTACTTCAGGTAATGGCCGTGCCAACAGACGTTCATCGCGTCGACATCGTGGAACGGCACTTCCACCGTCGCGCTCGCGCTCAGCACTTTGCGGGGATCGGTCATGCGTTCGATCCTCCGCGATAGTCGCTGACCAGATCGCACGCGGCAATGCGCGCGGTCAGGGCACGCAGTTCGTGTTCTAGCGCGCGGTCCTCGTCGACGAACGGCGACTGTGCGCTTACGCTGTCCATGAACGCCTGCAGCGGCGCCGGCACCGGCGTTCTGCTATCGATCTTCAAGCGCAGACGCGCGGCTTGCACGGTGGCGAGCGTATGCGCGGCGGCGACCTGCTCGGTCAGTTCGAGCACGCGCAGGCAGTCGCGCGCGGCGATCGTGCCCATGCTGACCTTGTCCTGGTTGTGCGCCTCGGTGGAACGCGAAAAGACGCTAGCGGGCATCGTGTTCTTCAAGGCTTCCGCAGTCCATGCGGACGAAGAAATCTGCACCGCCTTGAAACCGTGATTGATTGCCACGCGCGCGGGCCCGGCGCCCGACAGATTGCGCGGCAAGCCGTTGTTGAAATTCACGTCGACCAGCAATGCGAGTTGCCGGTCCATCAGATCGGCGAGGTTGGCGACCGCGACCTTCAGCGAGTCCATCGCGAACGCAATATGTCCGCCGTAGAAGTTGCCGCCGTGCAATACGCGTTCGTTGTCCGGATCGATCAGCGGGTTATCGTTCGCGCTGTTCAGTTCGTTCTCGACATCGCGACGCACCCACGACAGCGCATCGCGCGCCACGCCGATCACATGCGGCGCGCAGCGAATCGAATAACGGTCCTGCAGACGATGGCCCGGCGTGTCGTCGCGGCCTGACAGGTCATCGCGAATCCATGCCGCGGCTTCGGCCTGGCCGGCATGCGGCTTCACTTCGAAGAGCATCGCGTCGAAGTGCGCGGCGCGGCCGTCGAGCGCGACGGTGCACAGCGCAGTCAGACGTGCGGTGAGCCGCGTCAGATGATCGGCGCGCGCGAACGCGAGACAGGCGAGGCCCGTCATCACGGCCGTGCCGTTCATCAGCGCGAGCCCTTCTTTCGGCGCGAGCGTGAGCGGCGCATGGCCGAGTTCGGCCCACACTTCGTGTACGTCACGCAAATGCCCTTCGAACATCACATCGCGTTCGCCCGCGAGCGCGGCGGCCACATACGAGAGCGGCGTGAGATCGCCGCTCGCGCCGACCGAGCCTTCCGACGGAATGCGCGGCAGCACACGATGATTGACCAGATCGGCCAGACGTTCGAGCAACACGGGACGCACGCCGGAAAAACCATAGGCGAGCGAGTTGAGTCGCGCGGCGATCACGGCGAGTGTTTCCGCGTCGTCGAGATACTGGCCCATGCCGCAACCGTGATAACGCGTGAGTTGCAGCGGCAAGGCTTCGACGAGTTCCATCGGCACGTCGACCACGCAGGCGTCGCCGTAACCGGTGTTGACGCCGTACACCGTCGCACCCGCGGCCAGATGGCGGCGCAGAAAATCCGCGCCGCGCTGGATGCGAGCGCGCCACGCCGGATCGGTATTCAACGCGACCGGCGCGCGATGCTGCGCAATCGCGACGACCTCTTCGATCGTCAGCTTGCGGCCGCCGATCACGACGGCCGCGTTGTTCACGGTCTCGCCCGCATTCGGTACATCGATCAGATCATGTTCGGCCATTCGCGCCTCGCTTGGGGCTGGCCCAGAAATCGAAGAAATTGAACCATTGATAAGGTGCCTTGCGGCAATAGTGTTCGAGACGCGCGGCATAGCGCTGCGCCCACGCGGCGAGATGCTGCGCGCGTTCACGGCGCGGCAATTCGATGCGCTCGGCAAACGGTTCGAAATACAGACGGTAGCCGTCGCGCTCTTTCAGACAGAAGAACAGATAGACCGGACAGCCCAACGCATGCGCGAGCACATACGGGCCTTGCGCGAACGGCGCGGTCGAGCCGAGAAATTGCGCTTCGGTCGTGCGACCCGCTTCGTGCGCGGGCACACGGTCGCCGACGATCACCAGCAGTTCGCCGGCATCGACGCGCTCCTGCATCATCATCGCGGTTTCGGGACCGAAGTCGCTGACTTCGAGCAGATGCTTCGCGAACTCGCTATTGGCCGAGGCCAGCACGCTGTTAAAGCGGCGCGCGTGTTCCGTATAGACGACCGCCGTGACCTTCGCATAAGCGCCCTGCGCGGCAAGCGCGCGGGTCATTTCCAGATTGCCGAGATGCGCGCCGATCACGAGCGCGCCCTTGCCGCTCGCCACCAATGCTTCGAATGCCGAAGGATCTTCGAACTTGACGTCGGCATTGTTCACGCGGCCCGACCATGCTGCGAGTTTGTCGAAGCCCGATTGCGCGAATGCCAGCATATGGCGATACGCGGACAGCCAGCCTGGGCGCGGCGTGTCCCCGTGCGGCGCGGCCTCGCCGAGATGCTTGAAATAGTTGCTGGAAGCTTCGCGCGCGGCGCGGCCCGTCAGCAGAAAATACGCGACGATCGGATGCAGCCACAGCGCGGTGAAACGTCGGCCGAACAGCTTGCAACTCAACGCGAGCAGCGACATGCCCAAATGGCTGCCGCGCTCGGCAATGCGCCACCAGTCCTGTTCGTTTTCTTTGCCCTGCTCGCCTGCAAGTGCGGAGCGGCGCGGCATGACCTTATGCGCGAGCAGCATCGGCAGACGCCACAACATGCCGAACACGAGCCGCGTATGACTGCGGCTGATGCGTACGTTGTCCCACAGCACGTCGAAATGCGAGACGCCGTCGCTTGCATACGTGACGCGCGTCGGAATTGAGCGAAACACCGCGCGCCGCCAATACAGGCGCACGAGAATCTCGATGTCGAAGTCCATGCGCGTGGGCAGTTGCACGCTGTCGATCAGATTGCAGGCGAGCGTCAGCGGATAGAGGCGAAAGCCGCACATCGAGTCGCGGATCGTTAGCGAAAGCGTTTCGATCCAGACCCACACGTGCGTCAGATAGCGGCCGTAGAGACGCGCTTTCGGCACGCTCGCGTCGTAGACCGGACGGCCGAGAATTACCGCGCCCGGTTCGGCGCGCGCCGCTTCGATGAAACGCGGCACGTCGGTGGCATCGTGCTGGCCATCGGCGTCGATCTGCAACGCGTGCGTGTAACCCGCCTTGCGCGCGGCGCGCAATCCCGCCATCACGGCCGCGCCTTTGCCGCCGTTCACCGGCAGGCGCAACAGCGTGAGTTGCCCCTGGTACTGCTGCGCGAGCGCGGCAAGCACCTGCTGGGTGGCCTCGTCGCTGCCATCGTCGACGACGAAAAACGGCAGGCCGTGCACCGCCAGATGCGCGACGGTCGCGCCGATCGCATCCTTATGGTTGTAGATCGGAATGACGATGCAGGGGGAGAAAGTCATCACGCGGACTCCCCGTAGACGATCACACCCGATGCGCAATCACGGCCGTTCACGCGGTACGCGAACTGCACGCGACGGCGCGTTGCGTCGTGAGCGAGCGTGAGCTTGAGCACCGCGCCCGGCGAGACCGGCGCCATGAACTTCAGACGATCGATCGACGCCACCGCGCGTGCCGCCGGCACGTGCTCGGCGACCAGACGCACCGCCCAATCGACCTGCACCACGCCGGGAAGAATTGGCAGCCCGGGAAAGTGGCCGGCGAAATGCACGAGCGTCGGCGGCACGCGCAACTCGTAGTGCAGCGTGTCGCCGCTGCGCGCTTCGGACAGCACTTCCATGCCTTCGACGCGCGGTTCGAACGCGGCCGCCACGGCGGCCACCGGCAACTTGCCGCGCGCGTCGAACGGCAGCGTGACGCGAAAACGCCAATGGCGCGGCAGCACCACGACATCGAAATATTCGGCGAGATGCCGACGCAGCACTTTCGCGAGCGCCACGCGGCCTTCGTCGCGCAAAGCCGCGCCGCCCGCTTCGGTCAGCGCTACGACCGCGCCGACGCGCTCGCGCGAGGCGCCGGCGAGCGGCACGAGTGCCGCTTGCGCCACATGCGGATGCAGCGCGAGGCGCGCTTCCAGTTCCGGCAGCGAGACGCGTTTGCCGTCAAGCTTGAGCACGCGGTCGAGCCGGCCTTGCAGGCGGAAACGGCCCTCGGCGTCGAAGGCGATCTTGTCGTCGGTGCGATGCCAGCCGGCGTGACCGAGATGCGGCGAGCGGACATTCAACGCGCCGCCCTCGTCGCGGCGCACTTCGATGCCGGACACCGGTTGCCAGGCATCGGTCTGATCCTGGCGCCGCCACGCGATGCCGCCGGTTTCCGTGCTGCCGTAGATTTCGAGCGGCGCGGGGCCGTAGGCCTCGGCGTATTCCTGCGCGGCTTCAAGTGCGAGCGGACCGCCCGATGAGAAAAATGCGCGCGGCGCCGGCGTCAGGTCGGCGAAACCCGGCAACGCGGGCCAGCGCGATAGTTGCGCAGGTGTCGAGACGATCACCGCTGCGCCGCCGTTGTCGATCTGCGTTTGCAGATGCAACGGCTCGATGCTCACCGCGCGATCGAATGCGCGACCTGCTGCGAGCGGCCAGAGCACGCGGAACAGCAAACCGTAGATGTGATGATGCGGCACGCTCGCGAGCATCGTCGCGTCGCCGACTAGCGCACCCCACTGCTTTTCGAGCGTGTGCACTTCGGCGTTGAATTGCGCGAGCGTCTTGCGGATCGGCTTGGGGCGGCCGCTGCTGCCGGAGGTGTAGAGCGTGAGCGGGGCTTGGGGGTCGATCGTGTGGGCGGAGTGGTTCGGTTGCGCTGAAGCCGCTTCGGCGCTGGCGTTCTGGACGGCATTGGCGTCGGCGTCGGCTCCGGCATTGGCTGTAAATACGGCGGGGGCGTTGGCGTTGGCGCTGGCGTTGGCGTTGACGTCGGAGTTGCCGGGGCCGTTGCCGAAAGCGCCGCCGGTGGCCTCGGCCTCGGCCGAACCGCCAGCATCTGCCGCAAACGCGAACGGCGGCAAGTCCGCGTCCGTCAGCACGACTTCATACGCATCGGCGAGATCGGCGAGATAACCCGGCGTCGAGTTGGCCGGAATCACCGGCTCCTTGCCGCACGCGAACAGCGCGAATAGCGCGCAGGCAAAATCGAACGGATCGTCGATGCACAGCGCGTAGCGTTGCGCGTCTTGCGTTTGCACGAGTGCGACGAGCGCAGCGACGCGCGCGCGAAACGCCGCGCGATCGAGCACCGCGGCACCGTCCCGGCATACGGGGGCAGGCACCGCGCCAGCCTCATCGGCCACCGACAACAGATCATGCAACGCGATCATGCCGCCTCCGAACGTGCGGCGCGCGGCAGCACGACCAGATAACGCCAGATGACCTCGGCCACCAGCAGCACGCCGATCAGCACATAGGCGATCGCGCCGTTGTAGAGCGACCAGCTCGCCCGGCTCCAGTACAACGCCGTGTATGCGGAAAACACGCCGTTCAGCGCGAAGAAAGCGCACCACACCTGAGTCACGCGCAGCGTGTGGCGCACCGCGCCCGGCGGCAGGTTCGGGTTGCCGAGGCGTGCGAATTTTTCGATCATCGACGGCCCGCGCACGAGCGTCGCCCCGAACGCGATCAACAGGCCCAGGTTGACGAGCGACGGATAGAGACGCAACAGCAGCTCGCTATTGGTCAACACGATCGCCGCCGACGCGCAACTCAGCAAGCCGACCACGCTCCAGTCGATCGACGAAAGCCGCCGCAGCGAGGTCGCGACTGGCCCGCTGCCGGCCCAGCGCTGCAGCCACAGGATCGCGAACAGCATGCAGCCGACGTAGCGCGGCGTGTCCCATTTCCACGCGCACAGAATCAGCGCGGGGTAGGCAAGCTTCAAGAGCACCTGCACGACGGTTTTGCCCAGGTGGCGCTCAGTGCCGGGCGAGGCATCGGCGGCCCGATCCGCCGCCGCTTGCGTTCGCGAGCGCGCGGCGGCCATCAGCCCTGTGCCGCCAGCAGCGATTCGACCGCACCAATCACGTCGCCAACGGTGCGCACTGATTTGAACTCTTCCGGCTTGATGCGACGCCCGGTCATTTCCTGCAGTTTGATCGCGAGGTCGACGGCGTCGATGCTGTCGAGATCGAGGTCTTCGAATAGATGCGCCTCGGGCGTGACGCGCTCGGGCTCGATCGCGAAGTTCTCTTTGAAGATGGCGCGGATGCGCTCCAGAATCTCTGCCTCGGACACGATTTACTCCCCCTTTCTGGTTGTTTCGTTCACAGCGTGCACCGCTTCGCGCTGGCTCGCCACCAGCGCCGCCAGCGTGCTGATCGAGCGGAAGTGTTCGCGCGTGCGCTCGTCGTTCGCTGCGATGGTCAGTTGGTATTGTTTGCGCAGCACGATGCCGATTTCGAGCGCATCGATCGAATCGAGGCCGATGCCGTCGGTATCGAACAACGGTGCATCGTCGTCGATATCGGCCGGGCTCAGGTC
This sequence comes from Paraburkholderia sp. BL25I1N1, assembly GCF_003002025.1. Taxonomy (GTDB): domain Bacteria; phylum Pseudomonadota; class Gammaproteobacteria; order Burkholderiales; family Burkholderiaceae; genus Paraburkholderia. The sequence goes on from NZ_PVZB01000014.1 coordinate 83,494, forward strand.
TTCCAGATCGAGCGCTTCGATCAGGAGCTGTTTAATTTCGAGTTTTAAAGAATCCATAATCGAACAGGTGCTGGGTAATGTGGGCTTCGACGGCGCTCGTCACGCTGCGCGCCGCGAGAGCCGGTGGAGTGTCATGGGCCGCGAGCTGGTCGACGCCGAGCGGCTCGAGCACGTTCACGCGTATTCTGAACGCGCGCGCCGGCACGTCGTACCAGCGCATCTGCTTGGTGAATGCGGGCGGATCGCAATCCATCAGCACTGGGACGATCGGCGCGCCGACCTTCAACGCCATGTGCGCGAAACCGCGCGAAAACGCGTGCAGCCGGTTCGGCGCCGGGCTGCGCGTGCCTTCCGGAAAGATGATCATGGTATAGCCCGCGGCCAGTTGCTTCGCGCCTGCCTCGACGAGTTCGGCGGGATCGGCATTGCTGACGTATTCCGCCGAGCGCACGATGCCCCAGAAACACGGGTTGCTCCAATGCGCGTTTTTCACCACGCAGCAGGCATGCGGCGTGAGCGACAGCAGCACCATCACGTCGAGGTAGGTCGGGTGATTCGCGACCACGATCGCCGGGCCGCCCGCGCGCAAGGCCTGCACGCCGGACACTTCCAGTTCCATCACGCCGATGCGTTGCAATACCGCGACCAGCGCGCGGAAAAACCAGTGAATCACGCTCGTCACCGCGATTTGGCGTGAGGCGCGGTGCGGCCACACCCATGCGAGCGGAAACACCACCACGGAAAACAGCACGCCGCACACCCCGAAGACCACGAAAGCCATGCCGGTCGCGCAGAATCGCCAGAAGTAATCAAGCCGCGCGGCCATGCCACCTCCAATGCCACGTGGCGCCGGCGTTTTGCCAGGCGGTGGGCAGGCCTGTTTCCAGACAGTGCTGCAGCGCCTGGCTCTGGGTCGCGAAGAGGGTTTCCGGGGCGGCGCTATTTTTACCGCCTGTTTCGCCTGTTTCGCCCGTCTTGCCTGCGCGGGCTTCGCTCACCGGAACGGAGTCTGACTGGTCTGCGCGCGACACCGCGCACTCCAACTCGCCCGTCGCCGTTTCGCTATCGAGCAGGAGCGCGATCGCGCCGCCCTGCACTTCGTCTTCGATCGTGCCGTATGCCGGATCGGCCGGTTCGTCCGCGTACACCAGCAGCGTCGGCGAATCCGGCTGCGTGGCATATTGCGCATGCGCTTCTAGAAGCGCGTAACCCAGCGTTTCCGCGCCGGCCGAGATCGCGCTCGCCGCGGAGCGGTCGCCGCGCGCAATCCCGAACACGCCGGTCATGGCATTGAGCACCGAGAGGCTGAAGGCAGTCGGCGAGACCGGCTCGCCCGCGCTGATGGCGCGCAAGATATCCGTGGTGCGCCGCAATTCGCCGTGGCGCGAGGCGAACACCACCCGCACCGCGTCCCGGGCGACACAATCGTGCGCAACCTTCAGCGCCACTCTGGAGAGAGTGCTCAGACGACGCCGCACGATCGGCTCGATGAAGCCGATATCGGGTGAGGCAGATGCGGCAGCAGGCCAGCTAGACCAGCGAGCGACCGGAATGGTCCAGTGCAGATCGGGCATATCGGGTTCGCGCGTAGAAGCGAGGAGAGGCTGAAGCGCCTGACGGAATACGGCACCGTCACAGCGTTCACGCGCCGCGCGGACCGGCAAGCTCCAGCCGGGGTCGATCCAATCTTCTAATAGGGTTCAACGGATTAACGGCACATGGCCCCCGATTATTTAGGCGCCTTTTGTCAATTCGTCTGAAGGATAGTCGCGGGCCCCTAGGGTCGCCGGAATCATACTGAATATTCTCGGATAAATCAGCTTCGAAAGACGTATCCATCTGTATCCGTATCTCTCATACGACGCCCCGCTGAAAAGCGAAGGCGCCGGCTTCCGGCGCCGTTTTCCAGCTTGCGAACGAACCCTTTACCCGTTAGCAGCGCGGCTGCCGCCGATTCTGAAGTCGGAACCATTTCGCCGAAATACGGCAATACTTTCAATTTACTTTCTTAAAAAGTGTTTCAGATTGGAAGGCGCTGGCGTTGTTTGTCCGTTCAGAAGGAAGTCTCGCCGCGTACGGTCGACTCGGATCTGCCCTAATAAGAAGATAGGCCGTGCGGATATCCGAGTGCGGTATTGGGCGTAGAGCTTCACGCCCGCCGACGTTGAAAAGCAAAACGGCCCGGCAGGGTGACCTGCGGGCCGCTTAACCTGCACCGACATCGCCGATTCGACGCGTCGTCAGCCAGGTACTATTTACTGCACGACTTTCGCACCAGACGCCGGCATCGGCGCGGCGGCGGGCGCCGTGCCGGTCGCCACCATTTCGTTCGACGGGCCGCCACTCGTACCCACCGGAATCTTTACCGTGTGAACCACACCGTTGCCGAGTGGGAAATCGGCCAGCGCGCTACGCGCCAGATACGGCATGGCCCGAACCAGCGAGGACTCGCCGCCCGTATTGCGCGCCGTCACGTTGTAGACCTCCTTGCCGCTCGCGCGCTCGGTGATCCGCACGCCCAGCAGGTGGGTGAAAATCGGATAGCTCTGGTTCACGTAAGTGGCCGGGAATGCGCCCCACGGGCCCCACGGATCGAACGGCCGGCCATAGCCCCAGTACGGCGCCGGCCATGGGTTGTAATACACCGGCTCCGCAACCGTCACCACGTCCGAACGAATCCCATAGGACAGTCCGACCAGATAGCGGGCCTGCGCGCCGTCGACCTGACGGAACGAATGCGCGGCGAGTTCGTTCGCGACCAGGCGCTCGTAAGTGCTGAGTTCGAGATTATTCTGCTGGTCCGCCGCTCGCGTGAACGCGTAGGTGCGCGTGGCGTCACTGCCGCTCCAGTCTGAAAAGGCCGTGACCTGGGTGGTGACGTAGGTCGTGCAGCCGGACAGCAGCACCGCCAGTGCGCCCAGCAGCAGCGTGGCGTGGCGGGTCCATCGATCGATTTTCATGGTCTACCTCGTGAAGCTTCCAAGTTGCTTCTGTATTGTCCGTCAAACTTGTCCGTCAAACCCGGCCCCGTCGACGCACGGGCATTCCCGCACTCGGGCGCCCGATAATACGCTGACCAGCCGACCCGGTAAAAAGTTCGCTCCGCACAATTCGCCGAGGCTTTGTACAATGGCTCGACATGCCCGGCCCGCGCGCCAGAAGCGCGCTCGCCGGCTCGAGTTCCAACACTACAGAACGCCATGGCCGATACCGCAACGCCCAATGTGATTCGCCGCGCCGACTACGCGCCGCCCGCCTTCCTGATCGACACCGTCGCACTGGTGTTCGATCTGGTTCCCGAACGCACGGTGGTCCGCAACACGATGCGCGTGCGCCGCAATCCGGAGGCGTCGCGCGCCGCGCACCTGGAGCTGATGGGCGAACAACTGGAGTTCGTCGGCGCCGAGATCGACGGCCGGCCGTTCACCAATGCCCACGCGCACGAACACGGCTTGCGGCTCGACAACGTGCCGGATCAGTTCGAACTGACGCTCACGAGTCTCTGCAATCCGGCTGACAACACGACGCTGTCGGGCCTTTACGTGTCCGGCGGCAACTTCTTCACGCAGTGCGAGGCCGAGGGCTTTCGCCGCATCACTTACTTTCTCGACCGTCCGGACGTGATGGCGACCTTCACGGTCACGCTACGCGCCAATAAAGCCGATTATCCGGTCCTGCTGTCCAACGGCAACCTGCTCGAGGAAGGCGATTTGCCGGACGGCCGCCACTTCGCCCGCTGGGAAGATCCGTTCAGAAAGCCGAGCTATCTGTTCGCGCTGGTCGCGGGCAAGCTGGTCGCCCTGGAAGAGCGTGTGAAGAGCGGCTCGGGCAAGGAAAAGCTGCTGCAGGTGTGGGTCGAACCGCACGACCTCGACAAGACCCGCCACGCAATGGATTCGCTGATCCATTCGATCCGCTGGGACGAGGAACGCTTCGGGCTCGAACTCGATCTGGACCGCTTCATGATCGTCGCGGTGAGCGACTTCAACATGGGCGCGATGGAGAACAAGGGGCTCAACATCTTCAACACGAAGTACGTGCTGGCGAACCCGGAAACGGCAACCGACACCGACTTCGCGAACATCGAGGCCGTGGTCGGCCACGAGTATTTCCACAACTGGACCGGCAACCGCGTCACGTGCCGCGACTGGTTCCAGCTGAGCCTGAAAGAAGGCCTGACGGTGTTCCGCGATCAGGAGTTCTCGGCCGACATGGCTGGCGGCGCCACGGACGAAGCGGCGCGCGCCACCAAGCGTATCGAAGACGTGCGCGTGCTGCGCCAGATGCAGTTCGCCGAAGACGCGGGTCCGATGGCGCATCCGGTGCGCCCGGAAAGCTACGTCGAGATCAACAACTTCTACACGATGACCGTCTACGAGAAAGGCTCGGAAGTCGTGCGGATGTATCAGACGCTGTTCGGCCGCGACGGCTTCCGCAAGGGCATGGACCTGTATTTCAAGCGTCATGACGGCCAGGCCGTGACCTGCGACGACTTCCGTCACGCGCTCGCCGACGCCAACGGCCGCGATCTCACGCAGTTCGAGCGCTGGTACAGCCAGGCCGGCACGCCGCGCGTGTCCGTGCGCACGCAATACGACGCCGCGCAGCAACGTTACAGCGTAACGCTCACGCAAGGCTACGGCGAAGGCGCGCCGGCCGCGCGCGAAACGCAAAAAGGCCCGCTGCTGATTCCGTTCGCGATCGGTTTGATCGGCCAGGACGGCCACGACCTGCCGCTGCAATTGCAAGGCGAAAATACGGCCTCGGCCTTCACCACGCGTGTGCTTGAATTCACACAGACCGAACAGACTTTTACGTTCGTCAACGTGGCGCAAGAGCCGCTGCCTTCGCTGCTGCGCAATTTCTCGGCGCCGGTGATCGTCGAATACGACTATTCGGCGGATCAGCTTGCATTCCTGCTTGCCCATGACAGCGATCCGTTCAACCGCTGGGAAGCCGGCCAGCGGCTCGCCACGCGCGAACTGCTCACGCTTGCAGGACGCGCCGCCACCGGTGTGCCGCTGCAACTCGACGACTCCGTGGTGGCCGCGTTCGCCCGCGTGCTGACCGACGAAACACTCTCGCCTTCGTTCCGCGAACTCGCGTTGATGCTGCCTTCGGAAGCGTATCTCGCCGAGCAGATGGCCGAATCGAATCCGGCCGCCGTGCACGCCGCGCGGCAGTTCGTGCGCAAGCGTCTTGCCAATGCTCTCAGGGGCGACTGGCTCAAGGTGTACGAGCAGCATCGCACGCCGGGTGCGTATGAAGCCACGCCCGAAGCGGCGGGTCATCGCGCGCTGAAGAATCTCGCGCTGTCGTACCTCGCGGAACTCGACGATCCTGCCGAAGCCGTGCGTCTCGCGTCCGCGCAGTACGATGCGGCGAACAACATGACCGACCGCTCGGCGGCGCTCTCCGCGTTGCTCAATGCGTCGGCGGCGAATGGCGGCAGCGCCGAGGCGCAGCAGGCGCTGGACGACTTCTACCGGCGCTTCGAAAAGGAGCCGCTCGTGATCGACAAGTGGTTCGCCTTGCAGGCCACGCAGCGTGGCAGCGCGCAACGTCCGGTGATCGGGATCGTGCGTAAGCTGATGACGCATCCAGCCTTCAACCTGAAAAACCCGAACCGCGCGCGCTCGCTGATTTTCAGCTTCTGCGCGGCGAATCCCGCGCAGTTCCATGCCGAGGACGGCTCAGGCTATGCGTTCTGGGCCGATCAGGTGATCGCACTCGACGCCATCAATCCGCAGGTGGCTGCCCGCCTCGCCCGCTCGCTGGAATTGTGGCGCCGCTTCACGCCAACGCTGCGCGACGGCATGCGCGCGGCGCTGGAGAAAGTGGCGGCTCAGGTGAAATCGCGCGACGTGCGCGAGATCGTGGAGAAAGCGTTGGCATAACGCTCGCCTGAACGCTGTTGTCGCATCTAAAAGCCGGCACGCGTTGCCGGCTTTTTTTCGTCCTGCATTTTTTGGAAGCACGCCGCCGCCGCGCGCGGCGATAACGTTAGCCATCTGGACGACTGTTCGACTCGCGCCGACGGGGTGAAAGTAAACGCATTCATTTAACGGTTTACGTTTAACGCACTGCGTTATATCATCCCATGATCACGACATTCGGCGACAAAGCTACGGCGGGAATCTTTCAGGGCAAGTTCGTGTACTCATTGCCGCTTCACATGCAGGCGCTCGCGCGCCGCAAGCTGTTCATGATCGACGCCGCGGAATCCATCCGCGACCTGCATGCGCCGCCGGGCAACCGGCTGGAAGCATTGCAGGGCCAGCGCAGCGGGCAATGGAGTATCCGGATCAATGCGCAATGGCGCATCTGCTTTCATTTCGTCGAAGGGGAGGCGCTGAATGTCGAAATTGTCGACTATCACTGATTATTGGGAGACCGGCATGGTCATCAAACGCTCCGACCTGGGCAGCATCGATTTCTCGGACATCGGCACCGGCGACAGCATCCCGGAAAGCCATCCGGGCGAAATTCTGCGCGGCGAGTTCCTCGAACCGCTCGGCATGTCGGTCAACGCGCTCGCACTTGCGCTGCGGGTACCGGCGCCGCGCATCAACGACGTAGTGCGTGGCAAGCGCGCCATCTCGGCCGACACGGCGCTGCGGCTCGAGCGCTACTTCGGCGCGAGCGCGCAGTTCTGGCTCAATCTGCAAATCGCCTACGACCTGCGCGTCGCCACCGCGGCGGCCGGCGAGCAGATCGAGCGGGAAATCGAACCCATGCCGAAGGCCCAACGCCCGAAAATGCCGAAGATATCGGCCGGACACGCCCGCGCCGCCGCGCTCGCAGCCAATGTGAGCGGCAAGGTCACCGCCGGCAAGGCGCGCCGCAAAGCCTGAATTTCGCCACGCACCGGCATGTCCGGCGCGATCGCTGTGCAAGGTTCCCGCGCAAAAGCGCGGAAGCGACACAACGAACGGTTAAAATCGGAATATTCCTCAAGCCTTCCCGGAGTACAGCATGGCTTTGCAACGTCGTACCACTCTCACGAAGTACCTGATCGAGCAGCAGCGCGAAACCAACAATCTGCCGGCCGATCTGCGCCTTTTGATCGAAGTCGTCGCGCGGGCGTGCAAGGCAATCAGCTACCACGTCAGCAAGGGCGCGCTGGGCGATGCGCTCGGCACAGCGGGCAGCGAGAACGTTCAAGGCGAAGTGCAGAAAAAGCTCGACATCCTGTCGAACGAAATCCTGCTCGAAGCGAACGAATGGGGCGGCAACCTCGCCGGCATGGCTTCCGAGGAAATGGAACAGTTCTTCCCGATCCCGGCGAACTATCCGAAGGGCGAATACCTGCTCGTGTTCGATCCGCTGGACGGCTCGTCGAACATCGACGTCAATGTGTCGATCGGCACGATCTTCTCCGTGTTGCGTTGCCCGGACGGTCAACAACCCACCGAACAGTCGTTCCTTCAGCCGGGCACGCAGCAGGTCGCCGCGGGCTATGCGGTCTATGGTCCGCAAACCGTGCTGGTGCTCACCACCGGCAATGGCGTGAACTGCTTCACGCTGGACCGTGAACTCGGCTCGTGGGTGCTCACGCAAAGCGATATGCGCATTCCGGTCGAAACGCGTGAATATGCGATCAACGCTTCGAACGAGCGCCACTGGTATCCGCCGGTCGAGCAATACATTGGCGAATTGAAGGCTGGCAAGGACGGTTCGCGTCAAAGCGACTTCAACATGCGCTGGATCGCCTCCATGGTGGCGGACGTGCACCGTATCCTGAATCGCGGCGGCATTTTCATGTATCCGGCCGACAAGCGCACGCCGGACAAGCCGGGCAAGCTGCGCCTGATGTACGAGGCGAATCCCATGGCCTTCATCGTCGAGCAGGCGGGCGGCGCCGCGACCAACGGCGAGAAGCGCATTCTGGACATCCAGCCGAAAAGCCTCCATGAACGCGTCGCAGTGTTCCTCGGCTCGAAGAACGAGGTGGACCGGGTTACACGCTACCATCTCGAAACAAAAAAGTGAGTTCAGGGGCTTGCCAAGCTGATTAAGAAGTCCCTATAATCTCGTTTCTCCTGATGCCGGAATAGCTCAGACGGTAGAGCAGCGCATTCGTAATGCGAAGGTCGGGGGTTCGATTCCTCTTTCCGGCACCATCAAGATTCAAGCAAAAAGCCCAGTCCTCGCGACTGGGCTTTTTGCTTTTCTGAGCATGCTTTGGGCGCGTCCGCGCAAAGCGCCCTCAAGCAAACCGCGCTACGGCTCATCCACGAAAACCTGGCCGATCGAATTGCGCTGTCACGCCGAGGTTGCGTGCCACAACGGAATTTTCCACGCGGGCCGGCTCCGGCCGTTGAGCGCCATAGGCGGCGACCGCTTCCTGCGGTGCCGACGAGAACCACAAAATCCGGCCATCACACTCGATTCCGACCTGACGACCTTTCCAGTACACGGCGTTTTCCATGGCGAACTCTCCGAGGGGCGAAGACTGCCATCTTCCGCGCCGGCCGTGGCGCGTCCGTTAGCCACCGCACTCTGGGCGCGGATAATCGCTATCAACGATAGGCGACGATTTCCGGGCTGACGGCGTGCGCGTGCTCCGCCTTCACTGGCATCATCGCCATTTCATCGTCGGGCATGCTCCGTGCAGCTTCACCAATATTCGCCTGAAGCGCCGGGCGATGCTCACACCTATCGATATGGACACCAGCCGCAATAAAGCCCGCCCGACGACGCCGCCGCCCGACGCACCCGCCTTCACCGGCTTCGTGCGTGTGCGCGGCGCTCGCGAACACAATCTGAAGAACATCGACGTGCAGATTCCGCGTGATGCGCTGGTCGTCTTTACCGGCGTATCCGGCTCGGGCAAATCGTCGCTGGCATTCGGCACGTTGTACGCCGAAGCGCAGCGGCGCTATTTCGAATCGGTCGCGCCATATGCGCGGCGCCTGATCGAGCAGGTCGGCGTGCCCGAAGTGGACGCCATCGAGGGCCTGCCGCCCGCGGTCGCGTTGCAGCAACAGCGCGGCACGCCGAGCGCGCGCTCGTCGGTCGGCAGCGTGACCACGCTGTCGAGTCTCGTGCGGATGCTCTATTCACGCACTGGCGACTATCCGCCGAAGCAACCCATGCTGTTCGCCGAGGATTTCTCGCCGAATACGGTGCAAGGTGCCTGTCCGACTTGCCATGGACTCGGCCGCGTCTACGAGGTCACGGAAAAATCGATGGTGCCGGACGACTCGCTGACCATTCGCGAGCGCGCAATCGCTGCATGGCCGCCCGCCTGGCACGGACAAAATCTGCGCGACATTCTGGTCACGCTCGGCTACGACGTCGATAAACCGTGGCGCGATTTGCCGAAGAAAGACCGCGACTGGATTCTCTTCACCGACGAACAGCCGACCGTGCCCGTCTACGCCGGCCTCACGCCGAAGGAAACCCGCGCCGCGCTCAAGCGCCAAGACGAGCCGAGCTATCAAGGCACCTTCACGGGTGCGCGCCGCTACGTGCTGCATACGTTCGCCAACACCCAAAGCGAGTTGATGAAAAAACGCGTGTCGCGGTTCATGATCGGCAGCGTCTGTCCGACCTGTCATGGCAAGCGGCTCAAGAAGGAAGCGCTGTCGGTGAAGTTCGCCGGGCTCGATATCGGCGAGTTCGCCCAGTTGCCGCTAGCCAGACTCGCCGAGATGCTCGAACCGATCGCGCGCGGCGAGTGGCCCGAGCCGGATGTAGCACATGCGGGCAAAGACGCCGTCAAAGGCGGCGTGCTCAGCAAAAACGCTATGCGCGATGCCGTCGACAAACGGGTCGCCGCTGGCGGCTCCGCGCATAAAGCCGCGCCTGACGTACGGCGCACGCCCAACCTGTCCGCGGAAAAACGCGTTGCCGCGCAACGCATCGCAGCCGAGTTGCTCGAGCGCATAACGACACTGGTCGATCTGGGTCTGGGCTATCTCGCGCTGGAGCGCAGCACGCCCACGCTGTCATCCGGCGAACTGCAGCGCTTGCGACTCGCCACGCAGTTGTCGTCGCAGTTGTTCGGCGTCGTGTATGTGCTCGACGAACCATCAGCCGGACTGCATCCCGCGGATGGCGAAGCACTCTTCAGCGCGCTACAGAGCCTGAAGGCCGCGGGCAATTCGCTGTTCGTCGTCGAACACGATTTGCAGATGATGCGGCGTGCCGACTGGCTCGTCGATGTCGGTCCCGCAGCCGGGGAAGCAGGCGGCCATGTGGTTTATAGCGGGCCGCCCGCCGGCCTCGCGAAGGTCGAAGCGTCGCATACGCGCCGGCATCTATTCGCGCCGCCTGCGCCGGTCGCACGCGCGACGCGCAAACCGGCCGGCTGGTTGAGGCTCGCCGGCATCACGCGCAACAATCTGCACGAGCTGGACGCCGCGTTTCCACTCGGCTGCCTGACCGCCGTCACGGGCGTGTCGGGCTCGGGCAAATCGAGCCTCGTGAGCCAGGCGCTGCCGGAACTGGTCGCCAGCCACCTTGGACGCGTCTTTGAAAATCCCGACGACGACGAGCAGGACCCGTTGCTTGCCGCCGCGAGCGCGCCGACCGGCGGCCGCATCGTCGAAGGCATGGACGCGCTGCGGCGGCTCGTGCGCGTCGATCAGAAACCGATCGGCCGCACGCCGCGCTCCAACCTGGCCACCTACACGGGCCTCTTCGACCACGTGCGCAAGCTGTTCGCCGACACGCCGCTCGCCCGCAAGCGCCGCTACAGCGCAGGCCGCTTCTCGTTCAACGTGGCGCAAGGCCGTTGCCCGACGTGCGAAGGCGAAGGCTTCGTCAGCGTCGAACTGCTATTTCTGCCGAGCGTCTATGCGCCCTGCTCGACCTGTCACGGCACGCGCTACAACACGCAGACGCTGGAAGTCACATGGCGCGATAAGAACATCGCCGAGGTGCTCGGCCTGACCGTCGACGCCGCATGCGATTTCTTCGCCGACGATGCCAGCGTGATGCGCGCGCTGAAAGTGCTGCGCGACATCGGCCTCGGCTACCTGCGGCTCGGTCAGCCGGCCACCGAATTGTCCGGCGGTGAAGCTCAGCGCATCAAGCTCGCCACGGAACTGCAACGCGCACAACGGGGCGACACGCTGTATATCCTCGACGAACCGACCACCGGCCTGCATCCCGCCGACGTCGACCGGCTGATGGTGCAACTTCAGGGACTCGTGGATGCCGGCAATACTGTCGTCGTGGTCGAGCACGACATGCGAGTGGCCGCGCAAAGCGACTGGGTCGTCGACGTCGGCCCGGGCGCCGGCGACGCAGGCGGCAAGATCGTGGCGAGCGGCACGCCGGCCGAGATCGTGCGCGCGACGGAAAGCCGCACCGCCGAGTATCTGCGGCAACTGCTTGTAGTGTGAAAGAAGGAAGCGGGTGCGCTAGCGAGCGCTGCGCTTCTCTTTCAGGAAGTCGATCAACGCGCGCAGTTTGAGCGGCATTTGCGCGCGGCTCGCCGTGTAGAGATAGAAACCGGGAAAGCTCGGACACCATGCGTCGAGTACGCGCGAGAGGCGGCCATCGTCGAGTTGCTCGCGTATGTAGTCCTCGATTACGTGCAGCAGACCCACGCCCTGCTCTGCGGCTTGCACCATCGTGCGCAGGTCGTTGGTGACGAGCGCGCCGCGCGTCTCGACTTCGAACACACGCGCCGGGTCGTCGGGCGGCGCGAACTCCCATCGATAGATGCCGCCGCTCGACGTAAAGCGGTAGCGCAGGCAGTCATGCGCGGCGAGATCCGCTGGCGTCGCGGGCGGCGCATAGCGCTCGAAATAGGCCGGCGAGGCCGCCACTGCAATGCGCATCTCGCCGCCCAATGGCACCGCCACCATGTCCCGCGCAACCCGTTCGCCGAGCCGGATGCCGGCGTCGAAGCCTTCGCCTACGACGTCGGCCAGGCCGTCGTCGAGCGTCAGGTCGAGGCGGATCTGCGGATAACGGCGCGTGAATTCCGCGAGATGCGGCTGCACCAGCAACTCGCTCGCGATCCGCGGCAAGTTGATACGCAAATTGCCCGCGGGCTGGTCGCGGGTTTCGTCGAGCGCCTCGAAGGCGGCCTCGAGTTCGCCCAGCGCCGGCCGCACGCGAGCGAGAAACTGCGCGCCGGCTTCGGTCAGCGCCACGCGCCGCGTGGTCCGGTTGAACAAACGCACATTCAACTGGGTCTCGAGCGAGCGGATGTTTTGCGACAGCGCCGAAGCCGTCACGCCGGTCTCGGCGGCCGCGCGCGTGAAGCTGCCGTGACGCGCCACGCTCAAGAACCCCATCAACGCCGGTAGTTGCGCAGAATCCATCGCGGCCCCCATTATTAAGTCAGACTTCATAATCCTTGCAGACAAGCGGCATTTTTCCACGAAAAGAATAGGCGCACGATGGGGCCATCGATTCAATTTTTCGTAGCGCACCGCTCAAGGAGACTGACATGACGATGAACCGCTATACCCTGCTCGGCCGCTCAGGCTTGCGCATCAGCCCGATCGCGCTTGGCACGATGACCTTCGGCACGGAATGGGGCTGGGGCGCCGAGGAAAAGTCGGCACAACGGCTGTTCGATCTGTACGTGGATGCCGGCGGCAATTTCGTCGATACCGCCGACCTCTATACGGAAGGCACCATCGAAAAATGGCTGGGCAAGTTCGTCGCGGCGCGCGGCCTGCGCGAGCGGCTCGTGATCGCGACCAAATATGGCTACAACGCCGAGACCGGCAACCCGAACGCGGGCGGCAACCATCGCAAGAATTTACTGCGCGCGCTCGACGGCTCGCTCAAGCGGCTCGGCACCGACTATATCGACCTGTATTACCTGCACACGTGGGACCGCGTCACGCCGGTGGAAGAAGTGATGCGCGCCATGGACGACGCCGTGCGCGCCGGCAAGATCCGTTATGTCGGTTTGTCGGATACGCCCGCCTGGTTCGCCGGGCGCGCGCAGACGCTCGCCGACTGGCGCGGCTTCGAGCCGGTCGCTGCCATGCAGCTCGAGTACTCGCTGATCGAACGCAACGCGGAGAATGAATTCGCCGATCTCGCCGCCAATCTCGGCATGGGACTCGTGCCGTGGAGCCCGCTCGGCATGGGCGTGCTGTCCGGCAAGTACCGGCCTTCGCAAAGCGGCGCGGCAGGCGGCTTTTCCGGCGACGGACGTCTCGCGAGCATGGCCGGCGCGCCGCCGCCGGGATTCGACAAACTGACCGAGCGCAACTTCCGCATCGTGGCGGAACTGGAGTCGGTCGCCCATCTCGCCGGCCGGCCGATGGCGCAAGTTGCGCTGAACTGGCTGCATCAGAAGCGCGGCGTGTCGAGCATCATCGTCGGCGCCACGCGGCCGGAGCAGTTGCAGGAATCGCTCGGTTCGCTCGACTTCACGCTGGCGCCGGAACTGATCGCGCGGCTCGACGCCGTGTCCGAACCGGCCCGTCCATTCCCCTACTACATGTTCGCGGACGGTCATCAGGCGCGGATTCACGGAAAAGTCGAAGTGACTGACAAACCGGCCGGATATTCCGCGTCAGTGAAAATCCCCGCACCAACAGCTTAAAAATATGCGTCTGACGAAAGCCCAGCGTTCGCTGCCGAACGTTGGAATTTCTTATTCAGGCGAAAGATCTTAAAAAGTGTTTTTAGTCGTCAACGAAACTTGAGAATCGTTCGTTTACAAAACATTAGAGGGCCGAATGGCGCGTGCTGAACGGAGCGGTAATTAACGAACGTTCGGCCTCTTAAGCAGAAAATGCTGCCGATGCGGCAGCGCACAAAAATCCGCGACGATTGGTTTGATATCAGCCAATACGAGTGTGGAGTGTGCGAAAACGCGGGCTCGATGCTGAACGGCCTGCAGGATAAGGCCGAGAGGGAAACGGCTGGAATATTGGACTGCCTGGAAGGGTGACCGCGAAATCAATTTATTCGCAGTCATCCGATAAATTCTATTCAAATATTCCGTTCCGTTGTTGGCCTGTGCCGTTAAAGCAACAAAGAACATGTGGCCGGCATCAGCCGCTGGTGCAAAACGGGGACCGAGGCAGATAATCGGTTTGTAAAGGAGAGAGATCATGGATGCCAAACCACCGAAAGTTCCGACCCCGGATAAAGTCTTTTGCCCGGATCCGGAACCGGCTGGCGTTGAGTTTTTGGGTGCTGAACTGCCGGAGCATGTCCGCGCCTTTTTCGACGAGCAACGCAAGTCGTGCGACTCGAAGTAGCTGTGCAGTGGCGCAATGCAGCATGGACGTGCGTGCAGCATTGCGTGCACACGTCTAACCGATCGTTTTCTGCTCGATTCGTGACGCGGGGTCAGTCCGTCTGATTCAGGTGACGCCCGGCCGTGCGGCTTGGCGTCGGCATTTGATTGCCGCGACAAATATGCCGGGTGTCCCGGTCGCGAGCAAGACGCGGGCTCGATGCATCGTTTATTCTTCTGATTTTTCCTCCGTGGCCGCTCGGCTACTGCCATCTTCCATGAATCGTTCTTATCGCTTCGGCGCGTCATGCGCGCTCGCGCTGCTGACCGCTCTTGCATTCGCGCCCGCTCCCGCCATCGCGGATGGTGACGACACCGCGCTCACCAGTCTGATCGCGCTTGCCTCGCAGCGCCTCGCACTCGCGGAACCCGTGGCGCGCTGGAAGTGGGCCAATCACCAGGACATCACCGACACGCCGCGCGAGAACGCTCTCCTCGCCGATGTCGAGAAGCGCGCTGCCGCGGCGAACGTCGACCCGGCGTTCGCCCGCGCTTTCTTTCAGGATCAGATAGACGCCAGCAAAGACGTCCAAAATGCGCTGTTCGCCACGTGGCGCGGCACTCAGGCGCCGCAAGGACCCGCGCCCGATCTGGCAACCAGTACTAGACCGCAGTTGGACCGGCTGACGCAATCGCTCGTCGCCGGCCTTGCGCGCGTTCAGCCGTTGCGCACGGCGGCGGATTGTCCGTCGCGCGTCGCACAGTCGCTGGCTAACTGGAAGTCGCTGACGCGCTACGACTCAGCTCATTCGAGCGCGTTGACGCGCGCCCTCGGGCACGTGTGCGAAACCGGTGGCGTGGGCGCGACCGGTTAGGTCGGCTGAGATAAGCGCGCGGTTTGAGGCCGGCTAATGGCCGCGGAGACCGCGCGCTTGAACCTACTTTGAATAGCAGGCGATCGGTGATAACGGATTCGCTAAAAGCTGAACCGGCGAACGTCTTCAGGCGAGACTCGCCACCGCCGCTCCACTCGACACGCTCAACGGCATCACACGCAAACCGCGGGCGAGATGGCTCTGCAAGATGCGATACGTCGACAGTTCGAACCGTCCCGCCGCACTCGACGCATGCAATTCCGCCGCCAGCGCGAGCGACGCCGCGTGGCCGACGTAACACCAACGGTCGACGACATGAAACGCGCGCGCTTGCGACGCCTCCTCGCGCTCTTCGAAGACGATCGGCCCGTCGAACGGCCACGGCGCGTCAGCGGGATCGCTCTTCGCGATACGCGGCACACGGTTATGGCCGGGACGCAGCGTCGCGATCCACTGCGCCTCCGCGAGCATGGCGCCCAATTCCCCGCCGGTCGCGCGCCACTCGACGCGCCGCACCTGCTGCGCGAGCCGGATATCTTTCGACGAGCGCCGCTCGCCGGTCAAATGTGAGCGCACGCGCTGGCGCACGCGCACGCTTCGCCCGACATACAGCGGCACATCTTCTTCCCCATAGAACGCGTAGACGCCGCAACCGGCCGGCGCGGTATCGAGCAGGTCTTCCGTGATGTCGCCTGCAAGCCGGTAGCGCCGCGTGGTGCG
The DNA here is from genome assembly GCF_003002025.1 of Paraburkholderia sp. BL25I1N1. Lineage (GTDB taxonomy): Bacteria > Pseudomonadota > Gammaproteobacteria > Burkholderiales > Burkholderiaceae > Paraburkholderia. The sequence continues at coordinate 99,259 of NZ_PVZB01000014.1, forward strand.
CTCGATCTGCGTACGCAATACGTCGAGCGGCACAAGGCCGTGCAGCCGTTGCCAGAACTGCCAGATCAGATCGGCGTCGGCGAGCGCGCGGTGGCGATCGGAAGGCACGAGTGCATGACGCTCGACCAAGGCGTCGAGACCGTGACGCTTTTCCGCCGGGAACAGCGCTCGCGACAGGCGCACGGTGCACAGCACGTCCGGATCGAACGCCAGGCCCACCCGGCGAAACTCGCCGCGCAGAAATCCGCGATCGAAACTGGCGTTATGCGCGACGAACAGTTTGCCGTTCAGACGCTCGAAGAGCGCGGGCGCGATCGCATCGAAGGTCGGCGCGCCCCGCACCATCGCATTCGTGATGCCGGTGAGTTGCTGGATGAATGAAGGAATCGGCTGCTGAGGGTCGACCAGACTGCTCCAGCGCGACACGCCGGCAGGTCCGATTTCGACCACACCGACCTCGGTGATGCGATGCTCGGCGGTCGAGCCGCCGGTGGTTTCAAGGTCGACGAAGACGATCGGCCCATCCAGGGCCGGTTCCGGCAAAAACTGTTCAGACATGGAAAAGGAGACTTTGGACGCGTGGCTTTGCGGCAAGTATGCACCAGTTGGCGGCCGAGTACCCGGATAGCATTGCGTTTACGTCAAGTGACTTGCGGCGCAACGGTCCTGTTTCTGCGTAAGCGACAAGTCTCTCGCAATACCTGAAATCAGTATGTTTCACGGCCGCCACAGCGGAATGACGGCGAAGCGGATATTTCGTTTCAGGGCAATGCTCGATTTTGTTAATCAATCAAGAGAACACCACATTGCGCGCGATCTGGCAGGTGAAATTCAGCCTTGCCGCTATACGAGGAACGAAGAAATGCCGTCAAGCGAATTCTCGATATGCGTTTATCACGCGGCACGCTAAGCCCGCGTTTATTGGCTTATATAAGTCCTAAGCGCATATATGTACTTCAGTCTGGATAATCAGACCAAGTCAATATTACCCAATCGATTGTAGGGACGCGTTATAACGGGAAAATTTTCAGCAGCCTGCCGAAAAATGTAACAAACGACGTTCCCGTAAGTGTTTGTCCGACTTGCTGCACCGCATGCATAGCCGGATGATCGGATTCAGTAGTTGTAGTAACGCGCATTAGGGAGATTGCCATGCTGTTCAACCAGATCCGCCGGCTCTTTACCTGGCTGACCCACTCGCACGACAACACGGCCTCCGAACAATCTGCACTCGTGGCGGACACGCCGTCGATCTTCGAAATCGATCCCATGTGGCATGGCGATCATTGGCAAAATCTGCTGTCGTCCCCCATGGACGCGCGTCACTACGTCATGGAAGACTGGAGCGTATCGATCGCGGACGACTGGAACGAAGTGGACGGCGCGGCGCCCGCCCACTGACCACGACGTCAATCGGCACAACGCAGGCAAAAAAAAAGCGCGACTGGAAAGTCGCGCCGACAAAGGTTTGGAGATCTTTTTCGTCAACGAAAAAGTCTGCTTCGGAAAGCAGAAACTTCAGTATAGCGGTTCAGTTCCATTTCGATTATTCACATAAATAACAATCATCTGTTGCGGCAATAACAACAATCTCGTTTTTACGTTTTATTCCGTTGTTTTTTAGCATCGATTCTTGTCGCGAATCAGCAACGCACCGCCGTCTGCGCCAGGCTTCCACCTCTTGAAAATCGCTGGAGGCCTTTATTGATAAGGCTTCAGCGGCTTTCGCATATCGTTTCTTAACGCGTAATACTTTATTGCGTAAATCGGAACGTCCATTACGCGGAGTGTCTCTCTACACTCTGCGTAACTGGAAACCAGCGCGTTTTGCTCAACGCGCATCTCACTCGGATTACGCCTCTCGCAGCGCCCGCGTGAAGGTCTCCTTAAGCCTGGGTTCAACGCCCGCTCTCGCTCTCGGAGTTACAAGATGAAAAAGACACTCATGGTCGCCGCCCTCACGGGCGTTTGCGCAACCGCCGCGCATGCACAAAGCAGCGTCACGTTGTACGGTTTGATCGACGCCGGCATCACTTACACGAACAACCAGCACGGCCATAGCAACTGGCAGGAAACCAGCGGCTCGGTGAACGGCAGCCGTTGGGGCCTGCGTGGATCGGAAGATCTGGGCGGCGGTCTCAAGGCTATCTTCACGTTGGAAAACGGCTTCGGTATCAATGACGGCACACTCAAGCAGGGTGGCCGCGAATTCGGCCGTCAAGCGTTCGTCGGTTTGACGAGCGACCAGTTCGGCGCCGTCACCCTCGGTCGTCAATACGACAGCATGGTCGACTATGTCGGTCCGCTGGCGCTGACCGGCACCCAATACGGCGGCACGCAGTTCGCGCATCCGTTCGACAACGACAACCTGAACAACTCGTTCCGCATCAACAACTCGGTCAAGTACCAGAGCGCCAATTACGGCGGCTTCAAGTTCGGCGCGTTGTATGGCTTCTCGAACCAGGCCGACGGCTTCGCGAACAACCGCGCTTATAGCGCGGGTGCGTCGTACAGCTGGGGCGGCCTGAACGTCGCCGCCGCCTACCTGCAACTGAACAGCAACGGCGCGACCGGCGCGGCTGCGGCGTTCAATTCGGGTGGCGCAGTGTCGAGCGACAACACGTTCTTCGCGGGCCGCCAGCAAACGTGGGGCGCGGGTGCCAACTACGCGTTCGGCCCGGCAACCGTCGGCCTCGTGTACTCGCAAACCAACCTGTCGAGCCTCGCCGGTATCGGCGCTAGCGCTTCGGGTCAAAGCGGAGGCATCGCCTTCGGCAACAACAGCGCGCATTTCCAGAACTTCGAAGCGAACGCTCGCTATGCGCTGACGCCGGCGGTCAGCGTTGCCGGTTCGTATACATACACCCGCGCAAGCCTCGCTGGGACGCGTCCGCACTGGAATCAATTCAACCTGCAAACCGCGTACGCGCTGTCCAAGCGTACTGACGTGTATCTGCAAGGCGAGTATCAGCAAGTCAACGAAAACGCTATCGTGGATGCCGACATCAACGGCCTGGCCGCTTCGAGCAACAATAAGCAAATCGCTGTGACCGCAGGTCTGCGTCACCGCTTCTAAAACCGCGGGTAACAGCCGTGGTCTCGAAGGCGCCGTTCGCGGCGCCTTTTTTTATGCGTCGTCAGCGCTCGAGTTGAAGGGCGAGAACGAGACAGGGCGTCCGCCAGCGGTGATTCAACCGCCGGTATCTGGTGGCGGATATTTGACGTCGAGGATGTCGATCGGCTGCGGGCCGGCAGGGGTGTACAACGTGACGGTATCGCCGACTTTCGCCTTGAGCAGCGCGCGCGCGATCGGCGAGATCCAGCTCACGTAGCCGATATCCAGGTCGACCTCATCGATGCCGACAATCGTCACGATATGCGCCTCGCCGTCCTCCGTCGCATACTCGACCGTCGCGCCGAAGAAAACCTGGTCAACGTTCTCCTGCTTGCTGCTGTCGACGACTTCAGCGAGATCCAGGCGTTTGGTCAGAAAACGGATGCGCCGGTCGATTTCGCGCAACCTGCGCTTGCCGTAGATGTAATCGCCATTCTCGGAGCGATCGCCGTTCGAGGCCGCCCACGACACCAGTTTGACCACTTCCGGCCGATCCTCGTCGATCAGATGCAGCAGTTCATCGCGCATGCGCCGGTAGCCGGCGGGCGTGATGTAGTTTTTCGTGCCGGCGGGAACGTCCGGCGGGGCGACGTCGAGGTCGTCGTCATTCTCTTCGCTCGACTCTTTGACAAAGGCCTTGTTCATGATGATCCGGTAACTGCAGCATTCGACTGCCTATCAAGGGTACACGATCATGACCATGAGACAAATCGCAGTTACATGCTTCCCTTTTTCAAAACCTTTGCTATAATCTCGTTTCTGCGTGCGGCTGTAGCTCAGTTGGATAGAGTACTTGGCTACGAACCAAGGGGTCGTGGGTTCGAATCCTGCCAGCCGCACCACTTATTCGAGGGCCTTCCTCCGGGAAGGCCCTTACGTTTACCCAAGTTTCAGCGCAGTAAGCATTACCCGTTTAGCGTGCGGCTGTAGCTCAGTTGGATAGAGTACTTGGCTACGAACCAAGGGGTCGTGGGTTCGAATCCTGCCAGCCGCACCACTTATAAAGGGCCTTCCGATCGGAAGGCCCTTTGTTTTTTGTCCGTCGAGTTGAATTTCATTAGGCCTTGCCCCCACCGGAGGCCTTGGCGGCGGCAACAGACACGCCCCTTATCGCGGCGGCGACTGAATATCCCCAATCTGCCCGTCCGGACTCGGCAAGTCGACGAACGAACTGCCTGCCGTCTGCTCGCCGATCGGTTGCGCGTATTCGCCGCTCACCGCCTGCGCCTCGCGCAACACATCTCCGACGGTATCGCCAAATCGGCTTTCGACGAACGCCCTCAGCAAGGCAACCCGCAACGAGTCGCCCCGCCCTTCGACGGTTCGGTGCCCGCCTTCGAATTCCGCGACGCAGTGTGCGGCGCCAAGCGCGGTCCGCTCGCGCACTTCCAGCCGCTGCGCGCGCTCCAGCACCGCCGCTGCCGCCTCCCATGAGGTGGACGGCGTAAAACGGCCATCCCACGGACGACCGCGGTCATTGCCGCGAATCGAGACGGTTTCGCCGCTATCGGTAAAGTGGATTTCGCGCACGAAGTCGTGCAGGCTGCGGGCGACCCAATAATCGAGCGCCAGGCCGTTGAGGTCAGCTACCTTCACAAGCGTTCTCCCTGAGTTTCAGATGAGACTCGCGCGTAGCCGGTGCGTTCAGATTCGAATGAGGGAGATGGACTCGCCCCGAGACCTGCCCCGGGCAACCGCCGGTGATCAGTAATCCGCTCGCTCGCGATCGATTCGCATCCCGCCGTCGTGACGGTGATGGCCTTCCTCGCTAGGCCGTTCGCGCGCAATGCGCATGACGTCCGGGTTCGTGCGCACGCGACGCATGACGTTGGCCAGATGGACGCGGTCGCTGACCTGGATCACGAAGCGCAACACCGTGGATTCCTGCGACAGGTCTTCGTCCATTGCAATGTGAACGATGTTGGCATCCGCGGAGGTGATATCCGCCGCCACGCGGGCAAACACGCCCTTGGTATTCTTGACCAGCACCTTCACGGCGACGTCGAACAGACGCCCCGGCTGCGGTGCCCAGGCGACGTCGATCCAGCGGCCCGGATCGCGACGGTGGATGCGTTGCGCGACGCGGCAATCCGTGGTGTGGATCGCCATACCGAGACCGATGCCGATATAGCCCATGATGTCGTCGCCCGGAATCGGACGGCAGCACGCGGACAGTTGCACCGACATGCCCTCGGTCCCGGTGATAACCACCGGCGGCGCATGCGGCATATCGGAGTGGGAGCGTGAGCCGTCGTCGTCGGCATCGCGGCCGCTCATCAGCACTTCGATACGCTTGGCCATGACCGCCGCGACACGCCGGCCGAGGCCGATGTCCGCGAAAATTTCCTGACGGTTCTTGTTGCCCGTCCACTGCACGAGCTTTTCCCACGCTTCCGGCGTCACGTCGGAGAGCGCCAGCCCGTAGCCTTTCAACGCCTGGTCGACCAGACGCTCGCCGAGTTGAACAGACTCGTTCAAGCGCATCGTCTTCAGATAATGGCGGATCGCCGAGCGCGCCTTGCCGGTACGCACGAAACCGAGCCACGCCGGATTCGGCTTCGAATACGGCGCAGTGATGACTTCGACGATATCGCCGCTCTTCAACTCGGTACGCAACGGCAGCAATTCGTTGTTGATCTTCACCGCGACGCACTGGTTGCCCAGGTCGCTGTGGATCGAATACGCGAAGTCGAGCGCCGTGGCGCCGCGCGGCAGCGCCATGATCTTCGACTTCGGCGTAAACACGTAGACCGCGTCCGGGAACAGGTCGATCTTGACGTGTTCGAGGAATTCGCTCGAGTCGCCCGCTTCGCTCTGAATGTCGAGCAGCGATTTCAGCCACTGATGCGCCCGCTTCTGGACGTCATTCAGGTCCGCGCCGCCGTTCTTGTACAGCCAGTGCGCGGCCACGCCCGCTTCGGCGATCTCGTGCATCTTGCGCGTGCGCACCTGAAACTCGATCGGCGCGCCGAACGGGCCGACCAGCGTGGTGTGCAGCGACTGATAGCCGTTCACCTTCGGGATCGCGATGTAATCCTTGAACTTACCCGGCACGGGCTTGTACAGCGCATGCAGCGCACCGATGCAGGTGTAGCACTCCAGCGCGCTCTCCACGACCACACGGAAGCCGTACACGTCGAGCACCTGCGAGAACGACAACTGCTTGTCACGCATCTTCTTGTAGATACTGAAGATGGTTTTCTCGCGGCCGGTGACTTCGGCGTCGAGCTTCGCGTCGGCAATGGCGCGCTGCACCGATTCGAGAATCTTGCCGACCACTTCGCGCCGGTTGCCGCGCGCCGCCTTGACGGCTTTTTCGAGCGTGGCGTAGCGGTGCGGATTGAAGTTCGCGAAGCTCAGGTCCTGCAATTCGCGATAAGTGTTGTTCAGGCCGAGCCGGTGCGCGATCGGCGCATAGATGTCCAGCGTTTCGCGGGCCACGCGGCGGCGCTTTTCGGGCGGCACCGCGCCCAGCGTGCGCATGTTGTGCAGCCGGTCGGCGAGCTTCACCAGAATCACACGGACGTCGCGCGCCATCGCGAGCAGCATCTTGCGGAAGTTTTCCGCTTGCGCTTCTTCGCGATTACGAAACTCCATCTTGTCCAACTTCGACAGGCCGTCGACCAGTTCCGCGACCTTCGGGCCGAAACGCTCGGCGAGTTCGGCCTTGGTCACACCCTGGTCTTCCATCACGTCGTGCAGCAGCGCCGCCATGAGCGCCTGGGCGTCGAGATTCCAGCCGGCGCAGATTTCCGCGACGGCGACCGGATGCGTGATGTACGGCTCGCCGCTCTGCCGGTACTGGCCGAGGTGGGCTTCGTCGCTGAAATGGAAAGCCGACTTGATGTCCTTGATCTCTTCCGGCTGCAGATAGCCGGACAAGACGGACGTCAGTTTGGCGATAGAGACGACGTCATGCCGGCGCGGTTGCTCCGGCGTGGCGGTCGGCCCGAACAGATGGCGAAACGACTGTTCGAGGACCGCGTCGATGTACTTCCGTGCAGACGAGGGCGAGTCAGCGTCGTGTTCCACTTCCGTGGCGGTGGGCGGGGTAGCACTCAATTTCGCCTCCGTATCGGTTGGGGTTGGACGCCGGTCTGCACGTTGATGCAATTACGTGTGGCAAATAGGTATAGCAGGTGTAGCAAGCGCGTGTGGCAAAACAGCTTCGACAAACGCGCAATCGAAAACGGAACAGTGCGCCTTAAACAGGCACCTTCTTCAGCATTTCGACGCCGACCTGGCCGGCTGCGATTTCGCGCAGCGCGACGACCGTGGGCTTGTCGCGGCTCTCGATCTTCGGCGTGTGGCCTTGAGCGAGTTGTCGCGCGCGATAGGTTGCGGCAAGCGCGAGTTCGAAACGGTTCGGGATCTGTTTGAGACAGTCTTCGACGGTAATCCGGGCCATGTTGGGTTCCTTCTCAGTATGTTGCTTATTCTACCTTATGTGCTCGATACACCGCCGCGTTCACGCGTGTGGCAAGTGAATGCCGAGCTGCACGAAAAGCTGCGTGTGGCGCGCGTATTGCGAGGCGAAGCGCGAACGTGTCGCGGCCACCAGACATTGCAGTTCGCTGAGCGCGCGCTCGAACTTCTCGTTGATCACCACATACTCCGCTTCCGCCGCGTGCGCCATCTCGCTGCCGGCTGCCAGCAAACGACGCGTGATCACGTTCGGCTCGTCCTGACCGCGCTTTCTCAGCCGCTCTTCCAAAGCTTCGAGCGAAGGCGGCAAGATGAAAATTTCGACCGCGTTGTGAAACTGCTTTTTCACCTGCTGTGCGCCCTGCCAGTCGATTTCGAGCAGCACGTCATGGCCGCTCTTCATCTGGTCCTCGATCCACACGCGCGAGGTGCCGTAGTAATTGCCGTGCACTTCCGCGCTTTCCAGAAACTCGCCGGCATCGTGACGCTTCATGAAATCGTCGACGGTAGTGAAGTGATAGTGCTCGCCGTCCTGCTCTTTCGGACGCGGCGGGCGCGTCGTGTACGAGATCGACAGACGGATCGCGTCGTCGCCGGCGAGCAAGGCGTTCACAAGCGTCGACTTGCCGGCGCCCGACGGCGCGACGACCATGAACAGATTGCCGGGGTAAGCACCGGCGTACGGATTGCGCGGCGTTTCGCGTGTGTGATGGTGGTCAGTCATGGTGGTGGTGCTCCAGCCTTATTCCAGATTCTGTACTTGCTCGCGCATCTGTTCGATGAGCAGCTTCAGGGTCATCGACGAATCCGCCAGTTCCTTCGCGGCCGCCTTCGAACCTAGCGTGTTCGCTTCGCGATTGAGCTCCTGCATCATGAAGTCGAGGCGCTTGCCGACCTTGCCGCCCTTCTGGATCACGTGACGCGTTTCGTTCAGGTGAGCCGTGAGGCGCGACAGTTCTTCGGCGATGTCGATGCGGATGCCGTACATCGTCACTTCCTGGCGAATCCGCTCATTGATCTCTTCACGCGAGACGATCGTCGCGGCGGTATCCGGCGCGGCGATGCCGAGCGCTTCCTGCAAGCGTTCGACAATCTTCTGCTGATGCTTGGCGATCAACTCCGGCACGAGCGGCGTGATCTTCGTGACGATCGCTTCCATTTCGGTGACGTTGGCAAGCAGCATGGTCGCCAGTTGCGCGCCTTCGCGGGCGCGCACGTCGATCAGGTCGGTGATGGCCTGCTTGCCGCAGGCGAGCACGGCATCGCGCAGCACTTCGGGCGCCACGCCGCTTTCGGCCAGAATGCCGGGCCAGCGCAGAATCTCGCCGGTGCGCAGCCGCTCCGCTTCCGGAAACGTCGAGAGCACCGTGCGCTCAAGCACCGCGAGTTGCGTGAGCGCGTCGTGATTGATCGAACCCGCGTTGGCCGACTGTTCGCTGCGTTGCAGGTTGATACGGATATCGACCTTGCCGCGCGACAGCTTGTTCATCAGCATCTCGCGCAGCGTGGGTTCACACACGCGCACGTCTTCCGGCATGCGGAAGTTCAGATCGAGAAAGCGCGAGTTCACGGTGCGCAGTTCGACCGATACGCTCACGCCGCCTGTGCCCGAGTCCGCGACGAGTTCGCGCGTGGCGCTCGCATAGCCAGTCATGCTGTAGATCATCGTATTTCTCGCGATTGTGGCCATGCGTTCAACGATGGCCGGAGAGTCGAATCGCCCGGCGTGTACGAGACGCGGGGCGGGGAAACGGCATTATCCCATTTTTGGCGATGGGTCCCCTTGGAGAGTCCCGGCACACGCGGGCGGCCGCCCTGCCCGATCGGCTGTAAAATCGCGCTTTCCCCTCCGCTTTTCTTCCTGAACGATCCCAACATGACCAACGACACCCAACGCCCCAGCGGCCGCCAGGCCAATCAGCTGCGCGACGTGCGCATTACGCGCCACTACACGAAGCACGCGGAAGGCTCGGTGCTGGTCGAATTCGGCGATACGAAAGTGATCTGCACGGCGAGCATTGCCGAGAGCGTGCCGTCGTTTCTGCGCGACCGCGGCCAGGGCTGGCTGACCGCCGAATACGGCATGTTGCCGCGCGCGACGCATACGCGCAGCGACCGCGAAGCCGCGCGCGGCAAACAGACCGGCCGCACCCAGGAAATCCAGCGGCTGATCGGCCGCGCGCTGCGCTCGGTGTTCGATCTGGAGAAGCTCGGCGCGCGCACGCTGCATATCGATTGTGACGTGATCCAGGCCGACGGCGGCACGCGCACGGCCAGCATTACCGGCGCGTTCGTGGCGGCACACGACGCGGTGGCCAGGTTGCTGGCCACGGGCCGCATCGAAAGCTCGCCGATCACGGATTACGTCGCGGCGATTTCGGTGGGCGTGTACGACGGACTGCCGGTGCTGGATCTCGACTACGACGAAGACTCGCAATGCGACACCGACATGAACGTCGTGATGACGGGCGCGGGCGGCTTCGTCGAAATTCAGGGCACCGCCGAAGGCGTGCCATTTTCGCGCGACGAAATGAATGCGCTACTGGATCTGGCGAGCGACGGCATCAACACGCTGATCGCGAAGCAGAAGGCGGCGTTGGAGCAAAAGAGTGAGTGAGGTTTTTCAACGCAATGGCGCAGCCGGTTCCGGTGCGTCGTTGAAAAAAGTCGTGCTGGCGTCGAACAACGCGGGCAAGCTGCGCGAGTTCGCGGCGTTGCTCGGCGCGGCCGGTATCGAACTGATTCCGCAAGGCGAGTTGAATGTGCCGGAAGCCGAAGAGCCGCATCCGACCTTCGTCGAAAACGCGCTAACGAAGGCGCGCCACGCGTCCAAGCTAACCGGCCTGCCCGCGCTCGCCGACGACTCGGGCCTGTGCGTGCGCGCGTTGCGCGGCGCACCGGGCGTCCATTCGGCGCGCTACGCGCAACTTGCCGGCGGCGAAAAGAGCGACGCGGCGAATAACGCACGCCTCGTCTCGGCGTTGCAAGGCGAAACAGACCGGCGCGCGTATTACTTCTGCGTGCTGGCCCTGGTGCGTCACGCGGACGATCCCGAACCGCTGATCGCCGAAGGCCGCTGGCATGGCGAAATGCTGGACGCGCCGCGCGGCGCGAATGGATTCGGCTACGACCCGTACTTCTTTTTGCCGTCGCTGAATGCGAGCGCTGCCGAACTCGAACCGGCGGTGAAAAACGCCAGCAGCCATCGCGCGATTGCGTTGCGCCAACTGCTTGCGCGTCTGACGGAGGAAGCGTGATTCCGATCAAACCGGCTCCCGCCGATATCGGCAACGGCGTCATCAAGGCCTTCACGTCGCCGGGCAGCATCCGGCTGACGTCCCTGCCGCCGCTGGCGTTGTACGTGCATTTCCCGTGGTGTGTGCGCAAGTGTCCGTATTGCGATTTCAACTCGCACGAATGGAAAGGCGACACGTTCCCGGAGAACGAATATCTCGACGCCTTGCGCGCCGATCTCGAAATGGCGCTGCCGCTGGTCTGGGGCCGCCAGGTGCATACGGTGTTCATCGGCGGCGGCACGCCCAGCCTGCTTTCGGCGGCCGGGCTCGATCGCATGCTGTCGGATGTGCGCGCGCTGCTACCGCTCGACGCCGACGCGGAAATCACACTCGAAGCAAATCCCGGCACCTTCGAAGCCGCCAAATTCGCGCAGTTTCGCGCGAGCGGTGTGAATCGGCTCTCCGTGGGCATTCAAAGTTTCAACGAAGCGCATCTGAAGGCGCTCGGCCGCATCCACGACTCGGCGCAGGCGCGCCATGCCGTCGAAGTGGCCGCGACCACCTTCGACAACTTCAATCTCGATCTGATGTTCGCGCTGCCGGGGCAGACGCTCGCCGAATGCCAAGCCGATGTCGAGACGGCGTTGTCGTACGCGCCGCCGCATTTGTCGCTGTACCACCTGACGCTCGAACCGAACACGTTGTTCGCGAAGTTCCCGCCCGCCCTGCCCGACGACGATGCATCGGCCGACATGCAGGACTGGATTCATGAGCGCACCTCCGCTGCGGGCTACGAGCGTTATGAGGTCTCGGCGTATGCGAAGCCGCATCGGCAGAGCAAGCACAATCTGAACTACTGGCGTTTCGGCGACTATCTCGGCATCGGGGCGGGCGCGCATACGAAGCTGTCGTTTCCGAATCGCGTGCTGCGGCAGGCGCGCTATAAGCATCCGACCACCTTCATCGAGCAGGCGAAGGCCGGCACGGCGGTGCAGGAAGAGCACGAGGTCGGGACACGCGATCTGCCTTTCGAGTTCATGCTGAACGCGCTGCGGCTGGTGGAAGGGTTTCCTGTGCATCGGTTTATCGAGCGCACGGGTATGTCGATGACGTCGATCGAACCGGCCTTGCAGGAAGCCGAACGGCGCAAGCTGATTACGCGCGACCACGAAAAGATTGCGCCAACACCGCTCGGCCAGGCGTTCCTGAATGATCTGCAGGAGCTGTTTCTGAAAGATCCGCAGTGATTGCGGATCGACTGGGCGTCGCAGCGAGGTTTTTTCAGGTTACAATTTAGGGCTTGGAGGTGTGGCCGAGTGGTTTAAGGCACCGGTCTTGAAAACCGGCGAAGGAGCAATCTTTCCGTGAGTTCGAATCTCACCGCCTCCGCCAGAACGTCAATGAATACGGGCCTCTTGGCCCGTTTTTCGTTTCTACCCGCCAAAGAACCCGCCATCGTAGACAACGCTGTCAAACGCGCTCTGGAATCGCTCCTGAGAATTTTCCGGACGTCTTTTACAGCAAGTGCTATAGTTTGTTTCAGGTGTGGATTTGGAGTGGATTTGGAGCCAAATCAGCACCTTCCATGGAGGGAAAATTATGGCAAAGCTCACACTTAATGTGTCCGACGAAGTCGCTGACGAAATCGAAAAGTTCGCTCGGCGCGAAGGCGTTACAAAGACCGAAGCTATGCGCCGCATTCTTTCGCTGGTGAAGGTGTCCAATGAAGAGTCCAAGAAAGGCCGCAGCTTAGGCGTGATCCAAGACCACGGCGGAAAGCTTGATGTCGTCGCGAAGCTCATCGGTGTGTAAATGTCAGATCAAACAGTTGAGGAACTGCTTGATCTGACTGAGTCGGGGGGCGCTGGTTTTGAAAAGAGCGACGTCAAGAATTTTGACATCGAGAAGGAAAAGATCAATCTCGCGCGGTGGGTCCTTACTGGGCTGGCGACTCTGTTCCTGATAGCGTGCCTGTTCTATGTCGCCAAGAGCGACTACGTCAGCAATGCCGCGGCCAAAGAGGTCTTTGACTTCGTGAGAGAGGCCTTCCCGCCCATCGTTACGCTTGTGCTCGGCGCCTACTTCACCAGAAAGAGTGACTAGAGCGTCAATCAGCAACACTAGTGAAGCCGCCTTGGGGCGGCTTTTCAATTTCGGGCAAAGCGGATGTCGGCGCTGCCAATCTCCTCGTCAACCAGCACACCAAAGCGTCCCTTTGGTGTAGGCATCCGTGCGCACTTGCCAGGCAGACGCTAAGCAGATCCTTGCCGGATGCTCCAAGCATTCCTTCAAGCATCCTCGTTGCAGCGCGTTGCCTTGCGTTGCAGGGTGTCCCATTTTGGGACTGGTCCCGATTCGGGACGGGTAATAACCCCTTGTCCCGTGGATGTCCCGCGGACGTCCGAGGGACATGCTCCCGCCGTCCTTGGTGACAAGCGCTTTCGTCCTCTGTGACAAACTCTGTCACAGAGCGCCGACAGAATCTGCCGGTAACGCAGCCAGCGTTACATCGGTGTTACCAGGATGTGACGCCGCGTGACGCACGGTGACGCTCCTGTAACCTACCGTGAACCTACGGGTAACCGATGGGTTTCCCGGAGCCTTTTCGAGGGGTTGCCAAATCAGCAACGGTTGCTCTTTCAGCAACCAAGGCCCACGGAAGAAGTTTCGATCGGGTTACCGAATCCGGAACGGTTACTGGATAGGTCACGGCTTCGGCAAATCGGGAAACAGATGGTGACTCTTAGAGATGTACATGCCATGTAACTAGGAACGGGCCAAACAGCGTTCAACAGATACACGGCATGTATCTAGAAACGCAGCGCCTGTTACATCGCACGTACTTGATCAAGCGGCCTTAGCTACACGCAGTGTAATAGGCGTCTCGGCCTTCTTGCGGCCCACGGTTTTCTTCGTGCGCGCGATCGGCTCGACAGCCAGATAGGCCCGTCGCGGGAATGCTGCCGGCGACGCGTCCAGATCCTCGGTGACGTCCAGATCACGCCAAGTAAGCGCATACCATGCGGTCCGCTTCGGAAAAGCGCCCTTGCGCGATTCCCACAGCAGGCCGTTTGCTATCAGCTCAGCCTTGGCCTTCGTGACCGTGTTCGGCGAGTTCCAGCCTCGCTCGCGCAATTGATCCCAGATGCAGCACAGGCGACCGTTGTTGCGTCCATTGAACTCCCTGCAGAACTCCAGCAGCAGCGCCCGAGCATAGGCGCTCAGGTTGATATAGCCTTGGCTCTCGAGCACGACATAGGGCACGGCCGCGAACGTCGAACCATCGCGCTTCTTGGCGTCGGCCTTGTACCGCTTTGAGCGGCTCATACATCGACCTCACCAGGTGGATTTCAGTAAGCTTCATCGTTGGCTGCAGGCATCGACGTAAACCGTCGAAGCTGCCAATCACGGATCTGTAGGAGGGCGTTGGCCCACTCGCCCGGCGACAGCGTTCGCCAATCAGGCTCGGGCTTGGGCCACACGCGTTTGACGCGGAACTGATCGATGTCGTGCCACGCACGAGCAGATGGATTAGCTCTCGGTGCAGGCGTGTACAGCGCCACGAAAGCCGGCAGATTCGCCATCTTCGCAAGCTCGCGAATAACGCCGGTCGGCTTCTCCTGTCCGATGTCCTGTGCGACCTCAACGAGCGCGAGCGGCAGCTTACCGTCATAGCCGTATTCAACGAACAGCACGCTATCGAGATCGGCCATGGTCAGCGACTGAGCCTTCCGATGCCCGATGTATCGACCAATCGATCGCGACCTGTGCCAGACGCCATAGGCACGGTCGCGGATGAGATGTTGTTCTTCTTGCATGGTGACGTCCTCTAGCTCGCGCCGAGCGGTTCTGTCGACAAGCGCCACAACGTCCACACTTTTGCATCGTCATCGCCAAGCCGAATTCTTCCCGACTCGACATCTGCCGAGAGCCGACTGAAATTCGTTATCTGGCTAGAGTGAAGCAAAGCGTAGGAGAGCCACCAAAACGCTGTTTTTCCGCCTTCGTCTTCGACCACCAAACACGCCGGACCCTGAGCGTCGCCGTCGATTGCCCAGGAAATGCCTGTGGCACGATAGGTCTTCGGAACAGGAGTATTAGCCATTGCGAACCTCCGGCAATCCTAACTGGTCCAGCAGTTCTGCCAGCGAGCAGAAGCAACGTTGTACGATCGGATAAACGCCGGCAACAGCATTGCGCGGCATGATGGCAGTGGTATCGGGCGTGTACGTATAGACCTGCAGACTCTCTTCGTTCATGCTGACCAGTTTGCGAATCAGGTAGCCGCCCGCAGAAAGCGCGATGACCACATCAGCATTGGCGCGGGGCACCTCATCTTTATCGAAGATGACCGATTCACCTTTGAACATCCGAGGGCTCATGTCATCGCTGTGGACCGCTACGGCGTACCGGGATTGGATGCTCATAATAGTTCTCCGCCAGTCCGAATTGGATATTCAGCCTCATGCTCGAGCCACGCCGTCAAGTCGCCAGGATGCAGTTGGTCGACGCACGCACGCAGGGCGAGGACTACCCGCGTAAGGCCATAGCCGTCGATATGTTCGGCTCTGCGCAGTGTTTCAGCCACGCCGAGCGACCTGAGAATGCCGAACTGGTCGTTGAAGTGAATGACGGCCGCCCCCTCGTCGCAGCCTATGTTGTCGCCCTGCCAAGTGAAATATGCCGCCTGCCGGACGCAAGTAATTGTCGCTTCAACAGGGTCTCCCTCGTCGAAATGCATCAACGCGCCGTCTGCAAACTTGCTCGCTTTCTCGTGGCTAGTGAACAGCCCGTACTTTTGGCCGGTCGACAACGACAGCCTCCAACGTGTCGGACGCCATTCGCTATAGGCGATGTATGTCGCCATGGATGCCGACAACGCACGAGGCGAGAGTTCGACGCTGGCGGGAACGCTAATAACTGTAGACATGATGTGTCCTCGATTTAGGTTTTAGGGCGCACCGACGACCGGTGCATGCCTACAGTACGCCCCGGCCGATGACGACCAATGACGCGCGTCGCGGCGTCGGCGCAGGCTTGCGGCGCAACCGGCGATGCGCGGGGCGACCAGGCGCCTGGAGAGCCTTGCGCACCTGATAGTGGACGTCGGACGATCGATCCGCGATCTCCTTCGCAATGCGTGCGGCGAAGCCGTCACAGAACTCACGCGCACGCTCCGCGGCATGCTGCGGCTGATCGCACGTCGCCAGCAGTTCGGCCAATGCGCTATCGCGGTAGTCGGCCATGCTGGCGCTCGGGCAAAGCAACCAGCGGCGTGCGGCCTCGGCGCCGGCTGCAGCGCAGAACGACATAACGGGTTTGACGTTGCTCTTGTCCATGGAAATTCCCCTATGAGATCGGTAACCGGGTGATCACTCCTGCTGTTTTCTGAGCATCGGAGCGCCGGTCTGACTTCAATGTAGCAAAGTGCTACGTTGATAGCAAGCACTTTGCTATATATACTTCGTTTATGCCAAGTGAAGACATCCAAACCAATCTCAGATTGCCCATCGATCTGAAAGAACGGCTGAAGCAGGCCGCCGACGCCAGCAATCGATCGATGAACGCGGAGGTGGTTGCGCGCCTTGAAGAGAGTTTCAGCGGCGCTGTAACTGGGCCAATCGACGAACACACGCTTGACCTCTTCGCGGAGAAGGTCGGCCAAGTGTTGGACGAGCGCGACAAGCGCCGCAAGAAGGCGTAGACTCCGCCAAAACGTCTTACCGCCATAGCCCGCCTTGAGCGGGCTTTCGCACATTCAGCTATCGAAAGTGAGGTGCGAAATGGCAGGTACAGCGCGGCGCCGGGCGGACCGGGCGCGAATCAAGAAAAATCGTGGTTTTTATTGGTGGGGACGCCGGCTGAGCTCCGAGGAACTCGGCAAGGTCGTCGATACACCTACCCCTTGTAGCTGCTGGATGTGTGGCAATCCGCGGCGCCATTTAAAAAAGGACAAGCTCACGGTGTGGGAGCAACGCTGGTTTCAGGAGGTCGACGATGAGTCGTAGCAAGCGCAAGACGCCGATCATCGCAATGACAACAGCGGTCAGCGAAGCATGGGAAAAAGCGATGTGGCATCGGCGCCATCGCCGTGAGGAGCGCGCCCGGCTGAAAGTTGAGGCCGATGGCTATGTCCCGCGCAGTCACCGCGAGCACTCAAGTCCGTGGACAATGGAAAAGGACGGCAAGCTGTACTTGGGATCTGAGGCCGATCCCAAAGAGATGCGAAAATGAGGCCAGATGGCGGGCTGATGGCGGGCTGATGGCGGGTAAAACCGGGCCGCACGCTCAAACGCGTTGATGTGCTTTAGGCAGCGGCGGAGAAAAGGTCCGCCGACCATACAAATAAAACCGGGGGCGCCGTGAACAAATCGCAAAGAAAAGGCATCCCGTCTCCCGCAGGGTGGGGAGATGACGCGCTATCGCACTTCCAAGAAGCCGCCTCGCTGAACGAGCAAGCAATGTTCGTTCACGCGCCCGCATGGCATAAAGCGCTCAGCAACATCGCTTCCGATCTGTCGCGATGCACCGGCTACGCGATGTCGACCTTGCTGAATGTTGGCGATCCAGCCAGTCGACTGTTATATGCGTCTGCACACAATCAATACTTGGCAGCGGCTCGCATGGCATCGTCTGGACAGGCGTTGGCGGCCTATCCATTGGGCCGAGCTACTGTTGAATCATCGTTGTATGGCTGGTATCTCGAGTCTGACCGTGACGCCGCCGCCCGGTGGCATAACAAGCCTACAGACAGGAAACTGCTTGGCGTCTGGAGCAACGAGTTCAAGTTCTCAACTCTTGCCGCAAAGCTCACACAGACGCACAGCGATGGAGTCCAGTGGGCAAAATGGCTGCATCAAACAGCGATTGATTTTGGCGGCCATCCGAACAAGGAGGGCGTGTACGCCAATATGGATAGCCAGCGCGCAGATGACGGCTCAACGAAGCTGCAGATGAAGTTTCTGCATGACTGGAATGCCGCGTCGCTGCTCGCTAATAAGTTCGTTATTGAGGCCGGCATGTTCACGCTTAGCCTTTTTGCCATGAGCTTTCCGGATGCCGACGCAGCATTAAAAATTCGAAATGCGACGGCAGCCCACGCTCTCGCGCTTCGTTCACTCGTTGACAGTTCTGGCGCGATTATGAAGCGCGATGGCGCCTAGACTGGCGGAGTTGCGCCCAAACGGATTGGTCGCCGCCCAGGGCGAGCGATCAGGCACGAGGCGCACCAGCGCTCACAAGTGACTCGACCTCACGCCAAGCCCTTTGCGTGACGCTGGCAATGTCCGCTCTACCGTTTTCAGCTTGGCCGACTATCTCGCTGATTCTTTGCATGCATCGCCGATATCCCCCGTCGTCTTCGAGCGCGAGGCGACCCAATGCGATATCGTCTACCAAATTAATCGTCCGCTCCAACGACCTTCGAACACGCATAAAACCTGCTGCTGCCTCGTACGCCTGAAGGTCGAGCACTGGAACTGCCTTCATCGTCTCATGCACATCGCGCGCCTCAGCTAGCGAATAACTATGGGCGTATTCCGAGGCCGAAGATTGATCTCTTAAGGCCGAGCATGACATGTCGATCAAGCCCAGCGCATCGTCAACAATAGCTTGGACGACCGCAAGCCGGCGCCATCGGCTACGCAATTCGGCCTCTACTTGCTGACGTCTTTGATCTTGCGAAAGCCCAATGGCAATCGAAATTGAGCCTATCACGCCTATAGCCTGCACCCAGGCTGCCCAATCCCCACTTGTTTTCGGCGTGGTCCAGTAAAGCGTGAACAGGATGGCAGCCAAAGAGACTTTCAGCCAGTGCTTTATTATGAATTTGCGCATGACAAACCTTGTTTTTTCGCAATCGTGGCATGCAATGAAACGCGAGCGAGCGGTCACGATTCCTCTCCGTTCGCGGCGAGCTAAAGTAGTCGAGGCTCGGTGCCGATATCCTATTGTGGACCGCGTTAATCTTCGCGTTTCCTATAAAACAAATCTCACAATCGGGGAAAGTATGGCAAATTACGTAGAGAAAAATCTTGTCTCAGGCGAACAGATCATCTACAAAGGGCAACTGAGCCTTTGGCATCTTGCACCGAACATCATCGCTGGCGTGTTGTTGTTGCCTGTGTTCGGCCTTGGCTTGCTGGTTTTGCTTGGCGTGCTCATCCGCTACAAATCGACTGAACTAGCAATTACAAACAAACGGATTGTCGCAAAGTTTGGCTTCATTCGGCGCAGCACGGTAGAAATTGGTGTGCGGAAGATCGAAAGTATTCAAGTCCATCAGGGTATTCTGGGCCGGTTGTTTAATTTCGGATCGATCGTGATGGCCGGCGCAGGAAACCCGCAAGCGCCTATTCCGGGCATCTCCCAGCCAATGGAGTTTCGTAAGCAATTCCTTGAACACCAAGAAGCGGCGGCGTAATTTTCAGCACTTATCGGCGGAGCCAGTCTCCGCCGTACCGCCTTGCTGGATGCGACTCATGGGCCTCCTTGGCGTCCAAACCCACCATACACCCGCCCTAGGCCCCATTAAAAGCCGCCCGAAAGCGCCCCATCTGAACGCATCGGGTCGGCTTTTCGCTCACTCCGGCGTCGGTAGACCTAACGTGATCGTGCCGGTCAGCAACCGATTCCACCACGCTTTGTAACGGGGGTCTGTTGCGTCGATTAGCCCCTGGAACTCCACAGCGTCGAGCGGCTGCGGAGACGAGAAGATTCCGATCACAACTGCATTGGTGTCGTCTGCAAACTGAGCAATCATCGGTCGCCTCAAAACTCGAAGGAGTTGGTAGAGATTGTGAACCCGGGTGTACCAGTGCTGTTCGACGACTGCTGATAGATCGTCTGCGGCGCAATGACTGCGACCCGGAACGGAATGGCTTGTGAAGCACCTGATTGGATATTGCAGGTGTTGTATTGGCCATCTAATCCGGCGATCGAAGTCGGCGTAAGCACTTGCGAAATTGCGCTTGCAGCCGTGCAGCCCAATTGATTAAAGCCGCTAATAAAACGAGCATTAAACGGAATCAGGGTTGACGTACGCGCAATGGGTCCCCCAACAAAAGTTGAACCGGTCAATAGATTGCCACCACCCCATCCCACCCGCCGATCTATCTGCGCAAATGGCGCAAATTGCGTTGCTGTTGCGCTCACCGGCGCAATGCCGATCAGTTGTGCGCCCCACGTGTAACCTGCGGGAAGCGTCACACTTGCAACCTCGGGCGCTTTCGCGGCAGTCGCGTCCGTCGCAAAAGCGCCAACGCCGGAACTGCCGATCGCTGCGTAGATCGCCGCGAAACCGTTCGCTGCCGGTGCCGTGCCCACAACACCGCCGATTCCCGATCCACTTAGGTTGACCGACTTGCTGAAGCTGCCAACCTGATATGCGAGTCCGCCCAGTGCGCTCTTGATCAGGATTTCGTCAGCAGTCCATGTCGCCGTTGTGCCCTGCGTAGTAAGAATGGCGTTGAGATTTCGTGCTGTACCGGCAATCGCGGCAGAATTCGCGTTGATAGCGGCAGTCAGGTTAGCCAGCAGCGTCGCAGTCGTACCGTCGTCAGTGGCGTTCTGCCCGGTAATATTGACGATGAACTGGCCAAGTACGGCTGCCATGATGGAACTTTGGCGTAGCACCTTATTGACCTGAATCGATTGCGCTACGCCGGACTGAAAGCCGCCAGAGAGCAGCGACGTTAGGGCTGCATAGGCGCTTTGCGGCAGGACGTTCGCTGCGCCGCCATTCGCGAACGGGAGGAAGTCATTCGTTGCCATTCACTTCCTCCGGTTTCGAGAATGCGCCTTGCCCGATGCCGGCGCCTGCGGTGTCGAATGCAAATGCCGGTGCAACCGACGATTTCAGGTAGCTTCGGATCTCGCCGACGTTGTAGCGCTGCAGGCCGAGGACGCCAACGGGCGGCGGGAGGATGCCGTCCGCGATGCGTCGGCGGATGGTGACGTCAGAGACGCCTAGGAGAGAGGCGAGAGTGCCGACAGACACATAGGCCGAGTCGGGCAGTAGGTCAAAATTCAGCACGGCAGCATCGACGCCGGCTGCTTGCGGGTTAGTCATTGTTCGCTCGCGCAACAGCTATTCGCGGGCTGAGTGTTTCTTTGTGCGTTTGCTGCCGCTCGTGGTCTAAAGTCTCAGCTTGAGTACATTTGATTGCCTCAGCCTGTGACAACCGGCTAACTCAGGATTGGTTATGGCGGGGATGATGGCGGGTAAACGGATTCGATACGGTGCAGCGCCGCGACGGACGCGGACAAGCGGCGGACCGATGATCCGCCGCTCTCTCAATGGTTTCCATCGCGAAGAAAGCCGTAGATAATCGGCGCTGCGCGGACTTCGGCGCCAGGAGATCAAAATGAAAAAAAGCTTTGTCGGGGTTGGAATATTGGCCGCTGTGTGTACATGCCACGGGGCCTACGCAGCAGACGCTGCTGCAAAGGGAATGGACCTGGTCGACGGGGCGATCGTCTGCCGCTCCTATGACTTGGCCGCTTGGCTTTACGGTCAAGTGAATGTGGCTCGGCACGCGCAGCGAACACTATCACCCGAACAACGCCGGCAGAGGGAATTGATTACCGGGGATGACATCGGGCAAGAGCCGCGCGTGGAAGACTGGGGCTGTACGTTTGTGCCTGCAGGCACCCCGCTCGCCGTGGAACCCGGAAATAGCGTGCCAGTAGTATCGGGAAAACTATCAGACGGCCGTCGATTCGAAGGAGTGACACTGCCAACGATGGTCCAGCGCTGACCGCGTTCGATGACGACTGATTTTGCGACACGTGTCACGGACTATGAGGTTGATCAAAAGTGCAACGTTGCACCATTGGGCGCCCGCATAGGACTCCTCACCGCCGCAGGGGACGGTATGGGTGCCGGGGACCGGACTCGAATCGATCCAGCGCTGCGGCCGAGTCCGGCGACCGCAGCATCATCGCTTCAGATCTTCTCGTCCAGCGAAAGAAGCATCTCGACGAAACCTCTAGCATCAACGCCAACCCGGGTAAGTTCTTCGAGAGGTAGGGCGGCCAGCACGGTCAGATCCTCGGCGGTCTCAGTGCCGGCGCGCAGCCGGCGGCCCAAATCAAGAATTTTGTAGCTCGACGACTGGTAGCCAACTGTGCAATAAGAGAATGGGCCAGTATCGACGCGGCTCCCTTCATCGGGCGGTACGGCACGGTGCAAAGCGTCATGAAGCCGCCGCACGGCCTCCGCTAGGCCCGGGTAAGCCTGCTCGATCGGATCAACAGGCGATCGTGCCTCGAGCACGGCGATCCGTGAAAGTCTCGACTTCACCATATCCCGTCCTCCTCGGCAAACTCGAACTCACGGATCGCGCCAGCCGCGAGGCGTACCCGATACCGCTCCATGATGCCGCGCTCCCAATCATCTTTCGGCTCCCGCACGCCCCCGTCGAAGTCGATCATCAACTTGCGGTAGTACCACGCGATCCCACGCTGGAAACGCATCCCTGCCTCTGTATCACTGTCGGGCACGTCTTCGCCTAAGCCCAGCCTCACCATGTGTTCGTATGCCTCGTCCATGCCATGAGGCACGCGTCGCGGGCCCATGCTGAACTCGAGGCGCCTTAATCGATCCATCAGTTCACGCTTCATTGCGCGCCCCGCGCTTTTTCCAAGGCGGCGATCCGCTCTTCTAGTTCGCTCACTTCGATGATGCGAGCCAGACCGGCTAGCGATTGCACCATTGCCGCACCTTGGCTCGGAGTGATCCGACCATCGGCCACGGCGCGCAGGATAGCCGAGCCTTGCTCGCTCAGCGGTGCGTCGTCGGGTAGATCAAGCGTTACCCGCGCCTCTTCGGCTCGGAGCGTCGGAATGGCCCGCTCGATCAGGAGTCGGGCCGCCTGCATGTCGCCGCCTTTCGCGGCGTCGATCAGGTTATCGACGATTCCAGGAATCTCGTCGACGATTCGTGACCGCAGCGCGTTCGCTTTGTTCTTCGTGCCGCGTGGTCGTCCTTTCGGGTTCCCCGATCGGCCTGGCTTAAATTGCGTCATCTGTTCTTTTCCTGTAAATATCAGGTTTATCAATGGCGGGCGCTTTGGCGGGTAGCTGATAGCTGGGCACTCCGAATCCCCGTGTGCGATTGGATAGGGGCGGAGAAACGCTCCGCTGCCGTCATTGCGGTTGCCCCGTAACGCCGCTCACCACGCGATAGGCAAGGCTGACGTTCGTCGCCTGTGGCTGCTTCACCCCGGTGTTGGTGATCGGCGCCGTTTTCTGCGGGCTCGTCATGTTTGCCGCGGGCTGCAGCTGCGTCGCGGTGGTCTGGACGATGATTACCTCTCTGCAGTGGATCGTCGCGATGAGACTGTTTTCGGTCTTCGCGTCGGTCGTCACGCTAATCGACTGGATGAGCATGTTTGTGTATCTGCGCTTGCCAGTGGAGAGATCAAACGGTGTGCGGGAAGCCTGCAGGGTGAGCAGGTTCTTGTAGACAAACTGGCTGTAGTTGCCGAATTGCAAAGATGTGACTGCAGGGACGCTGCTGTTGGTCCATGCGAGTGTGAGAGTTACCTCGGCCGGCTTCTTATACGCGTGGTCCGAAATCGAAGCGCCCTGCTCTACCGGATGGTCCGTTATCACCACTTCGTCGTGATGCCGCTCGTCGAGCGTCACGTAGGCCTGGAACGAGGCGATCGACGAAGTAATCGAACGCTTCGGGCTGAAAAATGCGCTGACGATCTCGCCACCGATTGATGCGGCGATGCCGGCGCCCGTCTGCAATAAATTAGTCATGTCATGTCCTTGTAGAAGTGGTGCCGGCCGCGGCGTTTCCATGACGCCCGCCGGCTGTCGGGGTTTTCTTCTGGGGCGGCACTCGCCGACTAATCCGCCTGGACATCTCTAGCGCTTTCCCTTGGTTCGCAAGTGCGCGCGCATCATCGTCAGGATCTCGTCGACGTCAATGTGCAGATGCTTTGCGTGGGCCCTATCGGCCGTTTTGCGACGGCGTGGCGCGCATTCTGTGCACTTCGGCGACCCTGGGCGTCGCGTGCAGCCGCAGGGCTTACGGTCGGTCGTGAAAGTCATTGCTGCGCCTCCCATGTGGCTTGCGGGTCTTCGCGCAGCGCTGCGCTATAGCCGTGCCAGCGCTTCGCCGCAGCGTCGATGGCCGGCATGTCGATGCGCATCGCGTTCTGAGCTTCGATCGATACCGGCACGTCGCTAAACCGTGCGGCGTCGATAGCGCTTGCGAGGGCTTGGTATTCAGCCTTGATGTCGATCAGACGCTTTGTCATCGCGTCGACGTCCGAGCGTTTCACGGCCATGATTGCGAGCCGCACGGCGCTCTCTGCCGACTTGTAGGCGGCGTCGGCCGCTTGCTGCTCCGTCTTCAGATGG
This sequence comes from Paraburkholderia sp. BL25I1N1, assembly GCF_003002025.1. Taxonomy (GTDB): domain Bacteria; phylum Pseudomonadota; class Gammaproteobacteria; order Burkholderiales; family Burkholderiaceae; genus Paraburkholderia. Next base: position 123,409 of record NZ_PVZB01000014.1, read on the forward strand.
TCGAGTGCCGATCGTGCCGTGTCGCGGCGGATCTCAGCGTTGGACACGGCGCGGCTATCGATGCACCGATCTGCCTCGAGGACCGCGGCACCCGCCTTCAGCATCTCAGCCAGGTTCGCGCCGCTCGCCTCAATCTCGTTATCGCGCGCAGCCGTCAGAACGTCGAGCTCGAGCTGGCGAGCGTCGACAAAGGCCTTTGCCCGCTCTACAGCGTGGCCGGCATGCGCAAGGCAGTCAGATGCCTTGCGATGCGCCTCGATCGCCTCCCGAAGAACCTCACGTTCCGCGCCCGGCTCGATCGTCGCCAGCGCCTTGGAAACCGCCTGTTCTGCCGCGAACGCAGCTGCTATGGCTGGTGTCATGGCGCCGGCGTCTGGCTGCGGCGCCGCATCCATACGTTCGCTGCGAAGGCCGGAAAACTGACTCCCGCCCAGCATGACCGACATAAAGGCGTCGCACTGCGCCGACGTCAAACGGCTGTGGTGCACCGTTCCGGAACTATCGACGATCCGGAAAATTGCTGGCTCTTGCATTTAGCCCTCCGTCTGCATCTGGTGCAGAGTCACAATGAGGTTGTGATGCTGGAACGTCGCCAGCACTTCGGTAACGATCGGCCACGAGAGGTGATCGGCAAGGATGCGGCCTTCCGCGTCGCGGATCTGCCAGTAAGATTTCATTGTGTACTCCAAAGTTTTAGTGGATTGATAAGGCGCTCGAAAAATGAGTGCTTGGTGCGTTCGGCGCCTTCCAGCCGCACGGCACTATCTACGTCGATTATGATTTTGGGCGGCTCTCCGACGATCGGGCTGGGCGGGATCGCCATTGTCCCGATGATGCGCACGCGATCACCGTGGCGCAGCGTTAGGACACCCGCATAGCCAGCGCTGCTTGCTCGCGTAACGAGTCGCACGCTGACCTCATTTCCCCTTGCGTCGAGCGCTATTAGTTTTGCCCGCAGCGTTCGTTGCAGTAGGCTGCGTCGGTGCGGATCATTGAACATCGTCCCCTCGATCGCCGCCCACATGCCGGAGTTGGTTTGGATCTCGCTCACCACTCACCTCCCATTCCGTTCAGGCGCTCTAGCACCTCGCGTGCATCTGCAATCCTCGCCTCGTTGAACTGCAAACGCTGGATTGCACCGACTAGGTACAGTAGGTAGTCGCGCTGCGTGAGCCGCTTCCATCTCTGCTGATCGATCGTCATAGGGCGTACCTTCATCCGGGCCGCCCGCAGCTTCTCAGGCTGTGCATCACCGATCACCGTCATGCAACACCCCCACCAAAAGCGTGTGTAGATGGCATATCTAGAGGGTCACCGTCTGGCGGTGTAGAGAGAATCCAGAAAATGGACCTGATTGCACCGTCTGGCGGTGTAGTGGAACCGGTCTCTACACCGTCTCCCGGTGCAATTGAGAGGCTTCCTACACCGCCTGACGGTGTAAGGGCTGCGTTTTCAGATAGGCACTCCGCACAAAGCCCGCGGTCGCTCCCTGGTCGTACCCGTCGAGCTTGTCCAAACTCAACCATGTCAGTGCGTACCAACTCGCCTTGTGCGGTCTGTGGCCCTTTACCGTTTCGTGGATCAGCCCGGCTTTCAACAACTCCTGCTTCGCCCGTTGGATCGTGTCGTAGGACGTCCAGCCCCGTGGCCTCAGGTGCGCCAACGTGACGATCATTCGCCCGTTGTCGTCCCCGTGAAATTGACGGGCGATCTCCAGCAACAAGGCCTTCGCTGGGTGCGACAAGGCCAAGTACGCAGGGCTGTCGAGCACCATCCAAGGTATCGGCACGAAGCCGCCGTGATCGCGACTGGAGGAACTGTGTCGCTTCGATTTGGCCATACATCACGCGGCCTCCATCATGTCGACGAGGTCGTGCTCGCGATCGATCAGGCTGTATCGAGCAACATTGCAGTGTGCGAATCCGTCGCTATCGACTGCGGTAACGCGGTGCGAGTAGATGCAATAACCGAGTTGGATTAGTTCCTTGATGCGCTGCGCCGGGTGGCTAATGCCTTTGGCGCGCAGGGCATAGGTTGTTTGCCCATCGGCCTTGAGATATTCGAGCACGCGTTTGCATTGCGCCGCGGCCGACATGTCTCTATGATTGACCTTGGTGGTCTTCTGGGTCGCGCTCTTGCCGGAGTTGCGGCCCTTTTCATTTGGGGTGGTCATGTGTGCCCCCTATGCTTGGTACGCAGCCGCGCGTGACGCGAGCCAGTCGTTGAGCTGCGACTCGAAAAAGATCGTGCAGCGCGGTGACAGTTTCACCGGTCTAGGGAAGTCCGGGATGGTTTTGGCATAGCGCCAAAATGTCGAAACGCCGATGCCGAGGTGTTCGGCGGCCTTCGAGGGGCGCAGGGCGCGCCCTTGTGCTTCTGCTGACATTCGAAACTCCTGTTCGTATCAGGTTGTTTCCCAAGACAATCTGTCTTGGTTGTCAGCAGATTAAGAATCGATTCTGAGCGAACCGGCTAACTCAGGATTGCGGTGAGTCCGCGGCAGTCCACCAGCCTTCTATCGTAGACTCCGAGAACTTTGCGTCAGAGTCGAGTTCGTCGCAGCTAATCAAGAATTTCCCGCCGTCTCGCGGACCAGGGAGTCGGATTTCGATTCCTGATATCGAGCCCTTCCCCGCTGCGTCTAGAAATTCTAAAAATGTCCGTTGCTCGCGGCGGGCCGGCCGCATCGCCTCAATAACGATCTCCCTGTGACTACGTGCGCGCTTGCGTGGGCCCTTGGCTCGGACCGATTGATCGGCGCCGCGCAGAGCGTCCAATTCTGCCATTTGCGCCTCCAGACTCTTGACGCGTCCGATCGCGCCATCTTCGACACGCTCATTTGTCTTCTGGACGACGTGCTGCAGGTCGTGAGGCCGCTTGGCGATGCGCTCTTGGAACTTGCGATTCTCCGTCTCCCAGAACTCGCGGTTCCGTTCGTTGATGTCCTTCTTTTCCGTCATTGCGCCCTCACGCAATATCCCTCTGTTAGGGACCGCGCCAACCAAGGAGGGGCTTGGCTTTCGGGGATCAGCCTAGGCGCGGTTTGATCGATTACTGCTGGCGTTCAACGTCGACGCGTATCGGTCCGAGGATCGCGCTAGCTTGTTCAATAGCTGCCTTGGCACGCGTCAGATCGTCATCCAGACCATACCTGACCGTCGCTTTGAACAGGTAGATCAGCGCAGATCCAAGTCTCATGCGTAGCAGTTCGATATCTCGTTCATCCATTGTTCAGGCCTGTCGATGGAGCGGCACGACTGACCCGCCTTTGAATGGTTGCGAGATGAAATGCGCCCAATCGTCCATCATCCGTCGACGCTTCTCAAGGACGTCGCTGCGCCAGTATGCCGCCTCAGTCGCGTCGCCCTTCACGTGAGCTAGTGCAACTTCCGCCAGCTCCCGCGGATAATTCGTCCGCTCGCCGGCCCAATCGCGGAATGTACTCCGGAAACCGTGAGGCACAGCATCCACACCTAGGCGGCGTACCATCATGAGCAGTGTCATGTCGCTCAGAACCTTACCGCGCGGGCTTGGAAAGATGAGATCGTGATCTTTGGATCGCGGCATCGACTTGAGTAGGGTCACTGCCGCCGCAGACAAAGGTACGCGATGTTCTTTCTTTGCCTTCATACGCTCGGCCGGCACGCGCCAAACATTCGCGTCCCAATCGATTTCGCTGAAACAAGCACCGCGGGCCTCGCCGGAGCGAGCGGCGCTCAGAATCGCAAATTCTAGACAGCGTGCGCCGTTGGCATCGATCGCTCGAAGCCGCGGCATGAACTCACCCATTTCCGAGATCGGCAGTGCCGGATGATTTCGGACCTTTTGGACCTTTGACGGTTTCGACAGAAGGTTCTCCAGGTTTCCACGCCAAGCCGCCGGGTTTTCGCCAGAACGGTAACCCTTCACCTTGCTCCAGTTCAGGATCACCTCAATGCGCCCTCTCAGGCGAGACGCGGTCTCGTTCTTCGTCAACCAGATCGGCTCAAGCACCTGCATAACGTGCTCGCGTCCGATATGCCGAACGTACAGCCGGCCGATGAACGGATATGCGTACGTCTCGAGCGTATTACGCCACTGGTCGCCGTGCTTCGGGTTTTTCCATTCCGAGGACTTCGCATCCATGAAGCGCTTTGCGGCGGCCTCGAACGTCATCTCGAGCGCCTGGTTAGCTTTGAGATTGCTGGCGGCCTGACGGCGTTGAAGGATTGGGTCTATGCCGGCGTTGACCTTGTCGCGCTCCGCCTGCGCCTTCGTGTGCGCGTCCTTCAGAGAGACCGCGGGATAAGAACCGAGCCCAATTTCGCGGCGCTTTTCACCCACTTTAACGCGCAATATCCACGACCGCGCATTGCCGTTGGCGACCTGCAAATAAAGACCGGGCACCTTACCGACCGGATGCATGCCCGGCTCCTTCAGCCTAGAGACAGCCAACGCACCGAGTTCTTTCGCTACTTTCGGCATCTCGCACCCACCATTGAACCCGCCATAAAAGTTGAGATTCAATGGTACGAGCAAAGACATTCAAAGACAATCTATTTCCCTATCCCTTTGCTGTATTGGCATTCTGGTTGTCTCGCCAAATCTTGTCAGGCCTCTTTATGGCGGACACCGCCTCCGCCAGAATATTCCGGAAAACCCCGTAAGGTCAGAGACTTGCGGGGTTTTTGTTTTTCAGCCCATCATTTAGCCCATCGGCGGCCACAAATTCGCCTCTGCCTCTGTCAGTGCGCGGACAGGTGTCGCTCTTCGGCCTGTTCGAGGATGCACTTGGCGAAGTGCGCGCGGCGCTCATCGAAGACAGTACACAACCGCGGCGTTGATGTTTGCAACGCGTCGATAGCCGCCATGCCCGCCTTGAGCGGGCTTTTTTGCGCCCACACCCGTTCGCGTTGCCGTATCTCTAACAATCCTCCACACAAAGACGGCAGTAGCGTCACAAGCTTGCATTGCATCCATTAACACGAGCAGGGCTTTCGTCGCATCCCGAAAACATGATTCTGCGACTATCTGCTAGGTTTATGCCGTCACACGGACAGGACAGATTGATGGCCGGCACTGAACTGAAAACAGATTCGTCGCAGCGGTGGACGATGTACAGCAAGGATACCTACGGGAGTGGGCGCATCTTCCTCACGACCGAACAGAAGCAGGCGGCCCAGGAGGGGAAAGACTTCACGTCACGTGGCTACGCCGATGTATGGGCGCGGGATGCCGCGCTCGTGCAGCGCGTGCGCTCGTTTCTCCGGCAGAACTTTCACTGGCACGAGCGGCTGGTAAAGAACGGTGCCGACCTTGAGGTCGTGCAGACCTTGCAATCAATGATCCGTGGCGGGAGTGTTGTACTCATTGCCGAGCAAGCGCGAACCGGCGGCGCCGGATCTGGTCCAGCGCCCGCACCCTATCGGTTGCAGAGTTTCCGCGAATCGTTAATGACCATGCATGGCATGTCTTACGACGCTGCGACGGCCTACATCTACCGGTACAACGATATGGTCGATAGGGTTAATGCAAGTGCGGCTAGCTATGCCAGCGGGGCGGCGTCGTCATTGGCCGGCGAAGCGAGCAATCTCGCGGAAACCTCTCCACCGCTTGGCAACGCGCAGCCGTTCGAGTACACGCCCGATGTGGTGGGCGGTGACACAGAGGAAATAGCGGCCAGCACTAACAACCCTCGCTACGCCGCAAAGATGCTTGGGTACGATCAAAACACCTTCAGCACCATGCTTCACACGTTCAAGCCAGCAAACGGATTAGGTCCAGCCGCCAACGTCATCTTTCACGACGACGGGAACGTCGAATTTAATGGTCAGATGCTAGACGACAATATTCACGACTATGCCCCATAACCAGAAGCCAACAGATATGCCTCACGCACTTGCTCACGCGACGTTCATCATTTCGGGCGATTCCGTCAGCCCTGAGTTTTGGACCTCCTATTTCAGCGTTCAGCCCAGTCGCGCGATAACGAAGGGACAGCGCTACCAGCTCCCATCTGGCAAGCTGAGCCCGCGTCCCGGCAAATTCGGCCTCTGGGCCGTTGAGAGCAAGGCTGCGGTACGCAGCAATTACCTTGGCCCGCATTTGCAGTACCTCAAGAACTATCTTTTCTTGCCCCGCGACGATTTGCATGAGTTAGTGCGCAAACAAGGGGGCAAGATGGCCGTGTGGTGCTACTGGATGAACGAGACCGGCGACCGCACGCCCGATGTGCCTGCCGACATTCGCGCGATGATGGAAGCGATGGGGGGCACCATCGAAATTGACGAGTACCGGTAGGCCCGGTTCGATCTGATGCCGAAGTGGCGGGTGTTGCCTGACTGGCGCTACGTCGAATAGTCTAGCAAAATAAAAGGCCCGCCATCATCGCGGGCCTTTTCGCGTATGCAATCGTCATCAGGCGCAGACGTGCTTCGCCCATGCTTCCATAAGTGGGCGGCGCTGCTCCAGCAAATCAGTTCGGTGATAGACCGCTTCGACCTTATTCGCGACGGTATGCGTGAACCTTATGCAACTCCATCCGCTAGTTTGACAGTGGTCTGCGTCTCCGCGTGCGTGGGCGCATCGTCCGTGCTCGCGGAGACGCCGGCAGCGCTATCCGACAATGACACCGCAACCACGTTCGGTTCGGGCACGTTGACGCACTAAGCGGTGATGCCGGCGTGAATATCGCTGCCAGCGTGAGCAAGTGCCTAGGTCAATAGACTCGTCGTTCATCAAGCCAACGCATTCACGCGGTTCGTTGAAATCACCCCCGCTGGCGAGCACGCGCAAACGCTCAAGACTGTGGCTCTTCAGTCGTCGAAGCTAAACCAGCGCGGTCGCCTCCACCTCGATCTTGAAACCGTAGTGCAATTGCGGAACAGGCACGACGGCGCGCGCAGGCCGTGCTTCACCGGCCCACCGAGCGTAGATCTGATTGAAGCTCATCCAGTGTTCGACATCGACAATGTAGACGCGCACCTGCACCAGTTGCGCGACGCTGCTGCCGGCGCTTTCGAGCGCGGCTTGCACGTTGACCAACACCTGTTCGGCCTGAACCTCGAACGAGGCCTCGGATAGCTTGTCGCCTTGCGCCGTGATCGGCAATTGCCCCGAAACGAACACGAAACCATTTGCGACCGCGACGTGACTGTAATGACCGCCCGGCTGCGAAAGCGTGGCGGGATTGTCCGTATGCGGCAGATGCGGGTCATGCTGGCTACCAGCCATGAATATCACTCCAGACTTGACGACGGCACATGACACCGCGCGCGCTTCATCCGCACGACAGCATCCCGTTTTTGCAAAAGCGATGGGCGATCACACGAGCAATCATGCAACGCGCTAGCGCTGTCCGCCCCCAGGCACAGCGTCTCGCATCAACACGCTTCTGCAAACGTGCCGCGCTCATCACACGCCAAGCATTTCCAGCTTCTCGCGCGCATCCGCGCAACGGCGGTTCAGATCGCGATGCATCAACTGACTGTCGAGCAGCGCTGATACATCAGACAAACCGAAATCAAAGCGCAGTACGTATTCGATGTCGGTGTAGTCGTGATAAGCGCCGCTGTCCGCCAGCTTCTGCGCTTCAGCGAAAGCAGCTTGTTGCCGTTCGCCGTTCATCAAATCTCTGATCGCCATGAATGCCGCTCCGAGGAACAGTGAGCCCATCATAGCAACGGAAATTCAAACGCACGGTCGCGCGCACGCAACACCTGGTGTTTACCGTAGACGCGACGCGGCTTGCGCTTCATTGGTCCTCAGACGGCAGCGACCGGCACCTTGGTCGCGTGCCACCTGACAACCAGAATCCGGCCGAGATAACACAGCAAGCCCGCCACGCCCACCGTCACGCCCATGCCCGTGGGCGAACCGTCCTGCCAGAGTCCGACCGCAAGGCTCGACAGCGCGCCGAGCGCCAGCTGCACGGCGCCGAACACGGCGGCCGCGGCGCCGGCATTCAGCGGATAGCGATGCATCAGATCGGTCGTGCAATTGGCGGACAGAAGACCGACCACACCGACCACGAAGAACAGGCCGAACACGATCGACCACAAACCGCCCCAACCGGTCAGCGACACGAGACAGACAAACAGCGATGCGATGCAGCTCACGGTCGCGGCGAAAGAAATGATCGGCAGTGAACCGAGCCGGCCAACCAGCCGCGTATTCATGAAGTTGCCGAACATGATGCCGACGATATTGAGCGCGAACAGGAAGCCGTAATGCTGCGCCGACACATGGAAATATTCGATGTAGACGAACGGCGTCGCGGTGATGTACGCGAACATCGACGCGAACGCCATGCCGCCGCACAGCATATGCCCCCACGCAACCGGATCGCGCAGCAACTTGCCGTACGCGCCGAACGACTTCAGCAACGCCGAGTGCGCACGCTTCTCACGCGGCCACGTTTCCGGCACCTTAAGAAACGCGGTGATCGCGCACACCGTGCCGAACAACGTCAGCACGATAAACACCACGCGCCAGCCGCCGAGCAGCAGCAACTGGCCGCCGATGAGCGGCGCGAGCAATGGTCCGATCGACGTGACGATGGCGAGCATCGACAGCACGCGAGCGGCATCGGTCGGGCCGTGGGCGTCGCGTGCGATGGCGCGCGCCAGCACCGAGGCCGCGCCCGCGCCCAACGCCTGGACGAAACGGAACGTCACCAGCGAGCCGATCGAGAACGACATGGCGCAGGCGATGCTAGCCAGCGCATACATGACAATGCCGCCGAGCAACACGGGCCGGCGGCCATAGGTATCCGACAGCGGACCATAGAGCAGCATGCCGATCGAAAAGCCGAACATGAAGCTGGTGAGCGTCGTCTGCGCAGAGCCGGTGCTGATGGCGAACGCCTGCGCGATGGTCGGCAAGCTCGGCAGGTACATGTCGATGGAAATCGGCCCGCATGCGGCAAGCGCACCGAGCAACAGAATCAGCCGGCCATCGGGCCGGCTTCTGGTGACGTGAGACATGGGAATCCAGATGAAGCACCGCGCCGTCATCGGCAGCGGAACAGGTGAAACGGGGAAAACAGCAACTTGACAGCCTCAATTGTACGCGACGGTTAACACGACAGCCGGGCCTCGGACCTGATCGCGAAGACGCCTGTGCGGCATCGACGATTCGCGGCAGCCACGTTGCCGATCGGTTAAGCTGCCGCCTGAACGCTGCGGGCGACGCGCGAATCTAGGCGCCGCGCCCTTCCCGACTATTCTGTACGCGACCATGCGATGACCGCATTCCTGCTGATCTGGAGCCCGAGGAAATGGCCATGGCCCGAGCTGCCCGACGTGGCCAAACGCGTGACCACGGGCGTCGCGGTCGCCGACGCATGGGGCTGCGGATTTGCACGCAGATCCTGCCGGGAGACCGCGTGTTTCTGCATCGCGTGGCACAGGAACCGAAGGGTATCTTCGGCTCTGGTTATGTCACGCGCGCGCCGTACGAGGTCCCCGATCCGGCGACGAAGCGCGGCTACCGTTTGTGCATCGACTTCGTGTACGACTGGCTCGTCGATGCACACGAAGACGTGGTGATTCCGCGTGAGATGTTGCGCACGCATCCTTTCTCCGTGCAGACGTGGGACGCGCAGAGTTCGGGCACCGTCATCAAGCCAATGGCCGAAGGGGCGTTGGAAAAGCGCTGGGCGGAACTCACCGGCAAGCGCAAGCCGCCAAAGTTCGATACGCCGACTGTGCCGACGCACAAAAAGTGAGTGAGGGGCCCGCTGCGTAGGCACATCCGGAAACCTGTTCACGCTGACTCCGGTACAATTTCCCCACCCATCCCAGCGCCACGCGACTCGCCCATAGGCGGCCCGCGCCGCTGCGCAACCCCAATTCCAGTCATCGCCATGTCCAGAAACGAAACCCTTTTTGAACGCGCGCAACGCACCATTCCCGGCGGCGTGAACTCGCCAGTGCGAGCCTTCCGCTCGGTCGGCGGCACGCCGCGCTTCATCGAACGCGCACAGGGCCCCTACTTCTGGGATGCGGACGGTCAGCGTTATATCGACTACATCGGCTCATGGGGCCCGATGATCCTCGGCCACGTCCATCCGGAAGTGCTCGAGGCCGTGCAGCGCGTGCTGGGCAACGGCTTCTCGTTCGGCGCGCCGACTGAATCGGAAGTGGAAATCGCCGAAGAAATCTGCAAGCTGGTGCCCTCCATCGAACAGGTCCGCATGGTGTCGAGCGGCACCGAGGCGACCATGAGCGCGCTGCGTCTCGCGCGCGGCTTCACGAACCGCAGCCGTATCGTCAAGTTCGAAGGCTGCTATCACGGCCACGCGGACAGTCTGCTGGTTAAGGCCGGCTCGGGCCTGCTGACCTTCGGCAATCCGACTTCGGCGGGCGTGCCGGCGGATATCGCCAAGCACACCACCGTGCTCGAGTACAACAACGTGGCTGAACTCGAAGAAGCGTTCAAGGCGTTCGGCAACGAGATCGCCTCGGTGATCGTCGAACCGGTGGCCGGCAACATGAACCTGGTGCGCGCCACGCCCGAGTTCCTCCAAGCCTTGCGGCGCCTGTGCACCGAGTATGGCTCGGTGCTGATTTTCGACGAAGTGATGTGCGGCTTTCGCGTCGCCCTGGGTGGCGCGCAAGAGGTCTACGGCATCACGCCGGATCTCACGTGTCTCGGCAAGGTGATCGGCGGCGGCATGCCGGCAGCGGCATTCGGCGGGCGGCGCGACATCATGGCTCACCTTGCGCCGCTTGGCGGCGTCTATCAGGCGGGCACGCTGTCGGGTAACCCGATCGCGGTCGCGGCCGGCCTGAAAACGCTACAACTGATCCAGGCACCGGGCTTCTACGACACGCTGACCGCGCGCACCATGCGCCTCGCGCAGGGTCTTGCCAACGTGGCGCGCGAAGCCAAGGTGCCGTTCGCGGCCGATTCTCTCGGCGGCATGTTCGGCCTCTACTTCACGGACTCGATCCCGACCAGCTTCGCCGAAGTCACGCAGAGCGACGTGCCGCGTTTCAACGCGTTCTTCCACAAGATGCTCGACGCCGGCGTGTATTTCGCGCCATCGGCGTATGAAGCAGGCTTTGTGTCGATCGTTCACGACGACGCGATTGTCGACGCCACGATCGACGCCGCGCGTGGCGCATTCGCCTCGCTCGCGGCCTGAAGCGGGCAAGACAACACACTGCTAAAACCAAAACCCATTACAGCCTAGCCACCGTACTCGACTGGACCCCGATGTTTTCGCAAACCGATTTCGTCCATATGGAACGCGCGCTCGCGTTGGCCAAGCGCGGCATGTACAGCACCGACCCGAATCCGCGCGTCGGCTGCGTGCTCGTCAAGAATGGCGAGGTGATCGGCGAAGGCTTCACGCAACCGGCCGGTCAGGATCATGCCGAAATCCGCGCGCTGAAGGACGCGCGCTCGCGCGGTCACGACTTGCGCGGCGCCACGGCCTACGTGACGCTGGAGCCATGCAGCCACTTCGGCCGCACGCCGCCGTGCGCGAATGCGTTGATCGAAGCTCAGGTCGCGCGCGTAGTCGCGGCGATGGAAGATCCCAATCCGCTAGTATCCGGCCGCGGTCTCGCCATGTTGCGCGACGCCGGTATCGAAGTGCGCTGCGGGCTGCTCGCCCACGAAGCGCACGAACTCAATATCGGCTTCGTCTCGCGTATGACGCGCGGCCGCCCGTGGGTCCGCATGAAAGTGGCGGCCTCGCTGGATGGCCGCACCGGCTTGCCTTCCGGCGTCAGCCAATGGATCACCGGTGAAGCGGCACGCGCCGACGGCCACGCCTGGCGCGCTCGCGCGTCGGCGATTTTGACGGGCATCGGCACGGTCAGGGAAGACAATCCGCGCATGACGGTGCGCGCCGTCGACACGCCGCGCCAGCCGCAACGCGTACTGATCGACAGCCAGCTCGACGTGCCGCCGGAGGCGCTAATTCTGGCCGGCGCACCCACGCTGATCTTCTGCGGCAATCTGGATGGGCGACATACCGATCGCGCCAACGCATTGCGCGATCGCGGCGCCGAGATCGTCCAGCTGGCGAACCCGGCGGGCAAGGTCGATCTGCCCGCGGTGCTGAAAGTGCTGGGCGAGCGCAACGTCAACGAATTGCATGTCGAGGCGGGCTACAAGCTGAACGGCTCGCTGCTGCGCGAAGGCTGCGTCGACGAATTGCTCGTGTATCTCGCGCCGAGCCTGCTCGGCATGGATTCGATGAGCATGTTCAATCTGAGCGCGCCCGACACGCTCGAGGGCCGCGTCAAACTGAACTTCCACGCGGTCGACCGGATCGGCGAAGATGTGCGGATTCTCGCCCGCTTCATGCCTCAACCCGCCCCCGAGGCCACGCCCGGACCCGGCAGCGATCCCGCGTCCCCACCCGTTTCGAAATGATCGAGGATTAGTACGATGTTCACAGGAATCGTCGCGGCCGTGGGCCGCATTGAATCAGTCAAGCCGCTCGGCACGGACGGCGACGCGGGCGTGCGCCTGAACGTCGAAGCCGGCGGTCTCGATCTCGGCGACGTGCAGCTCGGCGACAGCATCACCATTCAGGGCGCCTGCATGACCGTGGTCGCGAAAACCGCCCACTCGTTCGAAGTCGACGTCTCGCGCGAAAGCCTGAACTGCACGGCGGGCCTCGGCGAGACCGGCGAAGTCAATCTCGAGAAAGCGCTGCGCGCGCACGACCGGCTCGGCGGCCATATCGTTTCCGGCCATGTGGACGGGCTCGGCACGGTGACGCACTTCGCGCCGGTCGGCGAATCGCACGAACTGCGCGTGCTGGCGCCGCGCGAGATCGGCCGCTACCTGGCGTACAAGGGCTCTATCACTGTCAACGGCGTGAGCTTGACCGTCAACTCGGTTAAAGATCGCGACGATGGCTGCGAATTCTCGATCAACCTGATTCCGCACACGGTTGAAGTGACGGCGCTCAAGCGTCTGCGTGAGGGCACGCAGGTGAATCTGGAGATCGATCTGATCGCGCGCTACGTCGAGCGCATGCTGAACGCGCCCAAGTAACCGGCCGCAAGCCGGTCACGCATGGGCCGGCGGCGGCGCCCGGCCGCATTCCGCCGGTTCATGCATCCATCGTTTCAACGAGCTTAGCAACGGCGGGCGGCTCATCGCCAGTCGGCCAAATGGCCTATGCCGTTCGGCGGAGGCGACTTGGGCTCGCGCGTGGCGTAAAATACGCGCTTTCTTCGAAACTCTCGCCAACATGACGCTCGCCTCCACTCCAGAGATCATTGCCGAACTGAAAGCAGGCCGGATGGTGATCCTCGTCGACGAAGAAGACCGCGAAAACGAGGGCGACCTCGTGATCGCCGCCGAATTCGTCACGCCGGAAGCGATCAACTTCATGGCCCGCTACGGCCGCGGCCTGATCTGCCTGACGCTCACGCAGGAACGCTGCAAGCTGCTGAACCTGCCGCTCATGACCTACCGCAACGGCACGCAGTACGGCACCGCGTTCACGGTCAGCATCGAAGCGGCCGAAGGCGTCACCACCGGCATCTCGGCGGCGGACCGTGCCCGCACCATTGCCGCCGCGGTCGCGCCGGAAGCCAAGGCCGAGCACATCGTGCAGCCGGGCCATGTGTTCCCGATCATGGCCCAGCCTGGCGGCGTGCTGGTGCGCGCCGGACACACCGAGGCGGGCTGCGACTTCACCCAGCTGGCCGGGCTCACGCCGGCCGCGGTGATCTGCGAAGTCATCAAGGACGACGGCACGATGGCGCGCTTGCCGGACCTGATGGAATTCGCCAAAGAGCACGATCTGAAAATCGGCACGATCGCGGATCTGATCCACTATCGCAGCCGCACCGAGTCGATCGTCGAGCGGATTTGCGAACGCACCATGCAGACCGCGCACGGCGCGTTTCGCGCGGTCATGTATCTCGACCAGCCGAGCGGCCAGCCGCATATCGCGCTGGTGCGCGGCACGCCGTGCACGGATCAGGACACGCTGGTGCGCGTGCATGAGCCGCTGTCGGTGCTGGACCTGCTCGAAGTCGGCGAATCCACCCATTCATGGACGCTGGACGCGGCCATGAAAGAAATCGCCGCACGCGATTGCGGCGTGATCGTGCTGCTGAACTGCGGCGACTCGAAGGACCATCTGATCGACGTTTTCAAGGCGTTCGACTCGAAGGAAAGAGCCGACGCGCTGAAACGCCGCCCCGTCGACTTCAAGACGTACGGCATCGGCGCGCAGATTCTGCGTGAGCTCGGTGTCGGCAAGATGCAGGTGCTGTCGAACCCGCGCAAGCTGGGCAGCATGTCGGGCTACGGTCTCGAAGTCACGGGCTTCGTGCCGATGCCGGGCGGCAAGGCACAAGCTCCGCAACAAGGCTGATCCGATCATTCACGCGCTTCGCGCCCACTCAAAACACTACGGAATTCACATGGAAATCGGACAATACCAACCGAATCTCGACGGCGACGGACTGCGTATCGGCATCGTGCAGGCGCGCTTTAACGAGCCCGTTTGCAATGGCCTCGCAGACTCCTGCATCGAAGAACTCGAACGCCTCGGCGTGACCGGCGAAGACGTGCTGCTCGTCACCGTGCCGGGTGCGCTGGAAATCCCGCTGGCGTTGCAAAAGCTCGCCGAAAGCGCGCAATTCGACGCACTGATCGCGCTCGGCGCGGTGATTCGCGGCGAAACGTACCACTTCGAACTGGTATCGAACGAAAGCGGCGCGGGCATCACGCGTATCGGCCTCGACTTCGGCATTCCGGTCGCGAACGCGGTACTGACCACCGAAAACGACGAACAAGCCGTTGCGCGCATGACCGAGAAGGGTCGTGACGCGGCGCGCGTGGCCGTCGAAATGGCGAACCTTGCCGTCGCGCTCGAACAACTCGGCGGCGACGACGAGGAAGAAGACGAAGAAGAGGAAGAGGCATGAAGAGCGCACGCCGACGCTCCCGCGAACTGGCCACGCAGGGGCTTTACCAGTGGCTGCTGTCGGGTTCGCCCGGCGGTGAAATCGACGCGCAACTGCGCGGCGCGCAAGGCTTCGACAAGGCCGACCACGAACATCTGGACGCCATTCTGCACGGCGTGATCCGCGATTCGGAAACACTGTCCGCGGCAATCGCTCCGTGTCTCGACCGTCCGATCGAGCAGCTCTCGCCGGTCGAACGCGCCGTGCTGCTGGTGGCCGCGTTTGAACTGAAGAACCACATCGATATTCCTTATCGCGTGGTCATCAACGAAGCGGTCGAACTCGCCAAAACGTTCGGCGGCGCGGACGGCTACAAGTACGTGAACGGCGTGCTGGACAAGCTGTCGGCGCAACTGCGCGTGGATGAGACGCAGGCGGCTCGCAAGCGTTAAGCGCAAGGCGCATGGCGCATGGCCGGCGGCATGGTCGTTGGCGTGCGCTACGCTGAACGAGCTGGCGTAACCGAACCGTTCATAAGGACGCCGTTTCGCGCACAAGCACTCGCGCCGAACGTCGTCCCGCTTTTGCTTCTGAACTGGATTTGATCGTATGAACTCCGTGACCGAACCCTTGGTGCGGCTTGCTGCACGTGTGGACGCCATCCAGCCTTTCTATGTGATGGAACTGGCCAAGGAGGCCGCGCTTCTCGAGCGCGACGGCCGCGACATCATTCATATGGGAATCGGCGAACCCGATTTCACCGCGCCCGAGCCGGTTATCGAGGCGGCCGCGAGCGCACTGCGCCGTGGCGTCACGCAATACACCAGCGCGCTTGGCCTGCACGCGCTGCGCGAAGCGATCTCGGCGCATTACGCCGACTTCTACGGCGTTAACGTGGATCCGGCGCGGATCGTCGTTACCGCCGGCGCATCGGCCGCATTGCTGCTGGCTTGCGCGGCGCTGGTCGATCGCGACGACGAAGTGCTCATGCCCGACCCGTGCTATCCGTGCAACCGCCATTTCGTGATCGCCGCCGAAGGCAAGCCGGTAATGGTCCCTAGCGGCCCGGCCGAGCGTTTCCAACTCACCGCCGCCGACGTCGAGCGTCTCTGGAACGAGCACACCCGTGGCGTGCTGCTGGCGTCGCCGTCGAACCCGACCGGCACGTCGATCGAACCGGCCGAACTGGAGCGCATCGTCAAGGCGGTGCGCGCGCGTGGCGGCTTTACCATCGTCGACGAGATCTACCAGGGGCTGAGCTACGACGCGAAGCCCGTGTCGGCGCTCTCGTTCGGCGACGACGTGATCACCGTCAACAGCTTCTCGAAGTACTTCAACATGACGGGTTGGCGTCTGGGCTGGCTGGTGGTGCCGCCCGGCATGGTCGGCGCGTTTGAAAAACTCGCGCAAAACCTGTTCATCTGCGCTTCGGCGCTCGCCCAGCACGCGGCGCTCGCCTGCTTCGAGCCGGAAACGATCGCGATTTACGAAGCGCGGCGCCAGGAATTCAAGCGTCGCCGCGACTTCATCGCGCCGGCGCTGGAATCGCTCGGCTTTTCCGTGCCGGTAATGCCCGACGGCGCTTTCTATGTATATGCCGATTGCCGCACGGTCGCGCACGCCGCGGCCGGCGACAGCGCGGCACTCACCAAGGCCATGCTGCACGATGCGGGCGTGGTGCTGGTGCCGGGCATGGATTTCGGTACGCACGCGCCGAAGGAGTACATCCGGCTGTCGTACGCCACTGCCTATCCGAAACTGGAAGAGGCCGTCGACCGACTGGCGAAATTCTTCGGCAAGGGTTGAGCGCAGCGACTCTCAATCTCTCCTCAATCGCAGACGAAAAAAAAGGACACGCCAGAGCGTGTCCTTTTTTGTTGCCACTCCTGCGCGGAGTCGCCCGTTCTAAGCTGCCAACCTCAAGCGCCCAACTCCGAGGCCGATGCCACGTGCTTCGTCGCGTTGGCGCTCGCATCGTCCAGCTCGGAGGAAACCGGCGCCTTCACCGGCGTCGCCGCGCTCAACGGGTGACTGCCTTCGAGCGTCACCTGCACGCGCTTGCCATTGCTGGCGGACGCGGCAGTAGCCGTGTTGGTCGACGCCGTCAAAACCGGCGCCTGCGGTGCGTTGATCGGCACCTTGCGGCCACGCGCCACGTCCCGCAGACGGGCACGCTCGGCCATGACCTTGGCACCGTAGCCGCCGTCGTCCGGCGAAGTCGAGCCGACGTACAGACGCAAGCCGCCCGGCAGCGAGCCGCCGCGTGCGATGCAATCCTTCAACACCAGCGCGCCCACCTTGATGTTCGCGACCGGTTCGAGCGCCGCGCTCTGACCGCCGAAATACTGGAATTTGTCCGAGTGCACCTTGGACATAACCTGCATCAGGCCTTGTGCGCCGACGCCGCTCTCGGCGTACGGGTTGAAGCCCGACTCGATTGCCATCACTGAAAGCAGCAGCAGCGGATCGAGACCGACTTCGCGGCCGGTGTCGAACGCCGCCTTCACGAGCTCGCTGACGGGCTCCTGAGCAACGCGATAGCGCCGTGCGAGAAAGGACGCAACCAGGTCCTGCTCGCGGGTCGAGATCAGGACGCGGTCGTCGCGCGCGTCGGCGGATACACGTTGCGACGGGATCAAGCTTGCCAGCGCAGTAACGCTCTGCATGGTGCGCGGATCGAGGCCGTTCAGCGCCGCGACACCCATGCCGGTTGACCCGGCGGCGTCGAATGCGTTGTCAAAGCTGCTGTTGCTCGCGGTGACAGTGTTGCCGTTGTTCGTGCCGCTCACGGCATCGGGGCCGTTCGAGCTGGCGGTCAGCGAGTCGTCGGAGGACGCGCGCGCGGGCGGTCCGAAAGCCGGCAGCGGGTTGCCCTGCAGCAGACGGGCGGGACCGGCTTGCACAGCGGCGGAGATGACCGGCATTGCCTTGGCGGCTAACGTGCCGCGCAGGGCCGGCATCAGCCACAGTGCGACTGTCAGCACCACCGCGATACCGCCGACGATGCTGAACAGGTGATGACTCATTCGCGTCCCGCAACGCACCACACCGCGCACAACTTGCGCGATACGCTCATCGGGACGCCACGATAACCAGGCGTTCATTCAGATCTCCCATGTTGCATGATCCGCGAACCCCGCCATATGAATAGGCGGTGAAGCACGTTCGCAGAATCAAGACATCGCGCGCTCTGTCTGGTTAGGGCAGCAGCGACGTCGGGAAAACGGTAAATACCGTTTGTGGGGAGCCATCCTGGAAAAGGACCGCGGCATGTCAAAAAAGCATGCGGGCGGTGGCTCCCACGCGAAAAACCAGCGTCAGTTAACGCTGGCGAGGACATCAATAAGACCGTCTAATACCGTGCAGGAATCGGTAAGCGGTGACGCGTTGCGTCTGATGGGACCGGGGGCAGTGGTAAAAAGGTTCACGCCCTGCAACCAATGTGGACGGATTTTATGCAGGGTTTTATAGATCGTCAACACTATAGATAGGCAAATGTATAACTAATTGTAATAACGAACCCTGTTCAGACACCCCAAAACCGCGCGGCGCGCGCCTTTTGACCTGTTTCGGTTCCCCCGTCCCGCCTAGGTCATTTGGCCGAGCTACGTGCGCTCGCCAACACAGGTAAAATCGACAATCGTTCTGGCGCCGTTAAACCGTGCTGCGCCTCCCTTCTTCGCCGCTTGCGCGGCACTGAACCGCACCAGATGAAATACAAAGACCTGCGCGATTTCGTCGGCCGTCTCGAGACCATCGGCGAACTGCGCCGCATCTCACAAAGCGTCTCGCCTGTCCTGGAAATGACCGAGTTGTGCGACCGCGTGCTGCGCGCCGGCGGCCCGGCTTTGCTGTTCGAGAGCAAGACACAGCATGCGTTCCCGGTGCTCGGCAACCTGTTCGGCACGCCTCGGCGGGTCGCGCTCGGCATGGGAGTGGACGCGCAAGCCGGCGAAGGCGACGGCGCCGCGCTCGAATCGCTGCGCGACGTGGGCCGGCTGCTCTCCGCATTGAAGGAACCGGAGCCGCCGAAGGGGCTCAAGGACGCCGGCAAGCTGTTCTCCCTCGCAAAGGCAGTGTGGGACATGGCGCCCAAGACGGTGAGCGCGCCGCCCTGCCAGGAAATCGTCTGGGAAGGCAACGACGTGGACCTCGCGAAGCTGCCGATTCAAACGTGCTGGCCCGGCGACGCCGGCCCGCTGATCACATGGGGCCTGACCGTCACAAAAGGCCCAAATAAGAGCCGACAAAATTTAGGCATATATCGCCAGCAATTGATCGGACGTAACAAACTGATCATGCGATGGCTCGCGCATCGCGGCGGCGCGCTCGATTTCCGCGAGTTCGCCCTGCAGAACCCGGGCAAGCCGTATCCGGTGGCAGTCGTGCTGGGCGCCGATCCCGCCACGATCCTCGGCGCGGTCACTCCGGTGCCCGACACGCTGTCTGAATACCAGTTCGCCGGCCTGTTGCGCGGCGGCCGCACGGAACTGGCGAAGTGCATCACGCCGGGCGTCGACGGCTTGCAGGTGCCCGCGCGCGCCGAGATCGTGCTCGAAGGCTTCATCTATCCGCAGGAAGGCGCGCCTTCGCCCGCTCCCGCAGGCGCACTGCCGCGTCCGGTCAAGGGCGCCTCGGCGGCCTACGAACATGCGTTGGAAGGCCCATACGGCGACCACACCGGCTACTACAACGAGCAGGAGTGGTTCCCAGTCTTCACGGTCGAGCGCATCACCATGCGGCGCGATGCGATCTATCACTCCACGTACACCGGCAAACCACCGGACGAACCTGCCGTGCTCGGCGTCGCGCTCAACGAAGTGTTCGTGCCGCTGCTGCAAAAGCAGTTCAGCGAGATCACCGACTTCTATCTGCCGCCCGAAGGCTGCAGCTACCGCATGGCGATCGTGCAGATGAAGAAGAGCTACCCCGGCCACGCCAAACGCGTGATGTTCGGCGTGTGGAGCTTCCTGCGGCAGTTCATGTATACGAAGTTCATCGTCGTGGTCGACGAGGACGTGAATATCCGCGACTGGAAGGAAGTGATCTGGGCGATCACCACGCGCATCGATCCGGCGCGCGATACGGTGCTGGTGGATCGCACGCCGATCGACTATCTGGATTTCGCCTCGCCGGTGGCCGGACTCGGATCGAAGATGGGCCTCGACGCGACCAACAAGTGGCCCGGGGAAACCGATCGGGAATGGGGCCGCCCCATCGTGATGGACGACGCGATCAAACAGCGCATCGACTCCTTGTGGAACGAGTTGGGCCTCTGAGGCAAGCCGTACGACAAGACTGAATAACAAAGCTAACGGAGCCGTTGCGCAGATGCATGCTTTTTCAATGATGTCGGATGGGTTTTTTCTGTCGCTGTCGCTGTGTCTGGATATCGGTCTTGTGAACGTCGCCATGATTTCCCTGACGCTCTCGCATGGCTTCAAACCGGGCTTCTGGCTCGGCCTCGGTTCGTGCATCGGCGATCTGATTTATGCGGCGCTCGCGCTCGCGGGCATGGCCGCCTTGCTGCAGTTCCAATCCGTGCGCTGGGTGGTGTGGATCGGCGGCGCGGCGATCCTGCTCTTCCTGACCTGGAAGATGGCCCGTGAAGCGATGTTCCCGGCGACGGCGCCGGCCGTGGCCGGCGAGGCGGACGCGAATGCGCCGCATCTGTCCGCGTGGCGCGGTTTCCTGCGCGGCGTCCTGCTGGCGGTGTCGTCGCCGTCGGCGATTTTGTGGTTCGCCGCGGTCGGCGGCGCGCTGATCGCGAAAGCCGGCGCCACGAGCGTGACGACCGCGCCGGTCTTTCTCGGCGGATTCTTTCTTGGCGGTCTGTGCTGGACGATCTTTATCTGCGGACTCGGCAGCCACGGGCGCAAACGCGCCGGCACCGGCTTGCTGCGCGCCTGTCACGTGCTGTCTGCGCTGCTGTTTGCCTACTTCTCGTACAGCGTGATCGTCAACGGGTATCGTGATCTGATCGTGCAAACCGCGCACGTGGCAAGCTGATATGAAAACGGCCCGCGTTGGCGAGCCGTTTTCGATTGAGCGCCAGGCCAGCGCAACAGTGCCTGCCCACGCAATGTATCAGGCAAGATACTGCGCAAGCTTTTCCAGGTCGACGTTGCCGCCGCTCACCACCACGCCGACACGCTTTCCCTTCACCGGCACGATGCCGTTGAGCACCGCGGCCGCGGCGAGACAGCCCGTCGGCTCGACCACGATCTTCACGCGCTGCGCGAAAAAGCGCATCGTCTCGATCAACTGCGCGTCGCTGACCGTTTCGATCCGCGCGACCAGTCTCTGGATGATGGCAAACGTGTAGTCGCCCAGATGCGTGGAAGCAGCGCCGTCGGCGATCGTGCGCGGCGTGTCGATATGCACGATCTCGCCGCGCGCCAGCGACTGCTGGCCGTCATTGCCAGCTTCCGGTTCAATGCCGATCACCGTGCACGCCGGACTCAGTGCCGCCGCGGACAATGCGCTGCCGCTGATCAATCCGCCGCCGCCGAGGCACACGAACAGCATGTCGAGCGGCCCGGTTTCCTCGATCAACTCCTTCACCGCCGTGCCCTGCCCGGCGATCACGTGCGGATGATCGTAAGGCGGAATCAGTGTCATGCCGCGCTCTTCGGCGAGCCGCCGCCCGATTTCTTCGCGATTTTCCGTGTAGCGATCGTAGGTGATTACTTCACCGCCGTAGCCCTTGGTTGCGGCGACTTTGGCCGCGGGTGCGTCCTGCGGCATGACGATCGTGGCGTGGATGCCGGCAAGGCGCGCCGACAAGGCAATCGCCTGGGCATGGTTGCCCGACGAGTATGTCAGCACACCGGCTTTGCGCTGCTCCGCGTCGAAATGCGAGATCGCGTTGTAGGCGCCGCGAAATTTGAAGGCGCCCATGCGCTGAAAATTCTCGCACTTGAAGAACACCGACGCCCCGGTGCGCTCATTGAAAGTGCCAGAGGTCAGAACGGGTGTGCGGTGGGCGACGCCCTCAAGACGCGCTGCGGCGTCGAGTACGTCGTCGAAAGTGGGAGCGGGAAGCGCTTGCATCGGCGAAACTCTCCAGAGCGGTGGCGAAACAACCATTCTCCCAGCTTCGACCGAGCTTTGGAACGTCAGGCGTGAAGTGAGCGTGTGAACGCCTCTGGCAACTCTTCGCCCTGACCGGCCGGCGCGAATTCAAACCGTCATTCGGACAATGAGCCCGCCATCGACTGCATGAAAAGCCGCCAACAAAAATACAAACGGCGTAACCCGGCGATCAAGCCGGCGTTACGCCGTCAATCAAAATCGACCCGCTACATTTAGCGGCGATAGTAGCCGTGACCGTAGTAACCGCGATAATAGCCGTGATGATAGTAAGGACGCCCATAGCCACCGTAATACCCGCCTACCACGACTGGCGGCGGTGCATAAACGACCGGCGGCGCATAAACCGGCTGCGGTGCGTAGTAGACCGGCGGCGGCGCGGCATAAACCGGGTAGGCCGGCGCAATCGGAACTCCGATACCGATACCGACGGAAACGTGTGCCTGAGCGGCACCGGCAAGCCCCAATCCGAGTGCTGCGGCAACGACAAACGGAACGATCTTTTTCACTTTTATTCTCCTAGCGCGGCCCACCAGGGTCGCCGACTTCGCATGCCCTGCATGCTATGAAATCAATGTATCGAAAAAGACCGCACCCATCTGTTCGCATTTGTTGCAAATTGCAATCGGCGACAAAAGCGCGCAATGCCAGCGGACGCCGCAAGCGGTCAATCACCTTCGTAATGCGCTGAAAACTCAGGGATTGCCCGTGTTTGGAGACGCCACATTCAGTCGCAATGCCCGCCTTACGGCTTGCGGCATTTGCTTCACAGTAATCTTTGATTACAAATTAGCTTCGATCCTGACGGCGTCCAATTGCACCCCAGAATGAAAAATGCCCGACTGATGAGGCCGGGCATTCCTTACCTGCAGGGGTCGCTATGTCAACCGACCTTCACATACGCGAACTCGCGAGACACGCTGGGCGGGACATAGGCGCCGCTGATCCGCACGCGCGGCGTCAGGCGCTTTTTCTGATCCCACCAGCGACGGCGCTGCGCGTGCGTCAGGAACCGCAAGTGCTTTCGGTAAGAAAAAATATTCATCGTGAACCTCCCGAATCTGACTGCGAGACGAAATACCCAGAACAGCAACTGCCAAACCGGCTCTGAAGAATTATGAGCAGTTTTTAAACCCGCGGGCGCCAGCAGCCGAATGGCCGGCCGGGGGCGTCATATCGCAGGCGCACTGATCGAGCGAAAGCCAGTGCCCAGCCGCGCCGCGAGCGTGGCGGATGGGCGATACTTCTGCTTTCCCAACGTTTCGTCTGGAGCAGGCACCCATGTCCCAGTCCTCTCTGCCGCGCCTCGGCTTTATCGGTGCGGGCCGGCTCGCACGTTGTCTCGCGCTGAGCTTTTCACGCTCCGGTTATCCGGTCACCGCGGTAGCCAGTCGCTCGGCAACTTCCGCTGGCCGGCTTGCCAGTCAAATCGAGCATTGCGCGGCATTCGAGAACCCACAACAGGTTGTCGACGCCGCTGATATCGTCTTTTTAGCTGTTCCCGATGACAGCATCGGTACGTCAGCGCACACACTCCGGTTCACTCCCGACACCGCCGCCGGCGCGCACGGCAAGGCGCTCGTGCACTGCAGCGGGGCTTCGCCGGTCGAATTGCTCGCCCCGGCACGCGACCAGGGCGCCTCGATCGGCGGTTTTCACCCACTGTACCTCTTTAGCGGCGAACTCGCCGATCTGGAGCGCATCGCCGGGTGTTCGGTGACGATCGAAGCCGACGGCGCACTGAGACACACGCTGACAGCGCTAGCCGTCGCGCTGCGCTGCCATCCGCTGTCGATTCCGGCGGGCGGTCGCATGCTCTATCACGCCGCCGCGCACTACGCCGCCAGCTTCGCGCTGTGCAGCCTCGCGGAATGCGTCGCGCTGTGGCGCACGCTCGGCTTTGCCGAAGACGATGCGCTGCGCGCGCTGCTGCCGATGCTTTCCGGCACCATTGAAACCGCCCGCGACAGGGGTTTGCCCAACGCGCTCGCGGGCCCGGTATCGCGCGGCGACACCGGCGTGGTTCAGAAACAACTGGCGCTGCTGGAAGGCCTCGGCGGCGACCACGCCGCGCTGTACGGGCTGATGTCGCGGCGCGCGGTCGGCCTGGCCGAACGCCGCGCCACGCCGCCCGCCGCGATCGACGCCATCGCGGAGGTGGTGGAAGAATCGCTCAACCGGTCGCTGAATCAGGCCGCAGCAGGTGCAAGCGTCAAGTAAGCCGTGATAATGTGACGTCCGGCGCCGCGCGCAATCCGCCAGCGCCGCGCATCGGGACCAACAGACGAGAACGCACAATGATCAAGGTCAGCATCCTCTATCCGTATCGGGAAAACGGCCACTTCGACGTGGACTACTACTGCGTCACGCATATGCCGCTCGCGGCGAAGCTGTTCGGGCCGTCGCTGAAGGGCTGGTCGGTCGACGTCGGCATCAACGCAGGGCCGCCGGGAACGCCGCCACCGTACGTCGCAGCGGGCCACTTCCTGTTCGACAGCGCGGACGACTTCTACAAAGTCTTCAAACCGGCTTCCGAGCAATTGATGGCCGACATTCCCAACTACACGGACGGCGGCAACGGCGCGATTCTGATCAGCGAGATCAAGATTTCCGTGTGATGCCCCGCGGAACGCGGACGAATCGCGGTCTTTAATATAGTGAGCCGTTGATCGGGACCCGCGAACCGTGACATTGCAGCACCACGCGGCCGCTTCAAACGACGCGTAACGCGCCCCGAGTGCGGGAAAGGCGCGGGAAATTCAAATGAACCCGCCGGCGCGCCGTTTGGAGAGCGCCGGCACCCTGCGGCCGCCCGGCGGCCGTCATTCGAAGGATAAGGACACGAGATGTTTGGCGATATCGCCCGTTTTCTGCTCAATACCGTCTTCACGCTGTTCGGCGCGGCGCTGTTGCTGCGCGCATGGCTGCAAGTCGTGCGCATGCCGCCCTACAACCCCGTCACGAATGCCGTACTGCAAGCCACCAACTGGATCGTGCTGCCGCTGCGGCATATCTTGCCGAGCACGCGCAAGATCGATTGGGCGAGCCTTGTCGCGGCCCTCCTCGCCGCCATCGTGTATGTGGTGCTGATGGTGGTGCTGACGGGCGCCGATCCGCTCACGCTATTGCCGACGCTGTTGATCGTCGCGGTGCTGACTCTGATCAAGTGGGCGCTGAATCTGATCATCTGGCTGACGATTCTGATGGCGCTGCTGTCATGGCTCAATCCGCGTTCGCCGGCCATGCCGATCCTGTACCAGCTCACGGCGCCGTTTCTGAATCCGCTGCGCCGCGTGGTGCCGCAACTCGGCGGCATCGACCTTTCGCCGATCCTGCTGTTCGTGATCGTGCAGGTGCTGCTGATGGTGGTCACCCGCGCCGCCGTTCAACTGACTTATTTCGTGATCTGAACGCGCAGGTAGCGAATATTCAGAAGCCGCCGCCCATCAGAAAGGCGGCGGCTTTGTTTCATGCGTCGCTTATTGCTTCAGCTGATTGCTTCCGCTTATTGCTTCGTCAACTGACCGTAGGCGACCGTGTTGTTGGCCGCTGTCCTGATCATGAAGAGAATCGTGCGGGCGTACAGGGTGCTGCCCGTGATCGGCAGGAACGTAATCGCGGCATTGCCCGAATACGTCGCGCCCGATTTCAACGTGCAGGACGCGGTCGTGCCGCTCACGCTCAACGTGTAGAGATTCTTGCTGGACGACGGCGTGGCGAGCAGCAACGTTCCGGAGACCGGGCAGCCGCTCAGTGTGCCGCTGAGCGTGCCGTCGTTTGCAATCGTCAGTGACGAACCGGTTTGCGCCCACGTGCCCGCGACGCTCGACTGGGTAACTGCGAGCGCATTCGCCGCGTCGTAGTTCCAGGACAGGTTCACCGTGGTGCCGTTCTCGACGTAGCTGCCCGTGAACGTCTGTTTATTCACGAAGGTGCCCGAGCCGGAGGTCGTCGGATAATAGAAGCCGCCGATGAATGCCACACCCGAGGTGAGCGTCCAGTTCGGCGCGCTGGGCGCGATGACGCCGAAGAATTCCGACATGCCGAAGCCGCCTACCGTATTCAGGTAAGAGATGTTGCCTTGCGGATCGACGAACGCCGTGGTCTTGTCGATGCCGGACTGGCTTGTCCACACCCCTTCTACGCCGTTGCCCGTGGCCGCGGCCGAACCGCTCTGCGGACTGGTCAGACTCGGCAGCTGCTCGCCGCTCAGGGCGGGCGAAGAAGCCGGAACCGGCGCGCTTGCGGGAACGGGAGCACTTGCCACGGCCGGCGCCGAAGCGCTGCCGGTCGCAGGCGCTGCCGCCGAATTGCCCCCGTCGCCGCCACCGCCACACGCGGCCAGCGCGAGCGAAGCGAGCAGGGATAACGTCAATTTAGCTTTAATTTTCATATCCATTTTGTATTTGGGTGAGTGCACAGCCAATCAGATCGGCTATGGCACACCGTTGGTCATTTTGATCTCGATGATTGCCGCCAGCGCCGATTCGTTGAAATATTTCAGAAAGTCACTTGACAGAATCAAATCGAATGAATTCTTGTAACATTTGGAAAGGGCGCTAAAGAAGTAAACGGCGGCATTCCGGTAAGCTTTAATATTTATTCGAATGTCTTGAGCGACCACTCAGTCGATAGCGATGAAATTTCATGCATAACGAATCAAAAAATCAATGCAAGCGGTGCGTAACTATTTGATTGGCCTTGTATTTATATGGGCTTCTAGCTGCATTCGAGTTCCGCGATCTGGTTGGCAGTCGGAGCGTTAATCGGCTAGTTCCGCGCTGTGCGCGGTGGCGGACGGCAGCGCCTCGGTGTACTCAGTTGCGGCGCCTGACGAAGACGATGCCGCGTTAGACGCGTTGGGTGGAACTCGCGAGAGAGATAGCGGAGCGAATGCGCAGGAGCAGGCGACGAATCGCTGAGTACGGCTCGGCAGATACGATGAGCCGGCGCGAAGTGGCGCGGAACATCACACGCGCTCCCCGCAGTCAGCACACCACCTGACGCGCCGCAAACGTCCACGTTTGCCAAGTTGCGTGAAACCCGCGTAGATTGGCGCGCTCTGCGGGCGTCGTATAATGGTAATGCCCTAGCTTCCCAAGCTGCAACGGCTTGAGCAAACCCACTATTCATGCAGGTTTTTGGATGCGGCTTTCCAGCGGGCACCATTGAAAACCACATGTCGTGCGGGTTTGACGAAGACGCCAGTTTTCACCCCATCCCTAAATCCCAGAAGCGGCAGTACTGTCTGCCTATCCCTTCGTATGATCAACGCTACCAGGAGCAGCATTTATTCCTTGCAAGCGAAAGATCGATCAGCAATAATTTCCTTGCCTAGCATTTGTTCTGATGTTTTGAACCGGGTTGCGGGTTGCAATCCTCCTTGATTTTTTACCTCTGTGGCGATGGGAGCCGTTCCGTCCCGCCGTCAGTCGACGTCGTGCCAAAACGGCTCCCATCGACGCTCTAGTAGGCATGCTCGTGCGCGACTTAAAACACAAAAACAGTGCGATAAGCAAGCAGTTAGAGAAATTCGCCGCGCGGCTTCGCATTCGCCATCCCGCTCTATCACGGGCGAACCGTCTTTTATTTCTCTGCGGAGCGAACCGCAGTCCCGGGGTACCCTCCCCGAGACGACAAGCTATTAAGCGGTTCGTCGAAAACATCTCCTCCGACTACCGAGTGATCTACGCCGAAGGGGTGTTCAACGAGTTGGCCAAAGTCGGCCACGGCAGCAATGCGTTGGACTTGGAGCACGAAATCTCTGAAATCGCAGATCGGATCCTCATTGTTCTCGAAAGTCCAAGTGCGTTTTGCGAACTGGGCGCGTTTGCCCACAAAACGCTGAGGGAAAAGCTAATAATCGTTAACGATTCCCAGTTCCGGGGAAACGGCTCATTCATAGACACCGGTCCGCTTGCAGCAGTTAGAGAATGCAAATCACCAATACTTTGGTACCCGATGGGTGCAGACGGCCTAGCGAAGACCGATGGAATCGGCGCAATCTTTAGCGATCTCAAAGCCGCAGTTGACGGCAGGCCAATCTCAGTCGGGAAGCCAACAAGCGCCGACATCGGAGATCTGTCTGCCAGCAAACTGAGCCTCTATTTCATCCATGATCTCGTTTTGTTCGTGGGTCCTGTCACCCACGCCGAGCTCATTGATGTCCTCATCACTGCGTTCGGGAAGAAAAGCTTCGACATGGCGAAAAGCCTGCTTGGCATTCTTCGCGAAGCGAGACTTATTGTTAGCAATCAGGTAGGCACCGATTGGGCATTCCGAGCAACTACAACTACGCCATTCCTGCAATATGCAGCAGATACAAACGCGCTGATGGCGACGTTTCGACGATACCACCTCCAGACAAACCCAAAGCGATTTGCCGATGAACATCGTGGAACGTATGTCGAACGAGCTGTCGGTCCCGCAATCGCTGCTTGAAAGCGCTGTGCGACTAGCTCACGTTCGATTCAGAAAAATCAAGGTCCCCAAACGCTCTGGCGGCCAGCGGGTAATGATTCAGCCCGCGTCCGAACTTAAGCTTGTATTGAGTTGGCTTGATTCTCGTGTTCTGTCTAACGCACCGGTAAGCCCCATTGCTACCGCGTTTGAACCCGGAACTTCAATCATCAAGAACGCACGAACCCACAGCAAGTCCCTTTATTCCGTCCGAATCGATTTATCGAATTTTTTTCCATCGATTCGCTCTCGCGATCTGCTGCTCGCACTGTCAAGGTCACGTGAGTTGCTTCCCGAATGGGCATCCGGCGGAGATTTCGAGGCAGTGGTGCGTAACGCGTGCTTCGATCGCGCCGACAGGCTGCCAGTCGGCTACATGACGTCGCCGAGAATTGCAAACATCATCATGCTGGAGTTGGATACAGCTCTGGCGACGGCGGTATCGCGCGACTCGGTTCGCTTTGGTCAAGCGGTCCTCACACGGTATGCGGACGACTTCGTGTTCTCTACGGATAAGAAAGGCGCGTGCAACGAATTCTTATCGGAGATGCGGAGCTTGCTGGCGTCAACGCCGAGCCCCAAGCTATCCATCAACGAAGCGAAGACTCGATTCATGAGCCGTATGGGAGGAACGACCCTCATCACCGGATTGCGCGTGAATAACGACGGGGACGTTGGCATCCACGCGAACTACAGGGATCACATTCGGTTGCTACTGAAGCTATTCTCGACCGGACGGTTGAAGCCCGCAGAGAACGAAAAACTGCGAGGACACCTCGCATTTATTGAACACGCCGATCCTGACCTATTCACCCGCCTATCGTTTAGATACCACGCGGAGATCGCTAAGTTGCGCGGACACCCCAGTTTGAATCCCGTTTGAGTGCGGTCACGCAACGCACCGCCCAGGCTCATACGCGCGAGTCGAAGCATACGAACAGCCCGCCGGATGCCCACCACGTTTCATAGAATTGTTCAAATGCCTGCCAAGGCTTCATGGTGGCACAGGACGGGAGGTTCAGACCGGCTGAGTCTCCGTCACCTCTTCCCAACCTCTCCAATGTCCGAATCTCCCGAACGAACACCATCCCAACAACTCTCCGAACAGCAACTGGTGCAGGAGATCTGTTCAGCTCCCAATGCACTCGAAGCCCACCGCCGGTTCGAGAAAACCGCGGCCGCATTGGAAGAATGGCAGATTATCTTTGGGGAGGAGAGCAACGCCGGATCCATCAAGTTGCTGGATCAGACGCTAGGCTCCTCCGGCGTTGCAACGTCTGTATTCCGCGGGAGATCGCTATGGTTGATGGATGCGCCATTTGTCTCGCAATCCGGACCAAGCGGCTTTCGCGGCGGCTCGGCCATGTTTCTAGACTCGAATGCGGCCACCTATATTCGCAATATCGCCTACAAGGATGATCTATCTCCGGAAGCGTTGAATTGGGCAAATCTGATCAACCAGATCGGTCCAAGGCTGCAGCAGCTCAACCCCTATCTCTATCTGTGGGAGTCGGTCAGATCCTGGAAGGATGAGACGGTTGCCGAATGCAAAAGGTCAGTCGCGGCGATCCATGCGCTGTCGTCGTCCGGTAGCAAGCTAAGTGCAGAATGGGGCCGGCGCTTCCGCGCGGTGTTCCGTGAGAGTGCGGAGAATTTCGCCACCGGCCTGATTGCGGAATTCGAGCGGAGCCTGGAGGCCGGGCTCTTTGCCGCCCTGGAGGACCAGCTCAATCTGATGGAGGTCGTTTTAATTCGGACTCAGATCATCGAGCTGAGCTCCAAGAAAGCCAAGGAGCACAAGCTGGCGCAGTTGGTCACTTTCATGCACGAAGAACTGTCCACAATCATGCTACGGGAGCTGATCGTCTGCGGTGACATCCTACTTCGCAGCAACCGATCTAGAATTTCCAAAAAGCTCAATTCCATCCAAAACCATGCTGATCCCCTAGCGCTGATCAGAAACTGCGCTTGGGACATGTACATTCCCCGCGCCCTGGATGCCTTGACCTCCGTCACTCCTGACCAGGCTCCTCACGTGGACTTCTATGTGGCGGAGGTGCTCAGCTTCGATGGCGACGTATCAGACATCATCAACACCACGAAATTGAGGGCGATCGCCGTACATCGGCCATCGAAGAAGAACTTCCCCTTCTTCGATAGCGATGTTGCCGAGTGGTTGGGAAATCGCCTTGGGCCGAAACGCATGGGCGCGCTGTCGGACTACTTCCTGCCAGAAGCGTTCCTTGATCGAGCTAGGCGCCGGCCCGCAATGTCGGTCCGATCCATTCTGGAAGCAGACCGCGAGAAGCTGATCCATTTGATCCAGCAAAAGAAAGGGTGAACTCGAAACCGGGCCATCCGGACTTTGCTTCCGAAAACGTCGCAAAGGGTAGCGGCCGGATCGCGAATCTGGTCGGCGGTCAGCGGCGGGAAATTGTTGTGGTATCGGGTGTCGTTCATACGACGACTATCCGGGCGACTTCGCGCTTTGGACAACGGATCGAAATCTGGGTGGTTCGCTCGGCTAGTCGTCTCAATTCGATTCGTTCTCGTCGTTCGTCTCACCTTCAAAGGCTGCTTCCAAGGAACAACGAGCATTAATGTCGGCATCAATGCTGGCCACTGGCGACGATGTAAAACGAGAGGCTCTTCTTGGCGGGTACGAGATCTACGAGTGAACCGCTCGCGGACTTGTGCGATCATCGAAGGCCACGCTGCGCTTAGAAAGAGACGAATGTCCGCAAAGGGGAAATACTGATTGTTGATCTTTGACGGTAAGTCGTCGACGCGTGCACTCCACAGCGTGCAAGTGAGCCGGTAAATCATCTATAAGGCGAGGTCTCTATGAGCATCGAAGCGTCCGCCCTGCCCCCCGACCTGCCGGTCGCGCCGGGAAGCGCAATTGCAATGAACCTGCAAATTCCGTCGCTTAAATCGCTGTACATCGAAATGCGGTTCCAAGAAACTCTGTTGAGCAGCGGGACCGCGTTCCTCGTAGCCAACGACCAGTCTTCGCATTGCGCCTTGATTACGAATCGCCACAACGTAACCGGCAGGCATCAGGAAACGGGCGAGTGTCTAGATAAAAAGCATGGAGCTGTCCCCGACAATGTCCTCATCTACTTTCACAAAGATCCTCTAGAGCTCGGGGAATGGAAATGCATCAAACTTCCACTTTTCCGAGAGGACGATTCACCGTTGTGGATTGAACATCCCCGCTTTGGAGCGACGGCCGACATGGTGGCCCTAAACTTGAAGTGGGGAAGCGACGTCCACAAAGTGCCCTACTACCTCAAGACAGATCTTGACCGAAAGAAGTTGTTGCTTCGTCCCGCTGAACCGGTTAGCGTAATTGGCTTCCCTTTTGGCTTGTCTTCCAGCGGACGGTTTCCGATATGGGCGACTGGATTTCTTGCCCAGGAGTTAGGGACTGTTACGCCGGACAATCCAACATTTCTCATTGATTGCCGAACCCGTCAGGGGCAGTCAGGGTCGCCTGTGATTGCATACCGAACCAACATGATTACGACGGTCGAGGGCAATAAGGCCTCAACCACCATGGGAGCCGGTTCGGTCGCGTGGGAGTTCCTCGGTATCTATTCGGGCAGGGTCAATTCAGAGTCAGATTTGGGGCGGGTGTGGCACGTCAGCGCTATCGAGGAACTGTTGGCCGCTGCAGAAATTTCCAAGTCCAAATAATCTTCTTAGTGTCGGCGTGCCCTAGATGCCAACTGACCAAGATCAGCTGCCTGTAGCTTTACCTAATCGCGATGCGATGCGCGAATGTCTGCCTCCTGCCGAGCAGACGCTTGAGTGACCGTTTGGCCTCGGTGAAGCGACCGGCTAAGGACCGCCGGCCGAGCACTGACTATACGCGAGACTTACCATATCTTTGCATGTCCAACGGATCAAGCAGATGATGCGCGCAGACATCGAAGACACCTCGGACAATCGGGCTCCGATAATCCACGCGCCAACTGTCGGTAAATATGCGAGTAAGGGACGCACAACAAACACATGACGATGCAATCATCTCTTGAATTGACAGAGAGGCTGAAGCCCCGACTGGCGAATGACTTCCAGCGCAAACTCTTGGACGCATCCCTTCAGAGTGCGCAGGAAAAGTTGAACCCCCTAAGACTGAACAACTTCTCAGCGTCATTTAGGGAGCTCTTTCGACATGTGCTCGCCGAACTAGCACCCGACCAGCAAGTGTTAGCCTCAAACTGGTTTGTCCCTGATGAAAAAAACGCTGGCAAGATTACACGCGGCCAGAAAGTCACGTATGTCGTGCACGGCGGCCTCGATCCCGCATATGTGGAAGACACCCTTGGAATTGAAGTGCAAGCAGAACGGTCGGCTTTGCTCAAGACGATCGATCGACTCAACAAATTTACGCACGTTAATGAAGACTCCTTTGACTCGCCCTCTAACGAGGTCGAACGACATGTTCTCGATGCGTGCGAAGCTCTCGAAGCGTTTTTGAATTGCGCCGATGAAGCGCGACGCCTCTTGTGTAGTCGGGTCGAAGAGCAAGTCCAGAATGATGTCATCCGACAAGCCATTAGCGAAACGATCCTTTCCGTCGATGAAATTGCGACCCATCACTCGATAGAAGATGTCTACGTTGAACGGGTCGAAATAATTGCGCTCGACAGCCGTGAGATTCATTTCGTAGCGTCTGGCACTGTAGACGTCACGCTGCAATGGGGATCAAACGGCGACTTGCGCCGAGGCGAGGGTGCTGAAATGAGTGAGTCTTATCCTTTGACGTGCAACTTCGTCAGTTACGTTGAGGATCCTGACGAACTCGCAATGGTCGAGGACTCACTATGTGTCGACACGAGTTCATGGTGGGATGGCTACTACGACGAAGGAGAATAGTGCGGTGCCAAAGCGCTATGCGAGCCGCATGGCACGGCGAGTTCGTTCACGGCTCAACGGAAGATGACCCGCTTCATGCTTCGTCGAGCCGGAATCTCTGAGCGCGAACCTTCAATGAGTCACATTGAAGGTTGCCATCGACTGTTTTTTGTAGAACCGGGCGAGAGTCGCAAGTTACTTCTTGAATCTCTGAAACGACACAATATCGGCCAGACTAACACCGGTTTGACGCTCAGTCGGACCGCTCGACCTCGCTGATCGAAGGGTCGCTAACTCCACTACTTGAGCTGGCGCATTGAAGTAATTCATGCGCAGACCGCAGAGTTTTTCCACATCACGAGGTGAATATCCCAAGTGACGTGCGATGCTTTCGACCGGCAAAATCCCTTCGTTGACCAGCAGTTCCACTGTGCGTCGTAGCAACCGCGGCTCCTCTGGCTCCCATTTTTCGTCGCCAGGTTCTGCCTTGGATCCCCAACGGGCCGAACGTCGCTTGAAGAGCGTCAACTTATCTTCATCACTAAGCAAGCCAAGTGCGTGCAACCGCATCATCATTGCCGCCACAGACGCGCCCCAGCGCTGCTTGAGGATGAGCAGATTGTCTAGGTTTGTAGGCACCCGAACTTCACTAGCAAACGTTTCCGCTGGGAGCAAGAGCGCACCTGCAAATCGATGCGCTTGTCTTTCCATCTGGTTATAGCGGTCGCGCTCTTCAGCTCTCGGTATGTGCTTATGTAAAATGAGATGCCCGATTTCATGGGCCAAATCAAATCGACTGCGGAAAGCATTGGCTTTGTCAGCCGACAGAAACACGATGGGCCGTCCAAGCAGTTCGCTCCAACTTGAAAGACCTTCAATAGCCGATATTTCAGTTTCTTCGCGAATGACGAGGACGCCCGCACTTTCAGCGGCAAGAGCAAGGTTCTGCACGGGACCCCGGCCCAATTGCCAAAGCGCGCGACATTCCTCAGCCGCTGCCTCGATATCGGCCTCGCTGATCTGCTCAGGATCCTGAAATGCGCGCACGGGAAGGTTGAGTTCCGGATAGTCAACGTAGTCGCCGAGGAGAACGGCGATCTCCTGCGTCCATTCGGTCCGAGCCTCCAACTTGGCGCGAGCGGCTTTCAAAGCCGATGCATTGCTTCGATAAAGTGGCTTAGAGACAGGCCGCAACATAGCGCGCGTGAGCCATTCCGGCTGCACGTTGAGTACAGACGCAAGCCGCTCGAATGTATCCGCTTCGGGAGCTTGATCTCCCTTACACCACTTGGTGACGGTCGGCGCCGCAACGCCAACCAAGCTTGCCAGCTGGCCCTTCGTCAGCCCACGAGCCGCAAGCGCTTGCTCAAGCCTTGCGGGTTGAAGATCATTAATTCCCTTCGTCATTGCCAGTCTGCTTCTTGGGTTGTGTCTTGAGTTTGGGCTGAGCGTTATCAGGCTGCTCCACCGTGTTCGTTTGCTCGTACAGGCTCAAGAATTCGGTCACTGACTTCATATACAGCCAAGACTTTAAGTCGGGCGCTGGCAGCGCCAACATGACCTGAGTCAGTTGAGCGATGCCGTTCGCATCGACACCATCCATAACACCGAGAATGAATATGGTGCCCGCCGTCGCTTCCGACGCTTCGTCGAACAAATCGCGCTGCACGTATTTTTGTTCGATGCTTTTGTTGACTTCTGCCAACGTCTTGCGCGTCGCACTCCGCCGCAAATTCACCCATTGATGTCCGGGGACGTTGAGACGTGCAACGTGGAAGATACCCCAGCGTCCCACAACCAGACGCGTGCCACGAAGAGGCGTCGGATCTGCGCCATGAGCCAACAAAGCTTCGTGGAATGCCTCATTGATGTAGAAGTGCTTCACTTGGCCAGCGGCGGACGGGCGATGCCCCAGCGCAAACGCGGACGCCTGAGCGCGGCCTTTTACATCCCCATTGTGATACGCATCCTCACAAGCCATCAGCGCATCACGCGGAATGTTTTGGACGATGAGCTGTTCCAGTGCTTCGATACCATCAGCGGGCGAAGTCGCCATACATGACACACCGTAGGTTGTTTTCGAGTAACGCGAATTCTACCACCAAAAGTTTCGCGTTGAAGGGTAAATCATCAAATTTCGTCCGCGTGAGCGCGTGACGATGACATTCGCGTGATGCCAGCAAGAATTTCCGAAGTGCATACACTTTTCACCCCACTTCACACGAATCCGCCCCCCAAAGCGCCGAAACCCTTGTAAAATTGCGTGCTCTGCGGGCGTCGTATAATGGTAATACCCTAGCTTCCCAAGCTAGAGCCGTGGGTTCGATTCCCATCGCCCGCTCCAGATTCTTTCTAGTCGGCTCGTGAGCAACCGTGCAGATTCGCGAAGGGATCTGACTCTACCGCTCTTCTCATCCCTACCCGAAAAAAGCTTTTCCTGATCGTCGAATCCGGCAATGCATCCGCTTGCGCAAATCGGCCGAGAAGAGTCTTGAGTAGCTACGTCGCCGCAAAAGGCATCTCATCGCGAAGCGCGAATCACCGGTAGTGGGAGGGGCAGTAAGACTATGGGCGACGATGCGCATACTTGCTGATGATCATTACTCGGTCAGATAATCGCCCGAAGAAATAGCTTACAAAAAGATTAGATCACCTGTGCAGATGCCCGCGTTATTGGAATGTAATATTCCCCCTCACATCCCTACTCCCGCCATCTCCGGTCAGTCTGGACGCGCCCTTTTGGGTTGTGCTACCTTACGCGCACTTGCAACGCCCGCTCCACTTTCCTGCTGACACCTTCAGCAGAATCCAGCACGAGCCGCCTCCATGAAGGCGGCTTTTTTGTCATAGCGGCGGCCTGGCGCAGCGACCCGTCAACCTCGCGCTCACTCGCCGTGCCGGTCGGACTCGCGCCTCATACCGCGCAAGCTCGGACAGGCACCGTGCAGCACGCCGGGCGCGCCGCGAAGCCCTTTACCCTTGTAGCAGCATCGACAATGATCCACGATCCAAACGACGCCGGCCCGCCGGACGACCTCCCGACGCCCTCCAGCGAAACCGGACACCAACCGAACGCCGACGACAACGCGCCGCAAGAAGCGCTGCATCGGCGCCGCATCCGCAGCTTCGTCACGCGCGCCGGCCGCGTCTCGACCGGCCAGCGCCGCGCCATGGACGAACTCGGCCCGCGCTTCGTGGTGCCCTTCGCGCCGCAGCAGCCTGACTGGAACGCCGTATTCGGCCGCGAGGCGCCACGCGTGCTGGAAATCGGCTTCGGCATGGGGGCGACCACCGCCGAAATCGCCTCACACCGTCCCGGCGACGATTTTCTCGGCGTCGAAGTACACGAGCCGGGCGTCGGCGCGCTGCTGAAATTGATGGGTGAACAGAACCTGTCCAACATCCGCATCGTTCAGCACGACGCGGTCGAGGTACTCGAACAGATGATCGCGCCGGCCAGCCTCGACGGCGTGCACATCTTCTTTCCGGACCCGTGGCACAAGGCGCGCCACCACAAGCGCCGGCTGATCCAGCCGAAGTTTGTCGCACTGTTGGCATCGCGCCTGAAGCCCGGCGCGTATCTGCATTGCGCGACGGACTGGCAGAACTACGCCGAACAGATGCTCGAAGTACTGAGCGCCGATCCGGCGCTGGAAAATACCGCCGGCAGCTATGCGCCGCGTCCGGAGTACCGTCCGGTGACGAAGTTCGAGCGCCGCGGCTTGCGGCTCGGACATGGCGTGTGGGATCTCGTCTTCCGCAAACGCGGCGTTGCATAAACGCGCAGCACGATTCGGCACGCAACGAAAAAGGTCCGCAACGCGGACCTTTTCTCATAGCTGAAGCAAAAAGCAAGCGCTCAATCCGTCCAGCTCAACGCGCCGCTGTAGCCGACCAGCAGGATCAGCAGTCCGAAGCCGATGCGATACCACGCAAACGCGGTGAAATCGTGCGCGGCGATGTAGCGCAACAGCCAGCGCACGCAGGCAAAAGCACTGACGAACGCGGCCACGAACCCGATCGCGAAGGTGCCGAGCGCATCGACGGAAAGGAGGTGCCAGTCCTTGTATAGCTCGTAAGCGGTCGCGCCGAAGATGATCGGAATCGCGAGGAAGAACGAAAACTCCGTGGCAACGCGCCGATCGAGGCCGAACAGCATCCCGCCGATGATCGTCGAGCCCGAGCGCGACATGCCCGGAATCAGCGCGAAACATTGTGCGAGGCCGACTTTCAGCGCGTCCAGCGCGCTCAGGTCGTCCACGTTTTGCACGCGCGCTTCCCTCTCGCCTTGCGCGCGCTGACGCGCCTCTGCCCACAGGATCACGACGCCGCCCGCCACCAGTGCGAACGCGACCGGCACGGGCGAGAACAACGCCGCCTTGATGGATTTCTCGAACAGCAAGCCGAGCACGATCGCCGGAATCGTGGCGATGATCACATTCAGCGTGAAGCGGCGCGCATCCGGCCGGCTCGGCAAACCGGACACCACACTGCCGATGCGGCGGCGAAATTCCCAGCACACGGCGAGAATCGCGCCGAGCTGGATCACGACGTCGAAGGTTTTCGCGTGCTCATCGGTAAAGTTCAGCAGGCTGCCCGCGACGATCAAATGCCCGGTGCTCGACACGGGCAAAAACTCCGTCAATCCCTCGACGACGCCCAGAATCAGCGCCTTGCAAGCCAATAGCCAGTCCATCCGTGCCCCTAATCGCTGTAGTCAGTCGGAACGAACAGGGCCGGCACGGAAAGCGCGCGGCCCTGCCGGCCGCGCGCCGCGTCATTTTTCGACGATCTGCACGCGTATGCCGTTTGTAAGGATGGTGATTGTACCGGGTTCGTAATTCACTCCGGCAAATTGCAGTTGTTCGGGCTTAAAGGTGTAGATCGGATAGTTGGTCAGCAACTGCGTGGCGAGCACCGCCGCGGCCGCATTGATCTGCTGGGTATAGGCCTGCGCCTGCCCGCTCACGCTGACGTTATCGACGTTCGGCGACTTGAGCACGACCGATTTGCTGGCGGCGTCGTAGGCCAGTTCGCTCGACAGCGTGAACACGCCGTCGACCGGCTGCGGCATGAAGGGACTCACGAGACGCGCATCGAGCTTCACTGAGACGCGGTTCGCGTCGGGCAGCAAGCCGACCACCGGGTGGGTCAGCGCGACATCGAACACCTGCGAAACCGTGCGCTGATAGGGGAATTTACGCTGCACCGCGTCCTGCACCTGCTGCTGCGAGAACGTGTAATGCGACGGAATGAACGGAAAAGTCGAGGTTGCGCAGGCCGAGAGCGAAACGGTGATGCCGAGCGCGCTGCAGCCTGTCAGCGCGGCAAGCAGAAAGCGGCGCCGGGCCGGCGCGGCGGGTCGAGTCATGCGAAATCTCCTGTGGAAACCTGTTCTGGCATGCGATTACGGTGTTCGTTTTCGGCTGGTGGTTTGCCGTTTGCAGTTTGCTGTTCGCGGCGATCGCTTGCGCGCATTAGCGCTGAGCCACCGGTTGCGCGTTCGGTTGAGTCTGCATCTCCAGTTGCGTGAGCCACGCGAGCGCCTCGCCGCGATTCGTGCCGCACATTTCAAGCTGCGGCTGCAGACCTGAACAGCACGCCGGCCGTTCAGGCTGACCGAAGATCGCGCAGCGCAGATCGTCGCCGAGTTGCGCGCAGCGTACGCCCGCCGGCTTGCCATTCGGCATACCCGGAATCGGACTCGAAATCGACGGCGCAATACAGCACGCGCCGCAATCAGGGCGGCACGCGTGACCCGCCGCGTGGAACGGGGGCTCGCGCTTCACGGCGCTGTTCGACACATCACTCACGACATTTTTCCTGAACCTGAAAACGGGCCATGCACTATCAGACCCGCATTGTGCCATCGCATTCCGTGCGACCTTTTTACGCAATCGGGCGAATGGTCACTCGCGTAAACTCGAAAGATCTTAAAGGCCATGCGCAAGAGGCGTCTGCGCGGATCGATCCGGTCGCGCGAATCGCGGCGGTCCGCCTCTTACTCGATGGCCGCCTGCCAGCCATCGAGTCCCTCATGTCCATCGCCAGTACGCTGTTTCGCCCTGACCTGCTCGCCAAATACAGCGCGAACGGCCCACGGTATACGTCCTATCCGACCGCCCTGCAGTTCCGCGACGACTTCGATCCCACCGACTATTTACGCGCCGCCGACCCGGGCGCGTCGTCCACGGATCTCTCGTTGTACTTCCACATTCCGTTTTGCGACACCGTGTGTTTCTACTGCGGCTGCAACAAGGTCGCCACCAAAAATCGCGCCCACGCGCGCCCGTACCTCGATCGGTTGAAGCGCGAAATGGCGTTGCAGGCCGCCTGCTTCGACACGCGGCGTCCGGTATCGCAATTGCATTGGGGCGGCGGCACGCCGACCTTCCTGTCGCACGAGGAAACGGCCGAACTGATGGCCGCCACGCGCGAGCACTTCGCGCTGCTGCCCGACGCCGACGCCGAGTATTCGATCGAAGTCGATCCGCGTGAAGCATCGCCCGATACGATCGCGCATCTGCGCAAGCTGGGTTTCAACCGGCTGAGCCTCGGCGTGCAAGACTTCGATCCGGTCGTGCAGCAGGCGATCAACCGCATTCACCCGCTCGAGATGACCGCCTCGGTGATGCAGGCCGCGCGCGCCACGGGCTTTCACTCGATCGGCGTCGATCTGATTTACGGACTGCCGCATCAGACGGTCGAGAGCTTCGGCCGCACGCTCGACACGATGCTCGCGCTTGCGCCCGATCGCCTCTCGGTCTTCGCCTATGCGCACATGCCGCAACTCTTCAAGATGCAACGCCAGATGGACCCCGCCACGCTGCCTTCATCCGACGTGAGACTCGCGATCCTGCAGCATGTGGTCGAACGTCTGACAGGTGCGGGCTATGTGTACATCGGCATGGATCACTTCGCGCTGCCCACCGACGAGCTCGCGCGCGCGCAAGCGCAGCGCACCTTGCATCGCAATTTTCAGGGCTACAGCACGCGGGCGGAATGCGATCTGATCGGCTTCGGCGCATCGTCCATCGGCAAGGTCGGGGACGTGTACGCGCAGAACGTCAAGGATCTGCCGGGCTATGCCGCGGCGATCGATGCGGGCACACTCGCCATCGCACGCGGCGTGCGCCTCACCGCCGACGACCGTCTGCGCCGCGACGTGATCACGCAACTGATGTGCAACCTGGAATTGCGCTTCGACGAATTCGAAGCGGCGTATGGCATCCGCTTCGCCGGGACATTCGAGCCGGAGTTAAAGCGCTTGCGCGGCTTCGAGCAGGACGGTCTGGTGTCGCTTGATGCTGGCAAGCTCGAAGTGCGGATGGCCGGCCGCATGCTCGTGCGCAACATCGCGATGGTGTTCGACCGCTATCTCGGCCAGCAGACACTCGAGCGATTTTCCCGCACGGTTTGAAGGCCTTGCAGCGGAAGAAGGCAACTGGCTTGCCCGGCGCCGAATTTTCGGCCATAATCTGCGTCTTCGCCGCGCGCCAGCTTCTGACGCGTACGCTGCAAGACCTGCCCAGGTGGTGAAATTGGTAGACGCAGGGGACTCAAAATCCCCCGCCGCAAGGCGTGCCGGTTCGATTCCGGCCCTGGGCACCAAAGAATTCGAAACGCCGCTGTTTCAGTATTTCCTCGAACCCCGCCAGCACATGCTGCTCGCGGGGTTTGTCGTTTCTGGCCGGTCTGAAAACCTCAGGGAATTCAAACGGCGTGAGCGCGAACTTCGCCCCTCACGCCCTTCGAGACGCCTTACCGCCCCACCACCCGCGCCCCACCCTGCACAGCCGCGCGCCGGCGCTTGAACACATATCCGGCCCACATCACCACCAGCCACGCCGGCACCAGCCACACGGACACCGACAAGCCCGGCGTCATCGCCAGAATTAC
Organism: Paraburkholderia sp. BL25I1N1; assembly: GCF_003002025.1. Classification (GTDB taxonomy): domain Bacteria; phylum Pseudomonadota; class Gammaproteobacteria; order Burkholderiales; family Burkholderiaceae; genus Paraburkholderia. Next base: position 164,592 of record NZ_PVZB01000014.1, read on the forward strand.
GAGGATCAGCGCCATGAACGCGAGGCAGATCCAGTTGCTGACCGGGAACCAGAACGACTTGAACACGAGTGTCTCGCCGGCAGCAACCATTGCCTTGCGCGACTTGAGATGCGTCAGGCTGATCAGCGCCCAGTTCAGCACGAGCGCGGCGACCACCAGCGCCATCAGCAGGCCGAGCGCCTCGGCGGGAATCAGATAGTTGACGATCACGCACGTGAACGTGGCGAGCGCCGACAACCCGATCGCCATATACGGCACGCCGCGCCGGTCGACCTTCATCAGCGCGCGCGGCGCATTGCCCTGCTCCGCGAGGCCGTACAGCATGCGGCTATTCGCATACACGCCGCTGTTGTACACCGACAGCGCGGCAGTCAACACCACCACGTTGAGGACGTTCGCGGTCAGCGTCGAACCGATCTGCGAGAAGATCATCACGAACGGACTGCCGCCCGCCGCTACTTCATTCCACGGATACAACGACAGCAATATCGCCAGCGAGCAGATGTAGAAAATCAGGATCCGGTAGATCACCTGATTCACGGCCTTCGGAATGCTCTTCTGCGGCTGGTCGGCTTCCGCCGCCGTAATGCCGATCAGTTCCAGCCCGCCGAACGAAAACATGATGACCGCGAGCATCATGAACAGGCCATGAAAGCCGTGCGGGAAAAAGCCGCCGTGAGCCCAAAGGTTGGTGATCGAGGCTTGCGGACCACCATGGCCGCTGATCAGCAGATAGCCGCCGAACACGATCATGCCGATCACCGCCACGACCTTGATGATCGCGAACCAGAACTCGGTTTCACCGTAGGCTTTGACGTTGGCGAGATTGATCGCGTTGATCAAAGCGAAACACACCAGCGCCGACACCCACGTCGGCACGCCCGGCCACCAGTAGTGAACGTAAGTGCCGACGGCGGTCAGCTCGGCCATGCTGACGAGCACATAAAGCACCCAGTAGTTCCAGCCGGACAGAAAGCCGGGAAAGTCGCCCCAATACTTGTACGCGAAGTGGCTGAACGAACCCGCCACCGGCTCCTGCGCCACCATTTCGCCCAATTGCCGCATGATCATGAAGGCGATGATGCCGCCGATCGCGTAGCCGAGAATCATCGACGGGCCGGCTGCCTGCAACACGCTGGCGGAGCCGAGAAACAGGCCGGTGCCGATCGCACCGCCCAGCGCGATGAGCTGGATATGGCGATTCTTGAGCCCGCGCTTCAGGCCGTCTTGCTGCTGTGCACTATTCAACGTTGCGCCCCAGTGTATGGATATCGATCGCCCGGACGGACTTATGGCCCGGCCCGGCAGAACCTGAAATTTTACCGTGGCCGATATTAGCGAAATACTGGGAGCAACCCGCGTTTCGTTCTGCGCCGCACTTAACGGCAAGGATAGTGATTGTCACTGGCGCAGGGCTTCTGTATGTTGCCCTAGTCGAGCTGTCAGCCTCCGGAGATTCAACATGTCGCCCAAACATCTGCTTTGCGCCGCTGCTTTGTGTCTCTGCTTCACGGGGGTCGCCGCGCTCGCCCAGACCGCCGTGCCCAACGCGGCGCCGGCACCCGCCGCGCCCACCATGGCACCGGGCATGGCGCCCGCGGCCGAGCCGGTCGACGAACCGCCCACGGAGGCAAGCGCGCCCGAAGCGCCGGCGCCCATAGCGCCTGCCATGGCGCCCGCCGCACCACCCTCCAAAGTTGGCGCCGCGCCGCCTCCCGCCGCGCCCATGACGGGCCCGGTCCGCAACGTCGTGCTGGTACATGGCGCGTTCGTCGACGGCTCCAGTTGGAACGGCGTGGTCGCGAAATTGCAGCAGAAGGGCTATCACGTGAGTTCGGTGCAAAATCCGCTCACCTCCCTCGCCGACGATGTCGCCGCGACCCGCCGCGTCCTCGCGCGTCAGAATGGCCCGACCATTCTGGTGGGACATTCGTGGGGCGGCGTCGTGATCACCGAAGCAGGTGCGAACGCGCCGAACGTCGCCGGTCTCGTCTATGTCGCCGCCATTGCGCCGGATCTGCACGAGTCGACCATGGATCTGTTGAAGCGCGCCGCACCGGCGCCCGCGGGCGAGGGCATCATGAAGGATTCGAGCGGCTTCCTCTGGCTCGATCGCACGAAATATCACGCCGACTTCGCCGCGGATGTTCCCGCGAATCTGACCCGCGTGCTGGCCACCGCACAGGTGCCGATCGCCGCGAGCGCCTTCAATGAGACAGTCAGCCAGGTCGCGTGGAAGGAAAAACCGTCGTGGTATGTGCTCACGACACGCGATCGCGCGGTGTCGCCGGAAGTGGAAAAATTTATGGCCGATCGGATGGGCGCCAAGATCGTGCCGATGGCATCGAGCCACCTGGCACCGGTGTCGCACGCGGGCGCGATCGCCGACGTGATAGATCGCGCGGCGCGTGAATTGAGCCGGCAGCAGTAGTCCGGTTCAGGCGTATGCGTGAAGGCGATCGCGCATACGCCGGTCAAAACAAACCCACTCCAACTCAGCGCAGATTCGTCGTCGCCAGCTCGACGACCTCATCCCCGCGACCGTTCAGCACCGCCTTCAGCATATACAGGCTGAAGCCCTTGGCCTGCGCCCACTGGATTTTCGGCGGCATGGCGAGTTCGTGCTTCGCGGTCACCACGTCGATCACCGCCGGACCCGGATGCGCGAACGCCTCGCGCAATGCCGGTTCGATGTTTTCCGACAGTTCGATTCGGACACCGTAGATTCCCGCGCCGCGCGCGATGGCTGCGAAGTCGGTGGTGGCCAGATCGGTGCCGGCTTCCAGATAACCGCCCGCTTTCATCTCCATCGCGACGAAGCCGAGCACGCTGTTGTTGAACACCACGACCTTGATCGGCAAATCCAGCTGACGCGCAGTGAGCAGATCGCCGAGCAGCATCGACAGGCCGCCGTCGCCTGACAGCGAGATCACCTGGCGGCCGGGGTTCGCGGCCTGCGCGCCCAGGGCTTGCGGCATCGCGTTCGCCATCGAGCCGTGATTGAACGAACCGTGCAACGAGCGCTTGCCGTTCATGGTCAGATAGCGCGCGGCCCAGAGCGTCGGCGTGCCGACGTCGGCGGAGAACACCGCGTCCTCGTTGGCGACCTTGTCGACGATGCTGGTGAGATATTGCGGATGAATCGCGCGTCCCGGGGCGGATGGCCGCGCGAGGTCGTCGAGATCCTTGCGCGTGTCCGCATAGTGCTTGCGCGCATTCTCCAGGAAACGCCGGTCGCTCTTGTGCTTGAGCCGCGGCATTAGCGCCTGCAAGGTCGCCTTCACGTCGCCGACCAGACCGAGCTTCAACGGCGCTCGCTTGCCGAGCGCGGAACCGCGCCGGTCGATCTGCACCACGTTGCCATGCGACGGGTAGAAGTTGCGATACGGGAAATCGGTGCCGAGCATCACGAGCGTGTCGCACGACATCATCGCGTGATAGCCGGAGCTGAAGCCGATCAGCCCGGTCATGCCGACATCGAACGGGTTGTCCCACTCCACGTATTGCTTGCCGCGCAGCGCATGCACGGTCGGGGCGCCGAGCTGATCCGCGAAGGCGACCACTTCGTCGTGCGCGCCGGCGCAGCCGCTGCCGCACAGCAGCGTCACGCCGCCCGCCTGGTTGAGCAGATCGGCAAGCCGGTCGAGATCCGCATCGGACGGCACCACGGTGGAACGCTCCAGCGTGCCGGCCCATGCCGGCGTTTCCTCGGGTGCGTCGCCCAGCGCGACATCGCCCGGCAGCACGATCACGGCAACGCCGCGCTCTTCGATCGCGGTGCGCATGGCGCGCGCCAACACGCGCGGGAACTGCGACGGGTTCGTCACCAGTTCGACGTAGTGGCTGCACTCCTTGAACAACTCTTGCGGATGGGTTTCCTGAAAGTAGCCGAGGCCGATTTCCGACGATGGAATATGCGCGGCAATCGCGAGCACAGGCTGATGATTGCGATGACAGTCGTACAGGCCGTTGATGAGGTGCAGATTGCCCGGACCGCAACTGCCCGCGCAGACCGCGAGCTTGCCGGTCGCGGCGGCATCGGCGCCGGCGGCGAAAGCGGCCACTTCTTCATGGCGCGTGTGCATCCAGCGAATGGAACCAAGGCGTTGCAAGCTATCCGACAGGCCGTTCAGGCTGTCGCCCGTCACGCCCCAGATTCGCTCGACGTCCGCCGCCGCCAGTGTTTTGGCCAGATAATCCGCGATAGTCTGCTTACCCATGCTGTACTCCGCTCAGTGAGAAAGACGCTGCCTCCGGAATGCACGAGAGTAACGCTTCCTCACGAAACGTGCCGCCACGGTGCCGCTGTAAGCGCGGTGAAATGATCGCATTTGAGAACGGCCTGTTACCGCACGCTCAGCGCAACATGAACGACATCGCCGACAGGCAATTCAGCATACGCACCACATGTTCCGCCGAAGCCGCGCTGAAGCGCAACGTGACCGCATCCACGCGCGTAAGCGTCGGCCATTGGCAGAACAGATCGGCGAGCGCGCTGGTTTGCACGCGCAGTTCGCATTCCACGGGCTTCGCTTCGCTGCGGGTGGATTCGCGCGCATGCCCCTTCGCGAGATGCTGCTGAACCACTTCGCGCGCGGCGGTTTCGATTGCAGCACGAGCGCTCGCCGGCGATTGCGTCACGCCGCTCGCATGTCCGGTCGCGCTCTTGGTGACGACAAAACGCGCGCCTGGAAAACGCGGCGCGGTTTCTTCGGCGAAGACATCGTCGCCGGATAAAAGCGCGACCTGTGCGCCATATTCTTCCGCCAGCGCGCCGTATACGCCCGCCTCGCCGACCTCGATGCCATTCAGCGAAACGCGTGCGAACGCAAAGCTGTTGATGGTGTGCGCGAGGATGCCGCGCGTTTGCGACATGGCGTGATAGCCGATCATGAAGACTAGCGCCGCGCCGTATTCAAGGCCGGCCATCATGCCCAACGTGCGTGGTTTGCCGAGCACCACCTGGGCGCGCGCGTCGAGCAGGTCGGGCAGCAGGTTGCGAAAGCCGCCGTGCGAATCGTTGACCCACACTTGCGTCGCGCCACCGGCGAAGGCGCCTTCGATGGCGGCGTTGGCTTCGAGCGTCATCCAGCGGCGCGCGGCTTCGTATTCGCCGTTGCCCGCGCGCGTCTGTTCAGGATGAAATACGCCGGCAATGCCTTCGATGTCGGTGGAAATGAGGACTTTCATCAGCGGGTGCGTTCGAATAGTTGGGCAAGATCGGGCACAGAGTCACGCAGCGATAGACGCTGGTGAGCGTCGCGCCCGGTTACGGATACGGCGCTCCACAAGGCATCGAGAATCGCCTGCTCGACGCTGTCAGCGCACGCGCGAAAGAGCGGGTCGAGACGTTCGTCGGCGAGGAGCGGTGGGAGCGTGATGAAGTCGGCGCCGTGAGGCACCGTATAGGCCGTTGAAAACGCCAGCGCGATATCGCCGCTGCCGTGGCCGTAGACCGAACCGGTGCGCGCGAGACCCGCCGCCGCGCGCAAGGAGAGACGTTTGAGCTGGCGTGCGTCGAGCGGCGCGTCCGTGGCGACGATCATGATGATCGAGCCTTGTTCGGGCTTCGTTGACTCCTTGTTGGCGCGCTCGGCGAGCACACGGCCGAGCGGCGTGCCGTCGACGGTCAACATCGGCAGCCGGCCGAAGTTCGCCAGCACCAGAGCGCCGACGGTATAGCTGCGCCCCGCTGCGATTACCACACGGGACGCGTTGCCGATCCCGCCCTTCAGATCGAAGCACGACATGCCCCGGCCGGCACCGATCGATCCGCTCGCTACATCCGCACTGGCCGCGGCATAAGCATCGTCGAAATGCTGGTCGGTGACGGCCAGCGCCTGGATATCGTTCAGATACCCGTCATTGCATTCGAACACCAGGGGATTGACCGTCGACCACTCGCGCCCGATCTGCGGATTCGCGCGAATGGCCGCACGAATCTGCGCCTGCGCGACAGCCGCGACGCCGAATGTATTGGTCAACGCAATCGGCGTTTCGAGTGTGCCGAGTTCTTCGACCTGCACGAGCCCGATGCTTTTGCCGAACCCGTTGATCACCGACGCCGCCGCCGGCACCTTCGCGAGAAACGGATCGCCGTCATGCGGACGAATTACGGTCACACCGGTTTGCACGGCACCTTGGTCGAGCGTGCAATGCCCAACCGTCACGCCCTGCACATCGGCAATCGTGCCGAGCGGACCGCTTGGCAATCCGCCGATATGCGGCGCACCACAAAGCGCAGTCGAATTCATGGCCGGTCGAGCTTCGGATCGAGCGCATCGCGCAAACCGTCGCCGAGCAGATTGAACGCCAGCACGGTCAGGAAAATCGCGAGACTGGGAAACAGCGCGATGTGCGGCGCCGTAACCATGTCGGCGCGCGCTTCATTGAGCATCGCGCCCCACTCCGGCGTCGGCGGTTGCGCGCCGAGGCCGAGAAACGACAGACTCGCCGCGGTGATGATCGAGGTGCCGATACGCATCGTGAAGTACACGACCACCGAGGAAATCGTCCCCGGCAGAATGTGCCGCACGATGATCGTCCAATCCGACGCGCCGATGCTGCGCGCCGCTTCGATATACGTGAGCTGCTTGAGCATCAGCGTATTGCCGCGCACAAGCCGCGCGAACGCCGGAATGCTGAAGATCGCGACCGCGCAGATCACGTTGATCATGCCGTTGCCGAGAATCGCCACCACGCCGATCGCCAGCAGAATGCCGGGAAAGGCGAACAGCACGTCGGCCACGCGCATGGTGATGCGATCCCACCAGCCTTCGTAGTAGCCGGCGAGCAAGCCGAAGAACGTGCCGATCACCGCGCCGATCGCAACGGACAGAAATCCCGCTTCGAGCGAAATACGCGAGCCCGCAAGAATTCGGCTGAAAATATCGCGGCCCAGCGAATCCACGCCGAACCAGTGCGCAGCGGAGGGCCCCGCGTTCAACGCGTCGTAGTCGAAAAAATTCTCCGGATCGTACGGCACGATATGCGGCGCGACGATCGCGACCGCAATCAACAGCAGCACGAAGATGCCGGCGCCGAGCGCCACGTGCTGCTTACGGAATTTGCGCCAGAACTCGCTCCATGGCGTGCGGATGGCGGCTTGTGCTTTCACGGTGCTGGCCGCAGTCGGCTCGGTGGCGGTCGTGCTCATGCGGGCCTCACTTGAAACGGATGGTCGGATTGATCACGGCGTACAGCACGTCCACGATCAGATTGATGATGATGAATTCCAGCGAGAACAACAGCACTTCCGCCTGAATCACCGGATAGTCGCGCATCGAAACGGCATCCACCAGCAGGCGTCCGAGGCCCGGCCAGTTGAACACCACTTCGACCACGATCGAACCGCCCAGCAGAAAACCAAATTGCAGACCCATCATCGTGATGACGGGAATCATCGCGTTGCGCAGGCAGTGTTTGACGATCACGAGACGCTCCGGCACGCCCTTGGCGCGCGCGGTGCGCACGAAGTCCTCGTTCATCACTTCGACGAACGACGCGCGCGTGAAGCGCGCCATCACCGCCGCGACGGCCGCGCCGAGCGTGAGCGACGGCAGCACATAGCTCTGCCACGAACCATCACCGACAATCGGCAGCCAGCCGAGCTTCACCGAAAAGATCTCCATCAGCAGCATGCCGAGCGCGAATGCGGGAAACGATATACCCGACACCGCGAGCGTCATGCCGAGCCGGTCCGGCCAGCGGTTGCGCCACACCGCCGAAACGATGCCGATGCCCATGCCCAGCACGACCGCCCACACCATGCTGGCGAGCGTGAGCAGCAGCGTCGGCATGAAGCGCTCGCCGATTTCCTGGCTGACCGGGCGCTTGCTGCGCGTCGAAATGCCGAAGTCGCCGTGCGCGATCTTCACGAAGAAGCTGGCGAATTGCTGCGGCATCGGCTTGTTCAGCCCGAGGTCGGCCCGCACCAGCGCAACAGTCGCCTCGTCCGCGTCGGGACCGGCGGCGAGCCGCGCCGGATCGCCCGGCAGCATATGCACGAACAGGAACACCAGCACGGCGACGATGAAAAGCGTCGGCAGCAGGCCAAAGAGACGTTTGACGAGGAAATTCAGCATGACATCCAATCCAGCAATGATGCGGGCAACGAAAGATCTTGTGCGGCGCGTAGTGAAGCAAAGCAGCCAGCGTGCAGCGCGGGCGTGCTGATGAAACAACACGCCCGCGCTCACGTCAGCTCATCACTTGATCGCGATCTCGTCGAAATTGAACGAGCCGTCCGGCGCGACATAAGCACCCGACAGACGCTTGCTGCGCGCATACACCACCTTCTCCTTGACGAGGAAGATCCACGGCGCGTCGGCCCAGATGCGTTTTTGCGCGTCGGTATAGAGCTCGGCTTTCTTCGCACGGTCGGTGGTTTCGAGCGCCTGCTTCAGATCGCTGTCGACGGTGTCGTTCTTGTAGTACGCCGTGTTGACCATCTTCGGCGGGAACGAGACCGACGCCAGCAGCGGCGTGATCGCCCAATCCGCTTCGCCCGTCGACGACGACCAGCCCGCGTAATACATGCGCACCGGCGCCGTCGCGGCGTCCTGCGCGCTTTCCACCTTGGCGACGCGTTGGCCTGCCTCGAGCGCTTCGACCTGCGCCTTGATGCCCACCTGCGCGAGTTGCTGCTGCACGAACTGGATCACCTTCTGCGCGGTCGAGTAGTTATAAGCGGACCACAGCGTGGTTTCGAAACCGTTCGGATAGCCCGCTTCCTTCAACAACGCGCGCGCCTTGGCCGGATCGTACGGCCACGGGCCCTGCTTCACCGCGTAGTCGACGCCTTGCGGCACCACGCCGTCGGCCGGCGTCGCGTAACCGGCGAACACGACCTTGGTGAGCGCGTCCTTGTTGACGGCATAGTTCAGCGCTTCACGCACCTTCGGATTGTCGAACGGCTTCTGGTTCACGTTCAGGCTGATATAACGCTGAATGATCGACGGCGACGCGATCAGATCGACCTTCGGGCTCGACTGCAATTGCGCGGCCTGTTCGAACGGCACCTGGAAGGCGAAATCCGCTTCGCCGGTGCGCATCAACGCGGCGCGCGTGTTGTTGTCGACCACCGGCTTCCAGTCGATCGCGTCGACCTTGGGGTAGCCCTTCTTCCAGTAGCCGACAAACTTCTTCACCGTCAGATCGCCCGCCGGATCCCACTTCACCAGTTCGAACGGACCCGTGCCGACCGGATGAAACGCGATGTCCTTGCCGTACTTCTTCAGCGCGTCCGGCGAAATCATCACCGCCGAAGGATGCGCCAGCACGTTGATGAACGCCGAGAACGGCGCCTTCAGCGTGATCTTCACCGTGTACGGATCGATCACTTCGGTCTTCTCGATGCGGTTGAACATGTTGTAGCGCTTGAGCTTGTTCGCCGGATCCGTCACACGGTCGAAGTTCGCCTTCACCGCGGTGGCGTTGAAGTCGGTGCCGTCCTGGAACTTCACGCCGTGGCGCAGCTTGAACGTGTAGACCTTCGCATCCGGGCTGGCTTCGTAGCTGTCGGCCAGCACGTTGACCAGCTTCATGTCCTTGTCGAAGCCGAACAGCCCCTGATAAAACGACTTGGCGACGGCTTGCGAGAGCGTGTCGTTGGCATCGTACGGATCGAGCGTCGTGAAGGTCGAGGCGACGGCCATTACTGCCGTGGTGTCGGCGTGCGCCGCATTGCCCGCGAGCATCGCGAACACCACTGCGCCGCCGCTAACCAGCGCGCGCAAACGAAACGGAGAAGACGGGACCAGCAGGTTCATGAGGTTGGCTCCAGGCTGCGAAATGAAACAGGTTGTGATGCTGCGAGAACAAGCGTGTGGCTAGAGGTTTTAGTACGGGGTTTTAGTACGCGCCGCCCACGTGATGCTGGGCGACGAAATGATCCGGTCCGACCGCGACGAGCGGCGCTACGATCGGTTCATCGTTGAGCGCGCGAATCGGACTCGGAATCTCATCGGCGGCGAGCATGCGTTTGGCGTGACGGCGCGCCGGATCGGCGACCGGCACCGCGCCCATCAGCTTGCGCGTGTACGGATGCTGCGGCGCTTCGAACACCGCGCGGCGCGGGCCGATCTCGACGATCTGGCCGAGATACATCACCGCAACGCGATGACTGACACGTTCGACCACGGCCATGTCGTGTGAAATGAACAGATACGCGACGCCGAGTTCACGCTGTAAATCGAGCATCAGGTTGACGATCTGCGCTTGCACGGAGACATCGAGGGCGGACACGGATTCGTCGGCGATCACGACTTTGGGGTTCAACGCCAGCGCGCGCGCAATCGCAATGCGTTGCCGCTGACCGCCGGAGAATTCGTGCGGATAGCGCCGCGCGGCTTCGGGCGGCAAGCCGACTTTGTCGAGCAGCCACGCCACACGCGCCTGCGCTTCGGCGCCTTGCGCGACGCCGTGCACGAGCAGCGGCTCCATGATCGAGAAGCCGACCGTCAAGCGCGGATTCAGCGACGCGAACGGGTCCTGGAAAATAAACTGGATATCACGGCGCAGCGCCTGCAACGCGGGGCCGGTCAGCGAACTGATTTCGCGGCCGTTGAATTCGATCGACCCGCTTTGACTTTCGACGAGGCGCAGCAGCGAGCGGCCGGTTGTCGATTTGCCGCAACCCGATTCGCCGACCAGCGCGAGTGTTTCGCCGGGCCGCAAATCGAAGCTGACTTTTTCCACCGCATGCACGCGGCCCGTCACGCGGCCGAACACTCCGCTCTTGACCGGAAAGCGCGTGACCAGATCGCGGACGCGCAGAATCGGTGGCGTGGTTTCCTGCACCAGCGGCTGCGTTTCTTCGGCGACGGCGGCTGCGGGACGCACGGCTTGATCCGCGCCGCTCAGGCTCGCCTGCTCGACGGTCAGGATCGGAAACTTGGCCGGCTGATCCGTGCCTTGCATCGCGCCGAGACGCGGCACCGCGGCGAGCAACGCCTTCGTATAAGGATGCGACGGCGCGGCGAACAACGCGTCGGACGCGCCCTCTTCCACCTTCTCGCCGCGATACATCACCAGCACGCGATCGGCCACTTCGGCGACCACGCCCATGTCGTGCGTGATGAAGATCACGCCCATGTTCATCTCGTCCTGCAAGCCGCGGATCAATTGCAGGATCTGCGCCTGGATCGTCACGTCGAGCGCGGTGGTCGGTTCATCGGCGATCAACAGCGCCGGCTTGCACGACAGCGCCATCGCGATCATCACGCGTTGGCGCATGCCGCCCGACAGTTGATGCGGAAAGCGCGCCGCCACGCGCCGCGCTTCGGGAATGCGCACGAGTTCGAGCAGGCGCAGCGTTTCAGCGTGCGCGGCAGAGCGGCTCTTACCCTGATGCAACGCGATCGCCTCGCTGATCTGATCGCCCACCGTGAAGACCGGATTGAGCGAGGTCATCGGCTCCTGGAAAATCATCGCGATGTCGGCGCCGCGAATCGAACGCATCGTGCCGGACGACGCTTTCGCGAGGTCGAGCACGCCGCCGTCGCGGCGCCGAAAAGCGATGCTGCCGCCGGCAAGGCGCCCACCGCCATGCTCGATCAGCCGCATCAACGCGAGCGAGGTTACTGATTTGCCCGAACCCGATTCGCCGACGATCGCCAACGTCTCGCCGCGCTCGACCGTCAGCGACAGATTGCGCACCGCGTTGAAGGTGGTGTCGCCGCTACGGAAGGCGACCGATAGATCGTCGACCGCCAGCACGCGTTGCGGCGGCAAGGTCTCGATAAGCGGACGGGCGGTGTGCGATGAAGTCGGCACGGTAGTTCCTTTGAATTCGAACGCGGCTAACGGGGGTGCATGCTGTGAGCGGCCAGACTGACTAGCGGTAAATCGCCGTCACCGGGCTTTCGCCGAGCCGCGCGAAACCGCGATACATGCCTTCGGTGTTGAACGGCAGCGTGACGTTGCCGCGCGCATCGACGGCGATCAGGCCGCCGCGTCCGTCGATCTTCGGCAGACGGTTCATCACCACGTCGTCGGCGGCTTCCTGCAACGACACGTTGCGGTAGGCCATTTGCGCGGCGACGTCGTAGGCCGCGACCATGCGCATGAACATTTCGCCGGAGCCGGTGGTCGAGACCGCGCAGGTCGCGTCGTCCGCATAGCAGCCCGCGCCGATCAGCGGCGTGTCCCCGACCCGGCCGACCTGCTTGTTAGTGACGCCGCCTGTCGACGTCGCCGCCGCCACATGGCCGTGCTGATCGAGCGCGACCGCGCCGACCGTGCCGAACTTGCGGTTCGGATCGATCGGTTCGTGCGGCGTGGGATCGTCGTCGTTCGACGATGATGCGGCGGCCAGCGTCGCGCCATCGTGATCGAGCATGGCGCGTTGTTGACCGCGCGCGATTAGCCATTGACGATGACGCGCCTCAGTATGGAAATACTCCGGCTCGACGAATTCGAGTCCTTGCGCGGCGGCGAACGCTTCCGCGCCTTCGCCGGTAAACAGCACATGCTCGCTGCGTTCGAGCACGCGGCGCGCCGCCAGAATCGGATTGCGCACGCGCTTCACGCAGCAGATCGCGCCGGCTTCGAGCGTGCTGCCGTCCATGATCGCCGCGTCAAGTTCATGCGTGCCGGCCGCCGTATAAACCGCGCCGTGGCCCGCGTTGAAAAGCGGGCAATCTTCGAGCAGACGCACGGCCTCGCTGACGGCGTCGAGCGCGCTGCCGCCATCGGCGAGCACGCGCTGGCCGGCGCTCAGCACCGCGTGCAGGGCGGCGTGATATTCGGCTTCGGCGCTGGCTGACATCGACGTGCGCAGGATCGTCCCTGCCCCGCCATGAATGGCAATGACTGCGTTGGAGTTCATCGTTTGGCTTTGGTAGTGCGAGGAGTACGGGGAGTGCGGGTGGCTCGGACCGCGCCGCGCGCGGGTCGCGCGTTCGTGCCGGTAGCCTCGGCTTGCGGATCGACGAGCCACGGCAACAGGAATTCGCTGACCTCGGCGGCGGCCTTCACCGAGCGCTTGGCGCGATACGCCACCGCGTCGCACAGCGCTTCGATCACGGCGAGCACGGCCGAATCGGCATTCGCCGCGAGCCGCCGGTCCGCCCGGACATAGAGCGAGATGTCGGCGAATTGCGCGAGCGGCGAACGCGGACTGTCGGTGAGCGCGAGCACGCGAGCGCCACGGCCCGCCGCGCGATGCGCGAGTTCGATCGTGTCTTCTACGTAACGCGGGAACGCGATGCCGATGACGAGATCTCCCTCGTTCGAAGCAAACAGACGCCGCGCGGCGTGCGACGGTCCGCCCATCAGCGCGAGCGACTGCACGTTGTCGTGATAAGGCATCAGGCCGTGTTCCATCAGACCCGCGAGAAACGCGCTGGCGCCGAAGCCGAGCACGAACACGCGGCGCGCGGCGATGATCGCTTCGACGGCGGCTTCGGCCGCCGCGCCGTCGATTGCCGTGCGGGTGGCATGCAGATTAGTGGCGGCCTGTTCGAGCGAGGCGTCGACCACATCGTCGCCGGCTGCGAGCGATTCCTGCGCACTGCGCAAGCGCTCGACCGGTGCGAGCGTCGCCTCGAAACCACGCACCAGCGCCTCACGAAATTGCGGATAGCCGTCGAAACCGAGCGCGCGGGCGAAGCGATTCGCCGTCGCCACCGAGGCGCCGACCACGCTGGCCAGTTCGTCGATGCGCATGGTCGCCGCGCGAAACAGATTGGCCAGCACGTAGTCGCCCATGCGCCGATGGATCGGCGTGAGGGTCGGCATGGCCGCGGCGATGCGCGCGGCGATGGCCTGCTCGGCGGAATCGGATGCAACGGATGGTTGACGGATCATGCGAACGAGGCGGCCTGGCGCTTGGCGTAATGAAAATGAATGAAAGTATATTTACACGGAAATCTCGCAGAAAAAAATTCATTTTCATTTTTGAGGGTTTTCACCGACGCGTTGCGAACAAAAGACGCATTTCAAGCGCGCACCCGTGCGGCTTCGTGAAAATCCATTTTCAGCACGCCGCCGCGCTTTGCTCCGGAATGCGGGCCAGCCGCGCCGCTGGCGACATGACGATGATCAACGCCTGCACGAGGAAGGCCACCGCCGCCGCGACGAGACACGCTTCCATACCCCAGCGCGCGCTGATCGCGGCACCGAGCAATGCGCCGAGCGGCCGCGCGCCGTAGGTGGCGGTGCTGTTGAGCGCGGAGACGCGGCCCATCATCCGTTCGGGCGTGATCGCCTGGCGCAGCGTGGTCGAGCCGACTACCCACAGAATCGGTCCGGCGCCGAGCAGGAAGAAGCTCAGCAATGCCAACCAGAACGACGGCGCAACGAGCGTGGCCACCATCACGAGCGACGCGAGCAACCCGCACGAAGGCCCGATGATCAGCACGCGGCCGAATGCGAGACGTCGCGCGATGGCGGGCGCGGCCAACGCGCCGCACACCATGCCGACACCGTAGGCGCCGAGCGTCACGCCCACCGCCGACGCGCCCAGGCCCAGCCGATGCACCGCATACGGCACATACACCGCTTGCAGTACGAAGAAGCCGAGGTTGAAGAACACCGCGGTCGCGAGCATGGGACGCAGCAACGCATCGCGCAGCACGAAACGCGTGCCGTCGCGCAGTTCCAGCATGAAGTGACGTGGCGGCAGTGCACTGCGCGGCGGTTCGCGCAAGCCCGCCAGCAACGCGACAGCCAGCGCCGACAGCGCGGCCGCGCAGCCATACGCCCAACCCGCGCCGATCCAGCCGACCAGCAGGCCGCCGAGCGCCGGCCCCGCGGAATAGGCCACGCTGCGCGCCAATTCCAGCCGGCCGTTCGCGCTGGCATATGCTTCGCGCGGCACGAGTGCTGGCACCAGCGAAGGCGCCGCGACGTTGTAGGCCACCGTGCCGGTCGCGGCGATGAAGCCGAGCGCGGCGAGCAGCGGCAAGCTCAACGCATGGCTCATGACGAGCAGCAGCACGCACAGCATGGCGATCACGCGCACGCTTTCAGCGAGCGTCATCAACGTGCGGCGCGAGCGGCGGTCGGCCCAGACGCCGAGCGGGGTCGACAGCAACAGGAACGGCAGCGTCTGCGCGGTTTGCAGCAGACCCGTGTCGCGCGCGTCGGCGCCGAGTGCGAAGACCGCGACGAGTGGCGCGGCGGCGAGGCTGATCTGTTCGGCGGATTGTGCGACCAGGTTCGACCACGCGAGCCGCCGAAAAGCGGCCGGCAGTGGGTGTGTGGATGAAGCGGCAGATGTGGCGTGCATCGATGAACTCCGGTGACGGGACATTGGAGCGTTCATCGTCGTCCGACTCGCGGCGCGGGGCGCTCCGCTTCTTGCGGTGTTATTCTTCGCTCGCCATGAATCTCGAAAGCATTCTCTTCACTCAAGGTTTCGGCTCGCGCCGCCAATGCCGCGCGCTGATCGCCGACGCGCGCGTGAGCATCGGCGGCGCTGTTTGCACCGATGCCGACGCCGACTTCCCCATCGGCGACACTACCTTCTCCTTCAGCGTGGACGGCGTCGTCTGGCCGTATCGCGAGGACGCCTATCTGCTGCTGAACAAGCCGGCGGGCTACGAGTGTTCGCGTGATCCGCAGCATCATCTGAGCGTGTTCAGCCTGTTGCCGCCGCAGTTCGCCGAGCGCGGCGTGCAATGCGTGGGCCGGCTCGATCAGGACACCACCGGCCTGCTGCTCCTCTCCGACGACGGCAAGTTCGTGCACCTCTTCACGTCGCCGAAACGCAAAGTGCCGAAGGTGTATGTCGCGACCACGCGTCATCCGATCGACGACGCGCAATTGAGCGCACTGCGCGACGGCGTGCTGCTGCACGGCGAGCCCAAACCGATCGCCGCAGTCGACGCAGCGGCGCGCGGCGCTCACACGCTCGCGCTCACCGTGATGGAAGGCAAGTATCACCAGGTCAAGCGGATGATCGCCGCCGCCGGCAACCGATGCGAAGCGCTGCATCGCGAGCGGATCGGCGGACTCGCCTTGCCCGCAACGCTTGCGCCGGGCGCGTGGCAATGGCTCGACGAAACCGACCTCGGATCTTTACGGAGCGGGTAAACCGGTAGCGCCTCTTTAAGCTCTTGATGCCGCAGGAAAACGCGTGAGCGGCTGCCCACATAACGCGCGCGGCGCCTGTTTGCGCGCTGCGTCGCAGCATGATCTTCCTTACACCTCGCTCTATACTCGTTTAAACAAAGACTACAAAGAGTTCAAGGAGGGGCGCCATGGTCATCCACGATGGTTTGCAGATTTCGTCCGTGATGATTGCTTTCGTGTGCGTCGGACTGGTCCTGATCGGCGGATTGCTGGTCATGATGCGGCTGCGGCATAAATATCATCCGAACCTGATCGGCGCATTGATCGGCGCGATGCTGTGTTTCCTGTTGCTGGAAGCATTGCCCGCGCTGACATAGGTCGCGCGAGGCCGCGCCGCGCTGGTGGCGAAGCGCGGCGCGGGCGGGATTTTTCCGGGCGATGCCTGGAGAGGTGGCTTTTTGCCACGCTCTTTCATGGCTTTCTGGGTGCGTGAGACGGCTCGCAACAACGCGGTTCAGGCTACCCTTTCACGCTTTCACGCAAAAAATCCTCGACGCTCGGATACCGCAAGCGCACGCGCAATTCCTCTTTGAGACGCCGGTTTATCAACCGCCTCGATTCACGCATGAACGACAGCAAGGTCGGCTCGACCTGCGACTCCGCCTCGGCTCGCGTGATTCGCGGCGCGCGCGCGAGGCCGAACGCGTCGGCAACCTCGTCGAAGTACTCGCCCATTTTCAGCGACGTGTCGTCGGATGCGTGCACCACGCGCCCCGGCCGCCCGTGGGTGAGGAGGCGCACGAGGATCGCGGCCAGATCGTCGGCGTGAATATGATTGGTGTAGACGTCGTCGGCATCGATCAGGGCCGGCGTGCGCTTTTCGAGCCGCGCGAGCGGCAGGCGGTTGCCCGCATAAATGCCCGGAATCCGCGCGATGCTCGCCGCGACGCTGCCGCGCGCGTTCGCGCGCCGCAATTGCCGCTCGGCCGAGACGCGCCGCCTGGCGCGCGGGTTGGCCGCCTTCGTCGCGCGGGTTTCGTCGATCCACGCGCCACCGCAGTCGCCATAGACGCCCGTCGTGCTCGCGTACACAAGGCGCACGGGTGCACGCGAACCGGCGGTCCGGCGCACCCCGTCGGGTACAATATTGGCTGTTCCAGATTCCGCCCACGAGGCACGAAGTTGGCGCAACCGCCCTACCGGCGAGACTGCAGGCGCCACGGCGGCCCGCGCTGAAGCGCGGCGCGTGCTTAAAGTAGCGAGCAACCCGCGGGTACGGCGGTCGTCGTCGCCAGTTTTCTGCGGCGGGGCGAGATGCAGCACCGTCGGTGCGAGGCCCGCCAACCGCTTCAGGCTGCCGCGCACGTCGAGATCGCCGACCAGCGGCGTGACGCCCGCGGCGCGCAATTCGGCGCACCGCCCGGCGTGGCTGGTCAGCGCGAAGACATGTGCGCGTGGCCGCAGCAAGGGCACGCAGCGCATGCCGACATCGCCGCAACCTACGATTAACACGCGCGGCCGGCGGAAGTTTCGTGTCGCTTTCATGGTGGACGCATTGTAGCCGTCAAGCGCGGCACGTACCGCGCGGTTCACACGCCGGGTCCGATCACGCGGGTCCGATAACGATTACCGACTTTTCGATTTCGAACACTTTATGGCATTTAACGTCACGCTCCGGCAAAGCGGCCGGCAGTTTCAGGTAGAACAGGACGAACCGGTGCTCAGCGCCGCCTTGCGTCAGGGCATCGGCCTGCCATACGGCTGCAAGAACGGCGCTTGCGGTTCGTGCAAGGGCACCGTGATCAGTGGGGAAATCGAGCAGCGTCCGCATTCGTCGTCGGCTTTGTCGAACGACGAAAAGACGCGCGGCATGGCGCTCTTTTGCTGCGCGACCGCTTGCACCGATCTCGAGGTGGACATCCGCGAAGTGGCGGGCGTCGGCGACGTACAGGTCAAGAAGCTGCCCTGCCGCGTGAACGCGATCGAGCGCAAGGCCGACGACGTCGTCGTGCTGAAGCTGCAATTGCCCGCCAATGAGCGTCTGCAATATCTCGCCGGTCAGTACCTCGAATTCATTCTGAAAGACGGCAAGCGCCGCAGCTATTCGATGGCGAATGCGCCCCACGCGGAAGGCCCGATCGAATTGCACATCCGTCACATGCCCGGCGGCGCCTTCACCGATCACGTGTTCAACACCATGAAAGAGCGCGACATCCTGCGCTTCGAAGCGCCGCTCGGCACGTTCTTCCTGCGCGAGGATTCGGACAAGCCGATCGTGCTGCTTGCCTCGGGCACGGGCTTCGCGCCGCTAAAGGCGATCGTCGAACACGCGGTGTTCAAGAACCTGAACCGGCCGATGACGCTCTACTGGGGCGCACGTCGCAAGAAAGATCTGTATCTGCTCGAGCTGGCCGAACAATGGGCGCGCGAGATTCCGAACTTCAAGTTCGTGCCGGTGCTCTCGGAACCGGACGCGAGCGATGCATGGACAGGCCGCGTCGGTTTCGTGCATCGCGCGGTGATCGAGGATCTGCCGGATCTGTCGGCATATCAGGTGTATGCGTGCGGCGCGCCGGTGATGGTCGAGTCGGCGCAGCGCGATTTCACGCAGCATCACGCCCTGCCGGAAGACGAGTTTTACGCGGATTCGTTCACGAGCGCAGCGGATCTGGCGAACGCGGTTTGATGTGACAGGCGGCATCGGCGTAAGTGCGTCGATGTTCGCCATGCGCATTTCTGGAAGCGCGGTTATGCGAATGGCCGCGCTTCGTGCATTGATGGTTCACGCCGACGCCAGTCTCGATTCCGCGCCGAAGCAAGTGCGCCTGATTTTCGAGCGCAGCATGTTCGGACGCCAGCATTTTATGCAATGCGGTGCGGCCATCGCCGCCAGCCGTTCCCAGATTCGAAGCCAGGAAATCCACCGCGCTCAGCGTGTCGAACAGCCTGTGACCATACACCGGTTCATGGTGTGCGACGCGATTGCGTGTCTGGTAGATGCGCTCAAGCTGAACGGCAATCGCGGACCTGTCGATCTGCTTTTCCGGGAAAATGCGCTTTAGCGCCGGCTTCCAGAGAGTCTGTTCGTAGTCGCGCGAAAAGAGGCGCTTCCAGAAATACATCGTGAGTTGGGTAATCACCTGGCCGCTTTGAACAGCGATCGCTTTTTGCCGCGCGTCGACCCGGAGCTCATGTGCCAGGCCCGCCGGCACACCACGGCGGAACACCGTTTGATCGAGTGCACGCTTGTCAGAAGGTGATAGCTTGGCATACGCCGCTCGTTGCGCTCCGCGCACCGCCGCTTCGATCTTGCTGCGCTCCTCAACTTTCCAAACGAACGAAGCGGGTGGACGACGCAACCAGCCGTCTACGCCAAAGTGATCGGCCAGCCGATCGCACACCGCGTTGCGCAGCGCTATTTCGATCACCGCCGTCACGCTCATCAGTGCCCCGGCGAGTTGCAGCATCTGCTGATGAAGGGCAACGGCCGCGCGAGTCGTGCCCGCCATCGCATGAAATGTACTCAAACGCTCTCCGGAAAGCAGCGTTGCGACTGCGGAAATTTCCTGGTCTGTGAGGTGGTCCATTGACGGAAGTCTCCCTGGATTTTAGAATTGTTGGCGATAAGTCGGGATCAGCGTCGGCAGCTATCTTCGGGTGGGCGGACCCCCGGCTTCCTGATTCAGAATGGGCGCTCAACTGAGCGCCCATTTGCATTTCCGGCGACCGTTCTTTGCGTTCGTTGCGAGCCGCCTTGCCCGTCGGACAGTCGATTCAACGCGCCGCCGTCATATTTTAGTCAGCCGCACATCTCATAATCGGAACGCCGCATGAACTCGCGCAGCGGACAAAAATATCCGTCCGACGCAAATTCACGGTTTACACCAGCGCTTTCCTTGTCGTATTCTTTCGCGCATGAACCGCATCCCATCCGAACTTCGACGTCGCCGCTCGCCGCTCCCCTAGGGACGCCGCTGGCTTCGTCACGGATTCGCGCCGCACCAGGGCGCGAGCTGTTCGAATCATGAAAGCCACGGCATGCCGTGGCTTTTCTGTTTTTCGGCCGCTGGTTCGTAGTTGGCCAATCTTCATCTACCCTTCACCCCTGCTGTCTGGAGCCTGCCGTCATGAATTTCAATGAATATCCGATCGAGTCGCTGATGTACATCACGAACCGGCCCGAAATCGTTTTCACGCACGGCAAAGGCTCGTGGCTCTACGACAACAACGGCAAGCGATATCTGGACTTCATCCAGGGTTGGGCGGTCAACAGCCTCGGCCATTGCAACGACGGCATGATCGAAGCGCTGAACAAGCAGGCGCAATTGCTGATCAACCCATCGCCGGCTTTCTACAACCAGCCGATGGCGCAGCTCGCCGACCTGCTCACGCAACATAGCTGCTTCGACAAAGTGTTCTTCGCGAACAGCGGCGCCGAAGCCAACGAAGGCGCGATCAAGCTCGCCCGCAAGTGGGGTAAGAAATTCAAGGACGGCGCGTTCGAGATCATCACGTTCGATCACAGCTTCCACGGCCGCACGCTCGCCACCATGTCGGCGAGCGGCAAGCCGGGCTGGGACACGATCTACGCACCGCAAGTGCCGGGCTTCCCGAAGGCGGACCTGAACGACATCGCGTCGGTGGAAAAACTGATCAACGCGAAAACCGTTGCCGTGATGCTGGAACCGATTCAGGGCGAAGGCGGCGTGATTCCCGCCACCCGCGAGTTCATGCAGCAACTGCGCGAGTTGACGAAGAAGCACAACCTGTTGCTGATCGTCGATGAAGTCCAAAGCGGCTGCGGCCGTGCCGGCACGCTGTTCGCGTACGAACTGTCGGGCATCGAGCCGGACATCATGACGCTCGGCAAGGGCATCGGCGGCGGCGTGCCGCTCGCGGCACTGCTCTCGAAGGCGGAGGTCGCCATATTCGAAGCGGGCGACCAGGGCGGCACCTACAACGGCAATCCGCTGATGACCGCGGTCGGCTACTCGGTGATTTCGCAACTCACGGCGCCGGGCTTCCTCGAAGGCGTGCGGGCGCGCGGCGAGTATCTGCGCGCGAAGCTGCTGGAGTTGTCGGAAGAGCGCGGCTTCAAGGGCGAACGCGGTGAAGGGTTGCTGCGCGCGCTGCTGCTCGGCAAGGACATCGGCAACCAGATCGTCGAAAAGGCGCGCGACATGCAGCCCGACGGTCTGTTGCTGAACGCGGCGCGTCCGAACCTGCTGCGCTTCATGCCGGCGCTGAACGTGACGAACGAAGAAATCGACCAGATGATGGCGATGTTGCGTTCGATTCTCGACACGCTGTAACCGAACAGGACCGCGCGTATGACGACGAGCGCAACGCTATCGATCCGCCGCTTCGAAGCGAGCGACACCGATGTCGTGGTCGCACTGTGGCAGCAAGCCTTCCCCGAGTACCGGGACGTCACGAGGCCGCAGCGCAATCCGCATCTGTCGATCGCCAACAAGCTGGCGACGCAGCCGGAACTGTTCTTTGTCGCGGTGCTCGACGAGCGCATCGTCGGCACGGTGATGGGCGGCTATGACGGCCACCGCGGCTGGCTGTATTCGCTCGCGGTGGATGAGTCGCTGCGTCGTCACGGGATCGGCACGCGGCTCGTCGCGCATGTCGAAAACGCGTTGACGGAGCGAGGCTGTCCGAAGCTGAATCTGCAGGTGTTGTCCGCGAAAGCCGACGTCCGTGCGTTTTACGAGGCGCTCGGTTATCGCGCCGATGCTGTGATCAGCCTCGGCAAGCGTCTGGGTGAGTTTGCGGACGCGGTGCCTGCCGCCTGATTCGAGCCACGCCAAATAGACAAAGGCCGCATGCGTTTTCGCGCATGCGGCCTTTTTCGTAGGCAGAGCAAACTAAACGGGCTTATTCACCCGACTCATTCGCCCAACTCATTCACCCAAATACGCCGCCCGCACTTTCGGATCATCCAGCATCTGCTTCGCGTCACCCGACATCGTGACCAGACCCGAGTCCATCACGTAGCCGCGATTCGCCGCCTGCAGCGCGAGACGCGCGTTCTGTTCGACCAGCAGCACGGTCATGCCTTCAGCCGAGATCGCCCGCACCACTTCGAAAATCTTCTCGACCATGATCGGCGACAGACCCATCGACGGCTCGTCCAGCAGCAACAGCTTCGGACGCGAGATGATCGCGCGCGCCATCGCCAGCATTTGCTGTTCTCCGCCCGAAAGCGTGCCGGCGTACTGGGCCGCACGTTCTTTCAGACGCGGGAAGAAGCCGAACATGCGATCCACGTCCGCCTTGATGCCGTCCGTATCCGTACGCAGATAAGCGCCCATCTGCATGTTCTCGACGATCGACATGCGCGCGAAGATGCCGCGCCCTTCCGGCACCATCGCGAGACCCTTCTTGAGCAGCAGATGCGGCGGCACGCCCTTGATCGACTCGCCCATGTACTCGATGTCGCCGATCGTGTACGGCTTGAGACCGGTGATCGCCTTCATTGTCGTGGTCTTGCCCGCGCCGTTCGCGCCGATCAGTGTGACCAGCTCGCCCTGCGCAACCTCGAGGTCAATCCCCTTGACTGCCTGGATGCCACCGTAATTGACCTGCAGGCCCTTGATTTTCAACATTGCTGTAGCCATTAGTGGACCCCCGCACCCAGATAAGCTTCGATCACCTTCGGATCCTTCTGCACGTCCTGCGGCAGACCTTGCGCAATCACCTTGCCGTAGTCGAGCACCGTCATCTGGTTGCACAGACCCATCACGAGCTTCACATCGTGCTCGATCAGCAGAATCGTCTTGCCGTCCGCGCGGATCTTGTCGAGCAGCTTGGTCAGCTCGACCTTTTCCGTCGCGTTCATGCCGGCGGCCGGTTCGTCCAGCGCGAGCAGCTTCGGATCGGTTGCCAGCGCGCGCGCGATTTCCAGTCGACGCTGGTGGCCGTACGACAGGTTGCGCGACGTGTAGTCCGCGTACTGCGCAATGCCCACGTATTCCAGCAGTTCGATCGCGCGTTCCTTGATCTCGCGCTCTTCCTTGCGCTCGGCCGGCGTCTGGAACACCGCACCCAGCAGGCCGTGCTTGGTGCGCACGTGGCGCCCGACCATCACGTTTTCCAGCGCGGTCATGCCGCCGAACAGACGGATGTTCTGGAACGTGCGCGCGATGCCGGCTTTCGCCACCTGATACACCGCGGTCGGCGTGTAGTTCTCGCCGTCGAGCTTGAACTCGCCCGAATCCGGCGTGTACAGGCCCGTGATCACGTTGAAGAAGGTCGTCTTGCCGGCGCCGTTCGGGCCGATCAAACCGTAAATCTGGCCGGACTTGATTTCAAGCCCGACGTCGGACAGCGCCTGCAAACCGCCGAAGCGTTTGTTGGCCCCTTTCACCGACAGTCGAATGTTATCGCTCATGTTTTTTCTCCGGCGGTGCTTAGGCGCGCACCGGCTTCTTGCCGCTGCGCTTCGACAGTTTCGCGATCTTGTCTTCATGCTTGGGCGACGGCCACAAGCCTTCCGAGCGGTACAGCATGATCAGCACCATCGCGAGTGCGTAGACCAGCTGACGGATCACTTCCGTATCGACGATTTCGTGGCCGAACACCATGTTCTGCAGCGGGCCCATCGTCGAGCGCAGGAATTCCGGCAGCACCGCGAGCAGAACCGCGCCGAGAATCACGCCGGGAATGTGGCCCATGCCGCCCAGCACCACGCACGCCAGCACCACGATCGACTCCGGCAGCGTGAACGATTCCGGCGACACGAAGCCCTGGAACGAGCCGAACATCGCGCCCGACAGGCCGCCGAACGACGCGCCCATCGCAAAGGCCAGCAGCTTCACGTTGCGGGTGTTGATGCCCATCGCCTTGGCGGCGATTTCGTCTTCGCGGATCGCGGCCCATGCACGGCCGATACGCGAGTGCTGCAGGCGCGTACACACCCAGATCACCAGCAACGCGGCGAGCACGAACAGGTAGTAGTACGAGTACACCGACGGGAACTGGAAGCCGAACAGCGAGTGCGTTTGCGCAAGGCTGAAGTCGCCGACGTGCACCGGGTCGATCCCCGTGATCCCCTTCGGGCCGTTGGTGATGTTCACCGGACGGTCGAGGTTGTTCAGGAAGATCCGCACGATTTCCCCGAAGCCCAACGTCACGATGGCGAGGTAGTCGCCGCGCAGACGCAGCGTCGGTGCGCCGAGAATCACGCCGAAGAACGCGGCGACGGCCATCGCGCACGGCACGATGATCAGGAACGGCACGTGCAGGCCATTCGGCGCGAGATGCGCGATCCACTCGAACTGCGAGGACAGATGCGGCGAACTCAGCAG
The DNA here is from genome assembly GCF_003002025.1 of Paraburkholderia sp. BL25I1N1. GTDB lineage: Bacteria > Pseudomonadota > Gammaproteobacteria > Burkholderiales > Burkholderiaceae > Paraburkholderia. The sequence goes on from NZ_PVZB01000014.1 coordinate 188,924, forward strand.
CGCGGACGTGTAAGCGCCGACCGCGTAGAACGCGATGTAGCCCAAGTCGAGCAGGCCGGCGAAGCCGACCACCACATTGAGGCCGAGCGCGAGCATCACATACAGCATCGCGAAGTCGAGCACGCGGACCCAGTAGTTGCCGCCTGCGGTGCCGATGATCATCGGTGCCGCGATCACGAAGATCGCGGTGATGATGCCGACGGTCAACGTCTTCGTCAGGTTCTTTTCAGGGATGAGCGTCGTGGACGGCTCGATCGGTTGAATTGAGGTCATGTCTGTTTTCTCCCGGGATCAGGCGCGATCCGCAACACGTTCGCCAAGCAGGCCCGACGGACGGAACACCAGCACGATGATCAGCACGATGAAAGCGAACACGTCCTGATAGTTACTGCCGAACACACCGCCAGTGAGGTTGCCGATATAGCCGGCACCCAACTGTTCGATCAGCCCAAGAATCACGCCGCCCACCATCGCGCCGCCGAGATTGCCGATACCGCCGAGCACCGCTGCGGTAAAGGCCTTCAGGCCGGGGATGAAGCCCATATAGAAGTGCGCGTTGCCGTATTCCGACGCGATCATCACGCCGGCCAGTGCGGCGAGCGCCGAGCCGATCATGAAGGTGGCCGAGATCACGAAGTTCGGGTTCACGCCCATCAGCGAGGCATTGCCCGGGTTTTCAGCGATGGCTCGCATGGCGCGGCCGAGCTTGGTCTTGTGGACCAACAGCAGCAGGCCGCCCATCACGAGGAACGCCACCACGATGATCACGATTTCAGTCATCGAGATCACGGCGCCAGGCGTCGTGTCGGTGGCCTTGATCACGTTGAGCGGGTCGGTGGGCAACAGCTGCGGGAACGGCAGCGGGTTGCGCGACCAGATCATCATCGCGAGGGTTTGCAGCAGGATCGACACGCCGATCGCGGTGATCAGCGGGGCGAGACGCGGCGCTTTGCGCAACGGCCGGTAGGCCACGCGCTCGATCGTGTAGCCGACCGCCGCGCACACAATGGCCGCAATGATCAGCGCGATGATGAGCGTCGGCACATTGCCGAGGCCGGGGAAGTGGTTCTGAAGCACGCCTATGGCTGAGAGCGCAACCATCGCGCCCACCATCAACACATCGCCGTGAGCGAAGTTGATGATGCCCAGGATGCCGTAAACCATCGTATAGCCCAGTGCGATGATGGCGTAAACGCTGCCAAGCACCAGCCCGTTGAGGACCTGCTGGATGAAAATATCCATTTAATGCTCCTTAGCCCGTGCGACTGGATTCGCGTTCTTCATCAGCCGGTGGGCGGTGATGCGGTACGCCAATCTCAACGGCACTGCGGGTACTGATGTAAAAGACCGGTAAGGGTTATCCGCTGCCGGTTCACCTGGGCGACTGGATGACAGTCGCGGGCTTGCCTTCGGCGGATGCAAAAACGGCACCGTTGGGTGGTTTCGGTGCCGTCAGGCTGAACGTCCCGTCATCACATCTTCACGACGTCGAGAACCGCTTTTTTGCCGTCCTTGAAGTCGTAAAGCGTAATGGCGCCCTCTTTCAAATCACCCTTGTCGTCGAACGCGATGTGACCGATTACCCCGTTGTAATCCGTCGACGGCATCGCAGCCAGCACCTTGGGCGCCTCGATCGAATTAGCGCGCTTCATTGCATCGACAATCACGTATACAGCGTCATACGTGAATGGCGCGTAAATCTGCACCGGTGTGTGGAAGCGGTCCACGTACTTCTTTTCGAAGTCCGCTCCCTTGTCCATTTTCGAAAGCGCAAGTCCTGCTTCCGAACAGACCAGGTTTTGCACGGCGGTTCCCGCCAGCTCACCCACCTTGTCGGTACACACACCGTCGCCGCCAAGGATTTTTGCCCTGATACCGAGCGCCGCCGCCTGTTTGGTAAACGGCCCGCCCGTTGCGTCCATGCCGCCGAACATGATCACGTCCGGCTGAACACGCTTGATCTTTTTAAGGACGGCCTGAAACTCCGTAGCCCTGTCATTCGTGGTTTCGCGCGCAACGACCTTTGCCCCGCTCGCCTGTACTGTCTTCGCGAACTCGTCAGCTAGACCCTTGCCGTAGACGCTCGAGTCGTCGACGATCGCAATGCGTTTCGCGTTGAGCACTTTCGTTGCGTAATTGGCAAGCGCCGGCCCCTGCTGGGCATCGGTCGCCACCACGCGATAAGTCGTCTTGAAACCTTGTTGCGTGTACCCCGGGTTCGTTGACGACGGCGAGATTTCCAGGATCCCGGCATCGCTATATATCTTGGACGCCGGGATCGAGACGCCCGAATTCAAGTGGCCGACCACGGCGACGACATGATCGTCGACGAATCTTTCGGCGACCGCCGTGCCCGTTTTCGGGTCCGCGGCGTCATCTTGCGCGTCGAGCTGCAGCTGGATCTTGCGGCCGTCGATAGTCAAACCCTGGGTGTTGATTTCATCGACCGCCAAACGCGCGCCGTTTTCATTGTCTTTGCCAAGATGAGCAATGGGCCCGGTCAACGGGGCCGCATGACCGATCTTCACGACAGTCGCTTCGCTCGCCGGCGCCGCCGCGACCGTAGCCGCCGACGCACCCGCTCCCGCCTCGCCATCCTGTTTCTTGCCGCACGCGGTCAACATCGCAACCGCGGCCGCGATGGACACGGCGTAAGCAAATCTGACTCGCATTAAGTAGGTCTCCCGCACCTTCCAGAAACTATCGTTCAGGGCCCTAAGGCCTTGAGAACGCGCGCATTGTAACTCCAATTTTGCGACGGGCAATATTGTTGAACCGGCAGGGTTTTCCTGCATTGCAACCTTATTTTGAGAGCGAAATCCCCTAAAAGGCGCAACCCGGTTGCGATAGTTTTCCGTGCATCAGTTGCACCAGCGTCGCACCCAATGGCATCAAGTGTTGCGGCGAATTTCGCCGAGCCCCGGTGACAGCGCGCTTCGCCTTAGGTATTACGTTTTAGTGACTATGGCGATACACGCACTATCTTAGTGCGTCAAAAAACCGCCGACTGCTTTAAGTCATATAAAACGGGGCCGCATCACATATAAATCTATAAAAAACCGGATCACTTTTCAAAAAAATTTGTGCGCGCAGACGCCAAAACCGGCACTTTCTTGTGATCTGGCACTTTATTATGGATAGGCTTGATGACGGCTGGAGATAAAAAAAGCGCGCCCTCGGGCGCGCTTTTCTTTCAGCAGTTGGCAGATTGTCAGGCTGGCAAACCCAGCCCGCGCGGCAACGGAAACGCGATGTTTTCCTCGATGCCGTCCAGCGCGCGCACGTTGCGCACGCCGAGTTCACGCAACCTGGCGATCACCGCCTGCGCCAGCACTTCCGGCGCCGAAGCGCCGGCCGTCACGCCGATGCGGCGCTTGCCTTCGACCCAGACCGGATCGATCTGATCGGGCGAGTCCACCATATAGGCAGGCACGCCAAGCTTTTCGGCCAACTCGCGCAGCCGGTTGGAATTCGAACTATTTGGGCTGCCGACCACGATCACGACGTCGCACTGCGGCGCCATGAACTTCACCGCGTCCTGACGGTTTTGCGTGGCGTAGCAGATGTCCTGCTTCTTCGGCTCGCGGATGGCCGGGTATTTGGCCTTCAACGCGCCGATGATCTCGGCGGCGTCGTCGACCGAGAGCGTGGTTTGCGTGACGAAGGCAATCCGCTCGGGATCGGCCAGCTGCAAGGCCTGCACGTCTTCGATGTCTTCCACCAGATGCATGCCCTCGCCCGCCTGCCCCATCGTGCCTTCGACTTCGGGATGGCCTTTGTGGCCGATCATTACGATGTCGAAGCCGTCCTGGCGCATCTTCGCGACTTCGATATGCACCTTGGTCACGAGCGGACACGTCGCGTCGTACACGCGCAACCCGCGCGACTCGGCTTCCGAACGCACGGCCTTCGACACGCCGTGTGCGCTGAAAATGACGGTATTGCCGGCCGGCACTTCCTCCAGCCGCTCGATGAAGATCGCGCCTTTCTTGCGCAGATCCTCGACAACGTAGGCGTTATGGACGATTTCGTGACGAACGTAGATCGGCGAGCCGTGCAACTTGATGGCCCGCTCGACGATCTCGATAGCCCGGTCGACGCCGGCGCAGAACCCGCGCGGCTGCGCCAGCAGGATCTCGGTTTCAGCAAGAGTCGTATCCGTGGTGCTCATGTTTACAGAATCCCGATGATTTTCACTTCAAACGCCAGCGCCTGGCCGGCAAGCGGGTGGTTGAAATCGAACAGAGCCGAGGTTTCGCCGACTTCTTTCAGGACGCCGGCGTAACGGCCGCCGCCCGGTGCGTTGAATTCGACCAGGTCGCCCGGCGAAAAATCCTCCCCGATCATGCTGTTTTCCCGCAGTGTGGCCAGCGACACGCGCTGGATCAGTTCCGGATTGCGGGGACCGAACGCCTGCCCCGGCGTTAGCTGAAAGGTCGAATGGTGGCCCACCTTCAAACCGAGCAAAATATCTTCCAGCGGCGGCGCCAGTTGGCCCGCGCCCAGCAGCAGCGTGGCCGGTTTGTCGTTAAACGTATTGATGACTTCGGCGCCATCGGCAAGGGAAAGCCGGTAGTGAAGCGTCACATGTGAACCGGGTTTCACTTCGGAAATGTCGATGATGCTCATGCAATGCTCGCTCAGTCGAAGCGCGCTGCACGCGTGCGCCGCTGGCGCAGTCGACGCGTGTGGCAAACCGTCGGGTGCCGTGCGCAAAGCGTCTATTGTAAGCCACATGGCGAGCGGCGGCTCGCGTCGTGGCGCCCAAAACCCGAAGCGGAGGACACTCTATATATGGCAGATGACGCCACCCTGTTTGACGAGGCAGCCCTGGAGGCGCCCGCCACCAAGTCGCAGCCGCCCAACGGAACGGCTTGCGGCGCACCATCGCCCTCGCCGCTTCTGCGGGGCAAATGGCTTAAAGACGATATGCCGCGCGAGCGGTTGCTGAAGAAAGGGCCCGGCGCGTTGTCGGATACCGAAATGATCGTGCTGATACTCGGCTCCGGCCTGCCCGGTCACGACGTCTTCAGCGTCGCGCGTGAGTTGCTCGACCGTTTTGGCTCGCTGCGCGCCATGCTCGACGCGACCTACACGGATTTCGACGGCCTGCGCGGCGTCGGCCCGGCGAAAAAAGCGCAATTGCTCGCCATTATGGAAATGGCGCGCCGTTCGTTAGTCGATAAGCTGCGCTCACGCTCGCTGTTGAATTCACCCGAAGCCGTGGAAAATTACCTGCGTCTGCGCATCGGCGGGCGTCCGCTGGAGGTTTTCGTCTCGCTCTTCCTTGACGCGCGGCATCGACTGATACACTGCGAGGAAAGCGCGCACGGCACGCTCACGCGCATGGCCGTGTATCCACGGGAGATCGTGCGGCGCGCGCTGAGCCTGAACGCGGCCAGCCTGATCGTCGCGCACAATCACCCTTCGGGCGCCGTCCAGCCGAGCGCAAGCGACCACCGCCTGACGCATACGTTGCGCGACGCCCTGACACTAATCGACGTGCAACTGGTCGATCATCTGGTTGTCGGCGTCGACAGCGTTTACTCGTTTGCCCGCGCCGGCTGGCCGTGAGAAGGCGCGAATCAGGGTCGCGCAGATGCCACGGCGGGTCCGGCATCGCAAATAAGGTTTGATTTTGCGGCTTTTTTTCCGCTATAATTCCGGTTTGCCTATTTCCAACCCCCTGTTCCGAAGCCACCAAGGCGTTCCGGAAAGGAAACGTGCCTAGAGTTGTGTCACAAGCTCAGCGCGAGTCTTTTCGGGAAACTTTCACGGCGTTCGAACTCAGAATTAGCGTATTAGGAGTGCTCTCATGGCACGCGTATGCCAAGTAACTGGGAAAGCGCCGATGAGCGGCAACAACGTTTCCCACGCGAACAACAAAACCAAGCGCCGGTTCCTGCCGAACCTGCAAAGCCGCCGTATCTGGGTGGAAAGCGAAAACCGTTTCGTGCGTCTGCGCATTTCGAACGCTGGTCTGCGCTTGATTGACAAGAACGGTATCGACTCCGTGCTCGCAGATCTGCGCGCACGCGGCGAAGCCTAAGGAGTAAATCATGGCAAAAGGCGCACGCGACAAGATCAAGTTGGAATCGACCGCAGGCACGGGTCACTTCTACACGACGACGAAGAACAAACGCAACATGCCGGAAAAGATGCTGATCAAGAAGTTTGATCCGGTCGTCCGTAAGCACGTTGAGTACAAGGAAACCAAGATTAAATAAATCTTGGCTCCTGCCTGACGAAGGCAAAGACATGCAAAAAGCCTCGCATTCGTGCGGGGCTTTTTTGTTTTCGGCGTGCACTTATTTTTGCATGTGTGCCGCTATCGATGCATATTCGCTTACCGAATAGTCTTATGCCATTCGGCCAGCTTTCCCTCATCCATTGCGGCGCGTATCCTTTCTCGTTTTAGCGGCGAGCGAATGGCACGCCGTCACCGCAAAACGAAAAGACGGAGATGTAGGCAATGGAATTCGATGTGGCGATTGTCGGTAGCGGTCTGGCTGGCTTGAGCGTCGCGCTCAATCTGGCGGAAACACGTCGTGTAGCGGTGGTCGCCAAGCGATCGATGACTGAAGGCGCAAGCGACTGGGCGCAAGGCGGCATCGCCGCAGTTCTGGACTCGGCGGATAGCATCGAAAATCACGTACGCGATACGCTGATCGCCGGCGGCGGTCTTTGCGACGAAGCAGCCACGCGTTTCATCGTGGAACATGGTCGCGCGGCGATCGAATGGTTGATCGCGCAAGGCGTGCCGTTCACCAAAGACGACGACGCCGAGCTCGGCTTCCACCTCACGCGCGAAGGCGGCCATAGCCATCGCCGGATCATTCATGCGGCAGATGCAACCGGCCATGCCGTGGTGGCCACGCTCAGCGAGCGCGTGCGCCGCCACCCGAACATCACGCTGCTCGAAGATCACTACGCCATCGACCTCATCACGTCCGACCGTCTCGGCTTGCCGGGTCGTCGTTGTCACGGCCTGTACGCGCTGGATCTGCAAAGTGGACGCACGGTCACGATCGAAGCACCGCATACGGTGCTCGCCACGGGCGGCGCGGGCAAGGTCTATCTCTACACCACGAATCCCGACACTGCGACGGGAGACGGCATCGCGATGGCGTGGCGGGCTGGTTGCCGCGTGTCGAACATGGAATTCATCCAGTTCCATCCGACCTGCCTGTTCCATCCGTATGCAAAATCATTCCTGATCTCAGAAGCGGTGCGTGGCGAAGGCGGCATTCTCAAATTGCCCGACGGCACGCGCTTCATGCCGAATCACGACGAACGCGCTGAACTTGCGCCGCGCGATATCGTCGCGCGAGCGATCGACTTCGAAATCAAGAAGCGCGGCATCGACTGTGTGTATCTCGACATTAGCCACCAGTCGCCCGAATTCCTGCGTGAACACTTCCCGACGATTCTGGCGCGCTGCCAGGAATTCGGCATCGATATCACCAAAGAGGGCATTCCGGTCGTGCCGGCTGCACACTACACGTGTGGTGGCGTCGTCACCGATCTGGCGGGCCGCACGGATCTCGCGGGCCTCTACGCGGTCGGCGAGACGTCATGCACCGGCCTTCACGGCGCGAACCGGTTGGCCAGCAATTCGTTGCTGGAGTGCCTCGTGATCGGCCTCTCCGCGGCGCAGGCTATCGAAGAAGAAGGGTTTAGTGCCGCCGTCCACGCCCCGCTGCCGGACTGGGACGAAAGCCGCGTGTCCGATCCCGACGAAGAAGTCGTGGTCGCGCACAACTGGGACGAACTGCGCCGCCTGATGTGGAATTACGTCGGTATCGTACGGACCGACAAGCGGCTCGCGCGAGCGAAGCATCGGCTCGCCCTGCTGCGCGACGAGATCCACGAGTATTATGCGAACTTCAAGGTGAGCCGCGACCTGCTCGAATTGCGCAATCTGGTCGACGTGGCTTCGCTGATCGTCGAAGGCGCGCGTTCGCGGCGCGAGAGCCGCGGCCTGCACTTCAGCCGTGACTGGCCGGCGACCTTGCCCAAGGCGCTGCCGACCGTGCTTTCGCCTGAGCATGTGCGCAATCGCAACGTGTGATCGAGACAAGCCGATGCGAAAAGGCCATCGCCGAAATGATCCGGCGATGGCCTTTTGTCCGATTGGACATGAATGATTGCGAGCCTGGGCGTCAGACGATTCGCATCGAGTAATCCGTTGCGCGAACGTCTTTGGTCAGCGCACCGATCGACACGCGGTCGACGCCGGTTTCCGCAATCGTGCGCACCGTGTCGAAGTTCACGCCGCCCGATACCTCCAGCACTGCTCGCCCCGCCGTGATGTCCACGGCATCTCGCATGGCATCGAATGAAAAATTGTCCAGCAGAATGGATTGCGCGCGATGAGCCAGCGCCGTTTCCAACTGCTCGAGCGTCTCGACTTCGATCTGGATCGACACGCCAGCATTCAGCGCCAGCGCCGCGTCCATTGCCGCGCCCACACCGCCGGCCGCGGCAATGTGGTTTTCCTTGATGAGAATACCGTCGTACAGCGCGAGCCGTTGGTTCGCCCCACCGCCCACGCGCACGGCGTACTTCTGCGCGAGCCGCAAGCCCGGCAAGGTCTTGCGCGTGTCGAGAATGCGCGTTCGCGTATGCGCGACGGCATCGACATAGCGGCGCGTAGCGCTCGCCACGCCCGACAGCAATTGCAGGAAGTTCAGCGCGTTGCGTTCCGCGGTCAACAACGCGCGAACGGGGCCGCGCATTTCACAGACCGTTGAATTGGCCGTCATCAGATCGCCTTCGCGATAACGCCACTGGACTTCGATACGCGGATCGACCTGGCGCATCACCGCTTCGAACCACGGCACGCCGCACAGCACCGCATCTTCGCGCACGATGATGCGTGCGTCACGCACGTCGTCAGCGGGAACGAGGCGACCCGTCTGGTCACCCGCGCCGATATCTTCGGCCAGTGCATCGGTCACGTTGCGCGTGAGCGCGGCGTCAAACGCCACGCCGTATTGCGCGTAAATTTCAGCGAACAGCGGCGACACCGCTTCGAGCTTGTTGCCTTCTACCGCGCCCATTAAGCCGCCCCCACGTTCGAATACAGTTGCGTGTCGCGCGCGAGATCGCCGCTTGCCTGCACGCGCTTCTTATGGCGCGCCGCGAAGTCCAGCATCCGGTCGATCGGCAAACGCGCGCGCGCGCCGATCGCACGATCGACGAAAATTTCGTTGTGGCCGCGCTCGAGCACCTCGGCCAGATTCGCAAGGCCGTTCATTGCCATCCACGGGCAATGCGCGCAGCTCTTGCAGGTCGCGCTGTTGCCGGCCGTCGGCGCGGCAATCAAGGTCTTGCCGGGCGCGGCGAGCTGCATCTTGTGCAGAATACCGAGATCGGTCGCCACGATGAAATGCGTCGCGTCGAGTTTTTGCGCCGCGTCGATCAACTGGGTGGTCGATCCCACCACATCCGCTTGCGCGACCACATTAGCTGGCGACTCCGGGTGCACCAACACTTTGGCGCCCGGATATTCGGCGCGCAGCAGATCGAGTTCGATACCTTTGAACTCGTCGTGCACAAGACACGAACCTTGCCACAGCAGCATGTCCGCGCCGGTCTTGTTCTGGATATAGCTGCCAAGGTGCCGATCCGGCGCCCAGATGATCTTTTCGCCGCGCGCGTGCAGATCAGCAACGATTTCCAGACCGATCGACGACGTCACCATCCAATCCGCGCGCGCCTTCACCGCCGCACTCGTGTTCGCGTACACGACCACCGTGCGGTCTGGGTGCGCGTCGCAAAAAGCGGAGAATTCGTCGGCCGGGCAGCCGAGATCGAGCGAACAGGTCGCATCGAGATCCGGCATCAGAATGCGCTTGTCGGGACTGAGGATTTTTGCCGTCTCGCCCATGAAACGCACGCCCGCGACGACTAGCGTCTGCGCAGCATGATCGCGCCCGAAGCGCGCCATTTCCAGCGAGTCGGCCACGCAACCGCCGGTCTCGTCGGCCAGTTCCTGCAATTCCGCATCGACATAATAGTGCGCGACAAGCACCGCTTTCTCGCGCTTGAGCAATGCGCGGATACGTGCCTTCAGCGCTACCTTCTCTTCCGCCGACGGCCTGTCCGGCACCTTCGCCCACGCCTGCCCGATTCCGCAGGTCGTGCCCTGTGCCTGCGGCCGGTCGTATTCGACGGTCCTGATCGCCTGCTGATCCATGATCTCCTCTGCCTTCGCTCTGCCGCCGCGGACTGTCAATCGCGTGTCGTTGCAGTTTCCGCGGCCCAAAAAGCAAAACCCCGCCAACGCGGGGTTTTGTGACGTACAGAGATTTTAATGGATTTCGCTATCAGGCATAACGACGCAGTCGCATCGCAAACTCTTGCAGCGCTTTAATACCGCTCTGCTCAGCACGGTGACACCAGTCCTGCAACTGGATCAGCAACTGATCGCGCGATGCATTCGAGCGCTCCCACATGGCGGCGAGCTCATTGCGCATGTCGATGTAGGTCTTGAGCTTCTGGCTGTTCGCGAAGATTTGCGGCAGCTGACGTTTCTGCGGCTCGTCCAGACCTGCTTCTTCTTTGTGGAACCAGCTACGCGCACCACGCATGACCTGATACTTCTCGCGCGCGCCGACTTCCTTCAAATGCGCCAGTTCCTGACGATAGGCGCGCTTGAGCGCCTTGCCGTAACGCGCCATCACTTCGTAGCGGTTGGCCAGCACGGCTTGCAGCGTGTCCTGATCGAGCACCAGCTTGCCGGTGGTCAGACGCGGCGTGGGCGCGACCTTCTTCACCTTGGCCAGACGGAATGCCGACATGATACGGATATACATCCAGCCGATATCGAACTCGTACCATTTGTTCGACAGCTTGGCCGACGTCGCATACGTGTGGTGATTGTTATGCAACTCTTCACCGCCGATGATGATGCCCCACGGGAAGATGTTGGTGCTCGCATCCGACGAGTTGAAGTTGCGATAGCCCCAGAAGTGCGCGAGACCGTTGACCACGCCGGCGGCCCAGAACGGGATCCACACCATTTGCACGGCCCAGATGGTCAGACCGACGACGCCGAACAGCGCGACGTTCAGCACCATCATCAGGCTCACGCCGAGGATTGGGTATTTGGTGTACACGTTGCGTTCCATCCAGTCGTTCGGCGTGCCGTGACTGAACTTGCGCATGGTTTCTTCGTTTTTCGCTTCGACGCGATACAGTTCCGCGCCTTCGAGCAGCACCTTCCAGATACCGCGCGTTTGCGGGCTGTGCGGATCTTCTTCGGTCTCGCACTTGGCGTGGTGCTTACGGTGAATCGCGGCCCACTGGCCGGTCAACATGCCCGTGGTCATCCACAGCCAGAAACGGAAAAAATGACTGACGACCGGATGCAGCTCCAGCGCGCGGTGCGCCTGGCAGCGATGCAGATAGACCGTCACGCCGATGATCGTGATGTGCGTCGCGATCGCCGTGTACAGCACAAGTTGCCACCACGAGAAGTGCAACAGACCGTGGGCAAGGAAGTCGAGCAAAGAATTCAACAAGGCAATTTACCTGTGGAACGAGAGACACGAGACACACGCAAAATGCGCGCGTCAAGAAAGTGAAAGCATACAGCGGGATTGGACGGTATTCTACTTGAAGCGTTCCAAGTGTTTGTAACAAATAGGGATTTTTTGTGCGGGATCAACAGATGGAACGCGCCAAAGGTCTCTGATAGACCCATCGGCGCGCGTAGAGTGCCCGTCAGCGGGTGCTGTCGGACGGATTGACTGCCGCGGCGGTCATTGTTACCGACTGCGGCATAACGTCGCTGACATTGCCGACTATTCGCACTTCGCGTTGCGCGAACGGAATGGCGATATCGTGTTCGGAGAACAGACGCCAGATATTGCGGTTGACCGCCGAGCGCACGCCCGAAGTGCCGGTCGCCGCATCCTCGATCCAGAAGCCCAGTTCGAGGTTGATACCGTCCGAGCCGAAACCCGCCAGATAAGCCGTCGGCGCCGGCTCCTGCAGCACCCGCGGCACGCCCTGCGCGGCTTGAGCAAGCAAGGTCATGGCCTGGTCGACGTCGCACGTGTAGGCGACCTGCACGGCCGCTTTCGCGTGGCCGCGCGTCAGGTAAGACGACTGGTTCTGCACCACGTCCGTAATCAGCTTTTCGTTCGGAATCAGCGTTTCGATGCCGTCCAGCCCGCGCACCACCGTGTAGCGCGTGCGGATCTGCGTCACCATGCCTTGCAAACCGCTTACGTTGATCGTGTCGCCGATACGCAGCGAGCGGTCGATCAGGATGATGAAGCCCGACACATAGTTGCTCGCAATCTTCTGCAGGCCGAAGCCAAGCCCGACACCCAACGCGCCGCCGAACACGCCCAGCACGGTGATGTCGATGCCGACCAGCGACAGACTGATCAGCACCGCGGCCAGCACGAACGCCGCCCGGCCGACTCGCGCCACCACGACCTTCAGGTTGGCGTCGAGCGTCTTCGAGCGCATCAGGCGGTCTTCGAACGTGGTGCCGAGCCACATCGCGACGATCATCGTCACGCACACCCACAGCAGACCCGAGATGAGCGAGAGCAGCGTCAGATGCGCGTTGGCGACGCTGAAATGCACGCCGGCCGCCCACGCGACAACGTCGTCCTGAATGCCCATGACTGTGAGCACCATGCCGACCCAGACCACCGCCGAGACGATTTTCTCGACGAGGAAAAGCAGCGGATGCGTCTCGCCGTCGTGACTGAAAACCCGTCGCGCGAAGAAAAATACGATGTAAATCAAGCCGATGCCAAACAGCGGCACCAAAGCCAGATCGAGCAGCGCGGTGTGCATGAACTGGCCGGTGATCGATCGTGCAAGCCACACGAGGACCGCGCCGATCAGCGGAAAGAACGCGCGATTCAGGCTTTCCGCGCCGAAGCGCAGCGTCTGGTAACGCGTCTGGCGGCGTAGATCCAACACGCGCGCGAGCAGCCACGCGCCCGCGAGGGTCGCGGCCAGCACGCCGACCTGCCACAGCATCACGGGCTGACCGAAGTCGCGCCCGAGGTCGCTGAACATATGAGGGAAGAGACGGTTTTGCATGATGTCGCCGCAATCGCCGACGCACGGACAGGTTGATGAATCGAACCCGGATGCGCCGGCAAAAGCCTGTTGCGCTTAGCTCTGGCGTTCCAGCACGGCGGCGAAGAAGCCGTCGGTCGCGTGGCGGTGCGGCCACAGCGACAGGTAATCGCCCATTTCCAGATCGATACGCTGCTCGGCCAGGACGTCGCGCGCAGGCACCAGAGCGAAATCCGGATGGTCGGCGAGGAATTGCTGCACCACGGCTTCGTTTTCCGCTTCCAGGATCGAGCAGGTGGCATAGACGAGCCGCCCGCCCTTTTTCACCAGCCGCGCCGCACTGGCCAGAATCGATGCCTGCTTCGGCGCCAGTTCGGCCACCGATTCCGGCGACTGGCGCCACTTCAGATCCGGATTACGGCGCAGCGTGCCCAAGCCGCTGCACGGCGCGTCGACCAGCACGCGGTCGATCTTGCCGGCGAGCCGCTTGATCTTGGCGTCGTGTTCGCTGTCGATCAGCACCGGGTTCACGTTCGACAAACCGCTGCGCGCAAGCCGCGGCTTGAGCTTGGCGAGACGCCGCTCGGAGATGTCGAAGGCGTACAGCCGTCCGGTGGAGCGCATTGCCGCGCCCAGCGCCAGCGTCTTGCCGCCCGCGCCGGCGCAGAAGTCGACGATCATCTCGCCGCGTTTGGGCGCGACCAGCGAGCAGAGCAACTGGCTGCCTTCATCCTGCACTTCGACCCAGCCGTGCTGAAACGCGTCGAGCTTGGTGAGCGGCGGCTTGCCGACCACGCGCACGCCGAACGGCGCGAACGGCGTCGCGCCGCCCTCGATGCCGGCCTTCGACAGCGCGTTCAACACGTCGTCGCGGCTGGCCTTGATCGGGTTCGCGCGCAGATCCAGCGGCGCCGGGTAGTTCAGCGCCGCGGCGAGTTGCGCCAGTTCGGCGGGTTCGAAACGCTTGGCCAGCGCCTGATAGATCCAGTCAGGCAGATTCAGGCGAATCCGCAGCGGCAGGCTTTCCGGGTCGATCTTCGACACATGTTCGAGCCAGCTCAACTCCTGTTCCGACACGAACGGCTTGAGCGCATTGCGCCCCGCCGTCTGCATCAGGCCGAGCAATGCCATGCGGCGCGCCGGGTTGCCCGCGCCGCCTTCGGCCAGATGGGCGAATTCCATCCGGCGGCGCAGCACCGCGAAAACGGCCTCGGCGATCACGCCGCGCTCGCCGTGACCGAGCTTTGGATGAGCGCGGAAGAAACGGCTGGTGGTGGCATCGGCCGGGCCGGTCAGTTTTAGGACTTCAGCCAACAAAGTCTCAGTTTGTCCAATCAAAAAACCATGCAATCTCATGCGCCCTCTCCGGCGGTGTGACCGGCAAAGAGCCATTGCGGCTCCGGCGGCGTAAGCGTGACGCGCAGGCCGTCCAGAGCAAGGCGCCCTTCGACGAACCAGCGCACCGCGCGTGGATAAATGATGTGTTCGGTTGCCAGCACGCGTTCGGCGAGCATGGCCGGGGTGTCGCCCGTCTCGACGGGCACCGCCGCCTGCGCGACGATCGGCCCATGATCCAGTTGCGACGTAACAAAATGCACGGACGCGCCGTGCAGCCGCACGCCCGCGTCGAGCGCCTGCTGATGGGTTTTCAGGCCCGGAAAGCTCGGCAGCAGCGACGGATGCACGTTCAGCATGCGCCCGGCGTAATGATCGACGAAACCGGCCGTCAGCACCCGCATGAATCCAGCAAGCACGACCAGGTCGGGCGCAAAACTATCGATTTGTTCGGCCAGCGCGGTGTCGAAGCTGTCGCGGTCGGGAAACTGGCGGTGGTCGACCACCGCCGTGGCAATGCCGTGCGACGCCGCGAACGCAAGGCCCGCGGCGTCGGGACGGTTGGCAATCACGGCGGCGACTTGCGCCGGCCAGGCCTCGTTCGAGCAGGCTCGAACGATGGCTTCCATGTTGCTTCCCCGTCCGGAAATCAGGATGACGAGTTTTTTCATCCGCGGATTTTATCATTCGGGGGCACCGAAACCGCGACGCGCCGCCGTCCACTGCGCTGAACGTTTATAATCGTTTGTTTTGCGGCACCCCGCCCGCTCCATCTCAAACCCGCTATCGTGAGAGTCTTCCGCGGTCTTCCCAATGCTGAAAGCCGTGCGCCCTGCGCACTGACCATCGGCAACTTCGACGGTGTCCACCGCGGCCATCAGGCTTTGCTCGCCCACGTGCGCGCGGCTGCCGACGCGCGCGGCCTGCCCGTCTGCGTGATGACCTTCGAGCCGCACCCACGCGAGTTCTTCAACCCGGCGGGCGCGCCGCCGCGTATCGCCATGCTGCGCGACAAGCTCGAGGCGCTGCGCACCAACGGCGTCGATCGGGTGGTCGTCGAGCACTTCAATCACACGTTCGCGAGCCAGTCGCCGGACACGTTCGTCGAACGGATCATCGTCAACGGACTGCACGCGCGCTGGGTGATGATCGGCGACGACTTCCGCTACGGCGCGAAGCGCGCGGGCGACTTCGGGTCGCTCAAGGCGGCGGGTCAGCAGTACGGTTTCGAAGTCGAGCAGATGGCCACGGTGGCCGATCCGTCGGGCGCGCGCATTTCCAGCTCTGGCGTGCGCGCCGCGCTGGTGGCGGGCGACCTCGACTCGGCGCGTGCCGCGCTGGGCCGCGATTATCTGATCAGCGGCCATGTCGTGCACGGCATGAAGCTCGGCCGCGATCTCGGCTTCCCCACGCTCAATGTGCCGATCGCTCACAAGCGCCCGGCGCTCGCGGGCATTTTCGTGGTGCGCGTGCACGGCGTGGCGGACGAGCCGCTGCCGGGCGTCGCGAGCCTCGGCCTGCGTCCCACGGTAGACGATTCCGGCCGCGTGCTGCTCGAAGTTCACCTGCTCGACTGGCATGGCGACGCATATGGCAAACTCGTGCGCGTCGAATTCCTGAAGAAGCTGCGCGACGAGGAAAAGTACATCGACCTCGAAACGCTAACCGCCGCCATCAAGCGCGACGTCGTCAACGCGCGCGCGTGGTTCGCGGCTGTCGGCGCCGGCACGCCGGGCAGCCGCTCCACCGGCTTCGCCACCTCGGCCACCGACCGAATTAGATAACCGCCGTGGTCCATGCAGGCGCTCAAGCGCCGCGTGCGTGGACCCTCGCCGCGCGCATCGAAGGGCGTCCGTGGATCACGCGACATGCCTGCCGGGCGCGCCCAACGCCCTCGCGCATCGTGCGCATTCCGCGCGCTACCGCGCATAGAAAGAATTCACCGCGACCTCATCATGAGCAATAAGAAAGCCGATTCGAAACCGCAGTCACGCTACCCGGTCAACCTGCTCGACACGCCATTCCCGATGCGCGGCGACCTGCCCAAGCGCGAGCCGCAATGGGTCAAGGAATGGCAGGAGCGCAAGGTCTACGAAACGATCCGCGCCGCCTCCAAGGGCCGCAAGAAGTTCATCCTGCACGACGGCCCGCCGTATGCGAACGGCGACATTCACCTCGGCCACGCGGTGAACAAGATCCTGAAGGACATGATCGTCAAGGCGCGCAATCTGGCGGGCTTCGACGCGGTCTACGTACCGGGCTGGGATTGCCACGGCATGCCGATCGAAATCCAGATCGAAAAGCAGTTCGGCAAGTCGCTGCCGGCCGCCGAAGTAATGCAGAAGGCGCGCGCCTACGCGACCGAGCAGATCGAGAAGCAGAAGGTCGGCTTCCGGCGGCTGGGCGTGCTCGGCGACTGGGACAATCCGTACAAGACCATGAACTTCACGAACGAAGCCGGCGAAATCCGCGCGCTCGCGAAGATCATGGAGAAAGGCTATGTGTTCCGCGGCCTGAAGCCGGTGAACTGGTGTTTCGACTGCGGCTCGGCACTCGCCGAAGCGGAAGTCGAATACAAGGACAAGACCGATCCGACCATCGACGTGCTGTTCAGCTTCGCCGAGCCCGAAAAAACGGCGCAAGCGTTCGGTTTGAATGCGCTGCCGCGCAACGAAGGCGGCATTGTGATCTGGACCACCACGCCGTGGACCATTCCCGCCAACCAGGCGCTGAACCTGCATCCGGAAATCGTCTACGCGCTGGTCGACACGCCGCGCGGCCTGCTGATCCTTGCTGAAGAGCGCGTTGAAGCGTGCCTGAAGCTGTACGGGCTCGAAGGCACGATCGTCGCCACCACGCCGGGTGCGAAGCTCGTCAATCTGCGCTTCCATCACCCGCTCGCGTCCGCGCATCCGGGCTACAAACGCACGGCGCCGGTCTATCTCGGCGACTACGTGACGACCGAAACGGGCACGGGTATCGTGCACTCGTCGCCGGCGTACGGCGTGGAAGACTTCGTGTCGTGCAAGGCGCATGGCATGGCGGATTCCGACATCATCAATCCGGTGATGGGCGACGGCCGCTATATCGAATCGCTCGCGCTGTTCGGCGGCCTGTCGATCTGGGCGGCCAACCCGCAGATCGTTGAAGCGCTGCAAGGCGCCGGCACGCTGATGCGCACCGAGAAGTACACGCACAGCTACATGCACTGCTGGCGCCACAAGACGCCGATCATCTACCGCGCGACCTCGCAATGGTTCGCCGGCATGGACGTGAAGCCGAACGATACCGACAAGACGTTGCGCGAAACCGCGCTGGAAGGCATCGAGAACACCGCCTTCTATCCCGCGTGGGGCAAGCAGCGTCTGTTCAGCATGATCGCCAACCGCCCGGACTGGACACTGTCGCGCCAACGCCAATGGGGCGTGCCGATGGCGTTCTTCGTGCACAAGGAAACCGGCGAACTGCACCCGCGTACGCTGGAGTTGCTTGAAGAAGTCGCGCAACGTGTGGAAAAGGCCGGCATCGAAGCATGGCAAACGCTCGACCCGCGCGAGTTGCTCGGCGACGACGCCAACATGTACGAAAAGAACCGCGACACGCTCGACGTGTGGTTCGATTCGGGCACCACGCATTGGCACGTGCTGCGCGGCTCGCATAAAGACGAACTGCAATTTCCGGCCGACCTGTATCTGGAAGGCTCGGATCAGCACCGCGGCTGGTTCCATTCGTCGCTGCTGACCGCTTCGATGCTCGACGGCCGTCCGCCGTACAACGCGCTGCTCACGCACGGCTTCACCGTGGACGGCGAAGGCCGCAAGATGAGCAAGTCGCTCGGCAACGGTGTCGATCCGCACGAAGTGGCGAACCGCCTCGGCGCGGAAATCATCCGCCTGTGGATCGCGTCGACCGATTACTCGGGCGAACTGGCGATCTCGGAGGAAATCCTGAAGCGCGTCACGGAAGGCTACCGCCGTATCCGCAACACGCTGCGCTTCCTGCTTGCGAATCTGTCGGACTTCGACTTCGAGAAAAACGCGCGTCCGGTCGAAGACTGGCTCGAGATCGACCGCTATGCGGTGGCGCTGTCGGCGAATCTGCAGAACGACATCCTCTCGCACTACGACAAGTATGAATTCCACCCGGTGGTCGCCAAGCTGCAGACGTTCTGCTCGGAAGACCTCGGCGGTTTCTATCTGGACGTATTGAAGGACCGCCTGTACACGACCGCCGCGGACTCCGTCGCGCGCCGCTCGGCGCAGACCGCGCTGTATCACATCGCGCACGGCCTGCTGCGTCTGATGGCGCCGTTCCTGTCGTTCACCGCCGAAGAAGCGTGGAAGATCTTCCAGCCGAATAGCGAAACGATCTTCACCGAGACGTATCACGCGTTCCCGGCCGTGCCGGAAGCCGGTGCTCTGCTCGACAAATGGACGCTCCTGCGCGCCGCACGCAGCGACGTGACCAAGGCGCTCGAGGAAGCGCGCGTGGCGAACCTGATCGGCTCGTCGTTGCAGGCGGAAGTTGAAATCCGCGCGAGCGGCGCACGCTACGACGCGCTCACGAGCCTCGGCGACGACCTGAAGTTCGTGCTGATCACGTCCGCGGCAAGCGTGGTGAAGGTGGATAGCGAAGCGGAAGAAGGCGTCGAAGTCATCGCCTCGAAGTATCTGAAGTGCGAACGTTGCTGGCACTACCGCGCGGACGTCGGCGCGAACGCCGAACACCCCACGCTGTGCGGCCGCTGCTTCAGCAATCTGTTCGGCAACGGTGAAATCAGGAGCGCGGCATAATGGCCAGAACCATGTCGAAAACCGCGTCGAAAACATCTGCTGCAAACGGTTCGCTGGCGCCCTGGCTGGGCGTCGCGCTGATCGTCATCCTGTTCGATCAGCTGACGAAAATCGCGGTGCAGAAAGTGTTCGCCTACGGTGTCGCGCACGAGGTCACGTCGTTCTTTAATCTGATCCTCGTGTACAACCGCGGCGCGGCCTTCAGCTTCCTCGCCATGGCGGGCGGCTGGCAACGCTGGGCGTTCACCGCGCTCGGCGTGGTGGCCGCGCTGGTGATCTGCTATCTGCTCAAGCGCCACGGCGGGCAGAAAATGTTCTGCACGGCGCTCGCGCTGATTCTCGGCGGCGCGCTCGGCAACGTGATCGACCGGCTCGCGTATGGCCACGTGATCGACTTCCTCGATTTCCACGTGCGCACGTGGCACTGGCCGGCGTTCAATCTCGCCGACAGCGCGATTACCGTCGGGGCGGTGCTGCTCGTGCTCGACGAACTGCGGCGCGTGCGCGGCTCGCGCTAAGCGCACACGCTGACTGCGCGCACTGACGTTTGCACGCAAGTACGCTTTGAAAGACGCGGCGGCGGGGACGCAACGCCTCGCCGTCCGCCACCACGCTTTGTCGGAGGCTTTCGTTGGCAACCGCAGAACTCGCAGGAAAACACCTCGTCCTCGGCATGACGGGCGGCATTGCCTGCTACAAGATTGCCGAACTCACGCGTCTTTTGACCAAGGCCGGCGCGACCGTGCAGGTCGTCATGACCGAAGCGGCCACGCAGTTCATCACCCCCGTCACCATGCAGGCGCTCTCGGGCCGTCCGGTCTACACGAGCCAGTGGGACGGACGCGTGCCGAACAACATGGCGCACATCGATCTGTCGCGTGAAGCGGATGCGATCGTGATCGCGCCCGCCTCGACCGACTTCCTCGCCAAACTCGCGCACGGCATGGCCGACGATTTGCTGTCCACCTTGTGTGTCGCCCGCGATTGTCCGCTGCTGGTGGTGCCGGCCATGAACCGGCAAATGTGGCAGAACCCGGCCACGCAACGCAACGTCGCCCAATTGCGCGCGGACGGCATCGAAGTGCTCGGACCCGATTCCGGCCCGCAGGCGTGCGGCGAAGTGGGCGACGGCCGCATGCTCGAGGCCGCGGCCACTTACGAAGCGATCGCCTCCTTCTTCGCGCCGAAAATCCTCGCCGGCAAGCGCGTGCTACTGACCGCCGGGCCGACGTTCGAACCGCTCGACCCGGTACGCGGCATCACCAACCGCTCCAGCGGCAAGATGGGCTTCGCGCTGGCACGCGCCGCGCAACAGGCCGGCGCCGAGGTGCATCTGATCGCCGGCCCCGTCGCGCTCGAAACGCCGTGGGGCGTGTTCCGCCACGACGTGCAAACCGCGCAGCAGATGCATGACGCGGTGATGCGCTCGGTCGCGGACGCGGACATTTTCATCGGCGTGGCCGCGGTAGCCGATTGGCGCGTCGATCACGCCAGCGAGCACAAGATCAAGAAGACTGCGGATCGCGCGCTGCCCACGTTTTCCTTCGTTGAAAATCCGGACATTCTGGCCTCGGTGGCAAAGCTGCCGCATCCACCGTTCGCGGTCGGTTTCGCCGCGGAAAGCGGCGATCTGGAAGTGCACGGCGAAGAAAAGCGCCTGCGTAAAAACGTGCCGCTTCTGATCGGCAATCTCGGCCCGCTGACTTTCGGCCTCGACGACAACGAGGTGATCCTGTTCGAAGCAGGCGGCGCGACGAAGCTGCCACGCGCCGACAAGCAGACGCTCGCGCGCGCGCTGATCGCGGAGATCGCGAAGCGTCTGCCCGACACAAGTCTGATTCGCTGAGCGATTCCGGCGGCCGCTTGAATGCGGTCGCCGCGAGTCGCGTTGGCGAATGGAATCATCTGGAGCGGCACTGACATGACGCGACTCTCCGTACTCGATCAAACGCCCGTGATATCCGGGCACTCGGTGGCGGACGCGATCGCCGCCACGGTCGAACTCGCACAACTCGCCGACGATCTCGGCTACACGCGCTACTGGTGTGCCGAGCATCACGGCTTGCGCGGCGTGTCGAACCCCTGCCCTGAGGTCATGCTGGCGCGCCTCGGCAGTGTGACTCGACATATCCGACTCGGCTCCGGCGGCGTGATGCTGCCGTACTACAGCCCGTTCAAGGTCGCCGAGCAATTCATGATGCTCGAAGCGCTGTTCCCCAATCGCATCGATCTGGGCGTGGGACGCGCGCCGGGCGGCGACATGCGCACCGCGCAAGCGGTCGCTGCCGGTGACTACAATCGCGGCGATATTTTTCCGCAGCAGGTGGCCGATCTGCTCGGCCTGATGCACGGCACCTTGCCCGCCGATCACATTGCGAGCGGCGTGCTGCTGCAGCCGCAAGTCGATACGCGTCCGCAAGTGTGGATGCTCGGGTCGAGCGAATTCGGCGGCTTGCTGGCGGCGCAACTCGGCATTCCCTTCGCGTTCGCGCACTTCATCAACCCGCATTTCGGCCATCAGGTCGCGCATGCGTATCGCGAACGCTTCAGGGCCGGCCAAGGCATACAGCAACCGTATCTGGCAGCCGCGGTGTTCGTGATTTGCGCTGACAGCGAACAGGAAGCAGCCGATCTGGAAAAAGCCGTCGATCTGCGCCGCGTGCAAATGGCCTACGGCCTGAACGAACCGATCCCGACGATCGAACAGGGCGTCGCGCAGGAATACGGTGAGCGCGAGCGTCTGGTGATTGATCGTGAGAAGCCGCGCAGTATCATCGGCACGCCGGAAACGGTCACCGAGCGCTTGCACTCGTTGCAGGAACAGTTCGACGCCGACGAGCTGATCGTGCTCACCGTCGCGGGCAGCTACCGCGCCCGGTTGCGCTCCTATGAACTTCTCGCCGAAGCGTTCCAGCTTGAACGCCCGGCCTCCACCACTTAACCTTCGAACCTGCATGAAACTCGACCTGAAGATCCTCGACGCGCGCATGCGCGATCAGCTCCCGGCTTACGCCACCACCGGCAGCGCGGGCCTCGACCTGCGCGCGTGCCTCGACGAACCGTTGACGCTGAAACCCGGCGAGACTGCTTTGGTGCCGACGGGTCTGGCGATTCACGTCGGCGACTCGGGCTATGCCGCGTTGATTCTGCCGCGTTCGGGCCTGGGGCATAAGCACGGGATCGTGCTGGGCAATCTGGTCGGCCTGATCGATTCGGATTACCAGGGTCAACTGATGATTTCGACGTGGAACCGTGGCGAGACCACGTTCGTGTTGAATCCGATGGAACGTCTTGCGCAACTGGTGATCGTGCCGGTCGTGCAAGCGGAGTTCAATATCGTCGACGATTTTGAAACCAGCGAACGCGGCGCCGGCGGCTTCGGCAGCACAGGCAAGCACTAAGCCCGTCATGTTTGCCTGAGGCCGTGCTGGATGAGCTTCAATCAGCACGGCTTCCTTCTACCCTTCCCATATCCCTCGCGCCTTTCGCGAGCGGCAGATTAAATTCGGACTTGTCCCATTTGGACAGGGTCACGCGCCACCTATAAATCAGTCACAAGA
The DNA here is from genome assembly GCF_003002025.1 of Paraburkholderia sp. BL25I1N1. Taxonomy (GTDB): domain Bacteria; phylum Pseudomonadota; class Gammaproteobacteria; order Burkholderiales; family Burkholderiaceae; genus Paraburkholderia. Next base: position 211,665 of record NZ_PVZB01000014.1, read on the forward strand.
CAAACGACTTAATCTGCTTAACTAATCAATCTGCATCCGGCGGCCGTCTTACCGTCGGCTTTCCCACCTTATCCACGCAAACCCCAGGAGGTTAAAGACCGAAATCACATTCTTATATCAAGATTTTTATTTAGGCATACGTATTAAATTGAGCGCATCACTGATAAGCCACTGTCCGGATAGCACTTTTTTAGCCCACGCGGGCGCTCGGTGTTCGCCGGCCTACGTTGAACGGAGCTTGTATGAAGATCGAATATGATGCAATCGTTGGGTCGGGCGCGAACGAATGGTATGGCACGATCGTCGTTTCCAACCTGCGTTATGAAGACGGTAGCGCGGTCACCGTCAATCAGTTCCTCGAGTTCAACTTTCGCTCGCCGGCCAATCTGGACGCCACGGCAATCCAGCCGTCGTTTAGCACGTGGGTGACCGGCGACATCACGGCAGACACCACGCAAATTGGCGACGGCACCTTCGACGTAACGGCCACGATCCAATACACAACCAGCTATACGATGCAGCGGGCCGATCAGATTACGATCGGCGTGGACGGTGACCTCTTGACCGACTCGCAGACCTGGCTCGATTCATTCGTGTTCGCCGCCGACCAGGCGCCGGCTATCACCGGAACGGTGTCCGCAACTTGCGCGCCCGCGCCGGATCCGGCGCTCGCCGGCATTGCGCCCGCCCTCACACTCACGCGAGGCAGCGCAGTCGTCACGATGCCGCTCGATTATGGCGCCACGGCCAGCATCACCGTGGATCAAGGGACCTACGCGGTGACGGGCGACAGTGTCAGCACAAGCGATCAAACGGTCATTGTGCCGCTTGTAATCGACCGCAACACGATCGACGTCGTGGCTGGCGCAACAACCACGCTCGGGGTCACGTTCGCTCCCGTCGAATACTACTGCGCGCTTGATATCTCGGTTGGATCGCTATCAGGGTTATCGACCGAAACACTCAATGTCACATTGACCGACAGCGCGACAGGCGAAACGCTGGCCGTGTTCACCACCACGACCAACCACGTCACGTCCCTGCGCAAGCTACCGCCATCGGGCACGGCGCGGGTGTCGATTGAGAACATCGCACTCGACAATGTCGACTATTCGTTCAACGTACCGCTTGTCACGCTGACGAACGCACTGCAGACCATAACCATCGACAATTCCATGGTGCAGACAGAAAACGTCGACACCACGGGATATACCCGAGTGGCGATCAATGTCACCGTCGACCATCCAGTCGACCGCCAGCTCCCGTTGCGTCTGATTGGCGGCAGCATGAACTATCTGCAGAACGTCACGGCAACATCGCAACAGACCGCTTTCTCGGCCCTCGTTCAACCGTGGGACTACACCGTAGTGGCCGACGACTTCCTCTCCGCCGGCGTCGTCTACGCAGTCGAGACGCCGTCAAGCTTGAGCGTGCCAGGCAGCGGCAGCGCCGCACTCGACGTGACGATCGAGGCATCGGCGAATCTCAGTGTGCGCGGCTTTCCGGCCTACCTGTGCTTCGGCGGCTGTGCGGACCTGACGCCGTCCAATCAGGCGGACTTCGCCGCGGCCCGCGCGACCTCGGTCTTCGACTACGCCGGCACCGACGCGCCGGCGATTCGTCCGTCTACCTGACCGACGATCCGCAAACCCGAGCGACCATCACGCTCGCGCGCAACGTCGAGCTCCAACTGGGAAATACTCAGCCGGTCTTGCCCGTCATGGTGTCGTACACCTGCAATCTGTCGCTCGGCGACACGCCCACCATCCTCGCCAATGCCGACGCTCACGCGCACAGTTTTTCCAACTACATTCTGGCGCTCAACATCGCGACGGAGGCCATCGACAGCGACCACCCGGTCCCTGCGGGTTTTATCGTGAACCCTGAACTTCTCGGCGCTTGCCAGCAAGCCAACTTCGGGGCGACCTACCCGATGCCGGTGCGCGAGCCGTTACAGCAAGCACTCGACCATTGGTCGATCAAGGCGGCCATTCCCGACGACATCGCCGAGAACATAGCCGGCTACGTGCTCGCGGTGAACTGGCTGACGCGCACGGTCGCGCCCAGCGTGACGTTCGGCTGGCAGATCAATCTGTGGGGTGTCGGCTACTCGGAATGGATCTACGACGACGGCATCGATCCGGCTCAGAAGGCGCAACAAACCGCGGACTATGTGACGAGCCTCGGCGTCTACGATGCGCCCTACGAGCCCGACTTCCTGGCGATCGACCGGTACGAAGCCGACGACTTCACGCAGCGCGCCTATGTGAATGGCTACTGCTACGGCCCTCGCGAATGGGACCGCTACTTCGATTTCTGCAAGGCAGTCAGCCGCGCGCTTAAATTGCCGGTGATGCCATGGCAGATGCCCGCGAGCCGCATTCCGAACACGACCGATCCGGTCGCGACGGATTTCGACTCCCAACACTGGGGGACGGGCGGCAGTTGCCTGCTGGGCGATCCTGCGATCGGCTCCAATTACGAGAACGTGCATCCCACCATTCTCGCGTTGCAATTTCCGGAGGCGTTCCAGCAATACATGGGGGCCACCGCCGAGGACATGTTCATCCGCTCCGAACCATTCGACATTTCGAACCCTCTGTACGGCGACTTCCCGTTGCGAGGTATCTTCAGCGTGCTGCTCGGGGGTGGCGCGACGACCGGCATCGTTTCCGCAATCGGTAATCCGGAGCCGTGGGCAAGACAGAAACTGAATGCCTACATGAACCAGCCGATCACGTTCGATCAATAACGCGGCTCAAAAAAAACGGCGTGGACCTTGTCCACGCCGTTTTTTATCAGTACTACCTCGTAAGTTTACTCGACTTCCACTGCTTCCGGATTCGGATTGCGCGGCGCCGGATGTTCGTCGAAGGTCAACTGCACCTTGTCTTCGGCATCCACGTCGACCGTCACGCGGCCGCCGTTCATCAGCTTGCCGAACAACAGCTCGTCGGCCAGTGCACGACGGATCGTGTCCTGGATCAGACGCTGCATCGGCCGCGCGCCCATCAGCGGATCGAAGCCGTGTTTGGCGAGATGCTTGCGCAGCGCGTCGGTGAAGAGCGCATCGACCTTTTTCTCGTGCAACTGATCTTCCAGTTGCATCAGGAACTTGTCGACCACGCGCATGATGATTTCTTCATCGAGCGAACGGAAGCTGATCGTTGCGTCCAGACGGTTGCGGAACTCAGGCGTGAACATGCGCTTGATGTCGACCATTTCGTCGCCGGTTTCCCGACGGTTCGTGAAACCGATCACCGACTTGCCCATCGCCTCGGCGCCCGCGTTCGTCGTCATGATGATGATGACGTTGCGGAAATCCGCCTTGCGACCGTTGTTGTCCGTTAGCGTGCCGTGGTCCATGACCTGCAGCAGCACGTTGTAGATGTCCGGATGCGCCTTCTCGATTTCGTCGAGCAACAGCACGCAATGCGGCTTCTTCGTGACAGCTTCGGTCAGCAGACCGCCCTGGTCGAAACCGACATAGCCCGGCGGCGCGCCGATCAACCGGCTGACCGCATGACGTTCCATGTACTCCGACATGTCGAAGCGGATCAGCTCGATACCCAGCGTGAACGCCAGTTGCTTGGCCACTTCCGTCTTGCCGACGCCAGTAGGGCCGGAGAACAGGAACGCGCCGATCGGCTTGTCCAGCTTGCCGAGGCCCGCGCGCGCCATCTTGATCGCGGCCGACAGCGCGTCGATGGCCGGATCCTGCCCGAACACCACGCTCTTCAGATCGCGATCCAGCGTTTGCAGCTTGCTGCGATCGTCTTGCGACACGCTTTGCGGCGGGACGCGAGCGATCTTCGAGATGATTTCCTCGATCTCGTTCTTGCCGATGGTCTTCTTCTGCTTCGACTTCGGCAGGATGCGTTGCGCCGCGCCCGCTTCGTCGATCACGTCGATCGCCTTGTCCGGCAGATGACGATCCGTGATGAAGCGTGCCGACAATTCAGCCGCCGCCGACAGCGCGCCCGACGAATACTTCACGCCGTGATGCTCTTCGAACCGCGACTTCAGGCCGCGCAGGATCGCCACCGTCTGTTCGACGGTCGGCTCGGTCACGTCGACCTTCTGGAAACGGCGCGACAAGGCCGCGTCTTTTTCGAAGATGCCGCGATATTCCGTGAACGTAGTCGCGCCGATGCACTTCAACGTACCCGACGACAACGCCGGTTTGAGCAGGTTCGACGCGTCCAGCGTGCCGCCCGACGCAGCGCCTGCGCCGATCAACGTATGAATTTCGTCGATGAACAGGATCGCGTGCGGACGTTCCTTCAATTCCTTGAGGACCGTCTTCAGACGCTGTTCGAAGTCGCCGCGATACTTGGTGCCGGCGAGCAGCGCGCCCATGTCGAGCGAATACACCTGGGCATCCGCGAGAATGTCCGGCACTTCGCCGCGCGTAATGCGCCACGCGAGGCCTTCGGCGATCGCCGTCTTGCCGACGCCCGCCTCACCGACTAGCAGCGGATTGTTCTTGCGGCGGCGGCACAGCACCTGGACCACGCGCTCGACTTCCGACTCGCGTCCGATCAGCGGATCGATGCGGCCGTCTTTCGCCATCTGGTTCAGGTTCTGCGTGAACTGCGCAAGCGGGGTTTCCTTCTGCGCGGCGGCTTCGTCGGACTCGGCATTCGCGTCGCTCGCTTTCGCGGCGTCCGTGCTGCTCGTCTTGGCGATGCCGTGCGAGATGAAATTCACCACGTCCAGACGCGTCACGCCCTGCTGTTGCAGGTAGTACACCGCGTGCGAATCCTTCTCGCCGAAGATCGCCACCAGCACGTTCGCGCCGGTCACTTCCTTCTTGCCATTCGAGGTGGACTGCACATGCATGATCGCGCGCTGGATCACACGCTGGAAACCCAGCGTGGGCTGCGTGTCGACGTCGTCCGTGCCGGGCACGGTTGGCGTGTTGTCATGAATGAAGTTGCGCAGGTTCTGGCGCAGATCCTCGATATTGGCCGCGCATGCACGCAACACCTCCGCCGCGGTTGGATTGTCCAACAGGGCCAGCAAAAGGTGTTCGACCGTTATGAACTCGTGCCGCGCCTGGCGTGCTTCCATGAACGCCATGTGCAGGCTGACTTCCAGTTCCTGGGCAATCATGCTTCCTCCATCACACACTGCAGCGGATGCCCGGCCTGCCGTGCGTGGGTAACGACTTGCTCGACTTTGGTCGACGCGATGTCCCGCGTATAGACCCCACAAACTCCCCTGCCCTCGCGATGCACCTTCAACATTACCTGTGTTGCGGTTTCACGATCTTTATTGAAATATTCCTGCACGACCATCACGACAAATTCCATTGGCGTGAAGTCGTCATTCAGCAGCACCACCTTGTACATGGATGGCGGCTTGAGCTTTTTCTCCTGCCGCTCCAGTACGGTGCCGTCCTGCTTGTCCGGGATAATCGCCATACACCCATTCTAAACAACTAGGACAGGCCCGCAATCCTGTCAAAACCCGGCCGACCGGCCGGTGAGCCCGTTCGCTATCGCCTGATGGGAGAGACCCCGCCATTGCGTGCGTTAAATCGACGAGCCGATTGCGGAGCCGGCCCCTATCCTGTGATGCCTTGCGGTCGTGTTGCACCGCAGTCGGATCGAGTATCGCACAACCTGCCTTAACTGGCTGACGGCTCGCCCGGCCTCAACTTGAGCGGTACGCGCCGCAGAACAGCATGTGAGTCGATTATGCGACTTTTCAAGACGCCCCGCTTGCGCAACCGCACATAACGAAAGCGGGAAAAACCCTGGAAATGGCCTGTTTGCAACGCCGCGACTCCGTCTCAAAATTTTCTTGACACCCGAATAAAGAGCCTCAACAATCAAGCTGGCACTTTTTTCACTGCGCCATAATTTCGAAAAAATGCCGATGGTGAGCTTGTGAGGAGGGAGCGGCTGCATCGCGCGGTCGTCGAGCTTTTCGAGGGCTCGTGGTAGTGACATGAGTTACAGGGGAAGTTGGAATGGCAACTGGTACGGTCAAATGGTTCAATGACGCAAAAGGTTTCGGATTCATCACGCCTGACGAAGGTGGTGAGGATCTGTTTGCACACTTCTCGGCCATCCAGATGAATGGGTTCAAGACCCTGAAGGAAGGCCAAAAGGTGACCTTCGAGGTCGTGCAAGGCCCGAAAGGCAAACAGGCATCGAACATCCAGGCACCCGCCTGATACTGGTCGATACCCGTCCTTTGAAACCCGGCTTCGTGCCGGGTTTCTTTTTTTTGGCGTCAGTCTCTAGTCGTGCTGACTGAACGTGCGTCCCATATATCGGGTAGAGGCTCGTTCATTGCACGCTTCCGCGCTTGCGATAACAGCCCTTCGCCGTTTTTTCTGCGCCGGGCTTCCTAGGCAAGCAGCGCCGACGCGACACCCTATGCGGCGATACGGCGCATCATCGCGCGCTGCGCTTCCAGGCTGCGGGCGACATCGCCTTCGTACACTGCGATTCCCTGGTGTGTCAGGTTCGAACGGGCGTCGATCGCCGGCGTGATGCCGATGCTCGCCACCAGTCGGCAGAACCAATAGTCTTCGGAAAGGTACGCCCGCGTCTCGGGATCGATACCGGTGTCGAAAAACGCATAGAAAAAGTCCGCCGCCTTGCCGGCGTCGAATTCCGGGCGGCCGACAATGCGCGAGCGGCAATGCAGTTCGGGATACGCCTCGATCAGCGCAAGAAACACTTCGCGTCGGATCAGCATGAAACCGGTCGGCGCATCGAGCGCGTCGAGGAAGCCGTCCGCGTCCGGTTCGAGCGTGTCGGAGCGCGCCACGGCCGGATACGACGCGTGCATCATCCGGAAGTCCGCGCGCGTCGAACCGGCCGGCAGCGGCTGCGCGAGACCCGCGGCGGGCCAGCCGTCGCTCTTCATCGGATAGACGCCGGCCACGACCGGCCGGTTCGCCCGCAGAAGGCGGACGACATCGTCGCCCTTGAAACCGATATCACTGTCGATCCACATGAGATGCGTGAAGCGATCATCGGCGAGAAACTCCGCGACCATGGTGTTGCGGGCACGTGTGATGAGACTGTCGAAACTGTTGAAGTTCACGCGCACGCCAAAGCCGTATTGCTGCGCCAGATCGTGCAGATCCAGAAGTCCGAGCGCGTAGCCGGTGGTGACGACCGCGCCATAGCTCGGCGTGGCGACGTAGACATTCGCGACGATGGGTGTGAGGTTCGTATTCATCGTTATTGTGTTTGCATGCAGTGACGCGGCCGAGGCTCGGACAAAGTTGCGCGACCCTCGCGCCGGGCGAGCGGGCGCTCGCTGCGGCGTAACTTAACCGACGCCGTACGGCCGGCATCTCAATAACGGTTCGCAATGCCGATCACGCGCGTCACTGCCGCGCCGGCGAAGCTATAGCGCGTTTTTTCGCGGCATCGCGATGCGTTCGAACTCGCGATCCCGCGGGCAAAAAGCAAACAACCCCGGCCGCCTCACGGCGCCGGGGTTGCAAAGACGAACTAACTAGTCCAGCGCGAACCGCTTCACAAATTCTCGATCAGCACCTGGCCAAAGCCCGAACACGATACCTGCGTCGCGCCTTCCATCAAGCGTGCGAAGTCGTACGTAACGCGTTTTTGCAAAATCGATTTTTCCATCGATTTGATGATCAGGTCCGCCGCCTCGGTCCAGCCGAGATGGCGCAGCATCATTTCCGCCGAGAGAATTTCCGAACCCGGGTTCACGTAGTCCTTGCCCGCGTACTTCGGTGCCGTGCCGTGCGTGGCTTCGAACATCGCGACCGAATCCGACATGTTCGCGCCCGGCGCGATACCGATACCGCCGACCTGCGCGGCCAACGCATCCGATACATAGTCGCCATTCAGGTTAAGCGTGGCGATCACGTCGTATTCCGCCGGACGCAGCAGGATCTGCTGCAGGAACGCGTCGGCGATCACGTCTTTCAGGACGATGTCGCCACCGGTCTTCGGATTCTTGATCTTCATCCACGGGCCGCCGTCGATCAGTTCCGCTGCGAACTCTTTTTGCGCCAGCGCATAACCGTAGTCGCGGAACGCGCCTTCGGTGAACTTCATGATGTTGCCCTTGTGCACCAGCGTGACCGAGCGGCGTTCGTTGTCGATCGCGTACTGGATCGCCTTGCGCACCAGACGCTCCGTGCCTTCACGCGACACCGGCTTGATGCCGATCCCCGTCGTATCCGGGAAGCGGATCTTCTTCACGCCCATCTCTTCGCGCAGGAACTTGATGACCTTCTTCGCCTGCTCGGATTCGGCCGGCCATTCGATACCGGCGTAGATGTCTTCCGAGTTTTCGCGGAAGATCACCATGTTGGTCTTTTCGGGCTCACGCACCGGCGAAGGCACGCCCTTGAAATACTGCACCGGACGCAGACACACGTACAGGTCCAGCTCCTGGCGCAGCGCGACGTTCAGCGAACGGATGCCGCCGCCGACCGGCGTGGTGAGCGGGCCCTTGATCGACACGACGTATTCCTTGAGCACCTGCAGCGTCTCTTCCGGCAGCCACACGTCCGGGCCATACACCTTGGTCGATTTCTCGCCGGCGTAGATTTCCATCCAGTGGATTTTCTTCTTGCCCGCGTACGCTTTTTCAACCGCGGCGTCCACGACCTTGATCATGACCGGCGTGATGTCGAGGCCGGTGCCGTCGCCTTCGATATACGGAATGATCGGCTGATCCGACACGTTGAGCGAAAAATCGGCGTTGACGGTGATCTTGTCACCACCGGTCGGAACCTTGATGTGCTGATACGGCATGATCGGACTCCAGTGAAGGCTGTGCTGAAAGCTGGTGGGGAGACTGCGAAATGGGGCGCTCCTCGCTACGCGCAATGCCGGACGACTGCAAGCGGCCTGGCCGCTATTCTAGCCCACGCGGCGGTCGCTCCGAGGCGGCAACGGCTCGGGGTTTTCCAACATGGACGAATGCGAAACGGCAAAGCGCGAGTCTTATGTCTTATATAAGATGCCGAGTATTCAGTCGCGCATGATGCTTTATTATCCCGCCATTTACGGTCGGCCCGGCGCCTCCTGGCGCTGTGGCGGCGCAAGCCTCTCTACGCCATTCTTATTTTTTTCCTATGCCCCTTCTCGCTCTGAACAAACCGTTCGGCACCATCTGTCAGTTCTCGCCGCACGAGACGCGCGCTTCGCTGGCCGACTGGGTCAAAGTGCCCAACGTGTATCCCGCGGGCCGGCTCGATTCCGACAGCGAAGGCCTGCTGCTTCTCACCGACGACGGCGCATTGCAAGCGCGCATTGCCGAGCCGCGTCACAAGCTTGTCAAACGTTACTGGGCGCAAGTGGAAGGCGCTGTCGACGCGGCCACGCTGAAAAAGCTCGCACGCGGTGTCGATCTCGGCGACTATGTGACGCGCCCCTGCCGCGCCGACTATGTCGAGCCGACCGACGCGCTCTGGACACGCACACCGCCGATCCGTTTTCGCGCCGCGATACCGACCACCTGGATCGAGCTATCCATCACCGAAGGCAAGAACCGCCAGGTCCGTCGCATGACGGCCGCCGTGGGGTTCCCGACGCTTCGCTTGGTACGCGTCGGCATCGGCGCGCTCGACATTTTTTCGCTGGGGCTGCAACCGGGCGAGAGCGTCGAATTGCCACCGAAGGCGCCGTGGGAAGGCATCGCCTGATCATCCGCACAGGCGCGCCGGCTGATGATCGAATCCGCAACACGCCTGCATTCCACGCTGCGGAAAATAAGCTAACTCGTTGTATCGGCAAACAAAAGAGCGCGTGAAACAATGGCATGCGCGGGTACGCCGCAGTCTGTCGTTTGCACTAACGCAAGCGCATATAACTTTTCCATAAAATTCACGTCAACCGGTGCGCGAGCTCAGGCGTTATTCGACGCAGATGCCGCCTAAAGCTATCCGGCATTCAGCCTTAAGGGCCTTTGTGCAAGCCGCTTTTGCGGTAGGTGCGGGCAGTCTGAGCGCTAAAGCAGACGTGTCGAAAAATTTGTCGATGCGGATGTCAACCGAAAGGTGGATGGCACGTTTACCGACATGACTCTACATATAACCGGGTCATTTGGTTAATTAACTAAAGCTGAGGATTCACAAAATGAACAAACTGATCGCCGCTCTGGTCGCTGGTCTCTTCGCAACGGCAGCATTCGCACAAGCTTCGGCACCGGCAGCAGCTTCGGCAGCTCCGATGGCAGCAGCTTCGTCGGCAAAGAAGACCACGAAGCACGCTCACAAGAAGTCGCACAAGAAGGCAGCAGCAGCTGCTGCAGCTTCGGGCGCTTCGGAGTAAGTTTGTTGTAAAAACGCAGTCAAGAACTAGCTTCATTGCCGTTCTTACGGCGTTGAAAGGCAGATCACCGCAAGGCGATCTGCCTTTTTGTTTTTGACGCGCTCGCGTAACATTCGCGGGTTAATTTCCAGCAAGGAGTCATGCCGTGCGATTTCCCATGCGCTCGTTGATTGCGCGTTTCGCTGTTGCCGTTGCGCTGCCGTTCGCCGCGTTGTCGTTCGTTGCTTCCACTGCCGCTCCTGCGCATGCGCAGCAGATGCCGGCCGGCGCCAAACAGCCCAGCGAATTTCCCCGTGCGAAACTGACGGCGGGCATGTTCGTGATCGACGCCGCCGTCGCCGCGAACGACGCGGACCGCGAGCAAGGCCTCATGTATCGCACGAGCCTCGCGCCGAATGAAGGCATGCTGTTCGTCTTCGGCGAAAACGCCGTGCATTGCTTCTGGATGAAGAACACGCTGATCCCGCTGTCGATCGCGTTCATCCGCGCCGACGGCACGGTCACCGACATCGACGAAATGCAAGCCGAGACCACCAATAATCACTGCCCGAAGAACAACGGCGTGTATGCGTTGGAGATGAGCAAAGGCTGGTTCACGGCGAAAGGCATCAAACCGGGAATGAAGATTCAGGGCTTGCCCGCAGCGCAATAACACCCGCGCCGGCCGCGCCAAAGCGCCGCGCTTCGGCCCACCGCTCTCCAGGAGCCGGTGCCTCGTTTCGAGGCGCCGGCTTTTTTCTTTTCCGCGCCGCGGCATCGGCCGGCGCGACATCCGCTCGCCTTGTGGCGCGACCAGGCGCGCGGCGCCGCCAGCCGAAGTCTTGCCGGCACGCCTTCGCGTCCGGCTGGCAAGTTTCCTGCAAAAGACGGGCCGACGCGCTATCCTAGTAGTCTTAGTAAAGCAGCACCCAAGGCTCCCCGGGCGGTACAGACTGCCGCCCGGCAAGCGTTTCAGGCGCGCCATTCCAAGGAGGTTCACGTGCCCCGCAAGACTCCCATCGAGCGCTACCGGAATATCGGCATCAGCGCTCACATCGATGCCGGCAAAACCACCACCACTGAACGCATCCTGTTCTACACCGGCGTGACCCACAAGATCGGCGAGGTTCACGACGGTGCGGCAACGATGGACTGGATGGAACAGGAGCAGGAGCGCGGCATCACCATCACGTCGGCGGCCACCACCGCTTTCTGGAAGGGCATGGCCGGCAACTATCCGGAACACCGGATCAACATCATCGACACCCCCGGACACGTCGACTTCACGATCGAAGTGGAGCGCTCCATGCGCGTGCTCGACGGCGCGTGCATGGTGTACGACTCGGTCGGCGGCGTGCAGCCGCAGTCGGAAACCGTGTGGCGCCAGGCGAACAAGTACAAGGTGCCGCGCATCGCGTTCGTCAACAAGATGGACCGCGTGGGCGCGGACTTCTTCCGCGTGCAGCGGCAGATCGGCGATCGCCTGAAGGGCGTCGCGGTGCCCATCCAGATTCCGATCGGCGCGGAAGAACACTTCCAGGGCGTGGTCGACCTCGTCAAGATGAAGGCGATTTTCTGGGACGAAGAGAACCAGGGCATCAAGTTCGAGTACCGCGATATTCCGGCGGAACTCGCGGCGACCGCGAAGGAATGGCACGACAAGATGGTCGAGGCCGCGGCGGAAGCGAATGAGGAACTGCTCGACAAATACCTCGGTGGCGAGACCCTGACCGAAGAGGAAATCAAGTACGGCATTCGCGCGCGCTGCATCGCCAACGAAATCGTGCCGATGCTGTGCGGCAGCGCGTTCAAGAACAAGGGCGTGCAGGCCATGCTCGACGCGGTGATCGACTATCTGCCCTCGCCGGTCGACGTGCCCGCCATTACCGGTCACGACGAATACGACAAGGAAATCGAGCGTCATCCGACCGACACCGATCCCTTCTCGGCGCTTGCCTTCAAGATCATGACCGACCCGTTCGTGGGCCAGTTGATCTTCTTCCGCGTCTATTCCGGCGTGGTGAATTCGGGCGACACGGTCTACAACGCCGTCAAGGAAAAGAAGGAACGCCTTGGCCGGATCTTGCAGATGCACGCAAACGAGCGCAAGGAAATCAAGGAAGTCTACGCGGGCGACATCGCCGCGGCCGTCGGCCTGAAAGAAGCGACCACGGGCGACACGTTGTGCGATCCGAACAACGTGATCATCCTCGAACGCATGATCTTCCCTGAGCCGGTGATCTCGCAGGCTGTCGAGCCGAAGACCAAGGTCGACCAGGAAAAGATGGGCATTGCGCTGAACCGTCTTGCCCAGGAAGATCCGTCGTTCCGCGTGCAGACGGATGAAGAATCCGGCCAGACCATCATCTCGGGCATGGGCGAGTTGCACCTGGAAATTCTGGTCGATCGCATGAAGCGCGAGTTCGGCGTGGAGGCGACCGTCGGCAAGCCGCAGGTCGCGTATCGCGAGACGGTGCGCAACAAGGTCGAAGATGTCGAAGGCAAATTCGTCAAGCAGTCGGGCGGCCGCGGTCAGTACGGTCACGCGGTAATCACGCTGGAGCCGGCGCCGCAGGGCAAGGGTTACGAATTCGTCGACGCGATCAAGGGCGGCGTGATTCCGCGCGAATATATTCCGGCAGTCGACAAAGGCATCGTGGAAACGCTGAAGGCCGGCGTGCTGGCCGGCTATCCGGTGGTCGACGTGAAGGTGACGCTAACCTTCGGTTCCTACCACGATGTCGACTCGAACGAAAACGCGTTCCGCATGGCCGGCTCGATGGCCTTCAAGGAAGCGATGCGCAAAGCCAAGCCGGTGCTGCTCGAACCGATGATGGCTGTCGAAGTGGAAACGCCGGAAGACTTCATGGGCAACGTGATGGGCGACCTGTCGAGCCGTCGCGGCCTCGTGCAAGGCATGGAAGACATTGCCGGCGGCGGCGGCAAGCTGGTGCGCGCCGAAGTGCCGCTCGCGGAGATGTTCGGCTACTCCACGTCGCTGCGTTCCGCGACTCAGGGCCGCGCGACCTATACGATGGAGTTCAAGCATTACGCGGAAACGCCGAACAACGTCGCTGAAGCCGTGATCAACGCGAAGCACAAGTAAGCGCGAGCCACCATCAAGCCGAAGGCAGCACACGCCAGCGGCTCGAAGCCCGTCCCCTGCGGACGGGCTTTTTTTTGTCCGCTGCGCCGCACACAGGGCTTCTTCACACGCACGTTTTTGAACATGCAAAAATGCCAGACGGCGCCGTGCCGAACGCCGGGACTCTTGCCCTCGAGGAGACACATCATGAGCCAGGATCACGAACACCCGCATTACAAGGACGCGCCACCCGCTGGACCGGTCGATTGGCGCGAGCACGGCGTGAAGGTCATCAAAGGCGATCAACTCGATAGCAACACGGCGCAGACGCCGGGCATGAATCGCGCCGCCGCGATCAACGCGGCGCGCGTCGGCGCACAGAAGATCTGGGCCGGCACCGTGACAATCCATCCGAATGCGAAGACCGGTGCGCATCATCACGGCGCGCTCGAAAGCGTGATCTACGTGGTACGCGGCCAGGCCCGCATGCGCTGGGGCGAGCATCTGGAGTTCACCGCGGAAGCCGGCCCCGGCGATTTCATCTTCGTGCCGCCGTATGTGCCGCACCAGGAAATCAACGCGAGCACGGACGAGCCGCTCGAATGCGTGCTGGTGCGCAGCGACAACGAAGCAGTGGTGGTCAATCTGAACATCGACGCGGTGGAACAGCCCGAAACGGTGTTCTGGGTCGATCCGATTCACAAGCATCCGCACGATCACTAACTCTTGCCCACGCGACTCATGACGCCGACCGCTTCCCTGCGCCCACGCCTCTTCACGCTGTACGCCGTGCTGATCGCCGCCAATCTCGGCGCGTGGGCGTGGGCATTGATCGCGTTTCGCCATTACCCGCTGCTGCTCGGCACCGCGCTGCTCGCGTATGGCTTCGGCTTGCGTCATGCGGTCGACGCCGATCACATCGCGGCAATCGACGCCGTCACGCGCAAGCTCATGCAAACCGGCAAGCGTCCGCTCGGCGTCGGGCTGTCGTTTTCGCTGGGACATTCGACCATCGTGATTCTCGCGACGATCGGCATCGCGTGGACCGCGCATTCGCTGCATGGCCGTTTCGAGACGTTCAAGGCTGTCGGCGGGACGATCGGCACGCTCGTGTCCGCAAGCTTTCTGCTGGTGCTGGCCGCCGTCAACCTCGTGATTCTGCGCGACGTGTGGCGCCGCTACCGGCAAGTCCAACGCAGCGGCGAATTGCCCGCTCAAACGCCGGACTCGATCGCGCCCACTGGTCTGCTGTCGCGCGCGCTGCGGCCGCTCTTCAGGCTCGTGACGAAAAGCTGGCACATGTACCCCGTCGGCGTGCTGTTCGGCCTCGGCTTCGATACCGCGACCGAGATCGGTCTGCTGGCGATTGCCGCGTCCGAAGCCGGCAAAGGTTTGCCGCTCTATTCGATTCTCGTGTTCCCCGCGCTCTTCACCGCCGGCATGACACTCGTCGATTCGACCGACAACGTGCTGATGGTCCACGCCTACGGCTGGGCCATGGACGACCCGAAGCGCAAGCTCTACTACAACGCGAGCATCACGTTCGTTTCGGCGGTGGTGGCGATCGTGATCGGCGGCGTCGAGGCGCTGGGTCTGCTGTCGGACAAGCTCGGCTTGAACGGCGGCATATGGGAAGCGGTGGCCAGCGTGAACGAGCGCTTCGGCGCGTTGGGCTACGGCATCGTCGCGATGTTCATGGCGTGCTGGATCGGCTCGGTGCTGTTCCACCGCTGGCGGCGCCCGGACGCGGTCGCGCGGTAAATCCAGCACCTGTCGCGCGCGGCGGTCGGTAAGGTTTCCATTCGCGGCATTGGCCGTTGCACTGCCGCAGCGGCGGGCGTTTGGACATGCCTCGCGCCACGACCGCGCCGAACGTTGTGATGACGATACACAGCCGCCCTTTTATCCGCCAAACGCGAACCCGGAGGCGGCGCAGGCGCTCCGAATCCATGAGCAATCGCTTACACTGAACCCGCTTCGCCCTGTCGCTTTCGTCATTGCAATACCGTCGCCTGTCGCGCGCATCCTGCGCGGCCTTTCAGAACCGGCAACAGAACGGACTGGACACTCCATCGATGAAGACTCCCGCGGACCGATTTCTCGCACTCGACGCAGCCCGCCTCACCGCCGACGCCTACGGCAACCACGCCATCGACGAATTCCTCGCCGGCCGCATCACGCGCCGCGATCTGCTGCGCTATGCCAGCGTGATTGGTTTGTCGCTGGCCGGCGGCGGCGTGCTGAATGCGCCGCAAGCTCGCGCGCAAGGCGCCGCCGGCGCAACGAATCAGACGATCCGCGTGGCTCACCTGACGCCTGCGGGCGCGGTCGATCCGCTCACGGTGACGGACGCCGCCAGTCTTGCACTGCTGAACCAGACCGGCGAATTCCTGATCGACGACGACGGCGAAAAGCTCGTGCTGAAGCCGGCGCTCGCCTTGTCGTGGAAACCGAACGACAAGGGCAACGTGTGGACCTTCAAGCTGCGGCCGAACGTCAAGTTCCACGACGGCCAACCGTTCAGCGCCAAAGACGTGGTCGCCACCTTCGACCGCCTCGCCGATCCGGCAAGCGGCTCGGCGGCGCTGTCCGTGCTCAAGGGTGTGCTGTCCAAAGGCGGCGCGAAAGTGGTCGACGACCACACGGTCGCGTTTCATCTGGACGCGCCGAACGGCAACTTCCCCTATTACGTTTCCTCGGACAATTACAACGCCGTGATCCTGCCCGCCAACTACGCGGGCGGCTATGAAAAGAGCTTCATCGGCACAGGTCCGTTCAAGCTCGAAAAGTATCAGGCAAAAGTGGGCGCGTCGTTCGTGCGCAATCCGGATTACTGGGGCGACAAAGCGTTACCGCAACGCGTACAGTTCTCCTTCTACGCCGACGAACAGGCGCAATTGCTCGCGCTGCAAGGCCATCAGGCCGATGTGATGGGCACCTTCACCGTGCAGGGCGGCGCCGGCATTCTGAATAATCCGGATTACAAGGCCGTCGGCGTGAAGTCGAGCGCGCATCGGCAGATTCATATGCGCAACGACAGTCCGTTGTTCAAGGACAAGCGCGTGCGCCAGGCGCTGGCATTGTCGCTCGATCGCGATGTGCTGGTGCGTGGCCTCTTCAAAGGGCGCGCGCAACTCGGCAACGACAGTCCGTTCGCGCCCGTGTTTCCGTCCTCGGATGCGGGCGTTCCGCAACGCAAGATCGACGTCGCGAAGGCGAAGCAGTTGCTTGCGCAAGCGGGCGTGCCGAACGGCTTCGACGTGACGCTGACCACTGAGAAATACATGGAGATTCCCGATCTCGCGGTGGTCGTGCAGAACGCGGCGAAGGCGATCGGCGTGCGCATCAATCTGAAGGTCGAGAGCCAGTCGCTGTATTACGGCGCGGGCACGCCGGGCAAATCGGATTGGCTCGACTCGCCGCTCGGCATTACCGACTACGGTCATCGCGGCGTGCCGAACGTGTTCCTGAATGCGCCGCTCACCAGCACCGGCACGTGGAACGCCGCGCACTTCAAGAATCCGCAATACGATCAACTGGTCGCGCAATTCGTCGCCGCCATCGATCTCGGCTCGCAGAAGAAAATCTCCGGGCAGATCCAGACGCTATTGCTCGATGAAACGCCCATCATCATTCCGTTCTTCTACGATCAACTGATCGCCATGCGCAAGGGTGTGAACGGCGTGCGCTTCACCGCGCTCGCGCAGCTCTATTTCGACCGCGCGGTGTTGAGCGCGTGATGTCGAATGCCTGAGCGCCGGCGCGTTTGCGACAGGAGAGCACGATGTCGACCACGGTGACCCCTTCCGCTTCCTCTGCGCCGAGCGGCAATGCGGGACGCGTCCTGCGTTTTCTGGCGACGCGTGTGGGCCTGTCGCTGATCACGCTATGGCTGCTGTCGGTGATCGTGTTCGCGGGCGGACAGCTTCTGCCCGGCGATATCGGCCGCACGGTGCTCGGGCCCCTCGCCGATGCGCGCGCGGTCGCCGCGCTCAATCATCAGCTCGGCGCCGACCGTCCGCTGATGACGCAATACATCGACTGGATTTCGCATTTCGTGCGCGGCGATATGGGGCTGTCCTATGCGTATCGCGAGCCGGTGCGGCCGTTTATCGCCGAGGCGCTCGCGCATTCCGCCAAGCTCGGCTTGCTGGCGTTCATCGTGGTCGTGCCGCTCGGCATTGCGGGCGGCGTCTGGTCGGCCATGCACGCGGGGCGCTGGCTCGATCGCACGATCAGCATTGCTGGACTATCGGCGACGGTGGTGCCCGAATTCGTTTCGTCGATCGTGCTGATTCTCGTGTTCGGCGTGTGGCTGCGCTGGCTGCCGATCGAGGCGTCGTATCCGCCCGAAGCGAGCGCACTCGAACAACTGCGTCACCTGGTGCTGCCGGTGCTGCCGCTCGTGCTGGTGTTCTTCGGTTATATCGCGAGAATGGCGCGCGCCGGCACCGTCGAGGCGCTCGATGCCGACTACACGCGCACCGCGATTCTCAAAGGCCTGCCGCGTCATATCGTGATCTGGCGGCATGTGTTGCGCAACGCGTTGCTGCCCACCATCACGGTCGCTGCCACACAGCTCGGTTATATGATCGGCGGCCTCGTGGTGGTCGAGACGCTGTTCCACTATCAGGGTATCGGCTCGCTGATCTACAACGCCGCCAAGGCCAAGGACTTTCCGATGCTCGAAGCAGGCGTGCTGACCATCGGCGTGGTCTACACCGTCGCCAATCTCGTCGCCGACGCGTTGCATGTGCTGCTGAATCCGCGGCTGCGGGTGAGGAGCGCGGAATGAGCACCATCGTTCCGCCGACACCACGTGTTGCCGCCGAGCCGCGCTTCGACCAGGTGCGCCTGCTGCTGCGCTCGCCCACCTTCGTGGTGGGCGTGGTGATCGTCACATGGTGGATCGTCTGCGCGATTGCCGGGCAATGGATCGTGCGCATCGACCCGTACGCATCCGATCCGCTCAATTCGCTAACGCCGCCCGACAGCACGCATTGGTTCGGCACCGATCAGCTCGGGCGCGACGTGTTCTCGCGCGTGATCGTGGGCGCGCGCGACATTCTCACCATCGCGCCGCTTGCCACCTTGCTCGGCACGATAGCGGGCACCACGCTGGGCTTGATCGTCGGCTACTTCGAAGGCTGGGTGGACAACGTGGTCGGACGCGCGATCGACGCCGTGCTCGCGCTGCCGCTCGTGATCGTCGCGCTGCTCGCCCTCGCGGCCGTCGGTGCGTCGAACTTCACCGTCATTCTCGTGATCGGCATCACGTTCACGCCGATCACCGCGCGCACCGTGCGCGCCGCCGTGTTCGCCGAACGCCATCTCGACTACGTCGCCGCGGCGCAATTGCGTGGCGAACGCGCGCCCTACATCATGTTCGCCGAGATCCTGCCGAACGTGCTGCCGCCCATCATCGTCGAAGCAACGGTGCGGCTCGGCTACGCGATCTTCGCGGTTGCCACGCTATCGTTTCTCGGCTTCGGCATTCAGCCGCCGTCGGCCGATTGGGGCCTCGCGCTCTCCGAGTCGTACACGCTGATGGCGGGCGGCGCATGGTGGACCGTCGTGTTCGCGGCCGGCGCGATTGCGAGTCTCGTGGTCGGCGTGAATCTGATCGCCGACAGCGTGCAAGGCGTGCTCGACCGATGAACGGCCCGCCGCCCTCCTCGTTCCCCGCCTTCGACGTCTCGAAGAGCGACCGCACGGATGCGCTGACCGTCGTCGGACTGACGGTCACGTACCGGATACGCGGACGCGATCGCGAAGTGCTGCAGGACATTTCATTTCGCGTGCGGCGCGGCGAAGCGTATGGCCTGGTCGGCGAGTCCGGCTGCGGCAAGTCGACCGTCGCGATGGCGGCGCTGCGCTATCTGCCGCGCAACGGCAAGGTGAAGGCCGGCAAGATCGTCATTGCCGGCGAGGACGTGCAGAAGCTCAACGCCGACGCGTTGCGCAACATGCGCGCGAATGCGATCTCGATGGTCTATCAGGATCCGGGGCGCGCGCTGAACCCGTCGCTGACGATCGCACGGCAAGTCTCCGAAGCGTTCGAAGCCGCCGGCATCGCGCGCGACGAAGCCTTGCGGCGCACGCACGAGATGCTGCAGCGCGTACGCATCGCGGCGCCCGAGCGGGTGATGGAGAGTTACCCGCATCAATTGTCGGGCGGCATGCAACAGCGCGTGGTGATCGCCATGGCGCTCGCCTCGAACCCCGCGCTGCTGATTCTCGACGAGCCGACCACCGGGCTCGATGCGACCGTCGAAGCGGAAGTGCTCGACCTCGTCGCGCAGTTGCGCAAAGAACTCGGCACGGCGGTGCTCTTCATCAGTCACAACCTCGCGGTGATCGGGAGGATGTGCGAACGCGTCGGCGTGCTTTACGCGGGCAAACTGGTCGAAGAGGGCGCGACGCAAGATGTCTTCACGCGGCCGCGACATCCCTATACGGTCGGACTGTTGCGCTGTTTGCCCACGGCCGGGCGCAGCAAGGACAGCGAGCGGCTCGACACGATCGCGGGCAGTCTGCCCTCGCCCGGTTCGGTCACGCAGGGCTGTATCTACGTGGACCGCTGCCGTCTCGCCGACGACCGCTGCCGCCGCGAAGCACCGCCGCCGTATCGCGTGAGTGCCGCGCGCGGCGATCAGATGTCGCGCTGCCATTACCACGAACGCGCGATCGAATTGCCGCGTGCGAGTGCGGAAGCTTTGCCCGAGCGCAATGGTGCGTCGATCGGCGGCAAGTCCCCTGCTCCCGTATTGCGTGCAGAAAAACTCTCGAAGACATTTCACGTATCCGGCGCTCCCCTGCGCGCGGTCGACGACGTCTCGATCGATCTCGCCAGCGGCGAAACGCTTGGCCTCGTCGGCGAATCGGGCAGCGGCAAGACGACGCTCGCCAAGCTGATGCTCGGCCTGCTTACGCCGGATGCGGGCGGCGTGCTCGAACTCGACGGCGCACCGCTCGCCGCGCGCGTTACGCGGCGCAACGCCGAGCAGGTCAAGTCGCTGCAGATCGTCTTTCAGAATCCGGACTCCGCGCTCAATCGCGCGCATTCCGTGAAACGGCTGATCGGCCGCGCGCTCTCGCGGCTCACCGCATTGCGCGGGCCGGCCATCGACGAACGGCTTGCCACGTTGACGGCCGCCGTGCGCTTGCCGGAGCGCTATCTCGGCTCACGCACGCGCCAATTGTCCGGCGGGCTCAAACAGCGTGTGGCGATTGCCCGCGCGTTTGCCGGCGAACCGCGCGTGGTGGTCTGCGACGAACCGACCTCCGCGCTCGACGTCTCCGTGCAGGCCGCGATCCTGAACCTGCTCGCCGATCTGCAACGCGAGCGCGGCGTGAGTTACGTTTTCATCTCGCACGATCTTCACGTCGTGCGCTATCTGTCGGATCGCATCGCGGTGTTGTATCTGGGCAGACTGCTGGAAATCGGACCGGCGGCCGCCGTGTTCGAAGGACCGCATCATCCTTATACGGAAGCGTTGCTGTCCTCAGTACCGACACTCGATGGCCAAGGCGGCGCGACCCGCATCCGCCTGTCCGGCGATTTGCCGAGCGCGGCATCGCCGCCGTCCGGCTGCGTGTTTCATACACGCTGCCCGCGCAAGCTCGGCGCGATCTGCGAGCAGCAGGACCCGCCGTTCGCCGATGCCGGCGAAAGCAACGCGGCGGCGCCGTCCGCGCATCGAATCCGCTGCCACATCCCCGTCGACGAATTGCGCGCGCTGCAAACTGCGTCGCGCGACGATGCGGCAAGAGTCGCGGGCAAGGTGCCGGGCGACGGATCGGAAAACGCGCCCGAAAACGCCCGGCGTGACGAGTAGCACGGCCCGACGCGAATCCGGACCGCGCGTCAGGACCGCACACTTGAACCGTGAACGCGGACGTGCGCGTAGGTGGCAAAAACTCGAACAATCAGCCGCCCGTGCATGCTCGCCTGGAACCAAACCGACGCGATCGCCTCATATCAGATTC
Organism: Paraburkholderia sp. BL25I1N1; assembly: GCF_003002025.1. GTDB lineage: Bacteria > Pseudomonadota > Gammaproteobacteria > Burkholderiales > Burkholderiaceae > Paraburkholderia. The sequence goes on from NZ_PVZB01000014.1 coordinate 233,001, forward strand.
AACGTTCGATATGAGGGCACCACAAACATGCAACGAAACGTCCCCCGCTCCGCGGCGCGCGTGGCCACCGGTCTGGTGATGGCTGCGGCGCTCGGCCTCGCATCGCTCGCTCATGCGCAAACGTCGGCGCAAACATCGACGCAAACGGCACAAGCGGCACAGCCGCTCTCGCCGACGCTGTCGCAAGCCGCCCCGCCGGTCGACCCCACCTTCTCCGCGTATTCGCTCGCGCAAACCTGTAAGCAGAAAACCGACAACGTCGCGCAAGGTCAATGCGTTGGCGCGATTCGCGGCATCATCCACGGCTATCAGTATGGGGTGCTGCTCCTCGGTCAGCGCAGCGCGTTGCCCGCCAATGAAACGCAGCGCGTGTCGCTGTGCCTGCGCAACGTGCAGGTGTCGTCGATCGTCGACGAATTCGTCGCGGACGCCGGCCAGGTCAACGAGGATTCGCTCAGGCACACGCCCGCGGAAGTCGCGGTGCTCGGCTCCGTCCACATGCACCACAGCTGCAACTGACAAGGCGCGTCGCGCTTACAGCATTTCGAGCGGCCGCTTGCCGCGCGGCGGTTTGAAGTGAGCGTCGATAGCGGCCAGTTCATCGGCGCCGAGTTGCAGTTGCAATGCGCCATAGTTGTCGCGCACGTGCTCGACGCGCGCCGCCTTCGGAATCGCCAACACGCCGGGCTGACGCAGCACCCACGCAAGCGCGACCTGAACCACCGAAATGCCGCGCGCGTCGGCGATATCGTCGAGCGGCGAGCGTTTCGGCAAGCGTGCGTGATCGACCGGGCTGTACGCCATGCTTGGCATCTTGCGGAAGGCGAGCCATGGCAGCAGATCGAACTCCGGCCCGCGGCGCGCCACGTTGTAGAGAATCTGATTGGTCGCGCAGGCATCGCCGCCCGGTGTGGCGACGAGTTCTTCCATGTCCTCGGTGTCGAAGTTGCTGACGCCCCAATGGCGGATCTTGCCCGCGCGGCGCAACGCCTCGAAGCCCTCGACCGTCTCCGCGAGCGGCACCGAGCCGCGCCAGTGCAGCAGATACAGATCGAGCTGATCGGTCTTCAGACGCTTGAGGCTCTGTTCGCAGGCCGCGATCACGCCGCGCCGGCTGGCGTTGTGCGGATACACCTTGCTGACCAGAAACACGTTGTCGCGCAATCCGGCCAGCGCTTCACCGAGTAGCAATTCAGTCGCACCGTCGCCGTACATTTCCGCCGTATCGATCAACGTCATGCCGAGTTCGATGCCGCAACGCAGCGCGTCGATCTCAGCGGCACGGCGCGCCGGCATCTCTCCCATCCCCCAAGTGCCTTGCCCCAGTTTCGGAACGCGTTCGCCGTCGGGCAGGCTTACGCTTGCGATGTCGCTCGTCATGCTGACTCCTCGAAGTGGCTCAGCGGTCGGCAATATCGCTGCGCAAGCGAATGCGCGGCGCGTGCCGTGAAAAATCATAGCGACGAGTTTAGCGGTTTAACGGGCATTCGATCGGACACCAGGCAAAAGCCCGCTATAACACAGCGCGCCGATGTCATAGAATTGCCGCTTGCCCTTCTTGCGTGAGCTCCATGACCTCTGCCTCGGAAGACCGCTGGCGCGACCTGCGCCCGGACCCGGAAAACGACACGCCGCTATATCTGCAACTGGCTCGCAAGCTCGGCGCCGCCATCCACGAGAACCGCTGGAACGCGGGCGAGGCGCTGCCTTCGGAGCGCGTGCTCTCCGAGGCGCTCGGCGTATCGCGCATCACCTCACGCAAGGCGATCGCCTTGCTGGTCGAGCAGGGTTTGATTCGACGCACTCAGGGCGCGGGCAGTTTCATCACACCACGCTACGAAGATCCGCTGTCGCGTCTGTCGAGCTTTAGCGAAATGTTGCGCCGACGCGGTTTCACGCCGAGTTCGAAGTGGTTGTCGCGCGAAATTTTGCCGGCCAACCGCGACGAGGTGATTCAGCTCGGCTTATCGCCGGCGGCGGCGGTGACCCGGTTGCGGCGCTTGCGAATGGCCGACGGCATCGTGATGGCCGTCGAGAATTCCACCTTCCCCGCCGCGGTGATTCCCGATCCCCAGGCGATTGGCGATTCGTTGTACACGTATCTGGAGAATCGTGGACTGACGATTGTCCGCGCGTTGCAGCATTTTCGCGCGGTGAACGCGAGCGAGGAAATCGCGCAGCAAATGAGCATCGCGCCGAACGAGGCGCTGTTGTTGATCACGCGCGTGGGCTACACCGCCGATCAGCGCGCGATCGAGTTGACCGATACGTACTGCCGTAACGATTACTACGACTTCGTGGCGGAGTTGAGGAAATAGATGGCCTTCTGCGCTGTGCGCGGGGCGTGCGTTGGTTGTGTGTCGGCACACGCCTCGCCGCAGGCCAGCTGACCTGAAGTCCTCACGTCCACGTAGCCTCATGGGCGCCTATTCGGGCCGGCGGCAGCGCGAAGTAAGCAGGCGTCTTGTCCAAAGCCTCAGCCGGCTGCACGGCTAGCACGCGCCCGAACTCCGACTCCACTGTCGCAAGGCAATCGCGCACGTCGTCGAGCGTGACGTCGGGCGCTTGCCAGCCATCGGCAATCTGCCCGAACGATTGCAGCCACCGGCCCGTTTGCGCGAGCGAGACGCGCACATGCCAGCTTCCACCTTCGGTAGCCCGCCGCGCCAATGCGACCATCGCGCCAAATGCCGCGAGATAACCGGTCGCATGATCCAGCGCCTGACACGGCAAATGCTTCGGCTCGTTCCACCCCGCCGCCTGCCGCTCGGTGAAGGCGATTCCGCTTGCCGACTGCACCAGACTATCGAACCCACGCCGTTGCGCCCACGGCCCTTCGTGCCCATACGCCGACACCGAAACGTAGACGATCCCTGGCCGCACACGCGCCAGTTCCTCCGGACCGAAACCGCGTGCGGCCAGCGCTCCCGGGCGATATGCCTGCAGGAATACATCGGCGTCGGCGACCAGGCCGCGCAACATCTCACGCCCCGCCGCGTCGCGCAGATCGGCGAGAGCCGACCGCTTGCCACGTCCGTTGTCGATCACCAGCGGCGCGATGTTCGGCAGATGCGGTCCGTTGATCATCAATACGTCGGCGCCATGCTGCGCGAGCGCCCGCCCGGCCACCGGCCCGGCAATGATGCGCGACAGATCCAGCACGCGTACTCCCGCCAGCGGCCGCTCCGCGCCGCGCTCGCGCGGCGGCTCGGCCGGCGCGTCGCCGATACGCTCGATTTCGAAGAGCGGCAAGCCCGCGATGGCTTTCGCCTGATCGAGCGCGGCCCACTCGTCGGGCGTGCGAATCAACGCCGCGCAGAGGCCGGCGTCAGCGAGCGTCTGGTCGAGCGTCGCGCCGTCCCAGTTGCGAATCGCGGCGGCCACGGCAACAGGATCGTTCTCGCAACCGAGTATCTGCAATACGCCCCGCAGGTGATGCGCGAAATTCGTATGGAGTTGAATCCAGCGCCCGTCGCGTGTCTCATAGAAACCCATCACCGGATCGCGCAAGGCGGGCGGCGGCCCGTCGTCGACACGCAGATAGCGCTCGCTGCGAAACGACGCCAGCGCGCGCCGCATCTCCACCGTCACGTGCTGCCTGTGCCCCGTGCGCAGGCGCTGATAGTCGGCTGCCGCAAGACCGGTCGCGGCGATGCTCGCCGAGGCCAGGCTGCCGACCCGGTAGATCGACGGCAAGCCTGGATCAGCGCCGGTCAGCGTCACGGAACGCAGCGCGGTTGGGTCGCATCCGGCGAGGGTCCAGATGTGTTTGAGAGCGAGTTCAGGTGTCATGTCGTCCTTGGCGAAGCAGGAGGAGGTGAACCGAGTCTAGAATTTCGCCCCGCCGCAATCAATCTTGATTATGATAATCAATATATATTGATTTCTTCGGTTTGCGCTTCTTTCCATGCCGACTCATGCCGACCCATGCCAACCTCTAACGCCATGACCGCTGCTGAAGCCGCCGCTGCGCTCGGCATCAGCTTGCCCACGCTGTACGCTTATGTGAGCCGGGGCATGCTGAGCTCGTCGCCGGATGCGCAGGGCAAGCATCGTCTCTACGACGCGGGCGAAGTGCGGCGCCTCGCGCGCCGCAAGGAAGACGGCAAGCGCGCGGGCAAGGTCGCGCAGAAGGTGCTGGACTGGGGCGTGCCTGTGCTCGAATCGTCCATCACGCTGGTCGCCGACGGACGCCTGCTATATCGCGGGCACGATGCGATGGAACTGGCGCAAAGCGCATCGCTCGAGGACGTCGCGGCGCTGCTGTGGGAATGCAGCACACGGCGCATTACCGACGCGCCGGCCGTGCCGTTCGCCAACGCTCAATGGGCCGCGTGGCTCAAGCTGTGGGGCGACAGTACGCCGCTCGATCGCGCGCTCGTGCTGCTGCCGGCCGCAGCGGCGCAAATGCCGCGCGTGTGGGCACTCGGCCGCGATGCGCAACTCGATACAGCCTGCGCCGTCATGCGGCTGCTGGCTGCCGCGATGATCTCGGCGGCGCCGTCGAACGAGCCGCTGCATCGGCAACTGGCTTTAGCGTGGCATGTGCGTAACCGCCAGCAGGCCGGCTTGCTGCGCGCGGCGCTGGTGGCCTGCGCGGACCATGAGTTGAATGCGTCCACCTTCACGGTGCGCTGCATCACGTCGACGGGCACGCATCTGTTCGGCGCGGTGGCGGGAGGTCTCGCGGCGTTGTCGGGCCCGCGGCATGGCGGCGAAACAGTGCGCATCGCCGCGCTGCTCGAAGAAGCCTCGCGCGCGCCCGATCTCGACCGCTATCTGGCGAACCGCCTCGCGCGCGTCGAACATGGCGCGCACGGGCCGGTGCTGTCGGGCTTCGGTCATCCGCTGTATCCGGACGGCGACCCGCGGGCGCGGCTGTTGTTCGCCATGCTCGCCGACTGCGCGCCGGCGCGTTCACCGTTGCCTGAAGTGCTTCGATTGGCGCGCACGGTGCGCGATACGACCGGCGCGGAGCCGACCGTGGACTTCGCGCTTGCCGCCATCGAGCGAGTGCTGGGGTTGCCGGCGGGCGCCGCGTTTACGCTGTTCGCGGTCGGCCGGGTGGTCGGCTGGATTGCGCACGCCATGGAACAGACGCGCGACGGCCGCCTGATCCGGCCGCGCGCGCGTTACATCGGGGAATATGAAGCTGCCGGGCCGAACTGAGACGCTACAGACCCGGCTGGATAAGCCTGGCGATTCGTCAGGCCGCGCCGAGCCAGCGCGGCAGCCAGTTCAACACTGGCGAGCCTGAAATCGGCTTCGTTGCGGTGCGCTCGGAGCCGCTCGCCAGCGCAAAGCGCGCGCCGGCCTGACCCGCGCTGATCCACGCCACTGCGCGGCGCGGCAGTTCGATCGACTGGCCGGTCGCGAGCCAGTGATCCTCGCTGTCGCCCTCGATGGTCAGCCAGATCTCGCCCGAGATGACCTTGAAGATCGACGGACGCGCGACACGCCAGGCCGTCGCGGGCTCGTCATGTTCCAATTCGAAAATCCGGACTTCACGCATCGCTCTCTCCTTCAAAGAACTTTTCTGTTGTACCGATTATTGACGTGCGATGATCGGAGACCCATGCACAGTTCCGAACACTTCTATCGGAACTGTTCAGTTGAAAAACCGGACAGTTGGCGCGCGCAGCCGGTTTGGTGGCGCAGAGTTCAGCCGCATCAGTCGGCGGTTCGGCGGTTCGGCGAAGGAAGATTCTCATGAAGCTTGAAATCCAACTCGATCGGGACAATGGCGTACCGCTGACCGAACAGATCGTCACTGGCGTCACGGCGTGGATTCGCTCGCGCATCGCCCACCCCGGCTCGAAGCTGCCGTCGATTCGCCAGTTTTCCGCCGACTACGGCGTGAGCCGCTTTCCGGTGATCGAGGCTTATGACCGGCTGGTGTCGCTCGGCTACGTCGACTCGCGCCACGGCTCCGGTTTCTATGTCGCCGATCGCCAGCCGGCAAGCACGCAGTGCCAAGGCTCCTCGGATCCCCGCCGCGCCGAGGACGAGTCGGACCATCTTTTGCAGCAATTCAACCATCCGGGCGAAACGCTCAAGCTCGGCAGCGGCTTTGTCCCCGAAGCGTGGCGCGACGCGGACAGCATCGCGCAGGCAATCCGCCACGTCTCGCGGACCGATCTCGCGAGCATGGTCGATTACGCCACCCCGCTCGGCAACCTGACGTTGCGCGAGCATCTGCAAAGCCGCATCGGCCAGTTGGGGATTCAGGCGGACACCTCGCAGATTCTCATCACGAACGGCGCAAGCCAGGCGCTCGATCTGCTGATGCGCTACATGCTGAAGGCAGGCGACACGATCTTTGTCGAAGACCCCGGTTACTACAACCTGCACGGTCTGCTGAAGCTGCACGGCGTCAAACTGGTCGGCATTCCGCGCACACGCAATGGTCCCGATCTGGACGTGATGCAGGAGCAGTTGAAGTCGCATCGGCCCAAGCTGCTGTTCGTCAACACCGTGTTCCACAATCCGACGGGCACCAACGTGGCGCCGCCGGTGGCCTTCCGGCTGCTGCAGCTGGCGCGCGAGCATGGCTTCTCGATCATCGAAGACGACATCTACGCCGATTTTCAGACCGACATCACCGATCGCCTCGCCACGCTCGACCAGCTCGAACACGTGGTCTATGTGGGCGGACTGTCGAAGACGTTGTCGTCGTCGCTGCGGATTGGCTGTGTGGTCGCGAGCCACGCGATCATCAAGGATCTGGTCGACATCAAGATGCTGACGAGCATCGGCGGCTCGCGTTTTGCCGAAGCGGTCGCCGTGGCGATGCTGGAGCGCGGCGCGTATCGCAAGTATCTGGAGCGCCTGCGCCGGCGCATGCGCGACGCGCTCGGCTCGACCATTCAGACGCTCGAAGACGCGGGCTGGGAAATTTTCGACAAGCCCGCGGGCGGGAAATTCGTGTGGGCTCGCGTGCCGCATGTCGGCAATGCGGAACGGCTGGTGGAATGCGGCGTGCCGCTGGGGGTGACCGTCGTGCCGGGCAATCACTTCCGGCCGAATATGGAAATGAGTCCGTGGACCAGGATTCACATCGCATTCGGTAACGATCCGCGTGCGCAGGCATTCTTTCGCGCGGCGGCGGCGTTGCCGGCGTCGGACTGAGCGCTGAACGAGCGCCGGCCCGCGCTTTTCCCTAGAATAGCGAGTCCCACAGCCCGTCCCTGCGCGCCCAGCCGCCCTCCATGTTCACGCCGACTCCGCCCGCCGCCGCATCCAGTACGTCGAGTACACCTTCGCCCCGCTCGCTCACCGTGATGCTGTGGGTCGTTGCCACCGGCTTCTTCATGCAGACGCTCGACTCGACCATCGTCAACACCGCGCTCCCCGCGATGGCGACGAGCCTCGGCGAGTTGCCGTTGCGCATGCAATCAGTGGTGATCGCCTATTCGCTGACGATGGCCGTCATGATCCCGGTGTCCGGCTGGCTCGCCGACAAGCTCGGCACGCGCCGCGTCTTCTTCAGCGCGATCCTCGTGTTCGCGATCGCCTCGTTGCTGTGCGCGAACGCGCGCACGCTGAATCAACTGGTGGCCTTCCGGATCATGCAGGGCGTTGGCGGTGCCATGCTGCTGCCGGTGGGACGGCTCGCCGTGCTGCGCACCTTTCCAGCCGAACGCTATTTGCCGGCGCTCTCGTTCGTGGCGATTCCGGGTCTCATCGGGCCGCTGATCGGCCCCACACTCGGCGGCTGGCTCGTGAAGATCGCCTCATGGCACTGGATCTTTCTGATCAACGTGCCGGTCGGGATCGTCGGTTGCATTGCCACGTTCATCTTCATGCCGGATAGCCGCAACGAACACGTCGGCAAGTTCGACATGAAAGGCTATCTGCTGCTGGTCGTCGGCATGGTGGCGATCTCGTTCGCGCTCGACGGCCGTACCGAGTTCGGCATTCAGCACGCCACGGTGCTGGTGCTGCTGATCCTGAGCCTCGCCTGCTTCGTCGCCTACGGCTTGCACGCCGTGCGCGAGCCCTCGCCGATTTTCTCGCTCGACCTCTTCAAGATCCATACCTTCAGCGTCGGCCTGCTCGGCAATCTGTTCGCGCGGATCGGCAGCGGCGCGATGCCCTATCTGATTCCTCTGCTATTGCAGGTGAGTCTCGGCTATAGCGCCTTCGAAGCCGGCATGCTGATGCTGCCGGTAGCGGCGGCGGGCATGGCGTCCAAACGCCTCGTGACGAGCCTGATCATCAAGCACAGCTATCGGCGCGTACTGATCGTCAACACGGTGCTGGTCGGCCTGACCATGGCGAGCTTCGCGCTCACCACCGCGAACCAGCCGCTGTGGCTGCGCCTCGTGCAGCTGGCGTTCTTCGGCGCCGTCAACTCGATCCAGTTCACCGCGATGAACACGCTGACGCTCAAGGACCTGGGCACCGGTGGCGCGAGCAGCGGCAACAGCCTGTTTTCGCTGGTCCAGATGCTGTCGATGAGTCTCGGCGTGACCGTGGCCGGCGCCCTGCTCGCCACCTTCACCGGTCTGCTGCCGCGCGTGACGGCCGCCAACTCGCTGCCCGCGTTTCACGCGACGTTCCTGTGTGTCGGGATCATCACGGCAGGCTCGTCGTGGATCTTCGCGCAACTGTCGCCGGACATCCGCACGCCCGCGAAAAAGACCGACCCGTCCGAGCGAACCTGATGCGCAGCGACCCTGGCCGCCGGCCCGCCGCCGACCCGCAACGGGGCGCGGGCCGCACCAGCAAAGTGCGAATCGCCATCGCCGCGCCCCTGCTGGCGCACAAACGTCTTATCTGTGGGGGACAATCCGGCATGCGTGCTGTGTTTCCGCACGCGCATAGTTCTTGCTCTTCTATCCTGTAAACTCACATTTTGCGCGTGCGAACCAGTGCCTAGCATGCAGGCGCGCAGCCAACTCCACACGACTGACATGATGAGCATGATCGACCTCGATCCTCCCGGCTTCCAGCCTCCCCGCCCAATGGCCGGCGACGAAGGCTCCCGGCGCACCGTTCTGTACGGCGGCTACACCGTGTTCAGCGTGTTCCAGCCGGTTTTCTCCGTGTCGCACCGGCGCGCGATCGGCTATCACGCTTCGCTGCGCGCTCACGACGAACACGCGCTGCAAGTGCCGTCCCACGATGTTTTCACGCAAGCCGCGCGACGCGGCGATCTGCTCGAACTCGGGCGGCTCGCCGAGTCGCTGCACCTGGGCAACTTCAACGCGTTCGACAGCCACGACGAATGGCTCTTCCTGAGCCTGCACCCTGCAGCGCTGATGGACACGAGTTACGGCGACGCGCTGCTCGCGGGCCTCAAGGCGCTCGGCCTGCCGCCGCAGCGCGTAGTGCTTGAAGTGTCCGAACAGGCAGGCGGTGAAACGACGCGCTTCGCCGAGATCGTCGATGCGCTGCGTAAATCCGGCTTCCTGATCGCGCTCGACGGCTTCGGCGCGAAACATTCGAACATTGACCGCGTGTGGAATCTGCGGCCGGATATCGTTACGCTCGACCGCTGCATTCTCGCGCAAGCCAGCGAACATTCGCACATTGAGCGCGTGCTGCCCGGCCTCGTCTCGCTGCTGCACGAATCCGGCCAACTGGTGCTGATGGGCGGCCTGAGCACCGAACGCGATGCGCTGATCGCCCTGGAATGCAACGTGGACTTCGTGCAAGGCGCGTTCTTCGCGGGCCCGAGCGTCGAACCGGTCAAACCGCAAGCGGCGGCCGGCTTGATGGACTCGCTTTCCGCGGCGCTGCGCGCGCGGGTCACCGCGCGTGAACACGCACAATCGGCGCGGCTCGCACCGTATGTCACGGCGCTCGAAACGGCAGCCGCGCAACTGGTGGCCGGCGAGTCGGTAGCACAAGCCACCGCGCCGCTTCTAATGCTCGGCGAGACGGCGCGTTGCTTCGTGCTCGACGGGTCGGGCCGGCAGATCGGCGACAACGTGCTCCCGCCGGGGCGCGCCTCGCAACGCGCCAAGCGTTTCCGCCCGCTGCTGCATTCGGAAGGCGCTAGTTGGGAACGCCGGCCATACTTTATCCAGGCGATGCGTACGCCCGGCCAGGTGCATCTCACGCCGCCTTATCTGTCCATTAACGAAGCGCATCTGTGCGTGACCGCCTCGATCGCCGCGCACACACCGACGGGCACACAGGTGCTATGCGTGGACATCAACTGGGAAGTCGCGGCCCACCGCAACTGAGCTCATAGCGCGCTGCTGGATCCGCGCAAGCAGTTGCCTGACCGCCGCGCGGCCCAGCATGCTGTTGGTGGCCTGCAGACGCGCCGCGCTCGTCACCACGCGCATGGAGACGATCTTCGTTGAGCCATCTCCCAGGCTGTTCGCGGACACGTCGAGCACCCCGACGACGTCGCCCTCGAAAAGCAGCGCAATACACAATGTGCCCGCCACCGACACTGTCTCCGCGTTGCTCGCGTGCTCGACCAGCGACGTGACCGTGTCCATCCACCCTGCCGCCGCCGGTTCGCACGTGTTCACCGCTGCGCACACCGGCGCGTCGCTGACCACTTGAGGCGCGTCAGTGAAGAGTTGCAATAGACTGGCCCGATCTTGGGCCTCCAGCGCCGTGCGCAAGCGCTCCACGATCCGTGCATGCGCTGCGGGATCCGGCGGCTCGATCGGCGCGCCCGCGCGCTGCACGCGCGCCTTGGCCCGATGGACGATCTGGCGGCACGTTGCCGGCGTTCGTTCGAGTATGGCGGCGATTTCCGCGTAGTCACAATCGAAGGCTTCGTGCAGCACGAACGCGGCCCGTTCGTCGGGTTTCAGGCGCTCGAGCAGCAACATCACGCCGTAGGACATCTCTGCCGCGCGCAAGGCCAGTTCTTCTGCCGATGGCGCCACCTCGTCGAGCCACAACTCCGGCAACCAGCCGGCGGCTTGGGACGCGCGTTCGCGCTGCACGCGCCGCAGCCTGTCGATCGCCACACGCGTGGTGATTGTGGTGAGCCATGCGGCGGGTACCTGCACCTCCTGCGTGTCCGCGAGGTGCCATTTCAACGCCACGTCCTGCACCACGTCTTCCGCTTCCGCGCGGCTGCCGAGCATGCGGTACGCCAGCGCAAGCAGGCGGGCTCGCGCGGCCTCGAAACTGGATGCCTTGTCGATTCCTTGTTCCGTCATATGCAGACCTCCAGATCGTGCGTGGTGAAAAGCGCGCGGCGCCCTGCCTGCGAAGTGAACCGGGCGCGCGCCGACATCCTGACTCATTTTGTCTTGACGTCTGGGCATCCAACGATGTGACAGCCTCGCAAAAAAATATTTCTTTCTGTCACGTCGCGCTGCGTCGCATCGTCATAGGGACAACAACCCGCGCAATGAATGCGCAGGTTCCGGATCGGCGGAGGCAGAGCCTGGAGGCTTTGTGCCATGAAGCCATGCGCTCCGCATACCCCGCGGTCACCCACGCCGCATACACGAGGTCAATATGCATTCCAGCTACCCAACCATTACCGGCCTCGGCCTCGTGCCCACGGTGATCGAGCAGTCCGGCCGCGGCGAGCGCGCCTACGACATCTATTCGCGTTTGCTGCGCGAGCGCATCGTGTTTCTGGTCGGGCCCGTGAACGAGCAATCGGCCAGTCTGATTGTCGCGCAGCTGCTGTTTCTGGAGTCCGAGAACCCTGACAAGGATATTTCTTTTTACATTAATTCGCCGGGCGGTTCGGTGTACGACGGCCTCGCGATCTACGACACCATGCAGTTCATCAAACCGGAGGTATCGACCTTGTGCACCGGCTTCGCCGCTAGCATGGGCACCTTTCTGCTGACCGCCGGCCAACGCGGCAAGCGGTATGCGCTGCCCAACGCGCGCATCATGATTCACCAGCCGTCGGGCGGCAGCCAGGGCACGGCGGCAGACGTCGAAATTCAGGCCAAGGAAGTGCTCTATTTGCGCGAGCGGCTGAATGCCATGATGGCGGAGCGCACCGGGCGCAGCATCGAGGAAATCGCCCGCGACACCGACCGCGACAACTTCATGTCAGCACAGTCCGCGAAGACGTACGGTCTCGTCGACGAGGTGCTGGAAGCACGCGCTGCGCTGAATGTCGCGTCGTATCACGGGGATAGGTGACGAAGTGGCCCGCACGGTCGATTCGCCGCTATCCAACGCCATCGAGCTGTGACCGGGGAACCGTTCAGACACAACGTCGACTGGCCTGCAAAAACCTTGGAGAACGTCACAAGAACCGCGCGTCGTCGCGAGTTGGTGCCGTGCGCGTCGGTGCGCCCGCAACACAAAAGCTGATCACCTCCGCTGGAATCGCTATCATGGTCGCGATTCGTCGAATTCGACAATCGCTTCAAGGGAGAAAACCATGGCGTCATCCAACGAAACCGTCAGCATGGCGCTATTCTGCGACTTCGAAAACGTCGCGCTCGGCGTGCGCGACGCGAAGTACGACAAGTTCGATATCAAGCTGGTGCTCGAACGTCTGCTGCTCAAGGGCAGCATTGTCGTGAAGAAAGCGTATTGCGACTGGGATCGCTACAAGAGTTTCAAAGGTGCGATGCACGAGGCCAATTTCGAATTGATCGAGATTCCCCACGTGCGCCAATCGGGCAAGAATTCCGCCGACATCCGGCTCGTGGTCGACGCGCTCGACCTCTGCTACACGAAATCGCACGTCAATACGTTCGTGATCATCAGCGGCGACTCGGATTTTTCGCCGCTGGTGTCGAAGCTGCGTGAGAACGCGAAGCAGGTGATCGGCGTCGGCGTGCAGCAATCCACCTCCGATCTACTGGTCGCGAACTGCGACGAGTTCTTCTTCTACGACGACCTCGTGCGCGAGAGTCAGCGCACGGTCGCCAAGCGCGAGTCGCCACGCCCGCAACAAGCCGCCCAGCCGGCGGCCAAACGCGCGCCCGACGAGGAAAAGACCCGCAACAAGGAAGACCTCGAAAAACGCCGCACCAAGGCGGTCGAGATCGCGGTGCAAACGTTCGACGCACTCGCCTCCGAACGCGGCGACAGCGGCAAGATCTGGGCGTCGGTGCTGAAGAACGCGATCAAGCGCCGCAAGCCGGATTTCAACGAGACGTACTACGGCTTTCGCGCTTTCGGCAATCTGCTTGAAGAAGCGCATGCGCGCGGGCTGCTCGAGTTCGGCCGTGACGAGAAGTCGGGTGCCTATGTGTATCGGAGCACGGCTGCGAATGTGGCCAGCGACAACACGGGCGAACCTGCTGAAATCGTTGAGTCGGCGGAACAATTGTATGAGGCGCAGGTCGCCGAAACGGTGATCGCCGAGTCCGGCGGCAAACACGAGTCGCGCCGTCGCGGGCGAGGTAATCGCAAAGCAGGACGCGGCCAACATGAGGCTGTTCAAGAAGAGCGCCCGGCCGTCGAACAGGGCGTCAGCAGTCGGCCCCGACCGGACGATGTGCTCGCGCAAACGCCGGAAAATGCCGAGTTCATTTTTGAGCCGCAGGAAACGCCTTGGGCAGAGCCGGAAGCGCCATGGGCGGCGCGGGAAACCGTGACGGCCGAAGAACCGGACAGCTCTGGGAGCCCGGCGGACGAGCGTGATACGAGCGCCAAGCAGCCCAAGCGTCGCAATGAACGCGCGCCACGCAAGACCGCTGCGAAGAAAGCGAAGAAGACCGCGCCGCGAAGCATTGACGACATTCCGGAAATCGCCGCGCCTGCTGAAGCGCCGGCAGCGACTGCCACAGCGGAAGAAGCGCCCGCGCCGGCAAAAAAGGCCGCGCGCAAAACCGCGGCGCGCAGTCGTCGTCCGCGTAAGACGGCCGCGACGAGCGACGCGGAGTGAGGGTGATTCATTCGGCGTGACGTGTAGCGGTGCCGAGGCGGGTGCCGCTACCCAGGCTCAGCGGAAACAACAAGCCTTCGCGCTCCTTTCCGCTCACAACAAGCCGAACACTGCCACGCCGTTAGTCGCGCCGACATATACCTTGCCGCGCGCGATCATCGGCGTGATGAATTTGTTGCCCGCGCCCCATTGATCGCGCGTGCCGGCCTGGTTGCTGTTGTACAACTCGACAGCAAGATTGCCCGCGTTATAGGCATGCAAAGCGCCGGTCGTGCCGTTTTCCGCCGCCCAGACTATCCCATTGCTCGCGCCGTTCGCCGATACGGCTGGCGTCGCCCCCGGATAGGGGAACGTGGTCGGGCTCCTCGATGCGGCCGTCGTCGCGAGAAACGCCCCCGAGACCGGCAATGCTTTCAGGTTGTCGTTCAGGCCGCCGTAATAGACCACGCCATTGTAGTAAGCGGGCGATCCCCAGATGCCACCGGCCAGCGTACCGATCAGCTCCTGCCAGATATTGTTCGACGTCGGGTTGAATTTGCCCATTGAATCGCGATCGACGACGTAGATGTGGTTGTCCTTGCCGGCCGCCACCGCCAGATGCTTGACGACGCCGCTTGCCGTGGTCTGATCCGGCAGGACCATCGCGCCACCCGAGCCGAAATCGTTGTCGGTGGCCGCTTGCGTGACGACATCCGACATCGCGAAATAGTCGGTGACCTGCAGAGTGCCCAACGAGAGCTTCATCATCGAGTCGCCGAAGTCGCCGTCGACCGGAAAACCCGCCGCGTTCAGCGTGGTGCCGAACGTGCCGTTGCCGTCCACGACGTAGAGCGACGTGCCGTCCGACGCCATGCCCGAGCCGGCCATCCAGATCGAGCCCTGACTGCCGTTCGGCGTGATGTTGAGCACGCTGGTCTGTTTCAGCGTGCCGGCGCTATACACCATCATCCAGCCGGTGTACGAACCCCCCATGCAGTGCGCGGTCCACCCCATGTAGATGTTGCCGCCGACCAGCGTGAGTGCGGCGCGCTCCGTATGCAGCGACGGGTTGAAGGTAATCACACCGTTGACGCTGCCCGCGCCGTTGCCCGGATAAGTCGCCGCGATTTCCGTCGGGCCGCCGAGCACTTCGGCGCCGGTGGCCAGATCGAGCGCGTGCAGCCTGTGATGGTAGCCGCCGCCGCTGTCCTTCGTCATGGCCACGGCATACAGCACGCCATTCGTGCCGCGACTGCGGTCGATGACCGGCGTCGACGTAATGCCGATCTCGGGGGTGATGTCCGGGCATCCGTGGTCGTCGCTGGGCGTTTCACCGCTGCCGATCAACGAGACCTTCCACAGTTGCGCGAAAGAGGCGGCGTCGTACGCGTAGACGCTATCGTGTTCGGTGACCACGTACACCACGTCGTGCGCCGTGCCGCCGATCGACAGACTGGTGACGAAGAGCGGCTGCCCGTCGACCTTGCCGTCCGCGGCAAGAAACGCGACTTTGCCGAAGCTCGCCGAATTGACGTTCGCCGGCGTGAGGGTGGTCTCGGCGAGCATCTGACCAGTGCGGCCGATATCGTTGTGATGCATGAGGACGTCGGTGGCGTAGGCCGTCACCGCTGACGGCGTGCTGCCGGTGCCGGTTGTTCCAGTGCCGGTGCCGTTGGTCGAGCCGGTGCCCGAACCTGTACCGCTGCTGCCTGTGCTACCCGAACCTGAATCCGAGCCGCCCGATGTGCCGCTTCCGCTTCCGCTCGCCGACCCGGAGCCCACCCCGGACGTGCCGCCAGAACCACCGCCGCCACACGACGCGAAACAGGAGGCGACGGCGATCAGCGCCACTATCGTGCCCCGACGGGTCCACGCGCCCAGCCCGGAGGCCTCAACGCCAGCTTGCGAGATTCGCATGATCGCCTCGTCTCCTGAACGGCGCGACGGTCGGCTGCGCACAACGACGGGTGCGCGCCGTGACTCAGTCGCGAGCCGCAAGAGAAGAGTCCGCCACGCGCGGCTCCCGCTCGCTGAATACCTTCATCGCACTTACGGCTGATTAACCGTACGCCGTTTGCAAAGGCGTTTATCGCCATCGTGTCGCCTCTCTCCGCCATCCGAGGCAATACATGAGGGCGACGCGATTCAGCGGATGAGTGTGCCCCGCGGAATTCGATCAGTAGTACGGATAGGGGGAATACATTACCGGCGGCGGCCCGTAGTAACGCGGCGGCGGCGCAACATATACCGGTTGCGGCGCGTACACAGGCTGCGGCACGTAGACCGGCACTTGCGGTTGCGAAATCGTATTGCCCTTGGACGTCATGCACTGCGCGTATGCCGCGTCGTACTGCGCCTGAAGGCTACCGCCGGCATACTGCGCGCCGTTCGCGCCGGCGGCGCCGCCGACCAGCAAGCCGCTGCCCGCGCCAATCGCCGCACCCGCGCCGGCATTGCCCGCCGCCGCGCCGATGAGCGCACCGACAGCGGCACCGCCGAGCGTGCCAATAGCCGCGCTGTTGACGCTGTTCGTGGTCGCGGCCTGCGAGGCGCCGGTCGCGTTGGTCGAGCGATACGCGTAGTCGCGACAGGTGTAGTCGTCCTGCTGGAACTGATCGAGCGGCTCGCCGCTGCGCGGCAGCGCGACGATGGAAGGACCACTCGGCGGCGCCACCGCGCAACCGCCGAGGAGCGCGAGCGCGACCGCTGCCACAGGCAGTGCGACGCGTATCGATTTAGGACTTGAGATCATGGTGGCGCACGTTTCTTCATAGGGAAACCATACGTTAGGCCAATTTACGCGTGCTTTGTTTACGAGATAGTTACCGTATTTTTTCCGCCGCCATCCGGACGCGGCGTCGGCAGGCTGAATGCCAATTGGAAGGTCTGGCGCCGTTACGAACTGTGACAAGATTCAGGCGGCGTGTCGTGTGAAAAGCAATCCTATGCATCTCTGGCGGAGGCCGAGACAGGACGCTTCGACGCACCTGTGCGCGCCAGCAAGCCAGACCAGGCCAGAAAAAAAGAAAGCCCTCGCATGCGAGGGCTTTCTTCCAGCAACTTCCAGGGAGCCTGACGCTCGACGCCGTGACCGGATCATCCCGCCAGCAGCGCTGCCTTCAAACTCACCGGCAAACTCACGCGAAGTTCTTCGACGCGAATGCCCAGTTGACGATGTTCCAATACGCTTCGACGAACTTCGGACGCGCATTGCGATAGTCGATGTAGTAGGCGTGTTCCCACACGTCGATTGTCAGCAGTGCCTTGGCGTCCGTGGTCAGCGGCGTTGCGGCGTTGCTCGTCGAGACCAGGTCGAGCGAGCCGTCGGCCTTCTTCACGAGCCATGCCCAGCCCGAGCCGAACGTGCCGACTGCGGTCTTGGCGAATTCTTCCTTGAACTTGTCGAACGAACCCCACTTGGCGTTGATCGCGTCGGCGAGCGCGCCGGTCGGCGCACCGCCACCTTGCGGCGACAGGCTGTTCCAGAAGAAGGTGTGATTCCACACTTGAGCTGCGTTGTTGAACACGCCGCCCGATGCCTTCTTGACGATTTCTTCAAGCGACAGGTTCTCGAACTCCGTGCCCTTGATCAGATTGTTCAGGTTGGTGACATAGGTCTGGTGATGCTTGCCGTAGTGATATTCGAGCGTCTCTTCCGACATGTGCGGAACGAGTGCGTTTTTCGCGAACGGCAGCGGCGGGAGCGTATGTTCCATGATCTTTCCTTCTGTCTGTATCTGTTGTGGGGGAGTCTGCGGATAACGCTTTTGAGCACTCGATTGTAGGCGAGTTGGAATAACCCCGCAAACCAACGGACTTTATGCCCGGCATCGGCGAACATGCCGCATTCACAGCGCAATTAGTGCTGGCGCACACCGTGTGCCCAAGGCTCGAGACGGTCAAAAGTACGGCTGCGGATGCCGTCGGCGAAGTGTCAGAAACCGTCGGTCAGGCGTGGTTGCACATCGGCCAGCGCGATGTCCGCGGCGCCTTCCGCGAGATGCACCGTGAGACGCCGCCCCGGCTTCAGCGACGACGGCGCGCGCACCGCTCGCCCGCTCTGCGCATCGAGCACGGCAGCGTATCCACGCTCAAGCGTACGCTGCGGACTCAGCACTTCGAGACGCGCGGCGAGCGTGTCGATGCGTGCGGTCTGACGTTCATGCTGGCGTAACAAAGCCGCGTCCAGACGTTGCGAAAGATTGCCGAGTTTTGCCTGATGCCCGGCGAGATCGGGACGCCAGCGCTGCCAGCGCATCTGCAGCAGCGAAAACCGCGCTCGTGCGTCACGCACCGGACGCGCGCCCGCCGACGCGAGCCGCACGCTCAATTGCTGCAAATGCGTGCGTTGCCGCGCGAGCCGCTCGGCGGGCGACACCAGCCGGCGCGCGAGCCAGTCGAGTTGCTGGGCACGCCGCTCCATCATGCGGCCGAAGCCGCGCGCGAGCGTCGCGTGACGATGATCGAGTTCGCGCAAGAGCAGCACGCGCTGCGGACTGACGAGTTCGGCGGCGCCGGTCGGCGTCGGTGCGCGTACGTCCGCGGCGAAGTCGGCGATGGTGAAATCGGTTTCGTGGCCCACGCCGCTCACCACGGGAATCGCGCTTTCCGCGATCGCGCGCGCCAGCACTTCCTCGTTGAACGCCCACAAGTCTTCGATCGAGCCGCCGCCGCGGCACACGATTAGCACGTCGACCTCGCGCCGTGCGTTGGCGGCGTCGACCATTGCCGCCAGCTTGCTACTCACGCCGACGCCCTGCACCGGCGCCGGATAGACGATCACCGGAATGTGCGGCGCGCGCCGCGACAGCGTGGTCAGGACGTCGCGCAACGCCGCGGCCTGCAACGACGTGACGATCCCAATCGAACGCGGATGCGACGGCAGCGCGCGTTTGCGTTCAGCGGCAAAAAGACCTTCAGCTTCGAGTTGCGCTTTCAGCCGGAGGAACGCTTCGTAGAGACGCCCCTGGCCGGTGCGCCGCACCGCTTCCACGTTCAACTGCAGTTCGCCGCGCGGCTCGTACATCGTCACCAGCGCGCGCACTTCGATGCGGTCGCCCTCGCGCGGCGTGAATTCGGCGTATTGCGCCCGCCCTCGAAACATCACGCAGCGCATCTGCGCCTGCGCGTCCTTGATCGAGAAATACCAATGACCGCTCGCGGCGCGCGTGAAGTTCGACACTTCGCCGGCAACCCAGACGAGAGGAAACGAACGTTCCAGCATCGTGCCGATCGCACGATTGAGTGCAGAAACGGGAACGACGACTTCGCCGCCGGGCGTCGCCGACGAGGAAAAAGGGCTTTCGGGATTCATGCGAGGAATAAGTGTGGCTGGCCGGACAGACGATAGACCGACCGGCCATCCGCGTCCAGCGCGGCGCTCGAATTGTTAAAAGTGTCCACATGGCGGGACCGGCTAGACAGATCCCGCCAGATCGCCCGCCCGGCCGCATGAATTGTAGGCATGTCGTTGATTTATATGGCGTTTACATCTCATTAAAGAGAATGACTGCCGATACCGGGCGCACGGAACGGCCCTTTGCGCCCGTGGGACGGCAGGTTCTCCACAAAGTTATCCACAGGCTGCGGGCCGCGCTGGAAGCGCTACCTCGTCGCGCGGCGCGCGGCGCGCGACTTGCCGGGCGGGACGCCGGCGCGCTAGAGTGGCGGGCTCGACGGCATGCCGAACGCGCCGGGGCGTCCAGCATTGCGGCACACTGCGCACGCCGGCCGCCATGCCACGCAGATTCATTTTTCACCTCACTTTCATAGTCCGGAGAACCGCGTTGATGCTTGCCCCGCGTATTGCGCCTAGCTCCTTCACGCCGCCATCCGGCTACCTTTGTCCGAGCGGCGCGCCGGTTGTTTGCGCGACGTGCCCATGAGCGGCGTCAGCGACCGTCTCGAGGCACGCCTTGCGCGCGAATGGCAGCAGCGCGGGCCGCTTGCCTGGGCGCTGTCGCCGCTTGCCTGTGTGTTCGGCGCAATTGCCGCCGCGCGCCGCGCCGCCTTTTCGTTCGGCTGGTTGAAATCGGTGCGCATCGGGGTGCCCGTGGTGGTGGTCGGTAATGTGACCGTCGGCGGCACCGGCAAGACGCCGACCGTGATCGCGCTGGTCGAAGCGTTACGCGCCGCGGGCTTCAAACCCGGCGTGGTGTCGCGCGGCTACGGCGCGCGCGTGAAATCGCCGACGCGGGTCACGCCGACCTCGGCGGCAAGCGTCGGCGGCGACGAACCGCTTCTGATTGCGCGCCGTACCGGCGCGCCAGTGTGGGTCTGTCCGGATCGCGTGGCGGCTGCGCAGGCGCTGTGCGCCGCGCACCGCGAAGTCGACGTGATCGTGAGCGACGACGGCTTGCAGCACTACCGGCTCGAACGCGACGCCGAACTGGTCGTGTTCGATCACCGGCTCGGCGGCAACGGTTTCCTGCTGCCGGCCGGACCGCTGCGCGAGCCGCTGTCGCGACGCCGCGACGCCACGCTCATCAACGATCCGTACGCGCGCACGCTGCCGGCGTGGCCGAATACCTTCGCGCTGCAACTCGCGCCCGCCGACGCATGGCATCTGGACAATCCCGCGTTGCGCCGTCCGCTCGCGCAATTCAGCGGCGATCGCGTGCTGGCCGCGGCCGGCATCGGCGCGCCGGAGCGTTTTTTCGCGACGTTGCGCGCCGCCGGCCTCACGCCCGCCACGCGCGCCTTGCCTGATCATTACGCGTTCGAGCGCAATCCTTTTACCGACGTGGACGCCGACGCCATCCTGATAACGGAAAAGGATGCGGTAAAATTGGGGTCCTGGCACGACGCGCGCATCTGGGTTGTCCCGGTCGAAGCCGCGCTCGATCATCGCCTCATTGCACTAGTTGTGGAGAAAGTTCGTGGACGCTCGCCTGCTTGAAATTCTCGTTTGCCCGATCTGCAAGGGCCCGCTCAGCTACGATCGCGCCGCGCAGGAGCTGATCTGCAACGCGG
The DNA here is from genome assembly GCF_003002025.1 of Paraburkholderia sp. BL25I1N1. Taxonomy (GTDB): domain Bacteria; phylum Pseudomonadota; class Gammaproteobacteria; order Burkholderiales; family Burkholderiaceae; genus Paraburkholderia. The sequence goes on from NZ_PVZB01000014.1 coordinate 253,741, forward strand.
ACAAGCTGGCCTATCCGATTCGCGACGGCATTCCCGTCATGCTGGTCGACGAAGCGCGGCAGACGGTGGAAGGCACACCGGTGGATCTGAATCCGGGCTCCGTGGCCTGAGCCTCGCTGCCCTCGCACGCGGCGGCAGTGTTAAGGCGTGCCCCGTGCCGCGATCTGCTTTCGTCGTTTTGCCTGTCCACAGCCGCGCTGCATGCGTGGTCGCTTTCTTCCGGCTTTATCACCGCCCGTCTTTGCGCTTGCCTCGCTGATGACCCACGCCAACACCGCCACTCCCCCGTTCATCGCCGTCGTGCCGGCTCGACTTGCCTCGACGCGTCTGCCCAACAAGCCGCTCGCGGACCTCGGCGGCAAGCCGATGGTGGTGCGGGTCGCCGAACGCGCGCGCGAATCGGGCGCGCAGCAGGTGCTGATCGCCTCGGACGCGCAAGCGGTGCTCGACGCCGCCCGCGAGCACGGCTTCGAAGCGGTACTCACGCGCGCGGACCATCCGTCCGGCACGGACCGTCTCGCGGAAGTCGCGGCGCAATTCGGCTGGAGCGACGACACGATCGTCGTCAACGTGCAGGGCGACGAACCGCTGATCGATCCGGCGCTCGTGTGCGGCGTTGCGTCGCACCTTGCAGCGAACCACGACTGCGCGATCGCCACCGCCGCGCACCCGATCACCGACCCCGCGGAAATTTTCAATCCGAACGTCGTCAAGGTCGTGCTCGACGCGCGCGGCGTCGCGCTGTATTTCTCACGCGCGCCGATTCCCTGGGCACGCGACGCCTACCAGCCGCACTGGCCGAACGTCGCGTCAATGCCCGCGCCGCCCGCGCCCGCGGTGGTTCATCGGCATATCGGGCTGTACGCCTATCGCGCGCAATTCCTGCGCACGTACCCCAGCCTTGCGATTTCGCCGATCGAACAGGTCGAAGCGCTCGAACAACTGCGCGCGATGTGGCATGGCGAACGGGTCGCGGTGCTTGTCACGCACGACGTGCCGCTGCCCGGCGTCGACACACCCGCCGATCTCGCGCGCGTGCAGGCCTTATTCGGGTCTTGAGCGTAAAAACCCATGGCATAATCGGACGGTTGTGCGCGCCTCCCGCTACACGCGAGAGTCAGGGTTTGCCCGGTCGCGCCGTTACCGTCTTGCAGCGCCGTCGTCGACGTGCAGCGCGAGACCAAACGGCAGCCGATGCGGGTCCTTCGACTTTTCGTGGGATGTCCGCAGCGCCACCCAAGAATTCACATAGATCTGGAGATATCACATGCGTTTGATCCTTTTGGGTGCACCCGGCGCGGGCAAGGGCACTCAGGCAAACTTCATCAAGGAAAAATTCGGCATTCCGCAGATTTCCACCGGCGACATGCTGCGCGCGGCCGTCAAGGCCGGCACGCCGCTCGGCCTCGAAGCGAAGCGCTTCATGGATGCCGGCGAACTGGTCACGGACGAACTGATCATCAATCTGGTGAAAGAGCGTCTGCAGCAGCCGGACTGTGCGAACGGCTATCTGTTCGACGGTTTTCCGCGCACCATTCCGCAAGCTGAAGCCATGAAGCAGGCCGGCGTTCCGATCGACTACGTGCTGGAGATCGACGTGCCGTTCGACGAGATCATCGTGCGCATGAGCGGCCGCCGCTCGCACGCGGCGTCCGGCCGTACGTATCACGTCAAGTTCAATCCGCCGAAGGTGGAAGGCGTGGACGACGTGACCGGCGAACCGCTGATCCAGCGCGACGACGACAAGGAAGAAACCGTCAAGAAGCGTCTGGAAGTGTACGAGGCGCAAACCAAGCCGCTGATCGAGTACTACAACAGCTGGGCGAAGAACGGCGATTCGTCGACTCCGTTGGCCGCGCCGCAGTATCGGCGCATTTCGGGCCTCGGCAGCGTCGACGAAATTCGTGAGCGTGCGTTCGAGGCGTTGAAGTAAGCTCGTTTCCGTTTGTGTTCGCTTCAGGAAAGACCCGCCCTTGCCGGCGGGTTTTTTTATGCACCTGTATCGACCGGAGACATGGGTAACAGGTGTGCGGAGACATGGGTAACACATGATCCGCTCATTCCTGCTGGTTCAGGTTGATGGTTCCGAAACG